>NZ_AEWI01000021.1 GCF_000191885.1 Anaerophaga thermohalophila DSM 12881
ATCTGACTGAAATACAGAATTTTATGATAGCAAGATGACAAGTTGGGTTAAAACGCCTGGATTTTGACAAAAATATGCTTTTTATACTGCACTCATTCCTGTTTATTGTTCTGTATCGGACATCGGTATGTAACATACCGAACATGATGAGTTCTCAATTCTCGTTATTAACAACTGGTAACCGGTAGTTAATATTGGTTGGCAAGATGATGTATATGTTAGAATTTGATTATGAGTTTTTTGCGAAAAATGGTCTGATAAGCAAATAGCTGACTCTGAGTATTAAATAATTGATATAGAGCTTTTTGAGATTTGAGGTAGGTGTAGGTTTTGAGTGAATATAGCACAGAGCCCGGATGTTGTATTTTACATCCGGGCATTGTTCTTTAAATCAATATTACTCGATTCCGAATTTAAAAACTGTGGTATGTGAATAAGGCCTGTCAGGACCAAAAATGCAGGAAGGAAAAGAAGGGTGATTGGGTGAATCGGGGAAATACTGCGTTTCGAAACACATTGCGGCAAACTTGCTGAAACGGCGGAAAGAGTTTCCATAACTGCCGTCCAGGTGGCCTCCCGTGTAAAATTGTAATCCCGGCATGGTTGTATAGATTTCTAGGGTTCGGCCCGATTCCGGTTCTTTTACCACAGCCGCCCTTTTCAAATATCCTTCCTTACCATTGATAACCAGATTGTGGTCATATCCGCTTTTTGGAAGAAGTGCTAAGCGGTCGCCAACCTTGTGAAACGATTTAAAATCAAAAGGTGTTTTTTGGGTTGGGATAATATCTCCGGTTGGGATATCCCCATCTTTCGGAGTGTATTTATCGGCAAAGATCATTACCTCATGGTTAAGTATATCTGTATCTTTTCCACTAAGATTGAAATAGCTGTGATTGGTCAGATTAACCGGTGTTTTTGCATCGCTTTTTGCATTGTAGTTGATAATTAGTTCATTATCATTACTCAGGGAAAATCTTACTTCCGCTTTTAGATTTCCCGGGTATCCTGCATCGCCGTCGGGACTGTACAGATTCATAACCAGTATCTCACCTGCATCGGTGTTGTCGATGTGAGGATTCCATATTTTGGAGTGAAAACCCGAAGAACCGCCATGAAGGTGATTTTGCCCGTCATTGGCTTCCAATTTACAGGTTTTTCCGTCAAGATTGAATTTTCCTTTTGCTATGCGGTTTGCAAATCTTCCGATCGTTGAACCGATGAAAATACAGTTATCAAGATAATTCGGATTAATATATTCTTCCGGATGGTCAAAACCAAGTACAATGTCTGAAAAATTTGCATTTTTGTCTTTGGTTTTTATGCTTGTAACGGATGCTCCTGCATTGGTTATCCGGACAATGGTTCCTGCTTTGTTGGTGAGTTCAAAGAGTTTGATATCTTTATTTTCAGTGTCGGAGATTGGAATTTCGTGGATTTTCATTCTTCGTCTGTTTTTTATTAGTTATGTATTCTGTTTGATTAATAGTACGCCTTTATATATCCTTAAATAGATGAGCCCGGTCTAAAAGCATCTTTGTTGCCAAACTCGTTGTTGTTTTAATTTTTTGCATCCTCATTAACAATAAGTTAACTTCGGTACAAAAATTTAAATCGCCTGGATTTTGACAAAAATATGCTTTTTATACTACACTCATAGATAAATAGAATTGAACCTATATGAAAACAATGACAAAGGTAAATTTTGAATTGAAATAAATCTAAAAATGCAGTTAAAGTGTATTAATTACACTCAAAATTAGTTAAAATCAATAAGCAATAGTCCCTTAAATTTTGGCAAAGGCCTTGGGATATTTTTTATACTTTTGGTTCATCCGTATAAAATTTATTTTTTTAGGTCGGATGGAACTCGCATGTAAGAACTTATACATATTCTGATTGTGGCAATCTTTGCCATGCTCGTTTCATTTTCGTTCAATTTTTGCAATGCACTGCAAACCAATTGTTTATGGATAATAGCGTATTGTTTGTTAAAATTCAGTATATCAACATTATATGGATTATCTTACATCTAAAAATCTAAAAATATAAAAATCTAACCATCTAACCATTAAATGAACATATTTGCTTAATGGATATTATATGACGAAAAGACTGATAAATATTGACAAGAGCAGGAGCGAAGCTCAATATCGTCAGATTATTAATTCGGTGGTACACGCCATCCGCCTGGGAAAACTGAAACAACAGGAAAAACTGCCATCGGTAAATGATATTGCCGGAACCTTTAATTTATCGCGCGACACCGTACTGATGGCCTACAATGAATTAAAAGCCAGGGGGATCATTCAAAGTGTTCCGGGAAAGGGTTATTATGTGGACACGACCCGGGTTGATTATGATCAAAAGATTTTATTATTGTTTGATGAGTTTAATGCCTTTAAAGAAGATTTATATAATGCCTTTATTAAAGAATTGGAGGGTAGGGCAACGGTGGACATTTTTTTCCATCATTTTAATCCCGAAGTGTTTGCTTCATTGGTTCTCGAAAGAAAAGAACGCTACACGTCTTATGTAATTATGCCGGCAAATCTTCCTAATCTGCTGGAAGTGTTGGAGCAATTGCCTGAAGAAAGAATTTACATGCTTGACAGAAATCCGGATTATCTCAACAACCGGTTTCCCTGTGTATATCAGGATTTTCATCACGATATGTATGACGGGTTAGTGGCCGGACTTGATCTTTTAAAAAAATATGACCGTTTGGTTTTACTTTTTCCCGGAGGTAAAGAGCCTGAAGGTTTTCTAACCGGATTTAAAGATTTCTGCAAGCATCATGATTTTTCCTATGAAATTAATTCTTCTTTTCATCCCCCTGCCGATAAGGGCAGTGTTTACATTATTCCAAATGATCGTGATCTTGTCAATCTGGTACGTGACATTTCCGGGAAAAGTATGATTGCAGGAAAAGATGTAGGTATTATTTCGCTAAACGATACCGGACTGAAAGAAATAGTAGCGGGCGGAATTACTACATTGTCGACCGATTTTGTTGAGATGGGAAAAAATCTTGCACGTTTGATTTTATCCGGGAAACATGAGTGCATAAAGAATCCTTCACGATTGAATATCAGGCGTTCATTATAGTTGAAGTCGACCTGATGATGGGAAATTCTTTGGTCTGAAACTTATTTTTGTAATCAGTTATTTTTATATATTTGCCAACCAGTACCCACCAGTTGGATAAAAAATAAAAATATGAATTTACAAGTGTTAAAATTGGATTTTGAAAAGCTGTATGGAAAACCTGCTGAAGCCGTGTTTTTTTCACCAGGAAGGGTGAATCTCGTCGGTGAACATACCGATTATAATGGCGGATATGTTTTTCCATGTGCTTTGAGTTATGGCACCTATTTATTGGTTCGGAAGAATAACGAACATTTATTGAGGTTTGCTTCTGCCAATCTTGACAGAAGAGAGGATGTTGCCCCGGATAAAATTGGTCAACCCCTGGAGGGTGATGCCTGGATGAATTATCCTTTGGGGGTCATGGATCAGTTTAAAAAGAAGGGGATAAATGTCGAAGGGCTCGATTTGTTCTATAGTGGTAACATTCCTAACGGAGCCGGGCTGTCTTCATCGGCTTCCATTGAGTTGGTGACAGCCGTGATGGTGAATGATCTTTTTGGTGGAAACCTGCCTATGATGGAGATGGTTAAAATGTCGCAGGATGCCGAGAATCAGTTTGTAGGAGTGAATTGCGGCATTATGGACCAGTTTGCCGTTGGAATGGGCAAAAAAGACCATGCACTGGCACTAAAATGTGATACTCTGGAGTGGCATGCTGTTCCGTTGAAACTTGACGGTTACAAAATAATAATCAGTAACACCAATAAGCGGCGGGGACTTGCCGATTCGAAATACAATGAAAGACGGTCGGAATGTGAGCAAGCCCTGAAAGAGCTTAATAAGGAAGGCAGGTATCAAACGCTGAGTGATATCGACTTCGACACGTTCAATAAGATATATGAAAGATTGTCATCTGAGGTTCTTCTTCGGCGTGCACGCCATGTTATTACTGAAAATCAACGTGTACTGGATGCCATGAAGGCATTGGAAAACGACAATATTCAGGAGTTTGGACAACTGATGAATGCCTCTCATGTATCGTTGCGTGACGACTATGAAGTAACGGGGCCCGAGTTGGATGCTTTGGTCGAAGAAGCCTGGAAGACCGAAGGGGTTATCGGTTCCAGAATGACCGGTGCCGGATTTGGTGGATGCACGGTTTCCCTCGTTCGGGAAGACAAGGTGGATAATTTCATTAACCAAGTGGGCCCTGCTTATGAAAAAAGAACAGGCTTGAAACCATTATTTTACATTGCTGATGTAGGCGACGGAGCACGACGGCTGGAATAACACCCTAACACCCTAACAATCTAACACCCCAAACAACCAAACAACACTATGCAAACTTTTAATATGGAAGAACACCCGCATCGTCGGTTTAATCCTTTAACCGGCGAATGGGTACTGGTTTCTCCGCATCGTGCCAAAAGGCCGTGGCAGGGTCAGGTGGAGAAAGGGCAAGAAGAGAAACGTCCCGAATACGACCCCAAATGCTATTTATGTCCCGGAAATGAGAGAGCTGGCGGTATAAAGAATCCTGATTATTCAGGAACCTATACTTTTATCAACGACTTTTCTGCCCTTTTAGCCGATACGCCCGAAGGTGAAGAGAATGACGGTGAATTGTTCCGGGCCGAAAGTGAAAAGGGAATATGCAAAGTCATTTGTTTTTCGCCGCGCCACGATTTAACCATTCCCGAAATGTCCCATGAAGAGGTATGCGGCGTAGTGGATGTTTGGCAAAGGGAATTTCGTGAACTGAGCCAAAAAGACTTCATCGGTTACGTTCAGATTTTTGAAAATAAAGGGGCGGTGATGGGATGCAGCAATCCGCATCCCCACGGACAGATATGGTCGAGCCGTTCAATTCCTGTTGAGCCCATGAAAGAGCAGGAGCGACAAAAAGCCTATTACAACAAACATGGTCGCACCCTGTTAAGCGATTATCTCAACAAAGAATTGGAGAAAGATAAGCGGATCATATATAAAAATGACCATTTCGTTGTGTTATCACCCTACTGGGCTGTCTGGCCTTTCGAAGCGATGATTGTAAGCCGCCGTCCCGCACCTGATCTTTCCGGACTCTCTGAATATGAAAAGTCCGGTTTGGCTGATGCTTATCGCCAGCTTACCATCCGGTATGATAACCTTTTCGAAACTTCTTTCCCTTATTCCGCCGGATTACATCAGGCCCCAACGGATGGGAAGCAACATCCCGAATGGCATCTTCACATGCATTTTTATCCGCCCTTGTTGCGTTCCGCCACCGTCAAAAAGTTTATGGTAGGCTACGAAATGCTGGCCAATCCACAGCGTGACATAACACCCGAGACAAGCACGCAAAGGCTAAAGGAACAACCGGCACTGCATTATAAATTAAGATGAAACGAGCATGGCAAAGATTGTTTTAATAGATTTTTAGATTTAAGATGGTAAGATGTAAGACAAAACGGGTCTGACAAGGCATACCATAACAAGAATATGTATAAAGTCTTGCATGCGAGTTCCATCCGACCTTAATAAATAAATTTTATACGGATGAAAAAGTGGATTAGAAATCCACTACTAAGGGGTGCGGATTAAAAATCCGCACCAGCAGGGGAAACCAAAAACAGGGAACAGATTCTTCGTCGTTACCTCCTCAGAATGACAAGAGGCCCTTTTCATTCTGACGAAAGGGAGAATCTAAAAAAGCAAACAGACTAAAATGTGATTTTTATTGATGTTAATAAAAATAATCTGCGTTCATCTGCGTCAACTGTGGTGAACTCTCAACCTTAACTTCAATCTCAACCTCAATCTCAATCTCAACCTCAATCTCAACCACAACCTTAACCTTAGCTGTTTGTCATTCTGACCGAAGCGAAGAATCTAACATCAATCAAAGCATGATAAGTTGCATTATTCCAATAACTTAGAACTGATGAAAGTGATTTATGAGTCCTTTGTCAAAAGCATCCCGGCCGCAAGTACAGGATTTCCTGAATTGCCATAAGAAGGTGCAATAATTCCCCCAAATATGTTAATTTTGCACCTTTAAAGTACTAACTGCATAAAACTGAAGATCAAATGGTCCTTTTCTTTCAGGGGGAAAACCGTAAAGTGCTGGCTGTAGGTTGTAAAAATGCCCTGTCTCAATCCGATTTAGAAAAATTAAACTGGCTTTTCGAAGGTGCTCTGTTGATTAATAGTCAAAGAATTGATGGCTTTTTTGTGGGACCCCGTCAGGAGATGATTACTCCATGGAGTACCAATGCTGTCGAGATTACCCGGAATATGGGTATAACCGGAATTGGACGCATTGAAGAGTTCTTTGAGACGGACAGTGAACATCCTGATTATGATCCCATGCTTGAATCTCTTTACAAAGGACTTAATCAGCAATTATTTCATATCGAAAAAGAACCTGAGCCGGTAATTTATATTGATGATATTGGCAACTACAATGAGAAGGAAGGACTTGCTCTCAGCCCCGAAGAGATTCATTACCTGGAAGATCTTAGCAGGCGTCTGGGCAGAAAGCTGACCGACAGCGAAGTATTTGGGTTTTCTCAGGTTAACTCGGAACATTGTCGTCACAAAATATTTAATGGTGTTTTTATTATTGATGGAGAAGAGAAACAAAGCTCTTTGTTTCAATTAATAAAACGAACTTCAAAGGAGAACCCCAATTACCTGGTATCGGCTTATAAGGACAACGTAGCATTTATTCAGGGCCCGGCTGCCAAACAATTTGCTCCTGTAAGACAGGATATTGCTGATTTTTTTGTTGAAAAAGAGATCGAAACCGTTTTATCTTTGAAAGCCGAAACGCATAACTTCCCCACCACTGTTGAACCTTTCAACGGAGCGGCAACGGGCTCTGGTGGTGAAATACGTGACCGTCTTGGTGGCGGAAAGGGAAGTCTGCCTCTGGCGGGAACGGCTGTTTATATGACCAGCTATTCGCGACTTGGAAAGGGACGTACCTGGGAGGAGAAATATCAGGCACGTCCGTGGTTGTATCAAACACCCCGGCAAATTTTGATAAAAGCCTCCAACGGGGCCAGTGATTTTGGGAATAAGTTTGGTCAACCGCTGATTTGCGGGTCGGTACTCACATTCGAGTATTTCGAGAATGATCACAGGTTTGCTTACGACAAAGTAATTATGCTCGCCGGGGGTATTGGTTTTGCAAAAAAACAAGATAGTCTCAAAGATACGCCTGTTAAAGGCGATAAAATTGTTGTTCTGGGTGGAGATAACTACCGTATCGGCATGGGAGGCGGTGCTGTTTCTTCGGTGGCTACCGGTGAATATGCCAATGCCATCGAACTGAATGCTGTTCAGCGTTCAAACCCGGAGATGCAAAAGCGTGTTATGAATGCCATTCGCGCCATGGTGGAAGACGAGCATAATCCCATTATTTCCATTCATGATCATGGTGCCGGGGGCCATCTGAATTGTCTTTCGGAACTGGTTGAGGAGACGGGAGGAACCATTCATATTGATAAATTACCGGTGGGCGATCCTACTTTGTCTGCCCGGGAAATTGTTGGCAATGAGTCTCAGGAGCGAATGGGACTGGTTCTTCATGAAAAGAATGTGGAAAAACTGAAAAAAGCGGCCGACCGTGAACGAGCTCCTATGTACGTTGTGGGAGAAACTACCGGTGACATGCAATTCAGGTTTATAGATGACAAAGGGAATAAGCCTATTGATCTGCAGTTGTCCGATATGTTTGGAAATCCTCCAAGGACGGTAATGGAGGATACCACTGTCGATCGGAAATTTGAAGAAATTCATTACGTCATTGATGATGTAGAAAAACATCTTGAGTCGGTATTACAGCTCGAAGCGGTTGCCTGCAAAGACTGGCTGACCAATAAGGTTGACAGGTCGGTTACCGGGAAAGTTGCCCGTCAGCAGTGTGTGGGTGAAATTCAACTGCCATTAAGCGATTTGGGCGCAACCTCCATTGATTATTCAGGAATTAAGGGATTTGCAACATCAATAGGACATGCCCCGGGAATCGGGCTCGTAGATTCAAGGGCCGGCGCCCTGGTCTCTGTGGCCGAAGCTCTGACCAATATTGTTTGGGCACCATTAACTCATGGCATCAGGAGCATTAGTTTAAGTGCCAACTGGATGTGGCCCTGCCGGAATAAAGGTGAAGATGCCCGCTTGTATGAAGCAGTGGAAGCCGTTAGCGATTTTGTTTGCGACCTGGGCATTAATATTCCCACAGGAAAGGATTCCTTATCGATGACACAAAAATATCCGGATGGCGAGTCGGTGATGTCTCCGGGTACTGTTATTATCAGCGCTGCCGGCGAAGTTGAGGATGTACGAAAAATTGTTACTCCGCTTCTGAAGAAAGACGTCAACACCTGCCTGGTGCATATAGATTTATCTTTTGATGCCCTTAAGCTTGGCGGAAGCAGTTTTGCCCAGGTGATCAACAGGCTGGGCAATGAAGTTCCGACGGTTACTGATGCCGATTACTTCAGAAAAGGTTTCGAGGCCATTCAGCAGTTGATTCGTGAAGGTCTGGTTCTTTCAGGTCACGATGTTTCGGCAGGTGGTTTGGTAACGACTCTGCTTGAGATGTGTTTTGCCAACAAGGATTATGGTATTGATGTTGACCTTTCAGAGATGGAAGAGAAAGACCCGTTGAAACTTTTGTTTAGTGAAAATCCGGCGGTTGTAATCCAGGTGGCAGAAATGGATAGAGTTGGCAAATTCCTTGAAAAAATGGGGATTCAGTATTCTGTCATCGGGCATCCTGTCGTTGAAAGAAAACTGAATATAAAAACAGAACCAAAGAATTTCAGTTTCGATATTGATCATCTTCGGGATATCTGGTACCGTACTTCATATCTGCTCGACAGAGACCAGAGTGGAGAGCAGAAAGCAGAAGAACGTTTCGGGAACTATAAAAAACAACCGTTGAAATTCAGATTTCCTGAGCACTTCGACGGCACCGACAGCTCCTTGAATCCGGATAATCCCACTCGTACAGCCCGGGCTGCAATTATTCGCGAAAAAGGGGTCAATGGTGACCGTGAGATGGCTTATTCGCTCTACAAGGCCGGCTTTGACGTTAAGGATGTTCACATGACTGATCTTATTACCGGACGGGAGACGTTGAAAGATATAGATATGATAGTCTTTGTTGGTGGTTTTTCCAATTCGGATGTATTAGGATCGGCCAAAGGCTGGGCGGGTGCATTTCTTCACAATAAAGCGGCTAAAAAAGCGCTGGATGATTTTTATTCCCGTCCGGATACATTAAGTCTTGGCATTTGTAATGGATGCCAGTTAATGATACACCTTGATCTGGTTAATCCCGGGCATGAAAAGAAAGCCCGAATGCTTCATAACGATTCCCATAAGTTCGAGTCGGCTTTTGTGACAATGAAGATTCAGGAGAATAACTCAGTTATGCTGAAATCGCTTGCCGGTTCGGAAATTGGCGTCTGGGTGGCGCATGGCGAAGGAAAATTCAGTCTGCCCCTGGAAGAGCGTGCTTACCACATACCGGGAAAATACGGATACGATGCGTATCCTGCCAATCCTAACGGTAGCGATTACAATGCTGCAGCAATCTGTTCCGAAGACGGACGGCATCTGGCTATGATGCCCCACATCGAAAGATCGGTGTTTCCCTGGCAATGGGCATATTATCCTGAACATCGCAGCAACGATGAGGTTACACCCTGGATGGAAGCTTTTGTAAATGCCCGAAAATGGATTGAGGAGAAAAAAGTAATTAAGAATTCCTGAACCCGGTTAAAAATAGACCTCTGCATGAATTTTTTCTGTGGGGACTCCCTGTACTTCAAGAATGTCATAGACATCGTGGATCATACTGCTGTTGCCACATAAATAGCAACGTACATTACCTTTTACAGGGTATTCCTCAAGGTAATTGGTGACTCTTCCGAAGTATGTATTGTCGCTTTTTTGACGCGATGTACAGGCAATATACCGTTTCGGATCGTAAAAATCGGCCTCATATAGTTCTGTGGTATTGCGTATCCCGTGCAGAAGCTGATAATTAAGCCCGGGGTAAGATTTGATAAAGCTGTGAAATGGTGAAATTCCAGTACCACTGGCAATGAACAGAAGTTTTTCTTCGGCATCTATCTTAGGCGGCAGGGAAAAATACCCTACAGGTTCTTCTACTATCAGCATATTGCCAGGCTTTTGTTTTTTCAATACCGGTGAAATAAAGCCGTCTGTAATCTCCTTCACAAGAATTTCCAGATAAGGATCATTCTCTGAACTATAAATAGAGTATTCTCTTGTATGGATGCTATTGGCCGGACCAACGTTAATATGTTGACCGGCTTTGAATTCAACATCGTTTCGTTCCAGGCGGATGATAAATGTAGAATCGTTAAGATGCCGGATTTCAAGAATTTCATGTAGCTTTGTTGAAATTTTATTGGCTTCGGATACGTTATTCATAATTGAATGATTTGATTGCAATAATGAAACGAGCATGACCAGGTTTGTCACAAAAGAACATGCATAAAACTCAATCATGCGAGTTCCATCAGACCAATGACTTAGACTAATTTTATACTGATGAAATTGGAAAAATGAGACTCTTAGGAGTGGACTCATGAACCGTTTTAAATCTGTAAATCTAAAATATATTCAGATATAAAACTCCTTTTTTGAAAAAAGGTTCAAATTACAATAATGAGTGCAGTCTAAAATGCCTTTTGACCCCTAAATCCCCCAAAGGGGACTTTTTCAAACTGCTGATTTTTAGCAGTTCCCCTTTAGGGGTCAGGGGTAAAAATGGTAAAAATCAGCAGTTTGAAGGCTTTTTATACTGCACTCAATAATATTTAGCCAATAATAGAAAATCCGCGTTTCTGTTATTTTTTTGGGAACTCAACAAAATGTATATATTTTAGTTTTTCTATTACATAACCACTTAATGTCAAAATATATGCTGTACTCAAAATATCGTTCCAAAGAATTAAGCTGGCTGTATTTTAATGCCCGTGTTTTACAGGAGGCATCACGAAAAGAAGTTCCCCTGATAGAAAGGATCAAATTCCTGGGTATTTATTCCAATAACCTTGATGAATTTTTCAGGGTTCGGGTGGCTTTGCTGAAACGTTTGGTGCAGCTTGGTAAGGATACGGAATTCGACGGGACTTCACCTCGTAAAACGCTTCGGGAGATAAACCGTCTGGTAAAAGAACAAGGCGTTGAGTTCGGACGCATATACGAGCAGATCATCCGGGAGTTGGAAGCACATAACGTGTATATGCTTGATGAAAAATCGCTTAATGACAAGCAAGGAGAGTACGTCAGGCGAATTTTTGAACAAAAGGTGAGGCCGAAACTTATGCCCGTCATCATCTCGAAGCGAAGAAATTTGCCTGATTTAAAAGATAATGCCATTTATCTGGGTGTAATTCTCAGAAATCACATGACCGGGAAAACCATTTATTCATTACTTGAACTACCGGTTGATGCGTTGGGGCGCTTTTTTATTGTTCCATCCGACGAGCGGTCAACCTGCATTTTACTTCTTGATGATGTCATTCGCTTCGAGCTGAAAGATATCTTTTATATGTTTGATTTTGACGAAATTGGCGCTTATACTTTTAAGCTTACGCGCGATGCTGAACTCGATATAGATGATGATATCGCAGAGAGTTACGTGAGTGCTATTGCTCAAAGTCTGGAAAAGAGAAAAGATGCGCCTCCTGTTAGGTTCGTTTACGATAAAGAGATGCCCGATGATTTATTGGAAATATTGTTAAGAAAGTTGCATTTCACAAAGGATGACACCATTATTCAGGGAGGACGTTACCACAATTTTAAAGACTTTATGGACTTCCCCAAAATCGGGGGACCTCACATGTTGTATGAGCCTTTGCCGCCACTGCGACATGCGCATTATCCAAATGGTAAGTCCATATTTCCCGTATTGTCCAAGAGGGATATATTGCTTCATTTTCCTTACCATTCGTTTCTTCATTTCATAGATTTTCTCCGGGAGGCCAGTATAGATCCGTTGGTCAGGGAATTAAAAATTACCATATACCGTGTGGCGAAGCATTCCAACGTTATGGACGCATTGATCAATGCTGCCCGTAATGGGAAAAAGGTTACCGCCGTTCTTGAATTACAGGCTCGTTTTGACGAGCTTCCCAATATAAAATGGGCCAATAAGTTGCAGGATGCCGGCGTTAAAGTCATTTATGGTGTAAAAGGACTGAAGGTACATTCCAAGCTTTGCCTCGTGGAAAGGAAGGAAGGAAACAGGTTGGTTCGTTATGCATGCGTTGGAACCGGTAATTTCAATGAAGACAGCGCTAAAGTGTTTAGTGATCATCTGTTGATGACAGCACATGAGGGCATTGCCAAAGAGGTGGCTTCGGTTTTTGATTTCTTTGATCGTAATTACCGGATTTCAAGATATAGTCATTTATTGGTTTCTCCTTTCTATCTCAGGAAGAAACTGACCGAATTAATCAACAGAGAGATAAAAATAGCCAAAGAGGGAGGGTATGCCCGGCTGTGGATTAAACTGAATAACCTGACCGATTATAAAGTGATACGAAAATTGTATGGCGCCAGTAGAGCAGGGGTCGATGTGCGACTAAACGTTCGGGGAATGTTTTCAATGCTTCCCGGTTTCGATAAAAATTCAGAGCCGGTTCCTTGCATCGGGCTTATTGATCGTCTTCTTGAGCATAGCCGGTTCTATATTGTCGGTACCGGTGAAAGAGAAAAGGTTTATATCGCCTCGGCCGATCTGATGACGCGCAACCTCGACAGAAGAGTAGAAGTGGCTTGTCCGGTATATGACGAAAGCCTGAAAAATCAGCTCAAAGAAATGTTTTTGCTTCAGTGGGAAGATACCCGTGCTGCGCGCATTCTTGACAATGATCTGAACAACCATCTTAAAAAACCAACAAATGGCGAGTTGCCTTTTCGCTCACAGATTGAATTTTATAATTATCTCGACCGCATTAACCAATCTGTTTTGGAAGAAGAAACTGAAGAAGAAATTAGGGATATCCGGTAAATTTTAATGTTATCAATGATTTTCCGAAATAAAGCAAATTGTTCGTCAAACCTGATGTTTGTTGTTTTTTTGAGAAAATCCGAATTGTAAATTTGTTATTCGGATGCGACACACGTTGACAATGAATTTTACAGACAATAGTGCGTTAAAAAACCAAACGCAGAGACACGATGACGCAATGTTTTATTATGAGAGAGTCGTGATTCATGCTAACAACCCCGGTCGTGAAGTTTGATATTAAAGAACGGCCATCAATACTCGCCGGCCATCAATTTTTTACCTTATGGATACCATGAAAGCACTCGTTAAGCTAAAACCCGAAAAGGGAATATGGATGAAGGAAGTGCCAGTTCCCGAACCGGGCCATAATGATGTAATCATTAACGTTACCAAAAGTGCCATTTGCGGTACAGACCTTCATATTTACAAGTGGGATGAGTGGGCACAAAAAACCATCAGAACGCCTATGATTATTGGACATGAGTATGTCGGATATGTGGCAGCGGTTGGTTCGGAAGTGACAAATGTAAAGGAGGGTGACCGCGTTACCGGAGAAGGACATATCGCTTGTGGCCATTGCCGTAATTGCAGGCGTGGCCGGCAGCATATTTGCGAGAGAACGGTCGGAATTGGTGTTAATGTTGATGGTGCCTTTGCCGAATACGTGAAAGTACCCTCCAATAATGTAATGAAAATAAACCGTCAAATTCCTGATGAGATTGTGGCCATTATGGATCCGTTGGGAAATGCCACGCATACTGCTCTTTCTTTTCCATTGATAGGTGAGGATGTTTTGGTTACAGGAGCAGGGTTGATAGGGAGTATGAGTGTAGCAGTTGCCAAATTTGCCGGGGCACGATACGTAGTTGCCACGGAAATTAATGAATACCGTGCTGATCTGGCACGAAAAATGGGCGCTACGAAAGTTATTAATCCTTTGGAGGAAAGTTTGACCGATGTGATTAATGAATTGGGAATGATTGGCTTTGACATCGGTCTCGAATGTTCCGGATCGGAAGCGGCATTTAATCAGATGCTGGCGCACATGTACAATTCCGGTAAAATTTCCTTGCTTGGCATTCTTCCTTCTTCAACCGTTGTCGATTGGAATACAATTATTTTTAAAGGACTCATTCTGAAAGGTATATATGGCCGTGAAATGTTCGAGACCTGGTATCACATGGAACAAATGCTTATGTCGGGTCTGGATATGTCTCCAATGATTACGCACCGCTTTCACATCGACGATTTCCAGAAGGGATTTGATGTTATGGAGGAGGGAAATTGCGGAAAAGTTATTCTAAACTGGGACTGATTTTAAAAGTCTGGAGATTTATTTGATGGTCCATATCAGGCCCAATACCATTCCTGTTGTTGTGCTGTTCCAGGGATTGCCGGTTATGGGACACGTTCCGCCATTACAACCTATAAAATAATAGTAGGCGTATCCCAGGCCACCACCTATTATTATTCCAAGACCTATCCGTAACAAACGTGGTATTTTTTTCCTTTCTTTGCTTTCTCTTTGTTCGTTATCGTTGTTTTGCATGCTTTTTGTCAGATTGATTATATATGCAAAAGTATTTAAAAATATAGATAATTAAAAGTTTTGAAGTATGTTTGGTCGTTCTGTATTGATTTTGCTTTTTTTTTATGTGAGCGGGTTTTCAGCATTCGGTCAAAATTATCAAAAACTCTTAACAGAATGGCAAGGATATCTGAATGCTGATGATAATGAAAAAGATTACACGGAAGTATCTTTTCGACGCTCTATAGAAGGATTCCTCGAAAGTGGTGGCACTTACCCCGATTCAGTGTCCCTTTTACCCGGATGGAAGAGGAAAACCAGTCACAACAGGCGATTTTCGGTTTTCGCCACCATTGTTCCGTTTGAGACCAAACCTTACAGATTACTTTATTGCCTTCAGGATCATCACGCGGGAAGGGCGCTTACATTTTCCAGGGAAATTTCTTCCCGGTTCAAGGACGAATGGTCTCTTCTACTACAGGAAAAGCAGTTTGATAAAGATACCGTCGTGTATCTCGATATATCTTTCGGAAAAGAGAAGCTATTGAATATTCCTGATATTGAAACAGCGGTCAATGTAGCTATTCTTTCAAGAACAAGAGGGGAGGAAGCAATATTTACCATTTCTGCTGAAATACAACAACGCATTGCTTTTTTAATGGGGATTCCGGAGTTGTTCATGAATAACTTTTCAGGATTTTCCGGACTATCCACGTTGCTCCTGCCCGAGGAGGGGTTGAAGATTGTTACATGGAATGTTGAGGAAAGAATGGGGGACCATCATTTTTATGGTGTTATAGCTACTTATCAGGAAGATGAAAATATTAAAGTCTTTCAGCTTAATGACAAATTCAGAAAAACCGGACAACCGGAGTTTTCTGTCCTGACTTACCCCGATTGGTACGGAGCAGTTTATTACGATGTTATCCCGGTCGTTCATGACAAGAAGACATATTATACTCTTCTGGGATATAACGGAAACGATGCATTTTCCAGGATGCGAATCGTCGATGTATTGTATTTTTCCGAAGAAGGCACTCCGTGTTTCGGTGCCCCGCTTTTTAATGTTAATGATGGTCTGAAGAAGAGACTTATTTTTGAGTACAGCAACCGGGCCGAAATGATGTTGAGGTACGATAAACGGGAAAAAAAGATTGTCATGGATCATTTGGCCCCGATGGAACCTGTATTTGGAGGAGACAGGAGTTATTACGGCCCCGATTTTTCTTACGATGTTCTCGATTATCAGGAAGGCAAATGGCTATTGGTAGAGGATGTGGAGCTTCGAAACAGGGATTAAGTGTTGTTGTTATTGTCGCGAATTATTGTAATTTTGCATAAGTGTAACAGGTGCTATATGCCTAAGAGGGAATCCGGTGATCCGCATTCTGTGCAGAAAATCCGGAGCTGTACCCGCAGCTGTAATCCCGTTTTATGGTTGTAACTTTACTTGCCACTGGATCAATGATCAGTTACCAATATCGATTACCAATGATTAATGGATAATGCCCATGTCATTAATAACTGATAATTGTTTCCGGGAAGGCGTTACAACCGGGAAAGCCAGAAGACCTGCCTGTACACGGTTTCTTTAACCAATGTAAAGCTTTCGGGAGATAAAGTGATGGTATTAAAACATTGTCTTAGCGGTCTTGTACTCATAGTTTTGCTTTCTTCATGCCATACCGGCACCCAACAAAACACTGTTTCCAGCCTTTTTGAAGATCAGGAGCCCGATTCCTTGTATATACCCGCCTATGCAAAGGGTTTTTCTATTGCCTATTATGGTGATTTAAAACTGATTCATGTGGAAGACCCATGGAATTCAGATGCTGAAGGCAAGTATATTTTGGTTGGAGCGGAAGAGTGCCCTGCAAAATATAAATCGGCCGAAATAGATTATGTACGGTATCCGGTCAGGAACTGGTCGGCCTTTTCATCAACACAGATTGAGTTTGCGGCAAAAATCGGGGTGCTGGAAACGCTTGGTAGTGTTGCTGAACCACGGTATATTTCCAATTCTTTCGTTCAGGAAAGGGTTCGTGAGGGAAAGATACGAAATGTTGGAATGGCCGCTTCTGCTGATGTTGAAGTTTTGCTGGATTCTTCCCCTCAATTTATCTTTGTTTCACCCTTTAAAGACAACAGGTATGGCCCGCTTATCGATGCCGGATTGTTGGTGATTAATGACGCCGGTTATCTGGAGGTTTCTCCTCTGGGAAGGGCAGAATGGCTGATTTTCTTCAGCGCATTTTTTAACAAGGAGGATGAAGCGCTTGCTATTTTTAATAATATAAAGAAGCGTTACCGGGCAGTTAAAGAAATAGTGAAGGAAACCATCGAGAGACCTTCGGTGATGACCGGTTCCCTTTTTAACGATGTTTGGTACATGCCTGCCGGCGACAGCTTTATGGCGACGCTTTTTGAAGATGCAGGAGCAGATTATTCATATAGTAAACGTTCTGGAACAGGTTCTCTGGCATTGGATTTTGAAACCGTGTTCAACGACTTTCATTCAAGTGATTTCTGGGTGCTGACAGTTAATCATTCCGGCAGGTTTACCCTGTCTGATCTTGCCCGGATGGATGAACGTTACACCGGGTTTGAGGCTTTTAAGCAGGAAAATGTTTTGGTCACCAACACCAACTATTCCGGCTTTTATGAAAAAGGAATCATTGAGCCCGATGTTATCCTGAAAGATTTGGCATTTTATTTTCATCCGGACTATTTTCCCGGCTATGAGCCTGCTTATTTTCATCTTTTGAAGGAATAATATGCAGAAAATTTTATCCACATATATGACGGGGCGTCAGATTACTTTTTTTTGGTTGACCATCTTGTTTTTATTGTCATTTTCCTTGTTTTTGCTCAATCTTGTTTTTGGCTCCGTTGCTATTCCCATTGAAGAAATATTGAAGATATTGGCGGGCAAGGGCTCTGATAATGAAAGTTGGCGATTGATTGTGCTGAAAAGTCGTTTGCCGCAGACTACAACGGCAATTCTGGCTGGTGCGGGACTGGCCGTTGGGGGCCTTCAAATGCAGACCTTGTTCCGAAATCCACTGGCCGGGCCATCAATTTTGGGCATTAGCTCGGGGGCCGGCCTTGGCGTAGCCATTGTACTTTTGTTTGCCGGAAAGATTGGGGGCGTAGCACTGAGTCATTTGGGCTGGGCAGGTCATCTTTCTGTAGCGATGGCTGCTTTTGCCGGTGCGTCTCTTGTTTTGGGGCTTGTGCTTGTTTTGTCGCGACATCTGAAAGATAATGCCATGTTGCTTATCCTGGGCATTATGGTTGGTTATGCTGCATCTGCCTTGATTGGTATTCTGAAATTTTACAGTATGAAGGAAGATGTGCATGCCTATGTGATTTGGGGTTTGGGCAGTTTCTCAACCGTTAGCTGGTCTCAGATGTGGGTGTTATTTCCTGTTGTTTTGTTGGGATTGGCAGGTGCTTTTTTTCTTGTTAAACCGTTGAATGTTATGTTACTTGGCGAACAATATGCCGGTAATCTGGGAGTCAATATCCGGCTTTCGCGGTTGCTGATTATCTTATGCACGGGGTTGCTTACGGCTTCTATTACAGCTTTTTGCGGACCTATTGCTTTTCTGGGGCTGGCAGTTCCGCATCTGACAAAAGGACTTTTCCGGACATCCGACCACAAGGTGTTACTTCCCGCAGTTATTTTGTCGGGAATGGCGGTGGCTCTGTTTTCAAATTTAATAGCACGCTTACCCGGATTCGACGGGGCTTTACCCATTAACGCAGTTACCAGTATCATTGGTGCTCCCGTGGTTATTTCGGTAATACTGCGACGTAGAAATCTGAGAACTCCGGGGATTTAACCGAATTGAAGAACAACAAAAGAATTGTGCAATGCAATTAAATGCATCAGATAATCAACCATTAATATCCACCAATAATCTTTCCATCGGGTATAGTCATCCGAGGCAGGGGAAACACATTCTTCATTCCGGGATAAATGTAAAACTGGAAGCGGGGGAATTTGCCTGTCTTCTCGGCCCCAACGGTTCCGGAAAATCCACTTTGCTTCAGACTTTGTGCGGGTTTATTCCAATGCTTGGCGGCGAGGTTTTTCTGGGAGGTCGTGAAATTTCTTCAATATCGAACCGACGAATGTCTTTGCTCGTCAGCGTGGTTTTGACCGAACATATAGTTGTTTCAAATATGACGGTTTTTGACCTGGTTTCGCTCGGTCGGACCCCTTATACCGGATTCTTCGGACGAATGAAACATTCGGATGTCCTGAAAGTGAGAGATGCCCTAAGTGCTGTTGGCCTCGAAGGGTTCGAAGAACGGTTGATTACCAATATAAGTGACGGGGAACGGCAAAAAGTAATGATTGCAAAAGCACTCGTTCAGGAAACGCCACTTATAGTTCTTGATGAACCGACAGCCTTTTTGGATTTGCCCAGTCGTATTGAGATAATGCATCTTTTGCGAAAACTGGCTCACGAGCGAAAGAAAGGCATCCTTTTATCAACACATGATCTCGACCTGGCTCTTCAAATGGCTGATAAAATCTGGCTTCTGGCAGAAGGGAAAGACATGGAGACCGGGACCCCCGAAGACCTTGTTCTCTCAAACGAGTTCAGACGCTTCTTTGAAAGAGAGGGGATATTGTTCGATAACAATACTGGTCAGTTTACCATTGGCAAACAACAAGTTAAGACCATTCGATTGATCGGAAAGGGTATTGAATACAAATGGGTGAGTCGTGCTTTGGCCAGACATGGTTTTGCTGCTTCGGATGAGCCGTTTTCAGGATTTCAGGTAGAAATTAAATCCGACGGGCATCGTGAATATCTGTTAACAGGTCCTTCGGGGAAAACCCATAAATTAAGAACCATCGAAGACCTCCTTGCCCGGATTGACCATGAAGAGGCTTCCTTTCTGACAGATTAAGCTGAAACGACTGTCTATCTGTCAGTATCTGCCCTTTGGCATAGCCTTTGTTTTCTCAGACAAGAATTTCTTTATAATCCATTAAACAATTACAGCTATGCAAAAAGGGAAAATTGGTGTAAGTACTGACAACATCTTTCCAATTATCAAGAAATACCTTTATTCCGATCATGAAATTTTCCTGCGTGAGTTGGTCTCAAATGCAGTTGATGCCACGCAAAAGTTAATCACGCTTTCACGTCTTGGCGACTTCAAAGGCGAGTTGGGAGATACGACCATTCGTGTTTCATTTGACGAGAAGAAAAAAACCATAACCATTTCCGACAAAGGTATTGGTATGACTGCCGAAGAGATTGATAAATATATCAATCAGGTAGCTTTCTCAAGTGCCAATGAATTCCTTGAAAAGTATAAGAAAGATGCCAATGCCATTATCGGACATTTTGGTATGGGCTTTTATTCATCTTTTATGGTTTCAGAAAAAGTTGAAATTCATACACGCTCATACCAGGAAGGCGCAAAGGCAGTGAAATGGGAATGTGACGGAAGTCCGGAATATACCATCGAAGAAATCGACAAAAAGGAGAGGGGTACCGACATAATTTTGCATATTGATGATGAAAACAAGCATTTTGTCAATAAAGACGAGATTAATCGTCTTTTGAAAAAGTATTGTCGTTTCCTTCCGGTTCCCGTTGCTTTTGGTAAAAAAACCGAATGGAAAGACGGCAAAGAGGTCGAAACTGAAGAGGACAACATCATTAATGATACAAATCCCCTCTGGACACAACCACCGGCCAACCTGAAGGATGAAGATTACAAGAAGTTTTACCGCGATCTTTATCCTATGGCTGAAGATCCCCTGTTCAATATTCACCTGAATGTCGATTATCCGTTTAACCTTACCGGTATTCTGTATTTCCCAAAAATCAAGAACAATATCGAAATACAGAAAAATAAGATACAGTTGTACTGTAATCAGGTGTATGTTACCGATTCGGTGGAAGGAATCGTACCTGAATTTCTTACACTTCTCCACGGGGTGATAGATTCGCCGGATATTCCGCTTAATGTTTCCAGATCGTATCTTCAGAGTGATTCTAATGTAAAAAAGATATCCAGCCACATTACCAAAAAAGTAGCCGATCGGTTGGAGGAAATTTTCCGCAACGAACGGAACTCGTTTGAGGAAAAGTGGGACGATTTGAAAATTTTCATCGAGTATGGTATGCTCACCGATGATAAGTTTTACGATCGCGCCCAAAAATTTGCTCTGTTGAAGAATACCGACGGTAAGTATTTTACATTTGAAGAATATAAGAACATCATAAAAGATAATCAGACCGATAAGGACAAGCAACTGGTATATCTGTATGCAACCGATAAGGAAGATCAGTTCTCTTTCATTGAAGCGGCTAAAAACAAAGGTTACGATGTTCTGCTGATGGACGGGCAACTGGATACCCATTTTATCAACCATCTGGAACAGAAGTTTGATAAGTCGCGCTTTGTAAGAGTGGACAGTGATGTTCCTGAAAAACTTATTCCCAAGGAAGAGCAGAATGAGTTGAACCTTTCAGATGAAGAAAAGGATAACCTTACCATCATTTTCAGGTCTCAGGTTCCCAACATTGAAAAGGCCAATTTTGTGGTATCTTTTGAAGCATTATCGGACCAGGATAAACCTGTTATGATAACTCAACAGGAATTTATGAGGAGAATGAAAGAGATGAGCCAGACGGGTGGAGGCCCGATGATGTTCTATGGCGATATGCCCGATAGTTACAATCTTGTTGTCAACGGAAATCATAAGCTTGTCCGGCGTATCGTAGATGATTGTGAGAAAGAAGCCGGTGAAACTCTTAAAAATTTAAGAAGCAAAATGCAAAGTCTGGAGACCAGAAAATCCGAGCTGGAAAAGGCAAAAGAAGGTAAGAAGGATGAAGAAATTCCACAGACTGAAAAAGAAGAACTGGAAGATGTCGAAAAGAAAATTACCGAGCTGAAAAATAAAAAAGAAGAAGCTCTGAAAGATTTTGCTTCCGGGAACAAACTGGTTTCACAATTAATTGACCTGGCTCTTCTTTCCAATAATATGCTGAAAGGTGAGGCTCTGAACCGTTTTGTGAAACGGAGCATTGATTTGATTTAGGCTGATTAGCGTCTGTTCCTGAAATACTTCAATTTATCGGGATACATGTCCGGAAATTACTCATCAACGATAAGAAAACCCCGGCCCCTCGATTCCAATCGAGGGGCTTTCATTTTGTTTTCACTCAACTTTGACACACTTTTTTGAACAGCCTCAACAACCTAACAGCCTCAACAACCTAACAACCTAACAACCCTAACATCCTGACATCCTAACATACCATCATTCTACCTTGTAGCAATCTAATATAAATCATTGCGCGGTTTAATCATTTTATATATTTTTGACAATTATGTTATAAAAAACTGTAAAAATCAACCTTAGTTCGGGAATCAGTATGATATCTGTTGTTTTCCGGGCTGCTAAAAATTTTAATTATGAGGAAATTTTTTCTTTTACCTATGGCTCTTATGTTTCTGACTGCCTGTCAATCGGGGACGGAGGACAAAACAAATCCTTTCTTTACCGTCTATGATACTCCCTTTGAAACACCCCCCTTTAATGAAATTAAAGAATCGCATTATTTGCCGGCTTTTAAAGAAGGGATAAAGCAGCACGAAGCCGAAATCAATACGATTGTTAATAATAGTGAAACGCCGACTTTTGAAAATACCATTCTTCCTTTCGACCAGTCGGGAAAGCTTTTATATAAAATCAGTCGTGTTTTCTTTAATTTGAGGTCGGCGGATACCAGTGACAGCATCCAGGCTATTGCCCGCGAAGTTTCTCCTATGTTGTCAGAACATAGCGATAATATAATGATGAACATGAAACTTTTTGAGAGGGTAAAGTCGGTTTATGAAAATCTGGAGTCTTCGGATTTGGATGACTCTCAAAAAAGGGTGGTTACCAAATATTATGAAGATTTTGTGCGTAATGGAGCCTTGTTTAAGGGAGATGACCAGAAGAGGCTGAAGGAGATAAACACGCGTTTGTCTACACTTACGCTTGAGTTTGGCGAGAATTTGCTGGCCGAAACCAATGAAAATTTTGAGTTGATTATTGAAGATGAAGCTGATCTTGCCGGTTTGCCTGAAGGAGTGAGAGAAGCTGCCGCCGAAGCTGCCACTGAGGCGGGGTATGAAGGGAAGTGGCTGTTTACCGTTCAAAAACCAAGTATGTTGCCTTTCCTGACTTATGCCGAAAACCGCGATCTTCGTGAAAAGTTGTACCGGGGTTATTTCATGCGCTGTGATCGAGGTGACGGGTTTGATAATAAGGACATTATTAAGGAAATAGTCGCGCTGCGTGCAGAACGTGCTCAATTGTTGGGTTTTGAAAATCATGCTGATTATGTAATTGAGGTTAATATGGCCAAAGAACCGCAAACGGTATATGAATTTTTGATGGAATTATGGGTGCCGGCATTGAAGAAATCGAAGGAAGAAAGGGAGCAGATGCAAACCATTATAGATAGTGAAGGTGGAGATTTTAACCTGGCACCATGGGACTGGTGGTATTATGCCGAGAAGTTACGGAAAGAAAAGTATGACCTGGATGAGTCACAACTGAAGCCCTATTTTCAGCTTGAGAATGTGCGCGACGGAATGTTCTGGGTAGCCAACCAGTTATATGGAATTACATTCGAAAAATCAGACAACGTGCCTGTTTATCATGAGGATGTCGAGGTTTTTGAGGTAAAGGAAAACGACGGTTCACATATTGGTTTGTTATACCTTGATTATTTTCCGCGTGAAAGCAAGCGTGTGGGGGCATGGTGTACTTCTTTCAGAGGAGCCGGCTGGGATCATGAAAAGAATGAGCGCATAGCACCACTGTCATCCATTGTTTGTAATTTTACCAAACCTACCGGAACCACTCCTTCTTTATTGAGCTGGGATGAGGTGAATACGCTTTTCCACGAATTTGGACATGCTTTGCACGGACTCTTTACTAAAGGGAAATATGACCGCACTGCCGGTGATGTGCCTCGTGATTATGTGGAACTTCCCTCTCAGATTATGGAGAACTGGGCTGCAGAACCAGAGGTAATCCGTCATTATGCAAAGCATTACGAAACAGGTGAAACCATTCCTGACGAGCTGATTGAAAAGCTTGAGAACAGTAGCTTGTTCAACCAGGGATTTGCCAACGTCGAATATCTGGCAGCGTCCTTGCTTGATATGGACTGGCATACACTTCAGCATCCGGTTAATGTGGAGGATGTTAATGCTTTTGAGGATGAATCCATGAATGAGATCGGTCTTATTCCGGAAATTCTTCCCCGTTACCGTTCTACCTATTTTTCGCATATCTTCAGTGGTGGATATTCTGCCGGCTATTATGTGTACAAATGGGCCGAAGTTCTCGATGCGGATGCTTTTTATGCTTTCAGGCAAACGGGGGACATATTCAATAAAGAGCTGGCAGCCAAATTCCGGAAGTACTGCCTGGCAGAAGTTGGTGAGGGTGAAGGAATGGAGCAGTATAAAAAATTCCGTGGTCAGGAACCTTCTATCGAACCGCTTTTGGAAAAGCTTGGGTTTGAAGATTAAAAATTCATATAAAAATATTGCCGGTGACCGGTTTTAACCCAACTTGTCATCTTGCTATCATAAAATTCTGTATTCCAG
>NZ_AEWI01000020.1 GCF_000191885.1 Anaerophaga thermohalophila DSM 12881
ATGAAGTACAAATTGTTAGGAAACACCGGATTAAAAGTTTCGGAACTTTGCCTGGGAACCATGACCTTTGGTGGTAGTGGCACGTGGACATCCGTTGGCGCATTGCCTCAGGAGAAGGCCAATGAACTGGTAAAAATGGCTGTTGAAAACGGAATTAATTTCATTGATACGGCCAATATTTACAGCGAAGGAATGAGTGAACGGATAACGGGACAAGCTATCCGTGATCTGGGTCTTAAGCGGGATGAACTGGTTCTTGCAACCAAAGTCAGAGGAGCTATGGGTGAAGGGCCCAACGATGCAGGCCTCAGCCGGAAACATATTTTACAACAGGCCCACGAAAGTCTTAATCGGCTTAATACCGATTATATTGATCTTTATCAGATTCATGGCTTTGATCCGCTGACACCAATGGAAGAAACACTCGAAGCGCTTGATTCACTGGTGCAAAGTGGAAAAGTGAGATACATAGGATGCAGCAATCTTGCAGCCTGGCAGATTATGAAATCACTGGGGATTTCCAGTCTAAATCACCTGAGCAAATTTGTCTCTCTTCAGGCCTACTACACCATTGCAGGGCGTGATTTGGAGCGCGAAATTGTACCCATGTTGCTGGATCAGAAAATGGGACTCATGGTTTGGAGCCCGTTAGCCGGAGGTTTATTGAGCGGAAAATACAGTCGTAACGCCGAAACCAAAGAAGGTCGCCGCGTAAATTACGATTTTCCACCGGTTAATAAAGAGAAGGCTTATGATATAATTGATGTGATGAAACAGATTGCAGATTCCAAAAAGGCTACTGTTGCTCAAATTGCACTTGCCTGGCTTTTGCATCAGCCGGTAGTCACATCTATAATTGTGGGCGCTAAAAAGCCTGATCAACTTGCTGACAACCTTAAATCTGTAAATGTGAAATTATCTGCCGATGAATTGGATAAACTGAATGAAGTAAGCAAACTGGAACCTGAATACCCCGTATGGATGATGGCATTATTGAAGGAAATGGATCAAAATCGAATATAAGGAGTTGATACTTTACTGGCGGAGAGGATGACATAGTGAGTGATGTTGAATTTCTCAATGGGGAATTTTGTTACCTCTTCGCTTCAAGTTTGATCATCAAGTCCGGTATAAAAGCATCTTTTTGTCAAACGCAAGGCATTTTAAATTTTTGTACTGCAATAACAATGTTAATGAGCACTCAATAATTTAAAACCACAATGAGTTTGATAATAAAGACGCTTTTTATACCGGGCTCACCATTGGCAATGCTATTTAGAACCCGGCTATAAAGAATACTTCTTTACCCGAAAAAAATGTTAAACACTAAAAATAATTAAAATATGAAGTACAAATTGTTAGGAAACACCGGATTAAAAGTTTCGGAACTTTGCCTGGGAACCATGACCTTTGGTGGTAGTGGCACGTGGACATCCGTTGGCGCATTGCCTCAGGAGAAGGCCAATGAACTGGTAAAAATGGCTGTTGAAAACGGAATTAATTTCATTGATACGGCCAATATTTACAGCGAAGGAATGAGTGAACGGATAACGGGACAAGCTATCCGTGATCTGGGTCTTAAGCGGGATGAACTGGTTCTTGCAACCAAAGTCAGAGGAGCTATGGGTGAAGGGCCCAACGATGCAGGCCTCAGCCGGAAACATATTTTACAACAGGCCCACGAAAGTCTTAATCGGCTTAATACCGATTATATTGATCTTTATCAGATTCATGGCTTTGATCCGCTGACACCAATGGAAGAAACACTCGAAGCACTTGATTCACTGGTGCAAAGTGGAAAAGTGAGATACATAGGATGCAGCAATCTTGCAGCCTGGCAGATTATGAAAGCACTGGGGATTTCCAGTCTAAATCACCTGAGCAAATTTGTCTCTCTTCAGGCCTACTACACCATTGCAGGGCGTGATTTGGAGCGCGAACTTGTACCCATGTTGCTGGATCAGAAAATGGGACTCATGGTTTGGAGCCCGTTAGCCGGAGGTTTATTGAGCGGAAAATACAGTCGTAACGCCGAAACCAAAGAAGGTCGCCGCGTAAATTACGATTTTCCACCGGTTAATAAAGAGAAGGCTTATGATATAATTGATGTGATGAAACAGATTGCAGATTCCAAAAAGGCTACCGTTGCCCAAATTGCACTGGCCTGGCTTTTACATCAGCCGGTGGTCACATCTGTGATTTTGGGCGCTAAAAAGCCGGAACAACTTGCTGATAACCTTAAATCTGTAAATGTGAAATTATCTGCCGAAGAATTGAGTAAACTAAATGAAGTAAGTAAACTCGATCCTGAATATCCCGGATGGATGATAGAAAGACAGAGCGAAGATCGCAAATAATTCGGCACTTTACCGGCGGAGGGGATGACAAACAGATGTAGATACGGTGAGTAACTGTTGAAGTTATCAAGGGGAGTTTTGTTAACCCTCCGCTTCAAGTCTGATAAATGAGTCCGGTATAAAAGCATATTTTTGTCATAATCAAGGCGTTTTAAATTTTTGTTATGCAGTTAACCCATTGTTAATGAGCATTCAATAATTTAAAACAATAATGAGTTTGGCAACAAAGATGCTTTTATCCGGACTCATTACATTATTCAAACATCCTCAAGAGGGGAGCGTCTTTTATTGACAAGCTTCTTAAAATGTGTAGGAGTAAGACCGGTGAATTTTTTGAATTGATTGGAAAGATGAGCAACACTGCTATAATGCATTTTGTAGGCAATTTCTGTGATATTGAGTTCGTCATAAACGATCAACTCTTTAACTCTTTCGATCTTATGAGCCAAAAAAAATTTTTCAATGGTCATGCCTTTAACCTCTGAGAAAAGATTGGCCAAATAGGTATAATCATAATTAAGTTTTTTACTCAGGTAATCCGAAAGATTTACTTTAATCTGATCTTCCTCATAATGAACAAGTTCAATAACAGCAATCTTTATCTTTTCGACAAGAATGCTTTTTTTGTCATCCATTAATTCCAGTCCCGATACTTTTAATGCCCTGTCCAGATGTTCTCTTTGCTCAGGTGAAATATCCTCAATTATATTGACTTCACCAAGTTTAACTTCAACATAATGTAGCCCGCACTTTTCAATCTCAGCCTTTACCACCATCTGGCAGCGGGCAGAAACCATATTTCTGATAAAAAGTTTCAACGAAGGCGTTTTATTTAGGAATTCTCTAAAGTTATAAATTATTATCAACTAATCAATAAGTCTGTCTCTAAAAGAGCATTTGAGGAGTAAGCGCATCGATAATGATCAAAAAGTATTACAAAAAACATGAAGCGGCTGCCGGTAATAGACAACAATTCTTTTAACCAAAAAAACATGAAATAACAAGGTACTTTGCTTCGAAACTATCTACCACCGAGGCCATTAATCATTCCTTCCATTTAATACTGCATCCTATTGCCTTAGTTATTGTAACTTCCAGGGGTCTTCAGGCTTCGGGTACTTTGGCAGTTTACTGAGACGGGAAATCAAGACTGACAAAAACGAATTTCACTTTTTCGTCCTCAAGATCAGATGCCGCCTTAAGAAACCCCGTTATCTCTTCGACACATGGCTTACACCAGGTGGCCCGGAATTTGAACACATAGGTAGCGTCATTGTTCATATGTAACCAGGGCTCAAAATGTTTAAAATTCATTTCGGGAATGTTTTGTCCTGCAAGTGGCAAACCCGACAATGTTTGAGGCACTGATACTCATCATCTGCCTTATCTGAGTTGTAAATTTCTCAAAATAAACACTCTGCGTCATTGCGTCTTTGCATTTAGCTTTATTTTATATATCTTTAACACACAAAGAATTACCAATATGAGAACAATTTTTTTTATTTCAGCACTGATACTTCTGACATCGTGCAAAACAGGCGTGCAGCCGGTAAAAAACACCCCAACAGCTGAACTGGGCGAGGGCGCTATATGGCATCCGCAAAAAGAAGCCTTGTTATGGGTCGACATCACCGGAGGAAAAGTCTTCATGTACAAGCCACAGGAGGGGATGCTTCACAACATATCCCTTGAAAGCATGGTAGGAACAGTTGTTCCTGCTACGGGTAAATTCATGGCTGTAGCAGCCCAGGAAACAGGTATTTACGGCATTACGGAAAATGAAGAATTAAAATTACTGGCCGGTTTTCCAAAAGATGCTGAAGCCAATGTGCGCTTTAATGACGGAAAGTGCGACCCGGCCGGACGGTTCTGGGTAGGTACCATGTCCAAGACAGAACAGGAAAACGCTGGTAATCTTTACATGCTTAAGGGAAACAGCCTCGAAGTAAAGCAATCCAACGTCACCATTTCCAACGGCATTGTCTGGGATACCAATAAAAACCTGATGTATTACATCGATACGCCTACTCAAAGTATCTTTGCTTATGACTATGTTCCTGAAACAGGTGAAATCTCAAATCGACGTGTGGTTGTAGAAGTTCCGAAAGAAATGGGGAGTCCCGATGGCATGTCCATCGATGCCGAAGGGAAACTCTGGGTAGCCCACTGGGGTGGCTACGGAGTTTACCGATGGGACCCCAAATCGGGTGAGCTGATGGGAAAAATTGAGGTGCCGGCGCCCAACGTTACTTCTTGTGCTTTTGGCGGAAAAGACCTGAAAACACTTTATATTACCACCGCCAGAGAAGGATTATCCAAAGAACAACTGGAAGAATATCCTTTGAGCGGTTCGTTGTTCGTAACTAAAACAAAATCAAAGGGTACGCCTGCATTTGTTTTTACAATGAATGGATCATTAAATTTTTAGATTTTCAGATACCTGCCTGCCGGTAGGCCGGGCAGGCAGGTTAGATGTGAGATGATTCATTCGTATATAATTTGATAAAAGGGCGAATTAAGCTCGGTCTGCCGCTTCGCTCTCAGCTTTCAACCCTTGCAACCTTTTACCGTTCCACCATTCTGCCTTTCTACCCTTCTACCACTTCCAGTGCCAATAACCACAGGAAGGATTCAACCCCATGCCCATGCTACGGACTAAATTGCTTATATCAAAAAATCCATCAATTTTTACAACCTTTTTTATGTAAATTCGTCTATCTTTTACAAAAACAACAAAACAAATTATGCCTAAAAGCTTTTTTTACATTCTAATTGGCTTTGTTTTGCTTTTGGCAGGTTGTAAGAAAGATGAACTGACACTGCCGGCCGAAGTGGATATGCAATTCCTGTTGAACCCATATTATGCTGATGCGGAATTTGATGATGAGGAGAAAAAAGAGGCAGACGAAGATAATAGTGATAATAACCCATTCAGTGAAAGCGATGGAATAGTCGCTGATGATGGCACCTCTCAAAATATTCCCGGCAACAAAATTCAAATAGAATCATTGGAAATAAACCGGGGAAAGATTGTCCTTACAGATATAGAGATTGAAGGCATACGTGAACAGGGTGAAGATGTTTATCTTGCCATACCATTCGAACCTCCATTGCAGATTGACATGAAGGAAGGCATTGCTTCAGATCAGCACATCTCATTCGATCTTCCGCAAGGCATTTACGAAAAACTGGAGTTCAGATTTTTCCTCGGAGGTGAGAAACAGACTGCAATTCAGTTCCAGGGTAATATTAAAGCGGGAAATTCAGCAAAGGCAGGGTTTAACTTTAGGTATATCAAGCAGGAAGATTTCCAGGTCAGAGCAATGAGGAAAAATCACCGCCCGACGGAAAATATCATCATCAATAAAGACAAAACGACAAAGGCAAGCATGATAATTGATGCAGAAAATTTGTTTAGTGCCCTCCTCATCCCGCCATTTTTTTTATCTGTACCTGGTAGTTATGATGCGGGTAATGAAATAACCATTAGCAATTTAAATAAAAAAAATAAAGCAATTTTCGGCCTGATGCAGGGTAGGCTGGAAAAATCTGTTTCTGTTGTTTTTGAATAAGATACATGGAGAGAGAACTCTTTCCGGAAGAGGAAATCATAGAAGGATGCAAAAAAGGCAAGCGGCATTATCAGGAGTTATTGTATCGCCGTTTTGCCCCGGTCATGTACGGGGTATGTCTGAGTTACGCCAAAGACCGGGAACAGGCCATGGATATATTGCACGACGCTTTTCTGAAAATATTCCGGAACATTGATACTTACAAAAAACAGGGGGCTTTCGAAGGATGGATACGAAGAATTGTTACCAATACAGCAATAGACCATACACGAAAAAATTCCAAAACTTTTCAGTTCATTACCAATGACATCCCGGATACTGAAGATACAGATGAAGAAAAACCCGACATCGGGCTCAATGAATTGCTGGAACAGGTAGCCCGGCTTCCTGAAGGCGCCCGAATGATATTTAACCTCTATACCCTCGAAGGGATGAGCCATTACGAGATTGCGGAAAAACTGAATATTTCAGTGGGCACCTCCAAATCTCAGTTCAGCAGAGCCAAAAGCATGTTACGAACCTGGGTAAGAGAATTAATAAAAAAGAAAGATGGACTTTCTTAAATGGTATAAAAATACAATTGAATCGGGGCAGGAACTACCGCCCGAAGAACTTTGGGATGATATTCAGAACGATCTGGATATCGATATGGTGTACAACCGTATTGAAAAGTCCCTGAAAAAAGACAGACAAAAAATATGGCTTCGGCGTGCTTCTGCTGCAGCAGGTATTTTGCTGTTTTTATCTGCAGGGATATGGTTGCTGAATCAATCAAAACAAGCGGTTACCCCTACTGTTGTTCAGAACAATAAGTCTGAAAAAGAGGAAGATTCTCTTCAAAAAGCAGAAATAAACATCCCTACAGACTCCCTGCAATATCGCCGTATCGCCGAATTTAAAGAAACTAAAATAGACGGAGATACTGTTAAAACAGAGAAACTGATTTCCCCTCACAATGATATTTCCCCTCAAAAAATAGTGAAGGTCACAACCCTATTCGCAACAAAAGACACTTCTGACAATAAAAACAATGCCATCGCCAAACAGGAATTTGATGTGAGGTTCAATACAATGGCATCGACTGAATTTGTTTTACCGGAGCAGAAATACACCGACATTCAAGAAAAACTAATTACAGAGTTAAGTCTGAACGAACCGGAAAAACATCCGCATGAAAATAAACTTTCTTTATCCGGCATATTTTCCAGATTAACATTTTCGGCCGATGGAGAATTTGCCAACACCTGGCTGATCAACAAAAAAACCATTGAGGGTCTCGATCCGCAAGAGTTGACTGCCACAAAACCGACTTTCAACAACAACTATGGCTTTAGCATTGCCGGTAGTCTGAACGATCGGTGGGAAATGGTTAGTAGTTTCACCGTGACAAGGCAAAATGGTCAGCAATATAAAGAGTATTATCACGGAAAATATGTGTCCAACAGTATTAATCTTGATTATATGGATATTGCGCTGAAAGCACGTTACAGACCTTTCAAAAATAATCTTAACCATGCCTTATCTGCAGGCATTTATTCAGGATTTCTTCAAAATGCAACCCAGACCATCAACGGAGAAACGACAAACATTTCATCAGATTATACAAATACAGACTTTGGCCTTGTTGCAGGATATCAATACCTGGCTCCTGTTTCCGAAAATATAACAGTAGGGGCAGGGCTTTTTTACCGTATGGGATTAAAAAACGTATTCGCAGGAAATCAGATGGTTAACAGCTCACTCAACCACTCCACAAATACATCCTTCAATTTTTCTTTGTCGGTTGGATATACATTTTCATTATAAATTTTCCAACCCTTTCAACATGTCTTCGTCTTACAAACGAAACGAGCATGACAAGGTTTGTCACGTCACAAAAGTCACAAAAGAACATGTATAAAATCATTCATGCGAGTTCCATCAGACCAATGACTTAGATAAATTTTATACGGATAAAAAGAACAGAAAAATAAATAATGCCCGCCTGTAAAGTCGGGAAAAGTTGTAATAAATCATGTGTCTGTTCAGAAAGTGCCGGGTGCAAGGCTTACGAAGCCGCCAAAAACGGAGTTTACTTTTTGTAAATGAGTATTTTGGCGGTAAGCGTCACACAGCAAATGATACTTTATGGTCAGACACTAAATAACTAAAAAACAGGGTTATTATGAAGAAACTAATCTTACTGACAGCTGTATTGGCGATACCATTTTTGATCGCATCCTGCAGCGACGACGAGACAAGCGACAAAGGGACACTGAAACTTTCGATTACCGATGCACCGCTTGACACGGACGAAATCACAGCCGTTAACATCGCGGTTAATGAAGTTCAGTATCACATTAAAGACAACGAGTGGAAAACGTTTGAAGGGTTCGAGCCCGACACCTTCAATCTGCTCGATCTGACCAATGGCACTTCGGAATTACTGGGTCGGTTTGAATTGGGAGCCGGCACTTACAGCCAACTCCGGTTTATCCTGAATGCACCGGAAAAAGGACAATCCACACCGTCAAATCCCGGTTGCTACCTGGAATTTGAAGATGGTTCCACTCAGGCATTGTTTGTTCCCAGTGGCTCGAAATCGGGATTTAAAGGTACAGGTGCTTTTACAGTACCCATAAATGGGGAAGTATCAGTAACGGCCGATTTTGATGCCCGAAAATCTGTAGTAAAAGCAGGAAATTCCGGCATGTACATTTTAAAGCCAACAATCAGACTGATAGTGGATAACCAGGCCGGTTCAATAAAAGGCATTGTTTCCAGCATCCCGGAAGGAAGTAATGTAATAATATATGCCTACGCAAACGATACCTATACAGAAGAGGAAGCTGCCGAGCCGGAAGAAGAAGCCGTGCGTTTCCCCAATGCAGTTACCAGTAGCATGGCCGGAGAAACCGCAGAGTACACACTTTCATACCTGGCTCCCGGCACTTATGATCTGGTAGTGGTTGAAACCGTTGAAGGAGAATTCAACCAAGTGCTTGGCACCGTTGAAAATGTTGAAGTTGAAAGCCTGAAAGAAAGTATTTCGGATATAAATACAGATGAACTGTAATCTTTTATTTTGAACTTTTGGGTTAGGGTTAAGTTGGAAGAAGCCGGTTGACAAACGTGTCGACCGGCTTCTTTTTTCTTACTCCTACCATTAACAATACTTAACTACATGCTGTATTAAACTATTTTAGGACAAAACCATCTAATTTACCAGTTTCCAATCAGTAAAGACAGATACAGCATGATTATGAAGAAGAAATGGTTTGTTCTCTCAAGTTTGATTTTATTCTCTTATTATGGATTACAAGGGCAATCTGCTCCTTCTGCCGATAAAGGAAAAATAACCGGAAAGGTAGTAGATGCACAAGAAAATATCCCAATGGAATTTGCTACCGTTTCCATCTTTACAAGGGATTCTTCTCTGGTTGACGGCGGTATCACAAATTCCGAAGGTAAATTTTCGTTCGAATTAAAACCCGGAAATTACTACATAGAGATTCAATTCGTTGCTTATCAAAAAGAAACCATAAACAACGTAACGATTGAAAATCGCAGAAGTGAAGTGGACCTAGGCACCATACGACTGGAGCCATCAACAAATAATCTTAATGAAGTAACCGTCAGAGGCGAAAAAAGCGAAATGGTAATCGGGGTCGACCGCAAAATATTCAATGTAGGCAAAGACCTCACCAATACCGGAAACTCAGCTTCCGAAATACTTGATAATATCCCCACTGTAGCCGTTGATGCCGAAGGAAACGTTTCGTTACGCGGTAGTGGCGGCGTGCGCATGCTGATTAACGGCAAACCATCGGGACTGGTTAACTCCGGCAGCGCGGATGCACTCAGGGCGCTTCCGGGCAACATGATAGAGCGTGTCGAAGTCATCACCAATCCCAGTGCGCGGTACGAGGCCGAAGGAATGGTGGGAATCATCAATATCGTGCTGAAAAAAGATGAACGCCGTGGCGTAAATGGTTCCTTCGAAGGTTCGGTAGCTTACCCCGAACGTTACCAGTTTGGCGCTAATGTCAATTTCCGTCGCGAAAACATCAATTACTTCTTCAACTATGGTATTCGTTATGGCGAACGTGAAGGTGAAGGTTTTTCAAATCAATACTTCCCCGAAGCAACGAACCCTTTTCATACAAGCCTCGACCGCGACAGAAACCGTACCGGCTGGTCGAACAACCTGCGTGGCGGGGCCGATTTCTTTATAAACAATACAACAACACTCACTGCGGCCGGCATGCTTGATTACGACCGTGACAAAAACCATTCAGATGTGATCTACAATGATTACTATGATAACAATGGTCAGCATGGTGAATTGTACAAAAAAACCGGCCGTTATGATTTTGAGAAAGCGACCGAATGGGATGTGGAATTCTCTCTGAATCTTGAAAAAATATTCGATCCCGATAACAAAGAGCATAAACTCAATGCCTTTGCCCAGTATATACTGGATGATGAAACCGAAGACTCGGAAATAGAAGAAGAGGTGCTGTTTACCGGACCAGGTATCGATCCGGACGACATCATCTATCAAACGGTGTCGAATAAAGAAAAGGAAGAAAACTACCTCATACAGGCCGACTATGTTTACCCTTTTGGCAATGACGGCAAATTTGAAGGCGGAATGCGTGGTGAATTCAGAAGCATCACCAACCCCTATGAAGTTCAAAACCTCAACGAAAGCGGTGAATGGGAATCTGACCCTCAATATACCAACGATTTCAGCTATGATGAGAATGTCGCTGCCGTGTATCTTCAGGGCTCAAACAAATGGGGCCTTATCAGTCTGCAGTTGGGACTAAGAGGAGAATACACGGGCATTAAAACACATCTGAAACAGACTGACGAAGAAAACGAGCGTTCATATTTCGACCTCTTCCCCACCATTCATACCACTTATCATTTCAACGATTACAATTCGTGGCAAATAAGCTACAGCCGGCGTATCAACAGACCGCACTTCTGGCATCTGAACCCCTTCTACGGACTCAGCGACTCGAGGAATATCAGGCGTGGTAATCCCGACCTGGAACCGGAATATACTGATGCTTACGAAAGCGGATATGTGTATACCCCCGGTAAAGCATCTTATTATGCAGGCATTTACTACCGATACACGACCGGGGTGGAAGAGCAAATCAATTTTGTCGACAACGACGGCATTACTATTTCGGAACCACGCAACCTGGCAGAAAGACATGCTTACGGTGCAGAAACCAATGTGTCGGTAGAACCATTCAAGTGGTGGAACCTCTCCGGCAACGTTAACTTTTACAGAATGAAAACCAACGGAACATTTGAACCGGAAGAGGGCGAAGTTCAGGACCTGAGCAGCGATACATGGTCGTGGGATACACGCATCAACTCACGCATGAAATGGGAAAACGACCTGAGTTTTCAAACCACTTTTTTCTATCGCGGTGAACAGAAAACAACACAGGGCATCCGAAAGCCTTTCTATATGATGCACATGTCGCTAAGTAAAGACATCCTGAAAGGGAATGGTACCATCACCCTTAACGTTCGCGATGTTTTAAACAGCCGAAAATTCAGATACGAAATCGATCAACCCGATCTGATATCAACCAACCAGTTCCGCTGGAGTACTCGCGAATTCAGACTCTCTTTTATCTACCGTCTTAACCAGAAAAAACGACCGGGAAATGGCAACCGGGAAAGTGGAATAGATAATGGCGGTGAAGAAATGGGATTTTAATTAAAAAGAGAGTGTCTAAAAAGTAATTCTTTGGAAAATCTGAATTAAAACTAAGTTGGGAAAATCCGGTCATTAATCTGAATTTTTTCTGTATTTTTCATGACATCTGACAGCCCGAAAGCCACGAATGAATTCTTATATTTACAGAATAATACTTAGCCTGCCTTATTCATCTGTATAAAATAGGTCTAAGTCATTGGTCGGATGGAACTCGCATGCAAGAACTTATACATATTCTTATTGTGGCAAACTTTGTCATGCTCGTTTCATTGAATCCTGGACTCACTATTCAAAAAGACAGAAACATGAAATACACAAAGCTTGGCAAAAACGGACCATTGATTTCAACCATAGGCTTTGGTGCCTGGGGGATAAGCGGCCGCGACTGGGGAAAAACAGACGACGCAAAATCGAAGGCTGCTCTACACCAGGCTCTGGACAGCGGGGTAACATTTATTGATACTGCAGACGTCTACGGTTCAGGTCATTCCGAAGAACTTATTCATGACGTATTAAAGGAAAGAGGAAACAAGGATAATGTAATTATCGCAACAAAAGCAGGGAACAATTTCTATCCATTCCTGGGGGAAAAACACAAGACAACCCCGGGAAATCCCGACTATTCAAAAAAGCATTTAATTTTTGCTGCGGAGCAAAGCATTCGACGGCTGGGGGTAGATGCTCTTGATATTCTGCAGCTTCATAGTCCCGATTCCTCAATTCTCGAAAAGGATGAACCTTGGGAAGCCATGGAAACGCTCAAACAGCAGGGAAAAATTAAACATGCCGGATGGAGTGTGCAGTCTTTCATGGAAACCGAACAAGCTCATTTTTTGGAAGAACATCATGACCTGCTTGATGTCATTCAGGTTCGATATAACCTGCTTGAGAGAGAAGCTGAAAAAAAACTCTTTCCAATGGCAGTGAAATATGGCACGGGTGTTATTGTTCGTATTCCTATTCTTTTTGGTTTTCTAACCGGAAAATTTTCCCGCCACTCAAAATTTGGAGAAGACGATCATCGACGATTTAATTTATCACCCGAAAAACTGGAAAAATACCTTGCCCAGCTGGAAAATTTTAAACCTTTCTTCAATAAACATGACCAATTTTCAATGGCTCAACTGAGCCTAAGATTCTGCATTTCCCACCCGGCCTGCCATACAGCGATACCCGGAGGGAAAACACCACAACAGGTTATTGAGAATGTTGCAGCCTCGGATATTGAAATAAAATATGAAGATTTTCCCCGGTTACGACCTGATTAATTATTTAAACTGATCTATTCATAAATTTTCTATTGCAATGTCCGGGAATCAAGCTGAGAACGGAAACAGCATTTTTGAACCGGCAGAATGCTTCCGGGGTCTTTATCCAGAAGGATATTTCGGACTTTGCAGCTATTTCGACGGAAAGTACCATCAAATTTCTGAAGGAGTTTGAAAAAGAAAGAATCATTGGTCTAAAGAAGAAAGACATCGAAATAAAAGACTGGAAGAAATCAGCAGGAATAGTTAAAAAATAATAGGACCCCGGAAAAAAATTCCGGAGGTCCTCATTCACTCATTCTCAAAAGTTGCTCTCCATATTATTTTTCTCTTTCAAAGGGCCAGGCTGCAATGCCGCCTTCGAGAATTTTCACATTTTTATAGCCGTGATGTTTCAGCAAAACGGCAGCCTCGTACCCACGCAGAGATATTTTACACAGCGTGACAATCTCTTTGTTTTTATCCTGCGGCAGTTCGTGAAGTCGTTCCCTTAATTTCCCGATGGGGATCAATGTTTCTCCAATGCCCAGTCGCATTTGTTCGTACTCATCGGCACCGCGGGCATCAAGGATGAAGACATCATCACCACGGTCTACTTTTTCTTTCAACTCAACAGAAGAGATACCGTTAAAAATACCTCTGAGTTTGTTTTCCATAATATGGGCTGTTGCGATACTGTGATCGATGGCCAACGAAAATGGCGGAGCATAAGGAAGGTCAGCATTTACCATATCGTCGACAGTGAGATTTCCTTTAATAGCTGTAGCCCAAATAGCAAGCTGTTTGCTGACATCGCCCGGGCCGAAACACTGTGCCCCGAGAATTTTGCGGTTTTTTTTGTCAACCACCAGCTTGGTAATGAGCAACTGCCCATTCATAAATCCAGGTTTATCCGGGCTGGCACTCAACACACGCTCATAATCAAAGCCGGCTTCTTTGGCTTTTTCTTCAGAGAGCCCGGTAATGCCTACAGCATAATCGAAAAACTTGCAGATTCCTGTTTGGATAGTGCCTGGAAATTTGGCAATATTCCCTTCGATAATGTTTTCTCCGACGACACGTCCCTGCAGGTTCGCCAGGTCACCATAAGGAGCCAGAACATTCTTTCCTGTAATAATATTCTTAATTTCGCAACAATCGCCCGCAGCATAAATGTCAGGATCGTTGGTTTGCATAAATTCGTTAGTGGTAATGCCTCCGAGGCTGCCAATATTCAATCCCGCTTCTTTAGCCAACTTGACATTGGGGCGTACCCCTATAGCAACCACCGCCAACTGGCAGGGAATTTCAGTGCCATTTTGAAGCTTCACAGCAGTGAGTTTTCCATTCTCTCCAATAAATTCTGCCACTCCGTTTTTGGTAATCACATTGGCCTTAGTTTTAAGATAATTCTCCACCAGCTTAGCCATATTCCAATCGAGGAATGTCAACAGCTGAGGCAATAATTCCACCAAAGTCAGCTCAATTCCCGCGAGATGCAAGGCCTCAAGTGTCTCAATTCCGATTAGTCCGCCACCGATTACCACCGCCTTCTTTATGTGGCCGTCGTCACGGACTTTTCTAAGGTAGTCGGCATCCTGCATCGACTGCAAGGTTGTAATACCTTCAAGCTCAACACCGGGAATGGGAGGCATGTTGGGAGTTGCCCCGGTTGTAATAACCAGTTTATCGTATTCCTGAGTGCCTTTTTCACCGGTTGCAAGATTGGTGTATTCCACCACTTTTTTCTTGTGGTCGATACGTGTTACTTCGGTATTTACTTTTGCCACAATTCCCTTGGCGTTCCAGAAAAATTCAGGGTCCCTGACAACGCCGGTTGGCGTGCATAGTAACTTATTGCGATCATCAAAAAAACCGCCTACATAATATGGAAATCCGCACGATGCCATCGAAAGGTCAGGTTCTTTCTGGAACATAGTGATCTCTGCAAATTCGTCCATCCGGCGTGCCTTTGCCGCAGCTTTTGGACCTGCTGCAGAACCACCAATTACAATAATTCTTTTGTTTGCCATAATTGATTAGTTTTTGTGTTTTGTGTTTTGTGTTCTGGGTTCTGGGTTCTGGGTTTTGTGTTCTGGGTTGCTCAACCTTATCCTTAACCTTAACCTCAATCTGAGCCTTAACCTCAACCTCAACCTTAGCCTGCTTAAATGCCGCGTATTGGTTGCTTACAATAATCTAGGTTTTAATAAGCTTGAACTGCATCACCAATAAGAAATTCTTTCAGTGCCTGCCAGATGTCTTTTATTGTCCCGGCAGTTTTACTTTCCGGGGCATACTCAACTATGCTTTTTTTATTCGATCATCGATTTAATAATGTTTTCATCAAAGGACCACCCGCCAAGTAAGGCAATATCATTTTGTTGAAGATATTTTTTTATATCCCGTGAGACATCAGGATTAATATCATCTTTATTAATAAATGCAAAAAAAGGAATATTAAAAGACCGAACCAGATTGACGAGTCGTTCTGCATCATGAAGACCCGAACGGGTAGGCTCTATCACCAACAATACTGCATCCACTCCGGTAACCGATGATATTGCAGAACACCCGATTCCGGGAGGGCCATCATTAATGATAAATCCGGCTTTCATATCCGTGGCTATTTCTTTGGCTTTCTGGCGCACCCTGGTCACCAGCTTCCCGGAATTTTCTTCTCCGGGGCCCATTCTGGCATGAACAAACGGACCAAAACGGGTTTCGGAAACATACCAGAAGTTGTTTTCACTTCTTTGGGATGTAATTGCGCCAACCGGACAAACCCTCTCGCACAATCGACATCCTTCACACTGAAAAGGATTTATATAAAGTCCGCCCCCATCTTTGTAATGGATGGCGACAAACCGGCAATAGGATTCACAAATTCCGCAATTTGTACATTTGTCTTCATCGATTGAAGCCACCCAGGCACCGTAAAAAGTGTGCGTCTCCTTTACGTCAGGTTCAAATATCAGATGCAAATCGGCTGCGTCAACATCGCAATCACAAAACACAGAATTCTTTGCAACCGAGGCAATAGCTGCCGTCACACTGGTTTTTCCGGCCCCACCTTTACCACTTAAAATAGTTATTTCCTTCATATTGCAGAAAGCGCCTTTCTAAAGATTGTACAATAATTAAGTACCGACTTGCTGTATCATTATCTATATTACGAAGCAAGTCACCTGATGCATAAAGACTTGCATAATCTTTGTTGAACGGAATTTCTTCTAAAATGTCAATATCCTGTTCTTCTAAAAAAGAGTATATATCTCCATTGCCAATACCAGCTTTATTAATAATCACTCCAAATGGCTTACCAATATCAATCAACAATTCAACCATCAGCAACAGATCGTTCAGCCCGAATGGTGTTGGTTCGGCAACCAATATTACAAAATCAACATCCGCTACTGTTTCCACTACAGGGCAACTGGTACCTGGAGGTGCATCATAAAGCACCACCTCATATCCGGCTGAAATTGATTTCTTCAACTCCTTAATCATCATGGTTTGCATGGCCGAGCCTATATTAAGGCTCCCCTCTGCCAACCCCCTGCCTATCCCGGTATCAAAGACATTAATTTCTCCAACGGGAACGGACTTTTCGGTGATTGCACCGTCACGACACGCAACGGTACAGGCTCCGCATGAATGACATAATGAAGGATTTACTTCAGCATACTTTACAGGCGGTATGACCACTATTGCATTAAACTCGCAGTATTCAACACATCTTCGGCAAAAGGTACATTTACCGGTATCGATATCCGGCACCATCTGCGATACGTCAGACGAAGAAATCATTTGTGCATCAGGGAAAAAAATACGATCGTTCGGCTCTTCCACATCGCAATCAACCAACAACACATTAGTTGTCAGGTATTTTGATATAAAATATTGAAGATTGACAGATACTGTGGTTTTACCGGTACCACCTTTCCCACTTGCTATAGCAATAGTAAAGGGCATAAAATGAATTTTTGAGTCGGCTTTTAAAATTAGCTTGTTAAACTGTCAGGGTGTTAGATATGTTATTGTTGTCAGACGTGTTAAGGCCGCTATTGTTTGATCTGAATGACCAGTTATAGTCAAGATCGAAGCGTTTAGAGTGTGTAATAAACTTGTTTAGAACTTCTCGCTTTCGAATCGTCAGGAATTAAACACACCGGGTTTTTGAACCGCAGTTAAGTAATTATTAATGAGTATTAAAATTACCTGCAACAATAAAAATCGTCAAAAGAAACTTTCAGGAATGAACTAAATCTTTTGAATGCAGCTTTGTTTCTCAATACTCCGGTAAACTTTTACAAATGACTGATAATTAGTTGTTTAAACAATTAATGACACAAAACACAACTCTCTCATAATAAAAACTTTGCGTATTAGCATCACTGCGTTTAAGTTTTTTAACTGACTATTGTTTCTGCTACAATGGCAAATTACTGCGCAATCGTTTCCCTCTGCCTTCGCCACCACCTTCTTTTCTTCGTTTGCCCATTCCTTCTCCTAATTTTCCTGAGGAAGCACTTTCACCGTCTTTGGCACACCGGCCTAATTTTCGTCCTGTTTTTGGGCCTTTCCCTTCCGGTCCCGTATGATCCATTTTTGGCATAATATTATCCTTTAATGCGTTCAACAATATCTTTCACTTTCAGGTCTTCTTCTTCAATGATGACCATCTGAATATTAAATTTTTCCAGCAGTTCTTTGGCTTTTGGTCCAAAATCTCCGGATATAACTTTCTGAGCACCTAATTCAACTGTTTTTTCGGCGGCTTTTGTCCCGGCTCCTCCCTGTGCTTCAGCATTTTCATTCTTGTGAAACGTTGTCTCTCCAGTCTCTTCGTTAAGGATACAGAACCAGGCAGCACGTCCATATCGCTTATCAAATGGTGCATCGACTGTATCGGCGGTTGATGTTATTAATGTTTTCATATTTTTTGTTTGTGTTCTTTAGGCGCTTAGCGCATAAAACTAACCAACATGTTGTTTAAGTTGTAAATCCCGCATAGGACTTTTTTCAGGCTTGTTCTGAAAAAACGTAGTACCTTAACTCTGATTTTGTTGTATTTTTTGGCAAAATATTTATAAAAATGGCTGCGCCATTTGTTGTTTGGATCACCGAATTTACGCGAATTAACGCGAAATTAGTCGCATCTTTGATGCGACAGTAATTCGGTGTCATTCGTGCCATTGACAACATCATAATTGATTTTCTAAAGTGTTCTCGAACTCCTTCCAGTCGTTTCATCCGTATAAAATTTATTTATTAAGGTCGGATGGAACTCGCATGATTGAGTTTTATACATGTTCTTTTGAGACAATCTTTGTCATGCTCGTTTCGTTGACGACAAAAAATAATTGCGTAGCAATTGCTAATCCGACAAATATATGACTTTAGCTTTTTAGTTATTTTTGGCTCTGACTTATCCAGGTTAGGGTTATTAAAATCCTGTTTGTCTTTATTTTTCAATAATTGGGCAGGTTAATAGAAATAAGAATTGATCATTATTGACTGATTTTAAGCAATACCTCCTTGAAAATTTGCAATACATGGCAAACCAATTGTTTATGCCTAAAGAGGTTTATTTGTTAAAATACAGTATATCAAAGTTGTATAAATCATCTTACATCTTATATCTAAAAATCTAACGATCTATTGTTGAGCCTAATCCTAAAAGTCTCTATTTGCCAATCTCATTGTTTAAGAATATCCTGTAATTAATTTTTTAACCTACTGTTTCTTGTCCGTTAACTACTTCACCGTCTCAACATTATATGATTTACAAACAGGACAATTCCTTTCCTTTATCGTTTCGGGTACAGTAAACCGGGCAAAACATCTGTTGCAGACAAGCCAGCTTTTATCAAGTAAAGCGTGACCATAGACCGCTTTAATTTCCCTTACTTCAACAAAGGCACGGGCTATTTTTTGTCGCGCCCCTTCATAAATACGCGCAAAAGTGGCTCTCGAAATACCCATAATCTCTGACGCTTCCTGATGCGTCATCAAATCGTAATCGGCCAGCTTTAGCGCCTCGTATTCTTCGTAGAGCAAATCTACCGGTTTTTGTCTTCTCTGTTGATGACCGTAAGGCTTATACCCTTTAAAACCAGGCGGCTTTACAACCTTTCTCAATGATTTTGGTCGTGCCATAATGAACTATAACTCATACAAAAGTAATGAGAATATTCTCAAAATAAAAATATAAAAAAAAATTTAATCCAAAAGCCATTTCCATGCCGGCTGAACAGCTATCCTTCCCTTACGAGTTCGGTAATAGCATGTACAGTGGCATCAGTCCCCAACTTAATCATTTCATCTGCACGGTGGAAATCGAATGTATTGGCAGAATCGGCAGGAATATTAATGAGAATATCCGGCCGGTAACGCTCAATATTCATTTTTGCGAGTTTGTGGATCATCGCTCCGGAGCTGGTTGTAAGAAGCGATATATATCCCAGGCTCTGTTTATCTCCGGTAGCTATTAAATTAGTGAAAGCATTGATCAAACCGTTATGGCCATTTTTCTCTTTTCCGTTTTTCCCGTTTTTGCTCTGGCTGACACTCTCTACTCTGGGTTGCTTTTCTCCGTATAAATTGACAACCACCAGCAAATCATCTTTATCGCGTTGGACATGCTCAATAGGGACAGGATTTAATATTCCACCATCTACTAAAAATGTATTTTTATATTTTACGGGAGTAAACATTGCCGGAATGGCAATAGAGGCTCTGACAGCTTTGTAATAGCTCCCCTTATCAAAGACAATTTCTTTTTCGTCAAGAATATCTGAGGCCACGGCTGTAAAAGGGATGGGCATATCTTCGATATTCATATCAGGGATAAAAGTTTTCATTTTATCAAAGACTCTCTCCCCTTTAAGAAGGCCGCTGTTGATAAAAGAAAAATCCATCAAATCCCAAACAGCACGACGGTCAAACGTTTTTATCCACTCGCTGTAGACATCCAGTTTCCCCATAGCATAAAGTCCGCCTATAACAGCACCAATAGACGAACCCGATACCGAAGTTATATTGAACCCCTGTCTTTCCAGCTCTTCAATGGCACCAATGTGTGCAATCCCCTTAGCTCCACCACTTGATAAAACCAGAGCAACATTTTTCTTTAATTTACTCATATCTACTATTCAAAAAAATAACCTGATATTATTGATGAGTGCGGACTAAAGAGCATTTTTATTACCGAACTCTATGTTGTTTTAAATTCTTGAATCCTCATTAATAATAAGTTAACTCCGGTACATAAATTTAAAACGCCTCTATTTTGACAAAAATATGCCTTTTTATACCACTCTCATTGATATTTCAATACTTCGTTAAACTTTTACAAATGTCAGTTAAGGTAAAGACGATCAAATCGGGTGTCTCCACTCATATAAAAAATTTGCGTCATTGCGTCTCTGCGTTTAGGCGCTTTTAAACTGACTATTGGATATTTCATTCGGTACCTGATAATTCTCTTCCAGAAGCAAACTCTTTGGTTCAAATTTAAAAAATCTTGTTCCAAACGCCCTTTTTTGAAAACAAAAACTTAAACGCAAAGAAGTATGTTGTGTTTATAATTCACACTACTGGCTACTGACTAAAAACTAATGACTAAATTACTTATCTCTAAAAATCTGATAATCTATTAAAACAATCTTTGCCATGCTCGTTTCATCCTTGCTATCGAAATATCTGTAATATAGGACGGCCCTCATAACAGTCATCCCCGGGCTAAAGTTCCTCCGCTAACTCTTCGCCCATTCACCAGGCGTTTTTCCAAACTCTTCCTTGAAGGATTTGCGAAATTGAGCCACGCTCCGGAATCCAATTTGTTCGGCAACCTGTGAAACCTGAATCCCGTCGTTCTTTAGAAGAGTTGCTGCCTTATGAAGACGAATTTTCCGCATGTAATCGGCAGCTGTAATGCCGGTAACGTTTTTAAACTTTCTGTAAAACGATGAACGGCTCATAAAAAGTTCTTTGCCAAGAACTTCAACGTTAAATGCGGGATCGGCATATCTTCTGTCAATCAGAGCATTCACAGTTTCCAGAAAATCTTTGTCAGACTTGGAAAGACCGGCGTTCACGATACCCAACTCTTTCTGCTCTTCCAGATGCCTGGTTAACTTGCTGCGGTTTTCCAGGATGGCCTTGAGCCGGGCAAGGAAAATTCTGCTGTTAAACGGCTTTTCAATATATCCGTCAATTCCAAGCTCAAATCCCTCAATATGCGTCTCTTCATCTGTTCGTGCCGTGAGAAAAACAAATGGAATATTGGCGGTATGAACATCTGATTTGATTTTCCTGCAAAATTCAATTCCATTCATAACCGGCATCATAACATCAGAAACAATGAGATCGGGCTTAAAATCATAAACCTTCCCGACAGCATCACTCCCGTTATGGGCGATGCAAACTTCAAACCACCTGCCGAGCAATTCCTTTAAAAACCGGGACAGTTCGATATTATCTTCAGCAATCAAAACTTTTTGCCTTCCAAAGCGGGAAAAATTCTCAGGCGCTTCATCCAGGAAAATCTTATCATCATAGAGGTAAGTAACGGTAGAATTTTTTTCGAAATCGTTTTCACCAAAATGCTCCCTTCCCTTGAGAAAACTCAGCCGAAACCGGGTTCCACGCCCCTCACTGCTCTCTAATTCAACAGTACCCTTTTGAAGTTCGGTTAGTCCCCTGACGATCGTCAGCCCAATGCCATGCCCCTCAACATGACCGGCAACCTTCCCGGAACGATAAAACCGGTCGAAAATGCTATGCAATTCATTTTTTGATATACCTATTCCCTGGTCTTCAACATCAATATAGAATTGGTCATCTGATTCGCCGATACTGACCATCACAGCTTTCCCTTGAGGCGAATATTTTATGGCATTCGACAATAAATTATAAAGAATATTTTCTAATTTATCGGCATCGAGCCACACGGACAATCGTTCAGGGAAGCTGTAAAAAGCCAGTTCAATATCATTTTGAGCCGCTACCGGCCGAAACGATTGAACAATTTCCGAGACAAAAGCCACAAGCTCAAAATTCGTGACAGACAATTTTAGTTGTCCCTGGTCTAATTTACGTAAATCGATAAGCTGATTGATCATGTTCAACAGTCGATAAGCATTTCTTCGAATGGCATGAATCGCTTTGTTCTTTGGCCCGTCAAGACTGTCGAGATGAGCCAGAATAAGTGTCAGTGGTGTACGGAAATCGTGGGAAATATTTGTATAAAAACGTAATTTTGACTGATCCGCTTCATGCAGCTTTTCCGACATTTCAAGTATCTGCTTATTTCTTGTCCTCAATTCTTTCGTTTGCTCATCAACCGTGCTTTTCAGGAGCAAGTTTCTTTTTCTGATATGCCTGAGTCTGATTTGATATCCGCCGAAAACACCTCCCAGCAACCCGACAATCAGTACACCTTTAAACCAGACTGTTTGCCAAAAAGGAGGAATAATAACGATTCTCAGCCGTTGGGTAGCATCAAACGATTGGCGACTGGGTGCAGCCTGCAGCTCAAATGTATACTCACCCGGAGGCACAGCCGTATAGGAAGCCAATCGGTTAGCGCCATCCGAATACGTCCACTCTTCCTGCAGGCCCCTCAACCTGAACCGGAAAACATTGTGATTGGGATAATCGAAAGGATAGGCATTAAATTCAACAGAAAATGAATTCTCATCATGTTTCAATCGTATCAGGCTATTCTCCTTCAGGCTTTTATTTATTAAGACGCGATCGCCAATGCTGTCTCCGGGCAATATTTCGCGGTTAAACAACCGAAAACTTTCAAAATGGATTTTCATTCCGGGATGTAAGGTCGTGATGCTGTCGGGATGAAAGCCAACCACCCCGGTATAGCCACCGTAATAAATAAACCCGTCGTCAGAAAAGTCATGAGCATCATCCATAAAGAAATCATTCGTCAGAAAAGTCACGAATTGTTCGTTTTTTACATCAAAACGGGTAATCCCCCGATTGGTGCTCATCCACAAAATATCTTCAGCATCCCCATACAAACTATAAACAATGTTGTTTGACAAACCATCGCTTTCGAAGTACTTATCAATAATGCTGTCGCCCGATATCGAAAAAAGATTCAAGCCTGCATTGGTCCCAATCCACAAACTGTCACCATCGACCCACAAGCAGTAAGCTTTATTGTCCGACAAACCATGAGTAGAGCTCCTGATACTTCTTATCGGCTCATCAGGGCCACCATATTTCAGAAGCCCGTTTTCGTCTTTAGCGATCCATAAACTACCATATTTGTCTTTAACAATATCACGAACACTGCCGGAGACACTTTCATCAAGAGAAAAAACAGACAGTTCACCGGTTTTTAAATTAACTTTCCCGGTTCTTTGTGAAGACGTCAAAGTAACAATTCCGGGTTCCAATTCCTTTACCGAATAACACTGATAGGGCCAGTCCCACGAAAACCTGCAGTTAACCGCTTCAATACGTTGATTTGCCTGATTATAAATGCACAATTGACCGCCTTCTCCTATCCATATATTGCCCGATGAATCTTCAAAAATATTCCGCACATTATTGATATTTCGTTTTGTACCCTCGCGGGTGAAGTAATGGCTAAAATAACGTTGTTCACCGTCTTTATCAATGATACCAACACCCTCTCTGTCGAAACCCAGCCAGATACCTCCATCGTCCCTTTTGCATATTGCCCTGACCGGATCGGTGTCGGGGCTGTTCAATTTTTGCCTGCGCCAGTTGTAATGAATAAACTGGTTCTTATTGTAACTGAAATAATTTAATCCGTTTTTAAGTGTACCTATCCACAAATTTCCCAACGCATCAAAACGCAGATGTGTAACGTGATATCCTTTAAACGACGAGTCATTCTCAGGATCATAACTAAAGATCGTTGTCGAAAATCCACTGTCACTTCTCTGAACCCGGGCCAACAGATTATTGTCGCCAAACCAGAAATTCCCTCTGTGAACGGCAAAACTATTAAGCAAAGAAGGTTCCAAAAAAGAGAGTCCAAGTTCACGGAAAGTTGCAACAATTTTACGCGACGCAAACTGATTCGATATTCTTTCAATTCCCGAATCTGAAACACCATACCAGACAGAACCGTCCTGTTGAAGATGAAAACAGGGAGACCCACTGATATCCACGGGAACAATGCTTAAAGTTGAACCCATTTTTATTCAGGCTTAAATATTGAATACCAAAACCTCCATAAATTATTGTGCTGTCTCCTTTCAAAGCGATTCCATGTACCCAACCCCGTGCCTGGAATTTTTTACACGTATTTTTCCTGATATTCAAAAGGCCAAGCTGATCGTTGTCACTGAACCAGAGTAAAGAATCGTTCAACTGAACCAGATTATTTACAGGTGCAATACCTACAGAATCGAAAACAGAGTCGGGAAAATGTCGGAACCGTTGCACGTCAGCCCGATAATGATTCAGAACCCTGTCCCGTGTGGTAACCCAGATATCGCCATTCATCCCCCGTCCCATCGAAATAATATGATTCCCGGAAATACCCTCTGAATCATCAGACAATGGTTTGAAGACTTCAAACCCGTAGCCATTATATTTATTCAGTCCGTCAAGTGTACCAACCCAGATATTTCCAATGTCGTCAATAACCAACCCGTTGATGTTGTTTTGTGACAAACCGCTGGAAATATCAAAACGGTCGAAACGTGGTGCCTGTCCGAAAGCACTCACCACAACAGAAAAACACAGTACAATTATATTAACAACAAGCTTCATTTCTTCTCACCTTCCGGCTGCTGAATTAAAAACGTCTATATTTGACACAAAAACATCTCAGGCTGCAAGTTAACAAACCTTAAATTGCCAACACCAATTAAATTTGAAAAAAACGAGAGTCATGCGAAAAAATCTATTTCTTTTATCGGTTATATTTATAACCTCATGGGCAGTTTTAAACGGACAAAATTCCGAAAAAGAACTGTTCAACGGAAAAAACCTCAATGGCTGGAAAGTCCTTAACGGTAATGCTCCCTACGAAGTAACTGACGGAATGATCGTTGGCACTTCGGTAACCAATTCTCCAAACACCTTCCTGGCTACAAAAAAGAAGTTCACAAATTTTGTTTTGGAGTACGATATGAAAATGGACGAAGGATTGAACTCCGGAGTTCAAATAAGAAGTCACAGCAACCAGGATTATATGAACGGCAGGGTGCACGGCTTGCAGGTAGAATGCGAAGACACACAGCGCGGATGGTCGGGTGGTATTTACGATGAAGCCCGAAGAGGATGGAGGTATCCCCTTGAATACAACGAACCTGCAAAAAAAGCTTACAAAAAGGGTGAGTGGAATCACTTCAAAGTTGTTGCATTCAACAATAATATCATGACCTGGGTCAACGATATTCCTGCAGCAAACCTTGTGGAGGAAGAGACAGAGAACGGATTCATTGCACTACAGGTACATGGCATAGGGAATAACGAATCGCTTGCCGGCAAAAAGATTCGCTGGAAAAATATCACGATAAGGGAAATTGGGGCTGAAGATTTTTCAAAGTACAAGAATAATACAGCACCCGAAGTCAGTTATTTAAAAAATCAACTGACAGAAAGAGAAAAGTCAGACGGCTGGAAGTTGCTTTGGGACGGTGCAACCACGAACGGATGGAGAGGTGCGAGATTAGACCATTTCCCCGAAAAAGGCTGGAGTATCAACAATGGTATCCTGAAAGTGCATGCATCGGGAGGAGGCGAAGCAACCAATGGCGGAGACATAGTAACCACAAAAAAATATAAAGATTTCATTCTGGAAGTTGACTTCAGTTTAACCAAAGGAGCCAACAGCGGAATTAAGTATTTTGTTGACACAGAACTCAACAAAGGACCTGGCTCATCCATCGGCTGCGAGTTTCAGATTCTTGACGACCGTTATCATCCTGATGCAAAAAAAGGAGTCAAAGGCAATCGCACACTTGCTTCTCTTTATGACCTGATACCTGCCAACGGACTGGAATTTAACCCTCACCTGCCCACGACAAAATATGTCAACGGATATGATCATTGGAACAGGGCACGAATTGTTGTTAAAGGCAAAAAGGTTGCGCATTATCTCAACGGCATCAAAGTAGTAGAATACGAGCGTGATACCCAAATGTGGAGAGCTCTTGTAGCATATAGCAAGTACAAAGACTGGCCGAATTTCGGAGAGTATGAGAAAGGTAACATTCTCTTACAGGACCATGGTAACGAAGTTGAATTCAAAAATATAAAAATCAAAGAATTATAGACCTCTCAACCAATATCAATATGAGTGACAACAAAAATACACGAAGGGAATTCCTGAAAAAAACAGCAATAGGGGCAGCGGGACTGACTTTTGCAGGTATGGGTATGACAGCACGAAGCTATGCCTCGATAATGGGGGCCAATGACCGGCTGAATGTTGCAATAATCGGACTTGGACGCCGACTGGGTGCATATATTCCGCCAATCGCAGCTGCCGAAAGTAATGTAAGGCTGCTCTATTTATGCGACGTTATGCAAAGCCAGATGGTAAATGCTGGCAAACGATTTGCACAAGTGCTTGATTACACCCCAAAACAGCAAGAAAACTTCTTCAAAGTCATCGATGATCCAAATGTAGATGCTGTGTTACTTGCCACTCCCGATCACTGGCATGCTCCGGGCACCTGGCTCGCCAACGCCGCCGGAAAACACGTCTATGTTGAAAAACCCTGTACGCATAATCCGTATGAAGGAGAACTGCTCGTGAAATCGCGCGACCGGTACGGTAAAATAATCCAGATGGGAAATCAGCAACGCTCATCAGCAGAGACCATCGAAATTATCCATGAAATCCATAACGGGGCGATTGGAACACCATACATGGCCAAAGCGTTCTATTCCAACGCCCGTGGACGAGTGGTGAATCCCACAGAAGCTCCGGTACCGGACGGACTGAACTGGGAACTATGGCAAGGACCTGCCCCGCGCAAGACTTACAAACACAACACGTGGGATTACAACTGGCACTGGTATGGATGGGATTACGGAACAGCCGAGACCGGTAATAATGCAATTCACGAGCTGGATGTTGCGCGGTGGGCATTACAGGTTACTTTTCCGGAAGAAGTAATTGTTGATTCCGGGAAATATCATTGGCCCGATGACGGCTGGACCATGTATGACACTATGGATGCAACTTTTCGTTTTCCCGGGAAAAAGGTGATTAAATGGGATGGCAAAAGCCGCAACGGACACAAAACTTATGACGCCGGCCGCGGAACCATCATCTATGGAACAGAGGGTAGCGTTTGGGTTGACCGTGGTGGGTACAAACTTTTCGATCGCAGCGGCAACCTCATCCGCGAAAGGCAATCGGGAAGCAGCGAAGGAGGTACACAACTCGGAGGCGGCGGCGACATGTCAACGCTGCATGTCCGGAATTTCTTCGAGGCCATACGCGGTAAAGAAAAACAACGTTCTCCCATCGATGAAGGCGCAATAAGTACATTGTTAGGACATCTGGCAAACATATCTTCCCGTACCGGGGAAATGCTTAAATGCAATCCGGAAAACGGGCATATTATAAACAGCTATAAAGCAATGACATTGTGGGAACGCGAATATGAAAAAGGATGGGAACCAAAACTTTAAGCATCCATATCATAAATCCGCCTTCCTGATGAATACTGTCCTGGACATGGTTTTCTGGGGCATCGGAAAGGAATGTGCCGAAATTGCGTCATCAGCCATTATCGCAAAGATAAAGAGGCTTCAGGAAGTGCTTGACAGATATGACAGCAAAGCTGAAACTTACCTTATAAACCAGGAAGCATCACAAGGGTCTGTCCCGGCCAGTCCCTTGCTGATACATTTTATCCGGCAGGGTATCAACTTTTTTAATCTGACTGATGGCTATTTCAATATTTTCGGTGGCAAGATTTACTCATGGCTAAAAGAAAACAATCGTGTAAATACACTTTACCCGCCATCATTCACCCATCCTGAAGAAATAATACAGATAAATGGAAAACACAACACAGTGCATTTTCTGACAGATGATATATCACTTGATTTTGGAGGAATGGGGAAAGGAATCGCATTGGACGCTGCTGTCAACATAATTGAAAAGCATGGAATATTCAACGCATTTATAAGCTTTGGAGGAAGCTCTTTTCTGACGAGGGGGCATCATCCGCACGGAGATTTCTGGCCTTTTGCTTTAAAGTCGGGCGACAAGCAGGGTGAGATATGGAAACTAACAGATAGCGCCGTTTCGGTAAGCGAAACAAAAACAGGCCAAAATAAACGCCCTCACATTTGGAATGTAAAAGAAAAGATACCGGTATCATCAGACCGGATTTCATGCGTTCAGGCGCAAAGCGCCGCCGATGCCGAGGCTTTATCAACGGCACTTATTGCAGCACCCGCAGGAAAGCGAAAAAGTATCATTCAAAATTTTAAAGTAATACAATGGAGAGTATTCAATACCACTCACGAAGAGAGTTCCTGAAAAAACTGGCCATCACCGGATCGGCAGCAACATTGGCTGCCATGCCCTGGCTTAATGCATTTGCCGAAAATAATCAAACGCGTAAAAATCCTTCGGACAGGGTACGACTTGCAGTAATTGGTACGGGCAGCAGAGGTAAACAATTGATGCGCTTCTTGTTGGATATGACAGAAACAAAAAACATGGAAATTGTTGCTCTCTGCGATATTTACAGGCCACATCTTAGTGAGGCGGGAAAAATGTGCGACGAAAAAGGCATAAAGGTAAAGCTATATTTACATTATGAGGATTTACTTTCAAGTGAAAAACCGGATGGAGTAATCATCGCCACTCCGCTCCATCAGCACGCACATATAACCATAGATTGTTTAAAAGCGGGTATTCATGTTTTTTGTGAGAAGGCTATGGCCCGAACCATGGATGATACCAAAGCAATGTACGACACTCATATCGAAACCGAAAAGATACTTCAAATTGGGCATCAGCGTCTTTTCAATCCCGTCTATCTCGAAGGAATAAAACGCATTCACGACGGAGAACCCGGCCAATTAGGTCAAATTCGTGCTTACTGGCACCGCAATAACGACTGGCGACGTCCGGTTCCTGACAAAACCGAAAAAATGGAACGCTTCATCAACTGGCGATTATATAAAGAATACTCAGCCGGCCTGCTCACAGAACTGATGTCGCATCAGATACAGGTAGCCAACTGGGCGCTGGACAAAACGCCTGTTTCGGTTACCGGAACCGGGAGTATTGTATTCTGGAAAGACGGACGTGAAGTTGATGATAATGTGGCTCTGATCTATTCTTACGATAACGGGGTTCAGTTCATTTATGACTCCATGACGAGCAATAAAAAGTACGGTCTTGAAGAACAGATCATGGGCCATAAGGGCACCATAGAATTTGAGACCAACCGGTATTATACCGAAACACCTCCCCCTGCCCCGGGCATCCTTCAATTACTGAACGATATTGAATCGGGACTGTTTGAAAAGGTAAATATAGGCGGTGCAAGCTGGATTCCTGAAACAGCTGTAAAATATAACGGAGAACCCATCATCGAAAGTACAGATTTTTACGATACAGGGTTACAGCTTGAAGGATTTATCAGCCACATCCGAAACGGAAAAGCGCCGGAAAAACTAATCAGGGAAGGCTATAATGCAAGCATCTGGACCTTGCTGGGAGAAAAAGCCATAGAGACAGGGAAAAAAATAACATTACCGGAAAAATATCAGATATAAGATGAAGAACATAATCATAACACCGGCACAGATTAAAAGAGAACTGTTCATCTGGCTCCTTTGTCTGATCACCGGAACCGGACTTAACATTTATGCAATTATTTATTACGAAACCATGTGGAGCGAACTTTATAGCCAAGCCGGATACGTCATCATTTTGAGCTTTGTTCTCTACCTTATTTTATGGTTATTCAGAGGGTTATTCAGGTTGATTCGATATCTGGTTAAAAAATTGTAGAATAGCCCGCTCTGTCCAAAAAGTCCTTAGCGATTAACTGACAGGCGAGAAGTAAAAGACCGGTGTTGGGTAGCTCTGGTTGAATAATCCTTAGCGGTTAGCCGGTTTCAAAACATCTTCATTTCTTGTAAACGCAACATGATTGACAATAAGTCTGAGCTCGTCCCATGAAACTTCATCACCGAAATGTTGTTTGATCTGAGTCAGAGTCTCTGCATGGTTCTCTTTAAGCCAGGCCTCTACTGCCTTTACTTTTTCAGAAGAAACAAATTGAAAGACATTTACCTCCCCCTTGCGCACAAAATGGCTGACATGATTATATATAGTACTTTTGGTCAATTGTCGCTCTTTGGCAATCTCATCAATATTTTTTCCTTTTTTAAAAAGGTTAAACGTCACCTGTTTGGTATCAACCTTTTCTTTTTTCGGGGGAGACGGCGGAATCTCATATATTTCTTTATCGTCAACAGGTAAATCAAGATTTTTCTCCTTACAGTAGTCAAGAACAATATCAAGTACTTCCCGCCCGTATTGTTCCAGTTTGCTTTTCCCAAAACCGTGAATCTTCTTCAACGCCTTGAGTGAAGCGGGAAGTGCATCGGCAATATGACGCATCGATTTCACCTGAAGAATCATATAAACCGGGCGATCTGACTCAGCCGCCCGCTCATCCCGCCAGTTTTTCAGGCGTGCATATAATTCGGGGTGAGCAACTGACGCACTTACTGATTTTTGCCTTTCGGCTGAACTTTTGGGTATTTCCCCATTCTCCAATAAACCTTTGGCTTTTGCTTCGAGGTATTTCTTTACCGCAAATCCGTCTCTGCATGCGTCGAACGTATACCGGCGAACCATTATCTCATTGCCCAGGCGCTCGAAAGCCTGATTTAAAGTTTTTCGGACCGCTTTATTATCCGTTTCAATACTGAATTTTTCAAAAGGGATACCAAGACCTTTATCAGTCCTTTGATAAAACCACTCACAAGCCTTCTTCAGCCTGTCCTGTAAAAGATTTTCATTGCCCTGATCTGCGGTTTCATTAATCATTCGCTCCACCTGAGCCATGAACTTCTCGGCCACCGGTTTTAATTCCGATGTTACAAGTGTTTTCATTTTCCCAAGTTCAACGGGAAGTTCCATCCCTACGGAACCTTTGTTTTCGTAAACGACTCTCAGAGTATACGCCAGTTGCCTTTCCATGGAAGTAAAATCAAACATTTCCTTCAAAAGGGAGAACCTGTAGTTTCGTTTTGACTGTTCCAGTGAATCATCATCAGCAGGGTTTTCTTCCACGTTGCGGATAAAATTTTTCACTTCAGGATCGGTTTTTAGTGCTCTGACATCAAGGGGATTGGTCAAAACAAGTCCTTCGAGTGTTTTGCACCGGCTCAGCGCAACATAAACCTGGCCGTGAGCAAAAGCGGCATTGGCATCTATTATAGCTTTTTCGAAGGTGAGTCCCTGGCTTTTATGAATAGTAATCGCCCAGGCAGTCTTCAGCGGATATTGCGTAAAAGTCCCTTCTACCTCTTCCCGAATTTCCCTGGTCTCTTCATCAATCTTATATTTTGTGTTATCCCAGCGGTCGGGTTTTACGGCAATTGCTTCGGGATCCTCCGGACATTTTACGAAGATGGTTTCTTTTGAAAAACCAGTTACCTTCCCGATTTTACCATTGTAATACAGTTTTTCCGGTGACGAATCATTTTTTACAAACATAACCTGAGCGCCTGTTTTTAGGACAAGTTCATAATCTGTCGGGAAATTGCTTTCCGGGAAATTCCCTTCAACCCTTGCCGAAAATTTCCGTGGATTGCCGGCAAGCGCTTCAAGCCGGGCATTATTGATTCTTCGGGATTGGTAATTGTGAGTGGTTAGAGTAATGTACCCTTCCAAATTGCCTTTCAACACTTCAGGCCGGTAACATCTATTGAGTAAGTCCAAACCTTCTGTATCGAGCCGGTTGTCTCTTATCTTATTCAGCAGTTCAATAAATTGTTCGTCCTGTTGACGAAAAATGTGTTTCAGCTCAATGCTCACATAATCTGTTTTCTGCAGAGCATGACTCCCAAAGAAAAAAGCCGACTGATAGTAGGGCCGCAGCAATTGCCATTCGTCGTCTTTCACAACCGGAGCAAGCTGCTGAAGATCACCAATCATCAGAAGCTGTACACCACCAAATGGTTTATCACTTTTTCGGAAACGGCGCAAAACCTCATCGATACCGTCAAGGAGGTCAGCCCTGACCATACTCACTTCATCAATAATCAGTAAATCAAGTGTTCTGAGTATATCAATCTTTTGGCGACTGTAGCGGTGAGGATGGCGTGCATCCTGACCATTCACACCGGTTGATCCGGGCAATATTGGCCCAAAAGGAAGCTGGAAGAAAGAATGAATGGTCACACCCCTTGCATTGATGGCAGCCACTCCGGTTGGAGCAACAACAACCATGCGTTTAGGAAGTTCTTTCTGCAGATTGTGAAGAAAAGTAGTTTTTCCGGTTCCGGCTTTGCCTGTCAGAAAAACATTACGATTAGTAAATTCCACAAATTCGCGGGCAAGTCGGAGTTCAGGGTTAGTTTGGAAAGCCATAACTGAGGTATTTAGATTTTTTAAAAGACGGACACCACTTCGATTTTTTTGGCGGAGCAGTTTTAATTCAATAGATCATCAGATATTTTAATGAGTGTGGTATAAAAAGCATATTTTTGTCAAAATCCAGGCATTTTAAATTTTTGTAACGAAATTAACTCGTTATTAATGAGGACACTAAATTTAAAACAACAACGAATTTAGCAACAAAAATGCTTTTTAGACCGGGCTCTTAAATTTAAGATACAATATAAATATTAAAACATTGATAATTTGCAATTTAAGTCATAAGTGCAGTATAAAAAGCCTTCAAACTGCTGATTTTTACCATTTTTACCCTGACCCCTAAAGGGGAACTGCTAAAAATCAGCAGTTTAAAAAAGTCCCCTTTAGGGGATTTAGGGGTCAAAAGGCTTTTTAGACTGCACTCAGTCATAAAAACTTTTAAATATAAACAATTGATTTAAAATCGCCTGTAAAAGTTTAACGGACTATTGTTAATGACACAATCATCAAAATTAAAGGATCGGAATTAATTTTTCAAAAATTAAAAGAAAATACAGCAATATTATCTTGTAAATATTTCATAATAAATTGATTATATTTAAAATTAATTCATCACAATACAACGCGCCTGTTTTTGCTTCTATCTTTATGTGATAATTGATCAGGCAAAAGAAAAAAACTCCCTATTTTTGTATATCTCGTAAATCAAACTTATCCCTTTTAAATACATGAGTGCAGTATAAAAAGCATATTTTTGTCAAAATCCAGGCGTTTTAAATTTTGCACCGGAGTCAACTTACTGTTACTGAGGATGCACAAATTTAAAACAACAATAAGATGAGTGCAGTATAAAAAGCCTTCAAACTGCTGATTTTTACCATCTTTACCCCTGACCCCTAAAGGGTAACTGCTAAAAATCAGCAGTTTGAAAAAGTCCCCTTTAGGGGATTTAGGGGTCAAAAGGCTTTTTAGACTGCACTCAAAGATGCTTTTTAGACGGGACCCATACATTTTTCAATAATTTAACCAATGATAAATCCCGGTTTCGATCGGGAATTTAGAAAAGTATAAATTATTGCGTGCGAGTTCCATTAGGTCAATAACTTAGATTAATTTTATACGGATGAAACGAGCATGGCAAAGTTTTCCACAAAAGAACATGTATAAAACTCTTACATGCGAGTTCCATCAGACCAATAACTTAGACTAATTTTATACTGATGAAACGAGCATGACAAAGATTGTCACAAAAGAACATGTATAAAACTCTTACATGCGAGTTCCATCAGACCAATAACTTAGACTAAATTTATACTGATGAAAAAACAATTTGCCCTCATAGCAGCCGGCCTGGCAATAATATCAGGCTGTGCAGACAAAAACAAAACAGATATGCGTCCTGCTTTCAATGCCGAAAAAGTTAAAGTAGAAAATGGTGTACTTACCCCGGAAATATTGTGGTCATTTGGCAGAATTGGTAATATTAAAGTATCACCCGATCACAAAAAAATTCTCTACACCGTAACCTGGCCTGATATCGAAAAAAACTCCTTCAATACCGATCTTTTCATGTCGAATATAGATGGGACGGACAAAAAGCGAATTGTTCCGTCCTTCAAAAAATCATGGACACTCAGCCTTTCGTTTGGTATAAAAAAGAAAGCAACGGACGACGGGGAAAATGAAAACTTCAGCATCTCAGATGTCAACTGGCGCCCCGATGGAAAGAAAATTACTTTTATCAGCAACAAACCAGGAAGCAAACAATTGTTTGAAATGCTGCCCGACGGGAAAGAAGTCGTTCAGATAACAGACATCCCAGACGGTATTAAAGGATACAAATATGCCCCAAATATGGAACATCTGCTTATCGTCAGGGATATAAAACTGGATGAAACACCTGCCGAAAAGTACTCAGACTTACCAAAAATAAATGCTCGCATAGAGGACGATCTGATGTACAGGCATTGGGATCACTGGCACGATTACAAATACAGTCACATTTATGTTACCTCTTATAAACCCGACAAATTGATTACGGATGCAACCGACATAATGGAAGGTGAACGTTACGACACCCCGCTTCAACCATTTGGAGGAATGGAACAAATAACCTGGACACCCGACAGCCGGGGAATAGCCTATACCTGCAAAAAAATGACCGGAAAGAATTATGCGCTTTCTACCAACTCCGACATATATCTTTACAACATAGATACAAAAATCACAAAGAACCTCACGGAAGGAATGCCAGGGTACGACAAAAACCCTGTATTCTCACCCGACGGACTGCGAATGGCATGGGAAAGTATGCCACGTGACGGGTATGAAGCCGACAAAAACCGGCTGATGATAAAAGACCTGGAAACAGGGAAAGTCATTGATTACACGGCAAATCTGGATCAGGACATACACAACCCCGTCTGGAACCTGATGGGAGATGCGCTCTTCTTTATCAGTAATCACCATGCCACAGAAGACATCTACCGCATTAATCTGCCGGGTGGTGACATTCACAAAATCACCGAAGGTGTGCATAATTACACATCAGTCATTCCGGCCGGTGGTCAACTTATCGCTACCAGGATGAGCATGAACATGCCTGCAGAAATTTTTGCTGTCAATCCCATAGATGGCACAGCTGCAAATATTTCAAAAGTCAACCTGCCAATTCTCAATAAACTCACTATGGGTGAAGTGGAAAAACGCTGGATTACAACCACCGACAATAAAAAAATGCTCACATGGGTCATCTATCCACCCAATTTTGATCCCCGTAAAAAATATCCGGCACTGTTGTATTGCCAGGGAGGGCCACAAAATAGTGTCAGCCAGTTTTGGAGTTATCGGTGGAACTTTCAGATGATGGCGGCCAACGATTACATAGTAGTTGCCCCAAACCGCCGCGGCCTGCCAGGCTTTGGCCGTGAATGGACAGAGCAGATCAGCGGAGATTACGGCGGACAAAACATGCAGGATTACCTCACTGCCATTGACACACTTGCCAAAGAGCCTTTTGTTGATGAAGAAAACCTTGGGGCTGTTGGTGCAAGTTACGGCGGCTTCTCTGTTTATTGGCTCGCAGGAAATCATGACAATCGCTTCAGCGCCTTTATATCTCATTGTGGTGTATTTAACCAGGATATGATGTATACAACCACGGAAGAAATGTTTTTCGTTAACTGGGATTTAGGCGGCCCTTACTGGGAAAAACCCGATAAAAGATATGATTTCTCTCCACACCTTTTTGTTGATAAATGGGACACCCCCATATTGGTCATTCACGGTGGAAAAGATTTCAGAATCCCTTACACACAAGGGATGGCTGCCTTCAATGCGGCACAATTGCGAGGCATACCCTCCAAATTCCTGTTTTTCCCCGAAGAAAACCATTGGGTGCTTTCCCCCCAAAACGGAATTCTTTGGCAACGCGAATTCTTTGCATGGCTTAACAAATGGCTGAAGGAAGGAGAAAACTGAGTGAAATGATGAACCGGCGAAACCTTGTCATGCCCGTTTCATTTGCAAACGGCAAAATAACTAAGGCTTTGTTGTTAGTTCTCGTTCTGCCCGCATGCGACGCCGACCTACAACAACCATAAAAACAATGGAAACAGCTTTCAGAAGAAATCCACTCATTATAAGCCAGTGACCCAGGTCGATTCCGGGCATAGCACGCTTCAGATATCCTCCGCCTCCTACCATCGCTATTCCGCCAAATAACATAGCAAGGTAACGTCCGGCAGCCAGTGTGCCATTCAACAACCCGATAACCAGATAAGCCACTTTTAAACCAATTCCGGGAATAAGAATATAATGATACCACTCAAAGCCTGTCAACAGAAGTCCTATCCCCAGAAGTACCAAAGCCAGACCTGTAAATAAAAGATATTTGTAATTCAACACGAGACCATTAAATTTTAACAACCAAAAATTCTGTTTCGTCAGTTTTTATTCAACAGAAAATTAAGATTATTGTTCTAATTGTAAATATTTGAAGCATCGTGGCCTGATTAATTCATGAGTTTTAGTAATGAGATGTTCAAATATCAAGAAATAAAAGCCACGTCGGATAAAACCAGGAAAAAGAATAATGAAACGAGCATGACAAAGATTGCCTTAATAGATTATCAGATTTTTAGATATCAGAAATTTAGTCAGTAGTTTTTAGTCAGTAGCCAGTAGCCAGTAGTGTGAATTATAAACACAATATACGTCTTTGCGTTTTAGCTTTTTTTACCAACCCCTGCAACACTGCAGTTTGCCCGTATAAAGAAAAAATATTTATAGTGATGAAACGAGCATGACAAAGATTGTCACAAAAGAACATGTATAAATAAACTCAATCATGCGAGTTCCATCAGACCAATAACTTAGATTAATTATATGCTGATGAAAAACAAATATTGTCCTATTAATTATTATTTTCGAGCCGGTTTTATTGAGTACCATTGTATTTCGCCGATAGTTGGACATTGTAATAGAAAATTTATGAATAGATCAGGCCCGCTGTAATTCATTACATAGGAAAAATATAACAGTCAGAGTACGGTATAAAACGCATATTTTTGTCAAAATCAAGACGTTTTAAAATTTTGTACACGAGTTGATGAGGATTCATCAGCACAAAATTTGTCTAAATTATTGGTCTGATGAAACTCACGATGAATCGTAAGATCGGCGTTGGCCAATTTTGTTCATCCCTTTTTGAAAATTTGGCCCTCTCAAATTCATGTTCGTTTCAAAAATTTAAAATAATAACGAGTTTGGCAACAAAGATGCTTTTTAGACCTGGCTCATAATAGTTTGCTTATCTTTATCACAACCTGAAATTCCCTCCCAAATAAAAACCATCCACAGAGATTTTTGTGGAGAAGGTGATTATTTACAAACAACATATCACACAGAAACTATATGGAAAGCAGCACAATGCTAATAACCGGTGCTTCTTCGGGGATTGGAATGGAAACGGTTCGTTATTTTGCAAGGCGAGGATGGAAAGTAGCCGCCACAATGAGAAATACATCTAAGGCGGGAAAACTGGTTAATATCCCCGGTGTTGCTATATACAGGCTGGATGTAACACAACCGCACAACGTTGAAGAAACGATAAACAAAGCCTGGAATGACATGAAGGGGATAGACGTTATTGTCAATAATGCCGGATACGGCGCCATCGGTATTCTCGAAGGGGCAAATGACGAACAAATCATCAGGCAGATGGACACCAACTTTTTTGGAACATTAAGAGTCATCAGAAACGTTCTACCCTTAATGCGAAAACGCGGACGGGGCACAATCATAAACCTGTCATCCATTGCAGGCCGGATGGGGCTTCCTCTTTACTCGTTGTATCACTCAAGCAAATATGCTGTAGAAGGTTTTACCGAAAGCCTCTATTACGAAGCCCGCCCATTCAATATAAAAGTTCGCCTGATTGAACCCGGACCCATTCGTACCGAATTTAACGGCCGCTCGAAAGATGAAATTATTCCTCCCGACGATGAAAGATACATCGCCATTTCACAAAAAGTCTCCCATTTCTATAATGCAACCTTTAAATATGCTGCAGAGCCCAAAGTTGTGGCAAGTACAATTTTCAGAGCAGCCAACTCAAAAGGAAACAGACTTCGCTATCCGGCAGGATTTCAATCACACATGCTTCTTTTTTTCTACCGGATTACGCCACTGCCTGTTTTTCGACTTATTACAAGATGGTTGATCAATATTTGAAAAGAAAGGCATGATGTTAGATGATTAGATTTAAGATGATTAGATTTAAGATAATACTTATTCCAAATAAAGAGTTTTTGATTTCTTCCCATCTCCTGATCTAAATATCTAACATCAAATTATTTATTTTTGAACAACTTTACCCTTTATCAGTTAAACTTTTTTCATGAAAACTCGTCAATTTATTATGTTTTTTGCAATAGTTCTTACAGTTCAGATACTGGTCAATTTATACCTGACCGTAAGGGGATATCAGGCTCTGGAAGCACATCCCAAAATCAGACCATGGTTTATTGTTTTCATGGTGGTAGCCACATTTTCGTATATGCTTGGCCGAACTCTGGGAAAAAGCATGTACAACGCGCTTACCGTTTCGCTTGACTGGTTAGGTGCTTTCTGGTTTGCGGTGATGCTTTATGCCACGATCCAGGTTTTTGCCATCGATCTGGCCCGATTGGTTAATCTTGGCATTCCTTTTATTAAAAAAATTTCGGGAACGGATTACACAAAATTCAAATTCATTACCGGGATTGTCGTAGCAGGAATTACGTTTCTTATTGTTACAGCCGGACATATTAATGCCTGGTATCCACGCATCGTCAATATCCCGCTAACCATCAATAAAAGTGGCGGAAACATGGACAGTCTGCGCATTGTGGCTGTCAGCGATATTCACCTGGGAACCATCATCGGACCGCGAAAAACGGGCAAACTGGTAAATACGATCAACAGCCTTAAGCCGGATATTATACTGATGGCGGGGGATGTACTCGATGAAGATGTAGGCCCGGTAATTCGTCAAAACCTCGGCGATTCATTGTGTAAACTGGAAGCACCCATGGGGGTCTATGCTTGCACCGGCAATCACGAATACATTGGAGGTGTCGAACCTTCTGTCCGATATCTCGAACAACATGGAATAAAGGTATTGCGTGATACAAGTATCCTTATTAAAAATTCTTTTTATTTGATTGGAAGAGAAGATCGTTATGCCAATTTCAGATCAGACAAAAAACGAAAATCAATAGATGAATTATTGGCAGGAATTAACACTCAAAAACCTGTAATTCTTTTAGACCATCAGCCATATCAACTCGAAGAGGTGGCCAATACCGGTGTCGATCTTCAAATATCAGGACACACTCATCATGGACAGGTATGGCCCTTCGGATACATCACAGAACGAATGTTCGAAGTAAGCAGGGGCTACAAACAAAAAGGAAACACCCATTTTTATGTAAGTACGGGATTTGGCACCTGGGGCCCGCCGGTTCGCACCGGGAACAGACCCGAAGTAATGGTTTTTACCCTGAATTTTAACCCGGCTGAATAAAGCTCAACAGATCGTTAGATTTTTAGATATAAGTGATTTAGTTAGTAGTTTTTAGTCAGTAGTTTTTAGTCAGTAGTTTTTAGTTAGTAGTTTTTAGTTAGTAGCCGGTAATGTGAATTATAAACACAACATACGTCTTTGCATTTAAGCTTTTTTCCCCAACCCCGTGCAACACTACAGTTTGCCCGTATAAAGAAAGAATATTTGCAGTGATGAAACGAGCATGTCAAGGTTTGTCTCAAAAGAACATGTATAATTAACCTCTAATCATCTAAGAAACCAAAAACAGGTAACAGATTCTTCGTCGTTACCTCCTCAGAACGACAGGTGGCCCTTTGTCATTCTGAACGAAGTGAAGAATCTAAAAAAAGCAAACAGACTAAAATATGTGATTTTTATTGATGAACTCAGTCTAAAAAGCATCTTTGTTGCCCAACTCGTTGTTGTTTTAATTTTTTGCATCCTCATTAACAACAAGTTAACTCCGATACAAAAATTTAAAACGCCTGGATTTTGACAAAAATATGCTTTTTATACTGCACTCAATCATTAAACAACAATTTGAGAAAGATGATTAATTCGTGTCTGTCCTCAAAGTGCCAGTTACTGTGTTACGCTCGTCCGAAAATTACTCATTTACGATGAGTAAACTTCGTATTTTCGGACTTCGCAAGCCTTATAAATGACACTTTCTGAACAGACGCATGATAAGTAGGAAACTTTTCCTACTTTATAGACAGGTACTAATTTGTGTCTGTCTATAAAGCAGGAAAAATATGTTCTTACTTTATTGACGGGAGCTAATGGCTTTTCTTGTGGAGAAGATTTTATTAACTTAAACCCCAAATTAAGCAAACGGAAACAGGAAAACCGAATACATGGTGTTATACAAGGAACAATCATGCAGATAAAAGAAAAATTAGCACCAGATAAAATCTTAGGAACTCTTCTAAAATGGCGCATAAGACATGTCAGCAATCGCCAATTCATAATGTTTTTGAGCATCATCGTCGGCATTGCTTCCGGACTGGGGGCAGTAGCCATCAAAAACAGCGTTCATTATATCAGTGTATTGGTACAAAATGTCATTCATTCCGAAGGACCTGCCTATGTGTTCTTTATTTCTCCTTTTATCGGGATACTTTTAACGGTAATATTCATAAAATACATACTCAAACGACCTGTCCGCCACGGAATTCCAAATGTGCTCTACGCCCTTTCGAAAAGAAAGGGCCGAATCCGTCGACATAATATGTTCTCAAGCATCGTCGCAAGTGCATTGACTGTAGGTTTTGGGGGAAGTGTAGGACTTGAAGGCCCCGCTGTTGCGACCGGTGCAGCCATAGGTTCCAATGTTGGCCGCTTATTTCGACTCAATTTCAGGCAAATCACTCTGCTAGTGGGATGTGCCTCAGCAGCAGCCATGTCGGCCATTTTTAAAGCACCTATTGCAGGCATTGTTTTTGCCCTTGAAGTGATCATGCTTGATCTCACCCTCTCGGCAATTGTTCCTTTACTTATGGCTTCAGCATCGGCAGTGCTTACCTCCTATCTATTTATGGGACAACAGGTGCTTTATCCGGTAAATATTACCGAAACCTTTGTAATGGAAGATTTATTGTTCTACATCGTTCTGGGAATCATTACCGGATTTGTAGCTGTCTATTTTACAAAAGTATACCTATACATTGAACGGATATTTCTACGTATGAAGAAAGCATCCACCCGGCTGATTGCTGGCGGGGCAATGTTAGGTGTTTTACTTTTCTTTTTTCCGTCATTATACGGCGAGGGGTATGACATCATCAACACAGCCCTGAGCGGGGATGCTTCTTTTATTTATGACCAGGAGTTATTCTCCAACCTTCAGTATTTCTGGCCGGTTACCGTTGTTTTAATGTTGATGGTGATAGGACTCAAAGTTGTGGCAACATCCATCACATTTGGTAGTGGTGGTGTGGGCGGAATTTTTGCTCCAACCCTGTTTATGGGCGCCAATACCGGACTTCTCTTTGCCTTTGTAGCTAACCAGATAGGATTTCACGGCCTGTCGGAACAGAATTTTGCGCTGGTGGGTATGGGAGGACTCATTGCAGGTGTTTTACAGGCTCCATTGACCGGCTTATTCCTCATCGCTGACGTAACAGGAGGTTACAAACTTTTTCTCCCGCTCATGATAACCGCTACCATCTCTTTTGCCACCGCCAAATCGTTTGTCAAAAACTCGGTCTACACACACCAGCTTGCCCGCCGGAAAGAGCTTCTCACCCACGATAAGGACCAGGTGGCATTAACTTTAATGGATGTTACGAAGCTTATAGAAACCGATTTCTCAAAAATATCGCCCGAAGCCACACTGGGAGACCTTGTCAAAGTAGTTTCAAAAGCTCACCGTAACCTGTTTCCGGTTGTCGATGATAAAGGAATGCTTCATGGCATGATAAAGATGGACGATATAAGAGATATACTATTCAAACCCGAACTTTATGATACTGTAAAGGTGAAAGACATCATGTATATGCCTGAATATTATATCAGTCCTGACGACAGCATGGAAGACCTGGTAGAAATGTTCAGGAAATCGGGACGATTCAATATCGCGGTCATCGACAAGGGCAAATATCTTGGCTTCATATCACGAGCCCAGGCATTTACAGCTTATCGGAATTTTGTAAAACGATTTTCGGGAGAGTATTAGGGGCGGGAGTTCCGGGCCCCTAAATCCCCAAAGAGGACTTTGGGATTTGAGTTCCGGATTGGGGGTCAATTTACTCAAATAATCCCTCATCCCTGATAAGCATTAAAATAGCAGATTGGGATACAATAACATACTGCTGATTATTGAATTCTATTTCGAAACCACTATTTTGTAGATAAATGGCCAAATCGCCTTCTTTGGGTTGAAGTGGCACGTAACGAACATTTTCATTTTTCGATTTCCAGGGTTCATCTTCCTCTGCAATAGCAGGGATAGGATAACCCGGACCAACTTTGATCACATACCCCGAATGAACTTTCTCTTTTTCCTGCACATTGGGTGGAAGGAAAAGCCCCGACTTGGTTCGTTTTTCTGGCGTTTTGGGCTGAATAAGAACACGATCGCCAACCATGATAAATTTATTCAGGTCTTTTTCGTCAATTCCAAAAATCATTTTTTTTGCTGCAAATATAAAAATAATCACAGTTAAAACTCTATTTTTGGAGTTGCCTAATCAGAAAGACCATTGCCAATGTTTAAAAAAGTTCCCCATACTTACGTTATTGTTTTTTCTTTAATTGTTATCGCAGCTATTGCCACGTGGTTTGTGCCTGGAGGTGAGTATGTCCCGGCAGGAGAAGTTCCTGAAGATGGTTCTGCACCGGGGGTTGTTTTTGAACGAGTTGAGAGCCAGCCACAAACCTGGCAGGTTTTTTCGGCTCTTTTCGAAGGCTTTGAAAAGCAATCGGGTATTATTGTTTTTATTCTGATGATTGGTGGCGCATTCTGGATTTTGAATGACAGTAAGGCCATTGACATCGGCATTTTATCTTTCCTTAATTTCACCCGCAAGCTGGATAAATACAAAGCCATCAGGGTAATTGGCGCTAACAATTTGATCATCGTGATGATTATGCTCATGTTTTCGGTTTTTGGCGCAGTATTTGGCATGAGCGAAGAAACCATCGCTTTTGTGGTGATACTCGTTCCGCTGGCTATTTCGATGGGCTATGACAGTATTATGGGCGTAGCCATGGTGTTTGTAGCCGCCGGACTGGGATTTGCCGGCGCCGTGTTGAATCCGTTCACCATCGGAATAGCCCAGGGATTAGCCGGACTTCCTCTTTTCAGCGGTTTTGAATACCGTTTGTTTTGCTGGGTTGTTATTAATATTGTGGGTATATCATTCGTATTGTGGTATGGGACCCGTATAAAAAAAGATCCTGCAAGATCGCCGGTTTATGAAGAAGACCACCATTGGCGGCATGAAATAAGTGAAAACAGTACAGCTATAAATCATCCAACATACAAAGCATCGTGGGTGGTATACTTTTTAATACTAACCGCACTCATACTCTTTTCGGTACAGTGGCCTTCAACAACCCTGAAAATAGGAGGAGGCGAAGGCATTACCGGCTGGTTTCTTCCCGCACTTACAGGACTTTTTGCTATTGTGGGATTCAGCGCTTTAAGAAAATCGTCACCAGCCTTTGTCCTTGTCATTTTAGGTTTCACCATATTGTTTCTAATCATCGGCGTTATGGGATTTGGCTGGTACATCATGGAAATTGCCACCCTGTTTTTCGCTATGGGCATTTTATCGGGGATAGCAATGAACAATAGTGCCGACCGCATCACTCACCTGTTTCTGGAAGGCGCAAAAGACATCATGTCGGCCGCTTTGATCGTTGGTCTTGCGGGCGGCATTATCGTAATACTTGAAAACGGAAAAATTGTACATACCATTCTCCATGCAATGGCAGGAGGCATGAAAGACCTGGGAAATATTGCTTCGGTTAATGTTATGTACGTCATTCAAACATTAATAAATATCATTATTCCCAGTGGTTCGGCCAAGGCTGCACTTACCATGCCTATCATGGCCCCGTTCAGTGATCTTATTGGTCTGTCACGACAAGCCACTGTTATGGCCTTTCAGTTTGGCGACGGCTTCACCAACCTTATTACCCCCACATCCGGAGTACTTATTGGTGTACTGGGAGTAGCCCGAATTCCCTACGTGAAATGGGCGAAGTGGATAGGACCACTCATTACGATATTGATTATTCTTGGATTCTTACTTCTTATCCCTACCGTAACAATGAATTTAAATGGTTTTTAATGTTGATAAATGTTTAGATGTCAGATTTGACAGGCGTATATGATGATTCGTATTAAACTTCAAAAAGACTTTCGAAAACAAACAATTAGAAAGAGTCAGCTATTGGCCGTTAATGGCTTAACAGACTATTGCAATGTGGTATTATTTATAAAATTCACGATACTGAATGATTAAAATTTCTTTCCCTGATCCTGTTGTTTTTGTTACAGGTTTGTTAATATTGCAAAAAGACAATTCTTTATGGCACGTCCCGAAAAAGTTCTCAAATATTGCCCCAGCTGCGGTTCAGGGCTTTTCAAGCCCGATTCGCCAAAATCATTTCATTGTAGCAGTTGCGGTTTTAAATTTTTCATTAACAGTGCTGCTGCAGTTGCTGCCATTATTGAAAATGATACCGGAGAAATATTACTAACAGTGAGAGGTGTAGAACCGGCTGTTGGCGCACTTGACCTGCCGGGTGGCTTCGTTGACCCAATGGAAAGCGGTGAAGAAGCATTAAAACGAGAAGTAAAAGAAGAACTGAATCTGGATATATCAGAAATGCATTATCTGATTAGCTATCCAAATGAATACATCTATAATGGTTACTCGGTTTTTACGACCGATTACGGATATGCCTGCAAAGTAAAGCACTTTGACAGCATAAAAGTAGCCGATGACATAGCCGATTTTCAGTTTTTCAATCCAAAGGAAATTGATTTTAATAAAATCAGCAGCAATTCAATTAAGAAAATATTGAAATTCTACATTGGCGGCAAATAATGACAAACGAATTAACAATACTCACCTGGAGCGCAGCAAGCATTGGTTTCGTACATACCATTCTGGGACCCGACCATTACCTGCCGTTTATTATGATAGGACAGGCGCGTAAATGGAATCTCTCTAAAACTTTGATTTTAACAGCCGTGTGTGGTATTGCCCACGTTTTGAGCAGCGTATTAATCGGGATTGCCGGTATTATCATAGGCATGCAGGTTCAGAAACTAACGTGGATTGAAGAAATAAGAGGAAATCTTGCTGCATGGGGACTTATTGCTTTCGGTCTCGCTTATGCTGTATGGGGGCTGAGACATTACTTCAAGCATAAAAACCTAAAAGCAAAAAATGATAATTCAGTCAATTCTACCAGGACTACTCCCTGGATGCTTTTTATCATATTCATACTTGGCCCCTGCGAACCATTAATCCCAATATTGATGTATCCGGCTGCTCATTATAGCGTACAAGCTCTAATAATGGTTACAACAGTTTTTGCCGTAGTTACTATTGGAACGATGCTAATAACCGTATGGGCTGCCTTTTCAGGGCTGTCTCAATTAAACATGCATAAATTACAACCCTATTCACATTTTCTTGCCGGCATCATTATCTTTGCGTCTGGAATATCCATACAATTTTTAGGACTCTAAAGCAGCTCTTATGCCACAGAAAACCGATCTGACCGGATTCTGGCGTTTCCGTGAAGAATTTGACACGGGCGAAGATGTTGGTGAAGCCAGACTGTTTCAAAAAGGCAAAAATCTGTCGGGTCATTTAGTATTCAAAGAGATAATTCCTGGCGACCCTGCCATGTTTGTCAGAACCAAACTAACAGGAAAAATTGAAAACAGGAAGGTTTATCTCAACGAAACTTCAGTTATTGTTTTATCTGAGGGCAAAGAAGATTATGTGCCCGAAGAAAGGAAAGGTCTGCTCAATGCCTTGGGACAGATTGTCGGTTCCGGTGAAGACCAACAAGGCGTTCACGGGGTGTTTGTGCTGGAACGTATTTTTTAATTCAAGTTTTGAGTGCAGTCTAAAAAGCATCTTTGTCGCCAAACTCGTTGTTGTTTTAAATTTTTAAATCCTCATTAACAATAAGTTAACTCCCACTGGTGCGGATTACCAGAATTACTGCCTTCGATACTCTCAAGAAATGTTTGAAGACCAAAACGTTCATTATCAACTCATGAATAATTTTGATGTTGAATTTTAAAAGGGAGAAATATTAACTTTTCAGTATTTCTTTAAAAGCTTTGTTAAATATATCTTCCAGCGTTTCAGACAGTATTTCTTCTTCCTCTTCCGATTCTTCAACCGAGTCATCTTTTTGTGAATCCCAGTATTTCAGGTGCCAGTCGCCGTTCTCAAATTCAAGTGCAGTCATATTATCCACCCAGTCGCCCGAGTTAAGATAAGTGATCGCACCTGCCGGTGATTTGATACGCTTCTTTGCCGGCCTGTGAATATGACCGCAAATCACATAATGATACCCTTTTCTAATTCCAAGTCGTGAGACCATACTTTCGAAGTTGGAAACAGTATCTTTCTTTCCTCCTTTCACCTTGTCTTTTATCTTTCCCGCCAATGAGATCGGACTTCCGCCAAAAAAGACCAAAAAGGAATTAACCAGCTTGTTTATTCCGGCCAGGATGCCATATCCGGCCGAGCCCATCTTGGCAAGCCATTTAGAATGATGCATCACCACATCAAAAACATCGCCGTGAAATATCCATGTCAACGTTCCTTCAATATTCAGGACTATCTTATTGTCTATCTGGAAATGTCCAAAATCAATTCCGGTAAAGCGTCGACCTACCTCATCATGATTGCCGGGAATAAAAATGATCTTTGTTCCTTTCTCAGCCATCTTAAAAAAATAACGAATAACTCTAATGTGAGAGGTAGGGAAATAGCGCCGGGAGAACCGCCACACATCGATGATATCACCATTTAGAACTAAAATTTCGGGCTGTATGGTTTTTAAATAGGAATAAAGTTCATTGGCTTTACTATTGAAAGTTCCGAGGTGGACATCGGAAACGACTACAGCTTTTAGTGGTCTTTTTGCATTCATACATCTGACTTATACTAACAAATATATAAAACTTTAGGCATGAAAAGACCATTAGGCATTAACGATTTCTATATCGCTAAATAAGTGTTGTTTATGAATTCTTTAGTTTAAACAAGCAATCTGTAAGATTCTCCTGTTTGACTTATTTCTTTTTCTTCAGTTCACCACCACTTTTTGGGAAACAGTTCCCGCAGTTGTATCAAAAATTATAAAATTTCTAAAAAATCACTGGAAAGAGTTAATAATTCGTTATTCGTTCTCTCAACAGTTGAGCACTCAAAAGGAAAGGTAAAAAAACACCAAGAACCAGTATGAAAAGGAAAATGAACTCATCTGCTACAATGACTTATAAGCACCAAGAATCCTATCCACCAAATCTCCTTTGGCAGGATCAATTTGTATGCGTCCCGGTTCTGCTTCAAACCATCGGATCGTTCGCTTAATGCCTTCGCTAAAGGGTATGGTCGCCTGAAAACCGGGAACAAACCGCTTGATTTTTGAATTGTCAAAAAATGACACTTTGTGCCTTGTCACCAATCAAGCTTCCATACGAATGTTCATCAAACCGGGCAATAAAATCAGAGGGGATATGAACGGCCTTTAAGGGAGCACCTGCTGCTTCAGCCACCATTTCATAAATCTGATTCCAGTTCATAATCTCGTCTGAAGTAATATGAAAACTGTGGCCAATAGACTGCCTGTGTCCCAAAAGTCCGTTAAATCCTTTTGCAAAATCCTCTGAATGGGTAATGGTCCACAATGAAGTCCCGTCTCCATGAATAATTACCTCTTTCCCTTGTCTGATCCTGTCTATAATGGTAAAATCTTTCCAGCCACATAAGGGAACCGGTATAACGGTATCATAAGTAAGCGACGGCCGGACAATTGTTATGGGAAAACCATCGTTCCGGAATCGCTGGGTAAGATAATCTTCACATGCAATCTTGTCGCGCGAATACTGCCAGTAAGGATTATACAGAGGTGTAGATTCTGTAATAACAGGATGCCCTCCCGGCTTCTGGTAAGCAGAAGCTGAACTGATAAAGATGTATTGCCTGGTGCGTCCGTTAAATATCCCGAAATCACGTTCAACGTCTTCAGGAGTAAAAGCAATCCAGTTGACAACCACGTCCCACTCATGTCCTTTAACGGCTTCGGCAACAGCATTCTTATCGGAATGATCCGCCACAAGATTTGTGGCTCCCTCGATCCTGACAGCACCGGTTCCCCTGTTAAGAAGATACAGATCAATTCCGCTTTTTACCGCCAGACGACTCGACGCTGTGCTTATATTTCCGGTTCCTCCTATGTAAAGTACTTTCATCAGTATAAAATTGGTCTAAGTTATTGGTCTGATGGAACTTATTATGCTTTAACTGATATAAGATTCTTCGCTCCGCTCAGAATGACAAACAGCTAAGGTTGAGGTTGAGAGTTCACCACAGATGACGCAGATGAACACAGATTATTTTTATTAACATCAATTAAAATCACATTTTAGGCTGTTTGCTTTTTTTAGGCGCTTAGCGCATAAAACTAACCAACAAGTTGTTTAAGTTGATTAAATCCCGCACAGGGGCTTTTTTCAGGCTTGTCCTGAAAAAACGTAGATTCTTCGCTCCGCTCAGAATGACAAAGGGCCACCTGTCGTTCTGAGGAGGTGACGACGAAAAATCTGTTCCCCGCGGTTGCGGATTTCTTTGCCGCTTTGCTCTGCAAAGAAATTCGCGTTAGCTGGGTCATCTTATTTCTTAAACTCGAACGTTCTATTATACCAAGTTCCAACCTCTACCCTATCTAACCTCGTTAACCTCGAACTTAACCCTTCTGACTGTCAAACTTCTACCTGTTGGTCACTTTTATCTGACTAAAACCATAAGCTGCTCAAAAGATGCTTAAACTTAAGGAAACCCTATTCTACAGATCATTCAAGGTATTGACAATCAAATCGTTTTCCACATCCAATTCTTTATCTGTTTTCAGGTCAACTACCACCGACTCTCCCGGAAGAATATCAAAATAATTATCGGAAAAATGCCCTGAACCGTCAGGAGTATCGAGAAAAACGTTCTTCGCAAGTTTTTCGGAAGATACCGTCACACTGTACCCGTCAGGGGTTTTTACTGAAGATATTTCTATCTTTGTTTCAGGAAGCTCAAGGGCTTTGGAACGCTCAAAATAGAGCAGGTTATCAGCAATAATCTGTCCTCCGGACTGAAACTCGACGGAGAAAAGCAGAGAATTTAATTCCTGACCGTCTGCTATTACTGCCAAACCATTTTCAAAAACGACCTTTGAAGAATTGGCCGGAACTTCCGCTTCAATCTTTTCAGAGTATAATACTTTCCCCTCAAAATCAATCAATTTCACAAATAATTCTCCCGAAATAGACTGAAGGTAATCATTGACAGCATAAACCCTGACCTTACCATCTTCATTGACAGGCGAAACCATAATTGGCTCATTGGCTTCACGCACAAAATAGTGTGCAGCTTTCCAGCGACCGTAATAATCGACCGTTGACCATGAAATGGCAGGCCAGCAGTCGTTCAACTGCCAGTAAAGCGACCCCATACAATGTGGTTTGTTTCTCCTGTGTGCCTCAATGGCTGTTTTGTAGGCTTTTGCCTGAAGCAATTGACTAACGTAAACAAAATTCTCAAACGAATCCGGAACATCATAATATTGTTCCATATACCATTTTATCATATCATTACCATCAAAGCCGGGACGGATGTAAGGCATTCTTCCGCGCTGACGGTGCCGCATCACTTCAGAATCATAGCTCCAATCCTGCTTTTCGGAGAACCGGCGGATGGTATGCATAGAGGGGAAAGATTGCAACCCGTATTCACTGACAAAACGTGGAACATCTTCTTCGAAAGCGGAAAAAGGTTTTCGCCCGAACCAGATGGTCCAATCGTGTTCATCACCGGATTTCCGGTCGGCTTTCGTCCCTCCATAACTCATTGGTGTTGATGGCCAGTAAGCCCGCTGAGGATCATATTTTTCAACGGCGTTGGGCAATATCTCGTGGAATATCTTTTCGTAGGTATTCCAAACAAAATCTCTTACATCGGGCTCATACATATCCTTCCAACCCCATTCATGCCAACCATGGAAATTTTCATTGTTCCCACACCATAATGCTAATGAAGGATGGTTACGTAAGCGCTTAACGTTATATTCGGCTTCCTTCCTGATATTTTCCAAATGATCTTCATCGCCAGGTTGAAGGGCACAGGCAAACATAAAGTCCTGCCAAACCAAAATGCCGTTTTCATCGCAGAGCTCGTACAAATAGTTATCACCATATATGGCACCACCCCAGACTCTGATCATATTCATATTGGCCTCAACCGCATTATTGATAAGTTGCTGATACCTTTGCTCTGTAATCAAAGGAGTAAGCGTTTCGGGTGGTATAACATTGGCCCCCTTCATAAAAACAGGAACCCCGTTTAATTCGAAATAAAACGTATGTCCCGTCTCATCGGGTTCCTGCACCAGTTTAAGTGTGCGGATACCATAATTTAGTTGATATGTATCCAGCAAGCAAATTTCGTCTTTCAGAGAAAAGTTGAAACTATAAAGATGCGGTTCCCCGAGTCGGTTGGTCCACCACAATTTAGGATTATTCACTTCCAACTTGAAAGGTATTTTATTCGTACCCTGTTTAAGTTCAACATTTTTACTAAATCCTTCGGGAACGCCGTCCAATTCCATCTCAACACCGTATTTGCCGGATTTTGTGGCGTTTATGGTCATAAAACCGGAAACTGTTGCAGTTTGCTCATCGGCTTGATCGGTTTGAACATAAACATCTTCGATAACAGCTTTGCTCCATGCTTTCAGCTCCACAGGCTTCCAAATACCTGAAGTAACAAGCCGTGGGCCCCAGTCCCATCCGTAATGGAAAGGTGCCTTGCGGGTAAAAACGTTTGTTCGCTCCCCTTCAGGCGCTTGTTCATTAACCGCTGGAAGAGTATAGTCCAACTGTTTCAATTTTTTCATTCCCTCTTTGACTGGAGAATGAAAATAGATACGCAGTTCATTTTCACCCTCAACCAGATGCTCCCTGACATCGACATTCCAACCAACAAACATGTTGTCAGCTTCCAGAATTTTGGTATCGTTCAGAAAAACATCGGCATAAGTATCCAACCCTTTAAAAACAAGCTCTATAACATCGGGACCCGACAAAAGAGATTCATCCACATTAAAAGTTGTGCGATAGATCCAGTCTTCATCCTCAATCCATTGCACATCGTCCTCATTCATTCTGTAATAAGGATCTTCAATAACACCGTTTGCCATAAGATCGGAATGAACAGTCCCCGGGACTTTTGCAGGCATCCATTCATCGGTTCCCGCTTGCGAAAACTCCCAATTATCATTAATTTCAAGAGTCACGGGAGCCCCTTCAAATTGCTCTTTACACGAGCCCGAAAACATTAAAATTCCGGAGAAGAAAAAAAGCATACCTAACAAAGATTTCTTTTGAAACATAGTCATTTAGATTTTATCCGAAAAACTTAACTTCTTTTAGTTGCCAGAAGAACATAAAAGTAATCATCATTACAACATCTGGCAAGTGGTAGGCGCTTTTATTTTTTATCTGTTCAAAAATAGCTTTTTGTCGATTTATACAAGAACTCAAAAGGTTGAATACATACTTGTTTTGCGGGAAATCGAAACAAATTGCGAAAATCTTTGAGAGGCTGGTTTCATTGATACTGACCTATAGTTTAGCATGCACGCTTTTGCTATCCTCTCAATTATACTTATTTTTGGATGTTAAGAAAATAAGTCCACACCTGATAAGGAGTGCACTGTTTAATAAGCCTAACCACAGAAGACTCAAAGTAAATCCTTAGCCAAAGCTACAATTTCCTGAAAATGCAAAATTTTTATGATAAAGAATTGTAAACTAAGTTATTGCAAACAATCGGTCGCCTGGTTTTCTTAGCAAAGAAAACCAGGCGAAATGATACGAATTATGCGAAGTATCGCTTTACTTAGCGTTAACTCCGATTTAGATATTGAGGAGATCATTCTCTTATGCCTGAATATTTGAAAAAGAAAAAAAACAGCCGGTACATTTCCAGAACCAGTGCTTTAAAAGCGGTTATTTTATTGTCACTTCTCACTGGAACTCAATCAAGCGCAAGAAGCACTATAATTGGGAACCCGCCGGTATATCATTTTTCGCACACCGATTACAATAGTGATTCTCAATTCTGGGCAGCTTGCCAGGATTCTTCCGGAGTGATGTATTTTGGCAATAATTACGGGGTACTGCGATTTGACGGAGAACGATGGGACAAAACAACAATGCCCAACAACAGTTCGGTCAGGAGCTTGTACTGTGCAACCAACGGCACAGTTTATGCCGGAGGTTTTAATGAATTCGGGATAATAAAAAACAATGCAGACGGAAGCTTTTCTTACCACTCACTAATCGGTAATCTTCCATCCAGATACAGGGATTTCGGGAATGTCTGGAATATCATGGAAAAAAACGGAACCATCATTTTTCAGAGTTTTGATTATTTATGTCTTCTGAATAATAATAATTACGAAATAATTGAGCCATCAGATTATTTCGGTTTTGCCGGGGAATGCAAGAATCATATATTTGTTTTGGATAACATGTTGCTTACGTTGGATGTAAGTACATCTCAATTCACTCCTTTTATTTCAAATGATCTGCTGAACAATGAAGAGATTCTGAATATTATACCTGGTAACGAAACATCCAATGTACTTATCTTTACAAAAGAAGGAAGCCTGTATGTAGTTGATATTAACACCAAGGCCATTCTGAAACGAGATAATCTTAGTTTGAGAAGCTCAGGCCAGGTTTTTACGTCGGTTCTTCGTTCATCCTCGGGGACTATTTATACAGGAACATTAAGCAAAAAATTGTCGTCGTGGCAATACAAAGACAGCCAGCTAAGGTACATCCGCACCTTCTCCGATTTACAAGACCACACTGTACTCAATATTTTTGAAGCACGTGAAGGCATTATCTGGACATTACTGAATAAAGGTCTTGATTTTTTCGACCCCAATGCACACCTTACTTCTGTCTTTCAGGGATCGTCCATCTATGATGTTGTTTTGTATAAAAATCGTCTTTACATAGCCACAAACCAGGGCGTATTCAGAACAAACCAACCGATATCCGACAACATCATTCATCTAAGTGAATTTGAAAAGCTACCCAGACTGGAAGGCCAGGCCTGGTCTCTAAAAATAATAGAAGGCGAGCTTTTTTGCTCTCACGACAGAGGGTTGTTTCATATTTCCGGCAATCAGGTGAAAAAGGTAGGAGACTTCTCCGGAGTATGGAAACTATATCCGGCGTCACAAGCAGAAAATCAATATTTTGTATGCACATACACCGGATTGGGTCTAATTTCGGTTACTACCCCGAATGTCATGGTATTACAGGAAAAAATCAAAGGATTCGATGAATCTACACGTGATTTGATGGCGATTCCCGGCGACCGACATTCTTACTGGGTATGTCACGGATATAAAGGAGTATTCAGGATAAAAATCAATGATTCCAACTCGCGGGTGATCTCAACCGAACATTTTAATGAGCAAAACGGATTGCCGTCTTCTTTCAATATAAACGTGCATCGATGGAGAGGCAAGAATATTTTTTCGACTAATCATGGCCTTTATACGTTCGACTCAATCACGGAACAATTTGTTGTTCATAAGGAATTGACCAATATTCTGGGAGATGAAAAAAACATTCGCCAGCTTGTTGAACACGGAGATACTACATGGTGCGTCATTGATGATCAGATAGCCTTTATTGACCACAAACAGGAAGACAAGGTGATAACAGATCCCTTTCTGTCGCTGAAAGGAACTCTCAATCGTGGAATGGAGTGTATTGTTCCACTGAAAGGAAGTAATGAGGTTCTTATTGGTACCACCAACGGTTTGTTTGCATACAACCCTGTATCAACAAAAAAATGGAAGTCCGGATAATCTTCCCAAAACGCAAATTCAAATCGTCACATTCAGCATGAAAGATTCGACTGCTACTCGCCGTCCCGATGCTTTCGAATCCCCAATAGTAATTCCCAACGATGCCTACAATATAAGTTTCAGATTTTCAGCACCATTTATCAGAGACAAGGCCAATATTCGTTATGCCTATTTACTGGAAGAGCGAATGGATAACTGGTCGCAATGGCAGGTGAAACCGGAAGTCAGCTTTTCTTTTTTGAAGAGTGGCGATTATACATTGAAAGTGAAAGCTAAAAGTCTTTCGGGAGAATATGCTTTGCCTGCGCAAATCAGTTTCACTGTTGAACCGGTATGGTATGCTACCATGCCATGGGTCATTTTTTGGTCGGCTTTGGCATTTGCACTGGCTTTCAGTATTTTCAAACGAATACAAAAAATCATTCTGAAAGAAAAAGAAAAAACCCGTCAGGAAGAAAAAGAACTGCAAAAAGCAAGAGAAATTGAACGGGAAAATCAAATAATCATGCATGAAAAAGAACGCATCGAAGCCGAAAACATTGAAAAAAGTAAAGACCTGGCTAACAATGCCATGCTAATTGCAAAGAAGAGAGAATTGCTGATTGACATTCAATCAAAACTCAATAACATCCGGAAAAATGCAAAGAATGACATAGTTCGCAAAAACATTCTGGACATTGTGCGAAATATCCAGATAAGTTTGAACGATGAAAAACAATATCAACTCTTCGACATTAATCTTGAGCGGGTACATCAGGAACTCTTTGACGAATTAAAAAAACGATATCCTTCTATCACAATAAAAGAACTTAGAATGTGTGCGTTCATAAAAATGGAACTGACCAACAAAGAGATGGCCAGTATCTTTAACATTTCGGTAAGAGGAGTAGAAACAGCCCGATACCGGTTGAAAAAGAAATACCCCAACATTCATGAGTTGATTGGTCAGCCGTAATTAGAAAATCAAGCGAATAGCAAATAAAGAGCAATAGCCCTGTACAACGTTCCGGGCTATTGCTCAAAACCTCCGTTATTAATTCAAAGGGATTATTAAACTGTCAAATTAAATTCAGCTATTGTTCCAAAACAGACAGAACAGCATTAGCTTTCCCGGCTGTTATGTCAACTTCAAAAACATAAGTTGCGCCCTCAGCCAGTGTTACTCCTTCAACCAATCCGAGATTTCCGGGATCTCTGCCATTTGTTCCGTCGCCAACAAACACAATATCACTGTTGGTTGTCAGGTTATCGTTTTTGTATTCACCTCCCCACCCTTTCTGATGGAAAAACTTAAAGTTAATGGCGACAGCATTGACAGATTCACCGGCAATTACTGTTACCTGATACTTCTTCGGTGTTATTTGAGACATACAAAGTGCTTTATCAGGATTCCAACCTACTTCATTGATTAACGAAGGTTTTCCAATATCTGTTCCGATTATCCAGAGAGCACCGCTTCCGTCATCCTGAAGAGTTGCCAGACCATCACCCTGCATGGCTTCCACAATAAAATAGCTAAACTCGAAATTAGCTGTAACCCTGTACTTTCCGGTAACAGGAAGGAAAGTAAAGGTGCCGTCTCCATTAACATCAAAAAAGTCGGGGTCGATCCACCATTGTTCAATATCCGGGATTCCGTCCACTTCAATTGTTTGGTTTTGTTCCAGTTCCAGTTCAACTTTATAGTTGTCGTCATCCACCATTGTCATTTCTTTGCCTGCAAATTCAAGTGTTATAAACGGAGTCCCCTCATAAGAAAACGTATTAAAAGTAATATCGTACTCTCCTGCTGCATAATTTGAGAATGTTATCGGAGCATCTGTACCTTGTGTTATACCACCATTTTTCCACCCAAAAGTAATTACATTCCCATAGTCATCAACTACCGGTGTTTTGATATATCCTTTTACTTTCTGAGGGAAATTGTCGGTAACCTGGTAATGATACAAATCAATCCGGTTCATTTGGTACTCTTCCTGTTCTGTCACAAAAGTAAGATACGGATAATCGGGACGTGAGATATCCACATTATAGCTCTGTTCCTCAATGGCGAACTTAATGTTTTGAAGGACAAACTTCAGAGTTGCTGTCCCGTCGGGAATATCCTTAAGAAACGGCACATAAATTTTCCCATTGTATTCGCCTTCTGTTTTAGTACGAATTACAGTTTCCTCTACCATTTCATCGCCAAAAAACAATTGTACTTTAAGGGTAGATAATGGTACCTCTTCAGCATCCCTTACATTAGCAGAAAAAGGGATACTGTCACCAAAATGAGCCTGAGTGACTTCATTGTTTAATGTCAATTCCGGTTGTCCGGTTACCTCTTCGTCTTCTTCACACGAAACAAGAAATAAAACCGGAAGTAATAAGCTGAGATAAAATATTGTCTTTTTCATACTTAATCTGTTAATTTGAAAATTTTAAAGCATAATAAAACGAGTATGTAAGATTTAAACGTATCCTTATTGTGGAAAACCTTGCCATATTCATTTCATCTTTTCTGTTTTTCAAAGGGTTATTGATTCCATCGATACGATACAACCGACTGTGCCGGAACATCATAAGAAAAATGGTTATTCCGGTCGCTTATGGTTATTAGTTTTTTTTCATCCGTATCGTTCATCAGAACAAATGCAAAGGAACCGTCCTTGTTTTCAAAAGCGCTGTAAATGATGCCATCGGCTTCATATCCTGACGTACCGATGCGAACAGCTCCGGGTTTTACTACAGCTGCAAGATGCCCTATAATGTAATAATGCGAATTGCGGGTAATCGTTTTATAATCATCTGCACTAATGTCAACCGCTCCAAAGCAGGTTTGGCACCCTCCTTCTCTGTTGGGGCCACGATTTGAATCAAGCATCAGATTCCAGACAATGACTGCTCTACACCATTTGTTCACGGTCTCCAGAGCAACGTGCTGCATATCGTCCATCAACCTTTTTGACAAATTTCTGCCGTCATTCCATGTGCCGATAGAAGTTTCAGTAAAAATGAGCTCCTTATGGGATGCCTTTTCATGAATATCGAGTAATTCATCGCTCACACCACCGTAATTATGGTAGGCTGCACCTGTAATATACTGTTCTGCTTCTTCATCCTGATATATCTTAACAGGATAATCCTGTTGATCACTCATGTTGTCATAATTGTAGTTGTGATCAAAAATATAAAGTTTTGTGTCCAGACCAGCTTCTTCAAGTGTCGGGCCCAACACTTTTACAAACTCACGCTGTTCTTTCCATCCCATAAACAGAGAAGCCGAATTACCCCTGTTCAACGGCTCATTCTGAGGGGTAATGGCATCAATGTGGATGCCGTGTTGTGCAAAAGCCTGTATCCATTTCACAAAATAGGTCGCATACTCGTCGTAATATTCGGGGTTCAGATGCCCGCTGGTCCATGAGTTGTAGGGTTGCAAATCGGTCAGGTTATTCACCTTCATCCATCGCGGACTGGTCCATGGAGAGCCCAAAATTTTAAGATCGGGGTTAATCTCCAATACCTCTTGCAGGACAGGAATAACATAATCGAGTTCTTCGGATTGCAAACCAAAGTTTTCAATACCTGGAGTGTCACAGCATGTATATTCGCTGAGGGAAAAATCGGAACAACCAACAGATATGCGAACATAACTGTATCCCATTCCTGTATTATGCGAAAAGGTTTCCTTCAGGAACGTTTCACGGTCAGCTGCATCCATTTGCATCAGGTTATAGCATGATGATCCGGTAAGAGCTGCACCAAACCCGTCCATTTCCTGATATCTGACAGCAGGATCGATGGTAATAGTAGTCGGTGACATATTGGAAGTTTCACTGAAATCCACAGCTCTTTGGGCAAAATCGTAAGCCCGGTCAGAGGTAGTGATGAATAATTTCACATCCCCGGTTTCCTTTACTTCGGGAATCGTTTCGCCCGCATCATTGTCCTTATCTTCCGAACATGCACTACACGACATAAGCACCAATCCCATTATTAAAACATATAATATTTCCTTGATCATTATCGAATTATTTTAAGGTTCTGTACAAAAAACTCATTGATCTTTTCATGCAGACATCAGGTCATAAGTATCAAAACCATTACAAATACCTGAACATGTTTTTAATAGCCCGGATTCTGATCAAGATTAGTATTAGCATCCAAAACTGTCTGTGGAATTGGAAGCAGTTCAGAATTTTCTGTATAGGGTCTTGCCTGCGGTAACCTTCCGCTATCGCGATCGTTGATTGAATTCATCACAATTTGCAGTTTACCGTTTCGGATGAGATCGAACAATCGTTGTCCTTCAAAAGCAAGCTCTAACCGGCGTTCATTCAATACAGCATCCACCATTTGATCTTTGGATGATTTAACAGATTCCGGCAATCCTGGAAGATTAACTCTTGCCCTGATTTGATCTACAATAGATGCAGCTGCATCAAGTTCGCCGTTCCAGACCAGCGCTTCCGCCTTAAGCAGCATAATATCAGCCAGTCTCAATTTAATGATACTATTGTTGCTGGAACGGATTTTGTACATAAAAGGATAATGATCAGACGGATAGTACAAACTCCATCCGGCCTCGTAATAAACTATCGACTGATTCATCCGGATGTCATCTCCTTCCTCTTCAAAAGCAGATATGAGGTCTCTTGAAGGTGTTACCCATTTTGCCCATGAAAAATTCTGGTCCCAGTCGAGCAAATTGCGACCAAACATCCATGTCACCCAGTTTCCACTACCAGTAAAAAACTGAACCTCAAAAATAGATTCGGATGTATTGCGCGCGGCAATATCGGTGCCTGCCTCATTCATTCTAAAAAGAAGGGAATAATCATCAACCAGAGAGAATCCGTCATCAATAACAGAGTCGCAATAAGCAATCACCTTATCATAATCACGAATAGGTTCTTCAATATAGGCTTTGGCCAGAAGAGAACGGGCAACCGCTTTGGAAAGTATTGTTTTATCCTGACTTACTTCCGGCGCATCAGGTATGGCTGAAGTAAGGTCCTGTATAATTTGCTGGTATGCTTCCTGCGGTGTGTTTTGAGAGGGAAAATACGTCGGATAAACTTCTTCGATATTATCTGCTGTAATATCTTCGGCCTCTTTGGTGATTACCGGAATGTTTCCCCAAAACCGTACCATATCGAGCATAACCATCGCCCTGAATATTTTCGCCTCGGCCTTCCATTGAGCTCTTTCTGCATCGGAAAAAGAGGGATCGGGAACCAAATCTATATTTTCTATAATGGAATTGACATAAGCAATATCCTCCAGATAGCGGTTCCAGTCGCGTGTTATCACACTGTTACCCCCGTCCAGCGAATTATTTTCGAAAGGCATAACTTCGGCGCCTACAGTACCAGCATAAGCATTATCAGAACGTACCTCTGTAATCATTAAATAATCGAGATACCAGTGTTCCTGCCGTCCTCTGAAAAGTTCGTACATACCTTCATATTGAGAAAGCATTTCACTGCGGGTTTCAAACTTAATGCGGTCTCCCGAATCATTGGAACGTCCCAGAGTCACTTCCGAGAATTCCGAAACGGGGTCTTTGTCCAGAGAGCAGGAACCCAATACCAAAAGCATCAGAATACCTATTACTTTTGTTAATATATTAATTCTCATAACATTAATCGATTAAAATTCAACATTAACACCAAAAACAAACGATTTTGTCTGGGGATAAGTCCCCCAGTCGATGCCCTGAACGGCACCACTATTTCCCCATTGGTTAACTTCGGGATCCATACCCGAATAGTTGGTAAGAGTAAGCAGGTTGGTAGCTGTTACATAAGGCTGCAACCTGGCTATTCCCAGCCGGCTTAGGAAAGCTTTTTTAAACTCATAGGCAAGGGTAATGTCTTTTACTCTTAAATAGCTGCCATCTTCAACAAAATAAGAAGATGTTTTGATATCAAATCCGGCTTTAGGCGTATCGGTGATCTGGCCGGGAATTCTCCAACGGTCGAGAACCTCTTTCGACTGATTCTTGCCGTCATACATACCTTCAGTTTCGATACGCGAAGCATTGTAAATGTCGTTGCCATAACTTCCCTGGAGCAATAGGTTCAGAGAAAAGCCCTTGTAGGAAACAGTATTGGTCATCCCAAAAGTAAAATCAGGATTGGGGTCACCAATATAAGTCCGGTCAGTAGTAGAAATAATACCATCTTTGTTGACATCGCGATACATTAACTCCCCTGTTTCGGGATCAACGCCATCGCTGATGTATCCGTAAAAGCCGCCCAATGGTCTCCCGGGTTCAATGCGAACTGCATATTCATTGACAAATTCACTTGTGACAGCATAGTTGTAAACTTTGGTCAGCTCAAGAGCAGTCAGTTCATTGCGATTGAATGAGATGTTAAAATCGGTATCCCATCTGAAGTTTGGGTGTGTTATGTTGTGAGAATTCAACATGAACTCAAAGCCGGTATTTTTCATTTCACCCTCATTTCGACTTATTGTATTTGCAGCCGCTGATCCTGCAGGAAGATCTACATTCATCAGCATATCTGTGGTCTTCTTATAGTACCAGTCCATGTTAAATGTCAGGCGATTTCTTAAAATAGTAAAATCAACGCCCACATTTGTCTGGGTAGTGGTTTCCCAGGTAAGATCGGTGTTACGCAAATTGGCCTGTCTAAGAATGACCGTGGCATTCTGGTTACCTTCCTCCCACCAGTTTTGGCGAATAATATTGTAACGTTCCAAATAGGCATAGTCGCCAAGTCCCGACTGATTACCGGTTTGTCCCCATCCACCTCGAATCTTCAGATCATCGATCCAGTCAATACCGGACATAAAAGGTTCGGATGATAAACGCCATGCTGCTGAAGCAGATGGGAACCAGCCCCATCGGTGATCGGGATGAAGCTTGGAAGAACCATCGGCACGCATATTTAAAGTCAACAAATATTTGTCGCTGAAGTTGTAAGCCAGACGACCAAACCAGGACATAATAGTCCACTCGGAGGCAACTGTACCATTGTCTGGCGATATTTTATTGGCGGCATTCAATGTTTTTATGCTTCCATCACGATAATGAGAAGCACTTTGATAACTCTGCGACCATTCAGAGGTGGTTCCGGAGCTGCCCGCCATTAAATCAAAACTATGATTGCCAAAAGATTTGCTATAGTTCAGTACATTATCATAGACCATTACCGTACTAAGCGAGCGGGTGTCGCCGCCCAGTCCGTAATTTGATCTGCCCCAGGATGTTTTAACCGGGTCAAGGAAGGAGACAGAGTGATTATAGCTCCTGTCAAGAGTGATAGAAGATTTCAAATTCAGACTGGGAGCAAATTTTATCTCAACATGTCCTGTAGCAAGTAAACGTTGAGTATTGGATTCATTGTCCTCACTTCTTGACATGTTTTCAACAGGATGTGTAATGTTTACCCCGTAAAAATTGTTGTAATACTGGTCAGGATTTTCGGGATCCCATATTGGCGCATAGGGTGGTGTATTAATTACCGACAAGACGACGCCTGCCCGGTTTGCTCCTGTTCCTGAAATAATACCATTCCCTGTATAATCTGAATAGGAAATGTTTGCACCAACATTCAGCCACGGACGTATTTCATTCTCAAGGTTAGCTTTGAAATTGTACCGTTCAAAGAACGATACCTCAATAATACCTTCTTCACGGGTATAACCGCCGGTTATATAATAATTCATTTTTTCATCACCATTGGAAGCAGAAATCTGATAATTCTGTGTCAGTGCTGTTTGGTAAGTTTCATCGTACCAGTCAGTCTGATCAGTGAGATTATCGGGCAAAGTAATGTTCAGCTCCATATCGCTCAGCAATTCACGATATTGTTCAAGATTCAAAGGTTCTATTTTATTGGTTAAGTCTGTAATGCCAATATGACCGTTGAAAGTAATTTTTGCTTCGCCAGAATCTCCGCTTTTGGTTGTAATTATCACGACTCCGTTGGCAGCACGCGATCCATAAATAGCTGCTGAGGATGCATCCTTCAATATCTGCATGCTTTCAATATCATTCGGAGAGAGATAAGAAATATCGGTCATTGGAACCCCGTCTACAACATACAAAGGATCGTTATTACCATTTAAAGAAGTTGTACCACGAACCCGCACAACCATGCCTGCATCCGGAGACCCGTTGGGTTTAATGACAGAAACTCCAGCAGCACGTCCCTGAATGGCTTGTGCTACATTTGTGATAGGTTTCTTTTCCAGTTCCCTGGTAGAAACAGTTGATATGGACGTGGTGACATCCTTTTTCTTTACGGAACCATAACCGATCACTACCAGTTCATCAAGGGTAGCCAGCTCTTCCTCCATTTGAAGATTGATGACGGTACGGCCGTCAACCGGAATTTCAGTTGTTTTCATCCCGATGAACGAAAATACAAGCGTTGCTTCAGGATCAGCAGAAATGCTGTATTCACCATTCATGTCGGTGATTGTCCCCGTAGTAGTTCCTTTTATAATGACCGAGGCTCCTGGTAAAGGCATATTCTGCTCATCCGTAACAGTCCCGCTAACTGTCAGTTCCTGAGCCACCCCCTGCTGAGTAAACATGAAAAGCCCAATCAAAAGGAGTAAACTGCATAAGATTTTTCGTTTCAAAATTCTCGTTTTTTTCTTCATTGCATTTTGTTTTAGTTAACATTGCTATTTTCTCTGACGGTATGTGAAGAACTATTAAAAATTCAAAAGCGAAGTAAATTTTTCGACAACAAGAAAAGAAAAAACAGCTTACATCTTAGTTACACCATGCCGAAGAAAAGCACATTCTTTTCTACTTCATTCCAGTATATATTACTGATTTATTGATGATAAAAGAAATAAAACAGGATTACTGATGGAGGAAAATGTTGCTTGTATATTTTTCTACATTGGTATAAAAAATAGTCGAAGGTATTTATCGAAAAACCTGCCCGGAGTTATCAGAAGAACTCGCATATTTGGTTTTATCCATCTTCTTTAACGAAACGAGTATGACAAAGTTTATACAACAAGGATATGTATAAGTTCTTGCATGCGAGTTCCATCCGGCCTTAATAAATAAATTTTATACGGATAAAAATGCTTGCTATGCAAGTTTCAATTCGAAAGTGAAATGAATTTCATCACGAACCTCAAATAGCTTTTTTCGTACAAGAGCCTGTAAACTTACTCATTGCTTTTACAAACAATGACAATCATTGATCTTTCGCAACAAATTATTAAGACAAAAATAAGCTTGCTTAGGTGCACGGTATTTGGAGGCTTTTGCCATATTTATTTACACTTTATCCAACTAATATCTCTATATTTTATTTATTTTTAGCATTTAGGAAGTTATTCAGCATATCCTAACATAGACAAGTCAAAATCAAACAGGCTTTTAAAAATTAATTAAAATATTCCCTTCTGTAATCTTTATTAATAAAGAGATGCAGAAGGACTTTAAAAATATTATGCAAAAAAACGAATATAAAAACAAAAATCTCACCAACATGAAATTACATTTTTCAATACTCATTATTCTTATTTCCGGCTTCTTATGGAGTTCATGCTCAGAAGCCGAAAAGAAACAATTCGCTCAAAATCCGGTAATTTTTGCCGATGTACCCGATATTTCCATCATTCGCGTGGACGACACCTACTACATGAGCAGCACCACCATGCACATGAGCCCGGGCGTGCCCATCATGAAATCCAAAGACCTGGTCAACTGGAAGATTGTCAACTATGCTTACGACACTTTGGCCAACAACGAAGCGCTGCGTCTTGAAAATGGCCAGAATGCTTATGGACTGGGGTCCTGGGCAAGCAGCCTGCGTTACCATGAAGACACATTCTATGTTTCTACCTTTTCGGCAACATCGGGGAAAACACACATTTATAAAACAACTGATATCGAAAAGGGCCCCTGGGAAGCCATCAGCTTTGAGCCGGTTTTACATGACAACTCTCTCTTCTTCGATGACGACGGTAAAGTTTATATGATATATGGCGGCGGCGATATCCGTATTGCAGAGCTAAAAAAAGATTTATCCGGCATCAAACCTGATGGTATAAATCGGGTAATTATTCCTGATGCCGGGAAGGTGGCTTCCGATAACCTGATGCTCCATGCCGAAGGTTCCCAGGTAATAAAACACGACGGCAAATATTACGTTTTCAATATCACCTGGCCCCGGGGTGGAATGCGAACAGAGATAGTACATCGTGCCGACCAGATTACCGGCCCTTATGAAGGAAAAGTTGTCCTCGAAGACCGCGGAATTGCTCAGGGCAGCATCATAGACACCCCCGAAAGCGACTGGTATGCATACATGTTCCGCGATTATGGCTCTGTAGGCAGAATCCCATACATTATACCCGCGAAATGGGAAGACGGATGGCCTGTCTTGGGGAAAGACGGAAAAGTACCCGATACACTGGATATTCCTGTTAAAAACATCGGTGTTTCCGGTATTGTTACATCGGATGACTTTAATGTCGACAAGCTGGCACTTGCCTGGCAATGGAATCATAACCCCGACAATCGCTACTGGTCTTTAACCGAAAGAAAGGGCTATTTGCGGCTGACCAACGGGCGCATTGATGACAATGTGGAGCAAACCCGAAACACCCTGACGCAACGCACTTTTGGCCCTGTAAGCTCCGCCTCTACCGCCATTGAAGTTGAAAACATGAAAGATGGTGATGTTGCAGGTATCGTAGCCTTGCAGAAAAGATACGGATATGTGGGCGTAAAAATGGAAGACGGTTCCAAATCAGTGATCATGGTTAGCGCCGAAACGGAAGAACCCGTAGAGCTGGAAAGTATTCCTCTGGAAAGCAACAAATTATGGTTAAAAATTGATTGTGATTTCAGAAACAGAAGAGATAAAGCCAGGTTTTATTACAGCCTGAACGGCGTGGATTGGAAGCCAATTGGAGAAACCTTGCAAATGGCTTACACCTTACCTCAACACTTTATGGGATATCGCTTTGGCCTGTTCTCTTTTGCCACCGACACAACCGGAGGTTTTGTCGATTTCGATCATTTTAAAATTAGTGACAAAATAACCGATGCAATGAAAGATTGAATCCGCCACCTGAGCCTCGTTTTCGCACCAGGGAAACCGGTGATAATACTAAGGAAAGACACCTTCGTGATAAGGTGCCCGTCAATAAAAAGCCGGGAAAGTTTCTTATTCATTATATGTCTGTTCAGAAAGTGCCGGTTGAAAAGCTTGCGAAACCGCCAAAAACGGGGTTTACTTTTCATAAATGAGTATTTTGGCGACAAGCATGACACAGTAAATAACACTTTATGGACAGACATTATTTAAATTTCTGCAAACTCCAATAAATCATGAGAAAATTAAACATTATATCAGCGATACTCCTCAGCTTCTTTTTGGGAGCTTGTGCCAAAGAAATGGCACAAAAAACTGACCTTAAATTATGGTACGATAAACCGGCTAATGTATGGAATGAAGCGCTTCCCATCGGTAATGGACGCCTGGGAGCAATGGTATTCGGCGATCCCGCCAATGAAAAAATCCAGCTGAATGAGGAAACTTTTTGGTCAGGTGGTCCCTCGCACAACGATAATCCTAAAGCGCTTAAAGCGCTTCCGAAAGTAAGGCAACTGATTTTCGAAGGTAAATACTATGAGGCCGAAAAGATGGTTAATGAAAGCATGGTTGCAGAACAGTTGCATGGCTCCATGTATCAGACCATAGGTAATTTAAACCTCTCTTTCGACGGACATGAAAACTACACTAATTATTACCGTGAACTCGACATTGAGAATGCCCTTTTTTCGACAACATATACAGTAAATGATGTGAACTTTAAACGGGAAGTTTTTGCCTCTTTCCCCAATCAGATTATTGCTGTAAAGCTATCTTCCGACCAACACGGAAGTTTATCCTTCACTGCCAGTCTGAACGGGCCTCTGGCAAAAAACACGCAAGTATTAGATACCAACATCCTGGAAATGACGGGCATATCGAGTTCCCACGAAGGTGTGGAGGGGCAGGTAAAATTCAACACCCGGGCTAAAATCCTGAATGATGGCGGAAAAATAAAGACTGATGGGAACAAAATTACCGTAACAAAAGCCGATGAAGTGGTCATCCTGATATCGATGGCCACCAATTTTGTTGACTACAAGACACTATCCGCGAATGAAAATGAACAATGTCAGAAATTTCTGTCAGAAGCCTCGCAAAAATCTTTTGCAGAATTAAAGAACGCCCATATCAAAGACTATCGTAAATACTTCACACGGTCTTCTCTAAATCTGGGCACGACACCAGCCAGCGAGTACCCCACCGATGTCAGAATTAAAAACTTTTCTCAGACCAACGACCCCGCTCTGGTGGCACTCTATTACCAGTTTGGACGTTATTTGCTGATTTCGAGTTCTCGTCCGGGCGGTCAGCCGGCCAATCTGCAAGGAATATGGAATAACAGCACACATCCTGCCTGGGACAGTAAATATACTATCAACATCAATACGGAAATGAATTACTGGCCGGCCGAAAAATGCAATCTCACTGAATTGCATGAGCCCCTTATACAAATGGTCAGAGAGCTGTCGGAAACCGGCTCACATACTGCCCAAACCATGTACGGATGCGACGGATGGGTAACTCACCACAACACGGATATCTGGCGTATTTGCGGAGTAGTAGATGGTGCCTTCTGGGGCATGTGGCCCATGGGAGGAGCATGGCTTTCTCAACACCTGTGGGAAAAATTCCTTTACAATGGCGACATGAAATATCTCGCATCAGTCTATTCAATAATGAAATCAGCATGTCGGTTTTATCAGAATTTTCTCATTGAAGAACCTGTAAACGGATGGCTGGTAGTTAGTCCGTCCGTCTCTCCTGAGAATGCACCCGCCGGTCGTCCTTCAATCACTGCCGGCGCAACCATGGACAATCAAATTCTGTTTGATCTTTTCTCCAAAACGATAAAAGCAGCAACTTTACTGAATCAGGATGAAAACCTCATCAGCGATTTCCGAAATATTCTGGACAGCCTGCCCCCAATGCAAATAGGTCAATACGGACAATTACAGGAATGGATGGAAGACCTGGACAGCCCTGAAGATAAGCACCGTCACATCTCCCACCTGTATGGTTTATATCCTTCCAACCAAATCTCGCCCTATTCCTCACCCGAATTATTCGAAGCAGCACGCACGACACTCCAACACAGAGGAGATGTATCCACTGGTTGGTCAATGGCCTGGAAAGTCAACTTTTGGGCGCGTATGCTCGATGGCAATCACGCCCGTAAACTTATCAAAGACCAACTGTCACTGGTTGATCCGGGAAAAGACGGCCGAAACGGTGGAACCTATCCCAACCTGTTGGATGCGCATCCCCCTTTTCAGATAGACGGAAATTTTGGTTGTACCGCAGGAATTGCTGAAATGCTGCTGCAAAGTCACGACGGAGCCATACATTTTTTACCTGCCCTCCCCGATGAATGGAAAAATGGAGAGATAACAGGACTTAGAACACCGGGAGGATTCGAAGTCAGTTGTAAATGGGAAAACGGCCAACTAATTAAGGCCGAAATAAAGTCGACACTGGGTGGAAATTGTAGAATACGGGTTCCGAACGATATTGCTTTGAAAGATGGTGCAAAACTGAAACAAGCTTCCGGCACAAATCCAAATCCTTTCTTTGAAAAGGCTAAAATCAAAGACCCAATAATATCAGAAAAGGCCGAATTAACAAAACCCAGGTTGCCCAATACTTATTTGTATGATTTTCCAACTGAGGCCGGGAAAACGTATACTATTGTAAAATTAGAGCATAACCCCGAAGATGTCTGAAAAGACCTATTTTTATTCTGTGGGTCTCAGTACCTGCTTCGGGAGAATTTTCAGACAATCCCGACAGTTACCACAGGGCGAAATAATCCTATGCAAAAACTATGGATTGGTTTTAGATTGTTTGGAATGAATACATGAGCCCGGTCTAAAAAGCATCTTTGTTGCCAAACTCATTGTTGTTTTAAATTTTTGCATCCTCATTAACAACAAGTTAACTCCGATACAAAAATTTAAAACGCCTTGATTTTGACAAAAATATGCTTTTTATACTGCACTCATAACTGTTAAACATCAACCCCCAGCAGAGCATTTAACCCAAAACCCACCAAAAAGGAAAAGGCAGCAACCCCCATACTTATTGAAGCCATTTCCCAAAATCGTTTTTTAAAATCAAGATCTTTGACAACAGAAACATAATAATTAAACCCCCAGATAATTAATAATGCAAGAACAAGAACAATTCCTAATGCCACAAATTTATTATCCACAAGGAAAAAAGGGAGAATGAGCAAGATAACCGTTGCCAAATACGAAATGCCGGTATAAAGAGCAGCTTCTTTGGCCCGCGGATCACCTTCTGTCTTAGTGGAAAGAAACTCCGACGCTGCCATTGAAAGAGCGGCCGAAATACCCGTAACCAATCCGGCGATGGAGATTATTTTGGTTTCCCCCAGGGCAAGAGTAAATCCGGCCAAAGCCCCTGTTAATTCCACAAGGGCATCATTAAGCCCTAAAACCACCGAACCGACAAAAGTAAGATTGCCGCCTTCCAGCATTTTCAGAATTTCCTTTTCATGTTCCCCCTCTTCCCTGGCAAAATCTGCCGCCTCGGGAAAATATCTTGCCTGACGGACATAATTATCTGCGCCGGTACCTTCCTTTTCCTCCATTAGTTTCAAAGCAAAGGACAAGCCCAGAAAACGCGCCAGTAATAAAGTCCGGTACAGCCGCCACTTATCGGGTTTCACCTGTTGCCCGGTTTTTGATTCCCAAAAAGCTGCATGTTGTTTTTCCTGACCTGCAATACGGTTGAGAACCTCTGCATTTTTTGAATTTTTAGTCTTTCCGGCGAGTCGTTTATAGATATGATATTCTGTTATTTCTGTGCGCTGCGCAGCAAGCGCATACTTTCTGGCCTGAGCATCCATTTTTCTGAATTTTTATAAACTGCGTACAGTATAAACTTCTAAAATACTTACTCCGCCAAATTTACGAATTTCGTTTGAGAGCGCCTGTCGTGCCAGCCAGAATCTTCACCTCGCCAGAAAATATAAAGCCTCAAAAGGAATAAAACGACACAAACTTCGAACAAAAATCATTTTAAACCCGGATGGTTTGATCTACTACCCTGATTTTAGTAATGAGCCCAGTCTAAAAAGCATCTTTATTGCCAAACTCGTTGTTGTTTTAAATTTTTGCATCCTCATTAACAATAAGTTAACTCCGGTGCAAAAATTTAAAACGCTTGGATTTTGACAATAAAGATGCTTTTTAGACTGCACTCAGTAATATATTTTGTTATTGTCCTGCCACCGGCAAATTAATTTCCGAAACCTGAAAGGTGCCAGGCTTAACAACTCTTTGCAATTTCGCATTAATGAACGAAAGATCATCTTTTGATAAAAAAAATCATGTGTCTTTTCAGAAATAAAAAAATTTTTCAATAATTATTTTCTCTCGCTCTTAACCACATAAGCCGCTAACAAAAGATATAGCATGCCGGCCAGAATAACCAGCATTCCACCTGTTTGTCCAATAGCATCGGAGGCCAGCCCCATTAATGGAGGCAGGATTGCGCCGCCAGATACGCCCATGATCATCAGACCCGATATCTCATTTCCCCGCTCAGGACGATTCTGTAGGGCCATTGAAAAAATAATAGAAAAAATATTGGCAATGGCGAAACCGATAACGGCTACCATTATCAATATAAGTACAATACTCTGACTAAACAACATTATTACCATCGCTGTAATCGCTGAGAGCATGCTTATCCTGAAAAAACGGGTAGCCGAGAACTTTGCAAGCAAAATGGCACCCGTCAATGCTCCCACCGTACGGGCAGCAAAGTACAGGCTGGTTCCCAAACCGGCCTGCTCAAGAGGCAAACCTGCCCGCTCCATCAGAAATTTCGGTGTTGCCGTATTCATGCCGACATCGACACCTACAACAAATAAAATACCCAGAAAAAGCAATAAAATGGTTCTATCTTTTAACAAACCAAAAGCTTCTCCAAACGAGGTGGTTTCCTCAACGCGCTCATCCCGCGGAATAGGGGTCAACAAGAGCCAAAGACCCGACAACATCGTTACTCCGGCAAATACCGGAAACAACATCTTCCAGTTGCCCAACGTGGCTGCTGCAAAGCCAGCTATAATCGGGCCCAGAAACGAAGCAATGGCCTTAATGAACTGCCCCAGTGTAAGCCGGCTGGTCAAATGTTCCTTACTGACGACATTCGACACAAGCGGATTGAGCGAAACCTGCAAAATGGTATTACCGATGCCAAGCAATGCAAAAGCAAAAAGTGCCATTCCATAGCTATAAGCGATTAAAGGCACCAGCATTGCTATAAAAGTGATGACCATACTCAGCAAAACCGTATTCTTCCGGCCTAACTTGTTCATCAATAGTCCTGTAGGCACTGAAAAAACAAAAAACCAGAGAAATACCATCATCGGTAACAAATTCGCCACCGAATCGCTCAAATTAAAGTCTTTCTGGACATAACTGGTCGATATGCCTACCACGTCGACGAAGCCCATAACGAAGAACCCGAATAATACGGGGAGTAGTTTTGATAAGGATGTGTTTGTATTCATAAACAATATATAAATTAGTGTGTATCTATGAACTCTCAAAAATTTTCACAAAATGTGTGACTGTCCGGAAAGTGCCGGCTGCAATGCCTGCCTCAATATCACCGGGGGCTTTCGAAGTCCGAAAATACCGAGTCCCGATTGTGCTTTTTGCTGTTTTTTTTTTGAAAAACCCTACAAAAGCTACCTCGGGATGAGTAATTTTCGGACAAGCATCACGCAGTAAATTGCACTTTACGGACAGGCATTAATTAAGACTTACATCAGACTCTGCAACCGCAATCTTCGAGTCGGCAGTTCCGTAATAGAGCAACCATTTCCCATTAAAACGGACCAATCCTTCCACAAAGCATACATTATCAACCTGACCGGTAATCTCAAAAGGCTGATCGGGAGAGATAAACCACTGATCGGTACGATACAAAACCTTTGCAGGATCGTCTTTATCCATAATTATCTGCCCTGCTGCATAAGTGCCGTCTTCAAGATTTTTATCTCCAAAAGAGGGACTGTTCTTGCTGTTGTAAATCAGCAGTATCCCCTGGTCTGTAATTACAGCAGGAGGTCCGGGCTCAACCAATTCGCTGTCCGCGGATCCTCACACCCACCTTCCCATTCATATTTTTTGAACTCATCATTATCGGGGTAAAGAACAGGTTCAGGCTTCTTACGAAATTTATAACCATCCAAACTATAAGCCAGACCAATACGTGATGTGCCATTGTATTTCCCAATGCTGTCTTCGGCACGATACAGTAAAAATACAGTATCTCCTTTTAGGGCACTGGCAGGATTAAACACATCCTTTTCTTCCCAATTGACCACCGCTTCCCTTATGGGACAGAAGAACTCCAGACTATCTGAAGGAAGCAGACAAGAAAAATGTTTTTTGGTTTGTTACTTCTCCAATTGATTTTCTACTTCTTCGATGCCGGCCAGATGTTCTTCCAGCACTTTTCTGATTTCAGCAATTACTTCCGGATGTTCTTCGGCAATGTTAAATTTTTCTGAAGGATCGATATTTACATTGTAGAGCAGAGGCGTTTCATGAACAGTGGGAGTGTTGGTTATTTCCAGTGGTGGATTAGTAATGGGATGAGCTGTTTGACTGCCATATTCATTTTGAGTTATAAAATGTGCTTTGTAGTCCCCTTTGCGAATAGCATAGACCTGCTGGCCACGGTAATAGAATACCACATCACGCGGACTTTTCCCGGTTCCCAAAAGCAGCGGGGAAATATCGTATCCATCATAAATGCGGTCGTCTGGAAGTTTGGTTCCGGAAAGATTGCAGAAGGTTGGAAACAAATCCATAGTGGTTGCCATATCCATCACCACTCCTTGTTTTAATTTCCCCGGCCACCAGAAAATTGTGGGTTCGCGCATTCCCCCTTCAAAAGTACCACCTTTTGCCCCTCTCAGTAAACCTGCAGTTCCTCCGTGTGTTTCAAAAATATGCCACGGACCATTGTCTGATGTAAAAACCACCAGCGTATTTTCATCAAGTCCTTCTTCCTCTAAGGTTTTCAGAATTTGTCCTACTGACCAGTCTATTTCTTCAATTACATCACCGTAAAATCCTGCCAGCGAAACATCCTTAAATTCTTCGGAACGAAACAACGGAATATGTGGCAGGTTGTGTGCCAGATAAATAAAAAAAGGTCCGTCTTTCATACTTTTTATTTTAGCTACGGCTTCTTCAGTATATCTTTTTGTAATAGTCCTCTGGTCTGCTGGTCGTTCAATAATTTTGTCATTCCTCAATATTGGAACATTATAGGCATGAAAATTTTCTTCTTCTGCAAGCTTAATTTGGGATGTAATATAATTTCCAGTACCAGTCCCCGGAACTCTATCCATATCATTGGAATATGGAATTCCAAAATAGCTGTCAAATCCGTGATCAGTTGGCAGAAAAGGAGATTTATGACCCAAATGCCATTTCCCGATAGCTGCAGTTTGGTAGCCGTTTTCTTTCAAAGCACGCGCAATTGTGATTTCACTTTGGGGTAACCCTCCATTGGAGTCGGGGAACAATACCCTTCGTTTGTCACTACACATGCCTGAGCGAATAGGTAATCGGCCTGTTAGCAAACCTGCACGGCTTGGTGTACAAACCGGTGCTGCAACATAAAAATTGGTCCATTTTTGGCCTTCAAAAGCCATTCTATCGAGGTTGGGCGTATTAATTGTCGGATGTCCGAAAATCCCCAAATCCCCGTAACCGAGGTCGTCAGCAAAAATGACGATAAAGTTGGGTTTTGAGGCCTTTTCATCTTCGGTTTCTGCTGCAATCATATCTTGTTGTCCGGATAGACCGAAAGATAACAATCCGGCCATAACAATTGACTTATTTGCTTTCATTTTTAATTTGTTTTTTGTTGATAATTATTCATTTCTATTTCCCATTTGTATAAATCCTGTTTAAGAGATTGAAATATTTCAGGAAATTCATTTTTCACATTTTTTGTTTCCGAAATATCATCTTCTAAATTAAACAGATATTCCTCATTTCTGATTTTAAGGTATTTCCAGTCTCCATTTCTCACTGCCCATTGATTTCGATACCTCCAAAACAAAGATCGCTCCGGCATTTCTTCATGTCATCAGGGCAGCTTGAAGGAGAACAAACTGCTGGTACTGCATAAAAATCAGTGAAACGCATATCATAGTCAGCAAGTATATCAATACTTGGGGTTTGACTTATCGACTCGACTCAATCTCGTAATGCCTATCAAAATTAAAATTACGGCAAAAGGAAACATCATTGCACCCCAAATCATTAACCAGAATTAAAATTATATTTGGAGGAGTTTCTATTTCTAAGGTTTTGCTGTGATATTTAAAAAATGGTAAATGCCATACACGTAACAAGATTGAAGCAAACATAAAATTTGCCCAATACTTTTTTTTAAAAAAAGCATTATAACCTGATTTATTCATGAGTTTTCGTAATAAGATATTCAAATATCAAAAAATATAAGGAACGGCAGATAAAACCGGAGAAGGGAATAGAGCCGATTTTATTGAGAACGCTTGTATTTCGCCGATAGTTGAACATTGTAATAGAAAATTCATGAATAGATCAGATTAAAAACATTTATAAAACATGTGATCTTTTTTATTTCAAAATCCGATCTCTCTAATAAAACTTTTATTTATGAATGAAAGGCCTGCAGGCAGCCCTTCTCTCCAATATTTCCAGTTATGCCCCCCATCTCTTACACGATATTCGTGAGGTATTTTTAAATCCCTCATCAAATTATGTAAATCCGAATTCCCCCTATATAAGAAATCATCATCACCACAATCGATGTAAAAGCGGACAGATCTTAATTTGTCAACTGTAATGGTTTTTGCCAGATATAAAGGACTGTTGTTCTTCCAATTCTCATTTATTCGTTTATTTCCTTCCAAGTTTTTGCCATAAATGCCATCAAGAATTCCATAAATTGAATCAGGCATCATGGCTATCTCCACATCTGTAAAGATACCCGAAGAAAAAGCTACGCAAGCTGAAAAAAGATGGTTGTATTTCATGGCAAACTTCAATGCACCATAGCCGCCCATTGAATTTCCGGCAATGGCACGAAACTCCTTTTTAGACCGAATGCGGTATTGCTTTTCAATAAATGGTATGAATTCCCTGATAAACATATCTTCGTATGGTTCTAATCCTTGATAATCATTACAATACCAATTTGTTTTGCCATCAGGCATAATGATAATAAAAGATGAAACTTCTCCTTCCTTTATTGCATTGTCGACCATTCGGTTAACTTCACCAAACTGAATCCAGACTGTTTCGTTTCCTGAATAGCCATGCAGTAAATACAACACAGGATAAGAGCGTTCTGATTTATCGTAATCTGGCGGGAGGTAAACCGAGTATTTAACTTTGCTTTTGAGTAAGTCGCTTTCCATTGTCAGGCTTTCAAGCAAACGACCTTGCTGGCAAAAAGCAGTTAGTTGAAAAGATAAAGTTAATAAGAATAACAACAAAATTTTTATTTTTAATGGTTTCATATACTTATATTTTAAATTAATTGTATTTTAAATAATACTTCGTCAATATTTTACAAAAGCTTGGTTTTTAGTTATTTATAAAATCAAAGACATAGGCCACAAATCTCTCATAATAAAGACTTTGCGTCATTGCGTCTGCGTTTAGCTTTTACTCTAAAGGACTATTGTTTAAACAACAAGATATATATTCATTTTTGGAGCAAATAAGTGGACATGGCTGGAAACACTTCATTGATTAATTGTTCGGAAACTTTACCGCTGTGGTTGCCATCGTACCAATGCGTTGAATGCGGAATTTCAGCTTTCGTAAGTATTTGGGAAAAATATACAGTTGATTTAAATAAACCAGGCATTTCATCATGGAACCCGCAATCCAAAGCGTATTTGTTATATTTCAACAAATTATCTTTGTACCTTTCAACTTTTCCTTCCAGGTTTCCAAACCCCGAAATCCATCTATTATAGTTTTCATCTATTTTTCTGAGATTTCCTTTTTCATCACGTTCGAATGGCAATGCAATTTTCAAAGGTTTAGAGAGATCGGGTGCAAAGGCAGTACCCATTGCCATGAACCCGTATATGCCCATCATATCCCGATCGTAAGCTTCCAGTTCACGTTTTAAGGTTTCAGCAAAATTGTCATCTTTCACGTTGGCCATCCTTTCAGATAAAGTAAGAATCTGGTTCATTAGCGAATCGTTTGTCAAAAAGCCACTGATAAGCCGGTCATCAGCTAAAACAGCCGGGCTCATTGCATAAGCTACCGAAAAAACATCGGGATATTTTAAACTAATATTAATTGTCCCGCCTCCTCCCATTGAGTGGCCGGCAATTCCTCTGCACTCCCTTTTTGCCAGAGTCCTGTAATTGTTGTCAACATAGGTTACGACATCTTTGACGATATAGTCTTCCCAATTTCCCGTAACAACGGAATTGGCATACATCGATCCTTCAAACAAATTATAACCATTCAATTCTATTAATATAAATTCCTGATCTTTATTATTTTTCATATAAGCGTCGAAAGCCTCTGTCTTGGGATACTCACCAGCTTCCACAGTATATCCGTTCAAAAAATACACCACAGGGTATAATTGGGTTGAATAATTGTATGAAGGCGGCAAATAAACGCCGATTTGTTGGACATTCTCTGTTCCTACCAGATTATTCTCCAGCGAAGGAGCGGGTATTTCTGCTAAGTTATAAGTAATCACTCTGTCTCCTTTATCTACATTACATCTGACAAATAAAAGCAGAGTAATAACAAAAACCCCTAATTTAAGTTTTTTCATGTTTTTTACGGTTTAATTTATTTGAAGTCTGGCCTAAAAATCTAAAGTACTTTTTTAGGCCAGACTTTATTAATTACCAACCTGGATTTTGTTCCAGATTTTCATTTAAAGATAACTCACTATTTGGAATGGGCAAAAGGTTGAATTGCTCTTTGTAACCATCCGGGAATTTAGTTTCGACTATATTTCCGTTGTGATCGCGAACTTCAACTGGGTAAATATCATCAAGAAATCCATCAAGCTTATGCCATCTTTTGATATCCATCCAATAAAGGCCCTCCAATGCAAACTCAATTCTTCTTTCGTGCCTTAATTTTGCCCGGGCTTCTTCACGTGATAATCCATTCGGAAGAGGAGTCATTTTTACATCGTCTCTTTCGGTTCTAATTCTGTTAATAAGTGCAACAGCTTCATCAACATTCCCGCCTGTTTCAATAATAGCCTCTGCTTTTGATAAAATAACATCAGCATAGCGTATCACAATATTGTTTAAATCTGATTGATCTGCCGGAGGTAAATCTTCTTCCTTGTCTACACGATATTTTCTGGTACTTAAATGTTTGATCCTGTTTGCGGGATGATTGTAAGCACCGCCAGGATAAAGGTAGCTTGGAAAGCGATAACCAAGATAATAAGAACCAGGTACGACTACAGTAAATTTTAATCTGGGATCCCAACCATCGTAAGGATTATCGAGATCAATTTCTGATTCAAAATATTTGCCGGGAGAACCATCAATCCGTTCATAAGCATTTACCAAATCTTCAGTAGGTACATATCGTGTCCCCCTTGTCCAACTCCCGGTCCCAGTTCCTGTAAACTGATCGAGGCGTGTTCCCTGTGAGTTTTCTCCCCTCATATACTGAACATCAAATATTACTTCCTGGTTGTTTTCATGAGCCAACTGAAACAAACCTTCGTAACTTGGGAAAAGAGAATATTTTCCCAGAGTAATAACACTGTCAGCAAGATTTAAAACCTCATTGAATTTATTTTGATACAAATAAGCTCGCATTTTCATTGCCATTGCTGCGCCTTTTGTTGCTCTTCCCACCAGTGGTGCGTCAACATCGAGGTTTGCAATTGCAAAATCATAATCGGCTATTGCCTGATTCCAGGTTTCATCTGCCGTGCTCCGTGCAATCGTCCTTGCCTCTTCCGTGGAAATTGCATTTAAAATAATTGGTACCCCCCCATACGATTCAACCAATGTGGCATAAGCCAGGCCCCGCAGAAAACGAGCTTCAGCAGCATACATTAATTTTACCTCTTCTTTAAGTTCAACCTCATCCAAAACACTGAGAAGGTAATTTGCTCTGAATATTATTTCATAACTTCTTGTCCACCGAAATTCAACAATTCCACCGGCAGTAGCAGAAAGTTGTCCGTTTCCAATTTGAGCAAGGGGTGTATTACCCCAGTTATAGGCATTTGGAGTTGCACCGTCCAGTATCCCAAAAGCAAATAATCCCTGGGTAATTAATATATCTTCACGAAGCTGCCCGTAAAGACCATTTAAAAGAAGCTCAATATCAGCTTCATTCTCAGGAAAATTTTCGGAAGTAATTTTATCTTCCGGGAAAAACCCCAGAAATTCGTCTGCACACCCGTTTAATGAGATAATTAAAATTACGAGTAAGCTACGTATAAATATTTTTTTCAGTTTCATGATCATTATTTTAGAAGCTAAGATTTACACCTAATGAAACAATTCTTGGCACAGGATATTCATTTACAGTTGCAGAGAAAGTACTTTTCTCCGGATCATATCCTTCGAAGTCTTTGTCAACAATAGAAAATACATTTTGTGCATTTAAATAAAAATAGATTTTTTGTATGCCAATGTCAGAAGTCAGTTTTTCCGGGACACTATAACCTAACTGGAGGTTTTTAAGTTTTATAAAACTGATATCTTTTACCCAAAATGAAGATTGCTGCATGTCCCAGGGATTGTCCCAATACAAGATAGGCATATCGGCATCTGGATTTTGTGGTGTCCAGGCATCTCTCCATCGTGTTGAAATCGTTCGGTTATCCCAATTCAGATTAGTGAAATTGTTCTGGTTATAAGCATGAACCCCGGCAATACCCTGGAAAAGCAGGTTTAAATCGAATCCTTTATACTGAAATGCAGCGCTTAATCCATAAGTCACTTTGGGAATGGTATTTCCAATATCCTGTTTGTCTTCGAACCCCAGTTTGCCGTCTTTATTTACATCCTCAAATTTTAGGTTTCCTGCAATAGGAGTGTAGCTGTTGTCATACATGTGCTGCGAAGCTTCTTCATCCGATTGATAGATTCCAACCGCTTTATAACCATACAGAGTTTGGTACGAATATCCCTCTCTGATAAGATAAAGCTGATCAGGAGAATCCCCTCCCCTAAACTTGGTTACCTCATTTTTAATGTAAGAAAAGTTTAAACCTATATTATACCCGAACTTGTTCCGGTTTATCGATCTGTTATCGTAATTAAAGACAAACTCAAAACCGTTATTCTTCATTTCGCCAACATTTTCAAAAGGAGGCGTTAAATTTCCCATCAGAGATGGAATTGGCAGCTGAACAATAATGTCAGTAGTCTTTTTTCTAAAATAGTCAGCCTCAATACTTATCCTGTTCTTTAAAAATCCTAAATCAACACCAATATCAAGAGTTGTAGATGTTTCCCAGGTAATATCTTCATCAATTAAAGCAGTTACTGCAGCACCTGGTGCAAAACTTCCGGCATAGCTGTAACTTAAATTATTATTCTGGTCAATAACTGTTAGGAACGGCCAGTACCCGGCAATATTTTCATTCCCTAATTGCCCCCAGGAAGCTCTCAGCTTTAAATTGGAGAACAGGTTCAATTCTTCAATAAATGTTTCGTCCCCAAGTCTCCATCCTGCGGAAAATCCGGGAAATATTCCCCATCTGTTTCCTTCTTTAAAACGCGAGGAACCATCAGCTCTTAAATTAGCTTCAAAAAGATATTTGCCGGCAAACGAATAATTTAAACGGCCAAAATAGGAAAACATTCGTAATCCGGTCATATTGCCTTCACCCTGAATACCTGATGTTCCGGCATCAACCTGTGTCAGTCCTTCTTTTGGTGGATCAGATCTTCTTGAGTAGGCTGTTTTTGTTTTTCTGTCTTCAAGTTGCATACCCAAGATTGCAGAGACATTATGAGCTTCAGCAAATGTCTTGTCAAAATTCAGGGTGGTAAATACATTGTTAGCCAAAGAATAACTATTATTTCGGCTAATTTCAATCCCTTCCCGGTTATAGTTTTTGGTCATCATTGGAATCCCCGAATCAGTATATCCTATAACGGTTTCATTAAAATTGTCGGTCAGAATCCAGTTTCCTGTGGAAGCAACGGTAGTTCTCCAGTTTAGAAAATCTGTGAATTTAATTTCTGCTGAAGCATTAATTGCAAGGAAGTTTTGTTCATCCGTTCTTTTACCATTGTTAGCATCAATTAAAGGGTTCCTGTTATCATAAAGGATATTTCCGTCATCATCAATTGCCTCAACCGCTCCGAATTTACCGTCACGCGTATAAGGTGCAGTATATGGAGTTACACCTGAAAGCATCTCAAAAACCCGACCAAGAGAACCGTAAACCATGTCATTATATGGTTCGGTTGCAACTTTATGACCATAATTCAGACGTCCGCTTACCTTAAACCAATCGTTTACATTTAACTCAAGGTTTGCCCGTATTCCATATTTTTCAGTTTTGGTATTCGGTACCATCCCCTCCTGATTCATATAATTGAATGACAAAAATGATGTACTTCTTTCTGTACCTCCTCTTATTGACAGGTTATGTTCCTGGATGGGTGAATTTTCAAACAATACATCAAACCAATCGGTATTTGGATATTTATATGAATCTGTCCCATTTTCAAAAGCAGTAATCATATTGTCGGGAAATAGCGGACTGGCTCCCTCATTTACCAAAGCCTGGTTTGTTAATCTCATATGCTCGGCGCTATTGGTCACCAAATCGTACCTTCTTCCCAATGATTGTATTCCATAATATGAATTAAGATTTACCTGCAGACGTTCTCCTGTGTTTCCCATTTTGGTAGTAATTAGAACAACACCGTTTGCAGCTTTTGAACCGTAAATTGCAGCACTCGCTGCATCTTTTAATACGGCAATACTTTCAATATCGTTTGGATTTATTTGATCGAATGAGCCTTCAATTCCATCGATTATAACCAAAGGATTGGCATTATTCAGCGTTCCCCAGCCACGTACACGTAATTGTGCACCGTCACTACCAGGTTTTCCAGAGTTTTGACTTACCCACACACCGGTTACTTTACCGCTAAGTGCCTGAGATGCATTGGTAATTGGCCGGTTATCCACTTCTTCATCAAAAGTGACAGATGAAATTGCCCCGGTTAAATTTACTTTTTTCTGCACACCGTAACCTACTGCGACAACTTCATCAAGTCCAATAACTGCTTCTTGCATCACAACCGAAAAAGTAGTCCTTTCTTCAATGGGTACTTCCTGTGTCTGCATTCCCACAAAAGAAAAAACCAAAACATTCGCATCCTCAGGAACACTTAATGAAAAATTTCCATCCATATCGGTTATGGTTCCCTGTGTTGTGCCTTTTACGAAAACCGTAACTCCGGGAATTGGTTCTCCCTGTTGATCAGTCACTTTACCGGTGACGGTCTTCCCGGATTGCTGGAAGACTTCTGAAGATGCCTTTCCTCCCGACAAAATAATTTGATTGTCGACTACCTTGTAGGTGATATCACGTCCGGCGAAAAGATAATCAAGAACTTTAAAAATATTCTCGTCGGTAAATTTCACCGAAGCATTGAAGTTGATGTCAACCAGTTTTTCGTTGTAAAGAAAATAAAACCGGCTCTGGTTCTCAATTTCATCAAGCACTCTTTCGGCTTTGACATTTTCAAGGTCAATGGTGAGTTTTTTGATCTGCGCGTAGGAATTGGCTGCAAATATCTGCGACATCCCCACAAACATTAAGAATAATGTAATTCGCATGATACGAAGGGTTTTAGAGAAGACATTTCGGTCTCCCACTCCTGTCTTAGGAATTTTTTTCATAGCTTTGTAATGATTTTAAGTCCAACATTAGGGGATGGGGAAGTTGCCGCTTCCTTGTCCCCTTCTTTCTTAGAAAAATTTTCTTACTGTAATGAATGATCCTTTTAACTGCTGTTAAAATTTGAAGCCTTACTCATTTCTGTGTATTTTATTGATGACGAATAATCACTTTCTTCCTGGAAAAGTTACCCTTACTATCTTGCTGATTATCTATTATTTTGTATTCAATAGGCGAGGTCATTTTCAGTAAACGTAATACATCTTCCAGTTTCTCATCCTCGAAAGTAGCCCGGAAGGTATAATCAAAGAGGATGCTGTCTTCCACTACCACATCTACATTGAACCAGCGCGACAATTCTCTCGCCATCTGAGTCATATTTTCGCCTCTTAACATCAGTTTTCCATCGATCCAGGCAGAATATGGTTCCGGATCTACTTTTTTTCGGATTAGTTTTCGTTCATTATTATTGAAAAGCAGTAATTCACCGGGTTTCATTTCAAAAGTTTGCTCATAATTGTCGGGTATCAATTGCACTCTGCCCTCTTCCAGTACAACTTCCACAACTTCCTCATCAGGCCACATCTCTACGTTAAAACGGGTGCCAAGGACTTTCACTGCAGTTTTATTTCCACGAACGGTAAAAGGATTCAGCGAATCACTTTTCACATCGAGAAAAGCTTCCCCCCGCACATTTATGGTTCGTTCGTCAAAAGGAATTGAATAGGTTAATGCAGAACCACTGTTCAACCAGGTGACGGTACCATCGGGTAACCGGGTTTTTACACGCGATCCCAACGGAGCGGTAACCTCAACCACAGAAGGCCCCGCGACCTGCTCTTTACCGAAAAAGAACAATACAGAGCTTATAGCAAGCAACGGCAATAACAAAACAGCCGCGACACGGCTGTACCAGTTCAATGCTTTTTTGAGTTTGTTTTTACCGGATTCTTTCCCCTTTTCTGAGTTAATGAGAAAATGTATTCTGTAGAGAATAGGTGTAAGATCTTTATTTAATTCATCTTTCGAAACAGAATCCCAGTCTTTCTTCATCCGCCGTTTCAGACTGAGTTCATTAGCCTCCCCCCGAAACAGGTCGGCAAATTTCTTTTCTGTCGACTGGTCTCCCCTTCCGTTCAAATAATCTTCAAATATTTTTTGTTGTTCTTTATTCATCAGTATAAAATTAGTCTAAGTTATTGGTCGAATGGAACTCGCATGATTGATTTTATACATCTTCTTTTGTGACTAACCTTGCCATGCCTGTTTCATCTTACATCTTATATCAAAAAATCTATTAAAACAATCTTTGTCATTCTCGTTCATCTGAAATAATTAATGGTCTCTGCCAGAATAGACCGTTAGATTTCTTGATGTGTTCTAATAGTAATACCCCGCAAAATGAAGAATCTCCCGAAAAAATTTACATTTTCCCCAATTATCGAGAATTTTTTGAATTGCAACTAAAAAAGTCGGTTTAGCGGTCTGACAAATGGAAAGTAAAATATACAGACGCTCAAGGTGTCGTATGATTTTTTAGGGTCAGGCATGGAATTCTTACATGAAACGAACAAATCAGGGATTGTCATAGCTTGTCCGTTCCTTCCCAGAGAATTTGAGGATTATTCAGAAATGAAGGTGCAAAAATCAATCATGCGAGTTCCATCAAGCCTTTAATGAAAATTTCGACTTTGCAGAAGACTGGATTCTTTATCTGAAAGAGAATAATTCAAGCCTGAGTGTAGTGGGAACGCTTTCTTAATTCAGATTCAGCATTCTTATGTAATTAATATCGGGTTCTCTTGCCAAAAATAATTCAAGTTGACTTTTATGTTCAAAACCTGCTAATTTACTACGATACGTTGCAAAAACCTGTGGATTTTCAATTTCCAATTTTCGCTTTTTCGAAATGTTTAGATATTCTTGTTCCTTGTCAATTCCAAGAAACCTTCTGTTTGCCAAATTCGCAGCAATACCAGTTGTACTACTTCCGGTAAAGGGGTCTAAAATCCAATCATTCTTTTTCGTTGAAGCAAGAATAATGCGAGTAAGTAATGCTAATGGCTTTTGAGTTGGATGCTTTCCACAAGACTTTTCCCAAATAGATAATGCAGGTAAATGCCAAACATCTTTCATTTGTTTACCACCGTTAATTTGTTTCATTAACTCATAATTAAAATAATGCGTTTTGTTTCTATTCTTACGAGCCCACAGGATAAATTCCGTTGAATGTGTAAAATATTTGCATGATAAATTAGGAGGTGGGTTAGTTTTTGCCCAAGTAATACAATTAAGAATTTTAAAGTTTAATTCAGTTAGCATTTGTGCAACCGAAAAAATATTATGAAAAGTGCCACTAACCCATATTGTCCCATTTTCTGTAAGATGATTCCTACAGGCTTTTAACCAATTGTAATTAAACTCATTGTCCTTTTTAAAGCCATTCGACCTATCCCAGTCGCCTTTATTAACGCTGACCATTTTCCCATTTTGAACAGAAATTCCGTCATTTGACAAAAAATAGGGAGGATCTGCAAAAATCATATCAAATTTAAAATCAAATTGCTTCAAAAGTTCAATGGCATCACCATGTAATAGGGTAAATAATTTATCCTGAGATTTAAAAAATGGAAGTATCATTTTAACTGTTCTTTTAATTCCTTAAATGCTTCCCATGACATTAAACGACCTTTGCCATTTGGATAATTGACATCTTCCTGCCCCCAAATCAATTTATATGCTTCTATTAATGTTTCAGAAGTAGCGCCAGTAGTAAAATCTAATTCAAGAATATCTTCCAAAAAATCATTTGGTTCTTCTCCATTAAAAGTTTTTTTAAGCAGTTTTATAAGTTTAATAGTTTTCTTCCTGTCTTCTTTTCCTTTTTCTTTAACATCCATAATAATTTGCATGTGTGTAATCTGCCAAAGCAAGTTTTCAGATGGTTTAAAGACAAAAACCAAAAAGTCCTCTTTCATCGGTTGACTTAATCTGATCGCCTTCCCTCCAGGTTTTGTAATTACAATTTTATCACCATTTATCAAGGATTCTACTTCATACCCTCTATATGGTAAGCTAATTAATTCATTCGTATAAAATTTACCTAAGTCATTGTAATGATGCAACTTATCATACTTTAATTGATGGTAGATTCTTCGCTCCGCTCAGAATGACAGACTGTCTAATGTCATTCTGAGGAGGTAACGACGAAGAATCTGTTCCCTGTTTTTGGTTTCTTTGATGATTAAAGGTTAATTATACATGTTCTTTTGTGATAAACTTTGTCATGCTCGTTTCATCAGTATAAAACAAGTCTAAGTCATTGGCCTGATGGAACTCGCATGATTGAGATTTATACATGTTCTTTTGTGACAATTTTTGTCATGCTCGTTTCATTTGAAAAAATATTTTTACTGAATTTCTTATCTCAATTTTTTTCAAATCAATAACACGTTGATAAATATTTCTTTTTAACATTATGTTATTCAAAATTCAATGATATGCTCATTTTTTATTTTTTCTATAAATAAGTTTAAATTAACTAAATTGTATATACTCGGAATAATTGAAAATGCTTCTTCCAACTTATTTTTTGCAGATAGCCAACCTTGGCCATCCGTTATCCAAATAAACTCATATTTATTATATTGATTGATTTTGGAGGCAAGATCAGAGTATGAACGAGCTACTTCATTTAGTTTAGAACCACCACTATTGTAATAATTGGTCTCAATCAAATATGTTTTCTTCCGGGTTTTTATTACAAAATCAAATTTTTTCAAATCAACTCCCAAACTTGTAATATCAAGAAAAACAGCACTCTTGACTTCTTTTTTATAATATATATCGGCTCTGTCGAATTGCATAGCAACAGCTTTCGACATATTTTCACCACCTCTATTCTTTCGAGCATTAGTATCCAAGCCGACCTCCACACCAAAAACATAATCTACAAGATTAGTGATTCTTTTATTCTGAAACATCTCTCCTAAACCTGTATCGTTAATGAATTCATAAATCAATTCCGGTGTTTTAAAGTATGATTTCATTAAAACTATTTTCCCTTCTCTATTAATAGTTTTAGCTTTTTTATTGGTCCGAATTGCAATTAAAATATCTAAAACCTCAAATACTCCGGGATTTTCTATAAATAATTCTTCAACAGCACGTTTAATGTTCGTCTTACCAATCAAATAATTTAATTGATTCAGTTTAATTTCTATTTTTCTAACATTTTCATTTATCTTCTCAAAATCAGTAAAATAATCAAGCGTAGCATTAGTTTCACTTAATTGAGATATAAACCTTTCAAATTTCCTTGACATATTCGAATTTTTCAACCACTTGGTTCGTTATTAGTAATTCAGTTAATTTCCCCCTCTTTGCGGGATTTGAATTAACCATTCTTGATGCAAATACACGTTTAATATGAAAATTTTTATATAGATCATCAAAGAAATTATCATTTGGATCTTTCCCTTTAACATCCGAATTACTAAGTATAAAATCATAGCCAAGCATATCTACCTTTTTGCAAAATTCGGCTAAACGGATTTGTTCTTTGTCATTAAATGCTTGTCGTGAATACGAATTGAAACTGGATGTTTCACTTAACGGTTTATATGGCGGATCGAAATAAAATAATGTGTTTTGTGTAGCATAAGGCAACGTATCTTCAAAATCTCCAGTCAATATTTCTACCTTTTGCAATAATTTGCTATCTGCAATAATAGTTTGTTCATCACAAATATTTGGATTAGCATATCTACCAAACGGAACATTAAAAAGACCTTTACGATTGACCCTATATAAGCCATTAAAACAAGTACGATTGAGAAAAATAAATAGAGATGTATTCTCTATATCATTAAGTGATTTTGTATTAAATAAAGCTCTTTTCTCAAGAAAAAAATCCTTTCTTTTTTCTTCATTTAAAGGCAAATATTCATTTTGAATGTTTTTTAACACATTAATTAATACGTCGGGACTTTCCTTTATTGTTCTGTATGCTCTGGTTAAATCCGGATTTAAGTCGTTTATCACAGCTTTAGTAATATTTGGGTATTCCTGCAATATCCAGAATAAAATTGCACCACCTCCAACAAATGGTTCAATATATGTTAAGTCTTTTTGCTGATTTAAATTTTGGGGTATTGTCACTTTAATGCTATCGATTAATTGGGTTTTCCCCCCGACCCATTTCACAAATGGTTTCGCTTTTATTTTCATAGAAGTAACTTACTTTTTGACAATCCAACGATCTCCAACGCTTTTCAAGCCGAAAGTTTTGCATCCTCATCTAATTAAGCTGCAACTATCATTGAAAAGCGTACTCTTGCAAATCAACGTTATCCAGTATCTTGAATTGAATCGTTCTCACAAATATTTGTTTTCTCAAAAATACAAAATCATAATCTCAAACCGCCATTTGGCAAGATGTTTTTTTTTTGCCGAACCGGGTAGCATACCACCACCAAAGTTCCCTACCCCAAGAAAAAAATTTTTCCTCCGGCATGCGGAAGAGTAAATCTTAACCTGAATAAAGGAATGTCTCTGATGTCTTTAGGCTACTGAATAAATAACCAGTAAAAAAGCCATAATAACGGGCCCGATTCTTTTAAACGTTCTCTTAAAAAGCCGATCACTTCAGATATCTGATTGTCAACAGTCTTAGGACTTACACCAACAATAACGGCAATTTCTTTGGCCGATTTACCCTCAAACCGACTCAAGTAAAAAATTTTTTGTTTCTTATCGGGCAATTTTTCCAGTAGTGCTTTAATTTGTTCCAGCACCGAACGATAGGTAATCGTTGTTTCAGTAGAATTATCGGATGGCATTAGCTCCAGATGTTCGTCCACATCAAGAAAAACTACTTTATACCGGAAATAATCCCTGATCTGGTTAAATGCGACAGTAAAAAGATAAGAATGAAAGTTCTCTTCCTCTTTTAGTTTTTCACGATTTCGCCAGATTTTCAGAAAAACATCCTGCACCAGTTCTTCCGCATCGGTTTCGGACTTCAGATATTTTATTCCAAACCCGTATAATCGCGACGAATAGCTATCAAAAAGATGATTGAAAGCATGAATATTACCTTCTTTGAGTTGTTTAACGAAAGCTTGTTCCTGAATCATGCATCCCTGAATTTAGTGGTGCAAAAATGTAAAATTTACTTAAGAAATGCAAAAGTAAAAATTACTCTACATCTTTAACGCATCTGAATCCCAAATGCATCATTCCCGAGTCGGGTGAAGATTTAAGTGCATGCCAGAAGAAGCAACTAATTGATAAAAACCCCTCTCAATACTTCGGGCATTCACCAGAGGTCTATCACAACAATGGCAATAAAAGAAAAGTTTAATTCGGATGAAAAAATCTTAAATAAATTCAATCAGGTTATTGCAATAACCTCAGCCTGTCCATCTAATTCATCAGTATAAAATTAATCTAAGTTATTGGTCTTATGGAACTCGCATGCAAGAACTTATACATATTCTAATTGTGGCAAACTTTGCCATGCTCGTTTCATTCGTATATTTAATAAATTGTTATGGCTGTTAGAATTGTTAAAGTTGTTAATATTGTTAATATCATTAATGTGTTAGTTGTCAGAATGTTGTAAATTTTATTATATTAACTAACAATTTAACAACCCTAACAACCCTAACAATTCCATTCGTATAAAATTAGTCTAAATTATTGGTCGAATGGAACTCGCATGATTGAGTTTTATACATGTTCTTTTGTCGCAACCATTGCCATGCTCGTTTCATTCCCTCGTATTAATCACAACTCCGTGTGATTTTAACGTATTGACAGCCTCTTTTGGCAATGTCCAATCGTGATTGAAATAGCCTTCAACAATCACATTCTGATTGCTCCTATTGAACAAAAGAAAATCTTTCATCCCTTTTAATGCCTGGGCACCGCTGGCACCTCCAAAGCGACTTCCATGCAATGGCTGTTGATCCTTGTCGTCCGGAACAAATGTCCAAAACGGCAAACCGGAAGAGACAACCACCAGATTTCCGTTATGAGGATAACAATAAACAAGCCCCAGGCTGTCTGTTGTGTTTTCGAGATGCATCGGAAGTTTATCACCAATTTCTGCAATAACCGAATTGGTCTCCTTTGTTCCAAAAAGTACCATATTGGAATGATACCTGTCGAAATGAGTAACCTGACGGTCTGCAATGACTCTTGGATTAACCGTGCTGTTTTGCTCAAAGTAACCGCCTAATGAGACAGAGAAATCGGCAGCCTCTCTGGCAACACTTTTACGCCGGTTAATCTCATCCGGGTCATCCGCATTCTTTGTTCCAAACACATATACATGACGCTCGGTCACCACCTCATACACAGGACCTTCAAGACCAGCCTTTTTAGCCATGACAGGGGCAATATACCGGCCTGTTACCCATTTCCCGCCTTCTTTATGAAACGAATGATTGAACCTGGGCAAACTGCTGATTTCCTGTCCGTCAATAATAACCTTAAGCAGTTTTGAAGATTCAAATTGCGGATGATTTTTCAGGTTCAGAGAAAATGCTTTCAGGTTATCGGTTTCAACATTAACCTGGTTTTCACCGGTAAATTCTGCATCGATTCTGGCTAAAGTACCCGGTGTTAATTTATCAATCTTTACCCAGTAAGCACCAGGATATTTATACCACCTGGTAGCAAAACGCACTCTCCCGGGATATGGATTTCGTACAATACCATCGAACCATTTAAAGATGTTTCCGTTGGCATAGGCATTGGCCCATGAATCGTGATGAACTTCAGGATATTCATAATACTCAACCATAGTGCCAACACTTCTGAGTTCTTCAACAATCCGCCGGGTTCCTTCAGGTTTTACTACCGGATCGGCTCCTCCCTGATGGATGGCCATGGGAAGATTCAAAGCATTCTCTTCGAGGTCGAACGCCTCTGCAGGAGGGGCAGGACAAACCGGTGCTATTGCCGCAAACAGGTCGGGGCGGGACAACCCGATAAAAAGAGTTCCGCCGCCTCCCATGGAAAGGCCGGTCAAATAAATCCGATCCTCATCAATCTTAAAATCTTTTCGGCATTTCTCAATTACCTGCATGACATCATCCTCGGGGATGCCAACATACCCCATGGTACCTCTGGCATAAGGTGCCACTACAATGTATTCCACGTCTTCCCAGGGTGGAAAATAACGGGAAGCTTCGGCATCGCTCTCTCCCGGTAAATTGGTTTTTCCAAAAACTCTTTTCAGGGCCAGCCGGTGGTTCGACATCGCTCCATGAAGCATTACCACCAACGGATAAGTTTTATCGGGATTAAAACTTTCGGGAAGATAAAGCGCATAGGGTTGTTCCGAATCATCGATTTCAGAATAAAAAGTTTCAACCTGTGGCCCAGACTGAAAATACTGGGCAGAAATGCCATTAAATAGAAAAACAAACAGCAAAACTGAAAAAGATATACGACCTAAAGACATACGATAACATTTTTTAAGTTAAGAGTGCAGTATAAAAAGCATATTCTTGTCAAAATCCAGGCGTTTTAAATTTTTGTACCGGAGTTAACTTATTGTTAATGAGTATGCAAAAAATTTAAAACAACAACGAGTTTGGCAACAAAGATGCTTTTTAGACCGGGCTCAGATATAATATTCTCATCGCTAAAATATTGACAAAACAGCTCTTTTAGGAGCAGGCTCATTTATATCATTATCCATTACCTTTATACCAGTTGTGGATGAATTGACAATTCGAAAACAATTATTTTACAATCAGCTTCTTAAAAACAATTTTCCCCTCCACCTTCAGCCGCATAAAATAAATTCCGGGAATGAAATCTCCAACAAAAATCCTTGCTTCAGTACTATTTATTTCCTGGTCCAAAACAATAATTCCACTCATATCTATGATCGTGACAAAACCCCTGCTAACAGGTAATACCAGGTTCACCCAGTCAGTAGCAGGGACAGGATAGACTTTAATGGTTTCTGTATCTTTAAAGGCAGGAATACTTGTAGCCGTTTCATAACTTCCGCTTAGCAATAGGTCAGTCCCGTAAGCCGTAGAAACATTTTGAGGCGAAGGAACATTCCATCCGCTTACCTCCTTAAAAGAAACATTGCAATCACCTGCCGGCAAATCATAAACTCCGGGCTCCAGCCATGTGGTGCCGCCGTCATAACTCCACCGGGCACCATCATCAACAGCCTGTTGCGGTTCTATCTCAACAGATATCCGGCCTGGCAAAATCGTTTTGGCCAAAAAAGGCGTTACGCGGTTATTCAGGCCCGAAGTATAGAATGTTCCAGAAGCGTAAAGGATTCCATCATTTTTAATAATAATACTTCTGACAGAGGGCATTCCTCCTCCTATGGTACTAAAACCGTTATCAAGTCCCGCCCATTCATTGCCATCCCAACGGGCAAAAATATTGACAGTATTGCCACCGGCAGCAGTAAAATAGCCGCCGGCATAAAGGTTCCCATAAGCATCAAGTGTGATATCAAAGACGTTACTATTCAGATAATAGCTTTCACTATAATCTCCAATTCCACTCCATGAACTACCATCCCAGTGAGCAATATGACTTACGCCAACTTCACCTGCAAAAGTAAAATTGCCCGCTACATAAATGCCATCATTCTTATCACTTATAATTTTTCGCACCTCAGAGGAATATCCGGTTACCCCTCCATCAAGAGCAGTCCATAGGGAACCATCCCATTTGGCTATTCGGTTAGCGGTAACAGGAGAACTACCCGCTTCCGTTAAACCGCCTCCCACGTACAAATTGTCCTGATCATCACAAAAAAGAGCCCTCACATAGTTGTTAACCCCTCCATCGAGATCATGCCACTGGGAACCATCCCATCTGGCGATATTGTTTACCGACACACCCCCGGCATCAGTGATCCCTAAGCCTCCAACAAACAATTCGTCCTGGCTGTTTGTTGTCAAAACATACACTTCCCCGTCAACACCTGTTCCTAAAGGTTCCCATTCGGTTCCTGACCATCGGGCCACTCTGTTTATTTCTGTTGTCCCTGATTTTGTAAAGTTTCCTCCGGCATACAAGGTTCCGTTTGAATCAATAGTCAAGGCATATACAACATCATTAAATCCATCGCCCAAGGGAGAAAATTCACTGCCGTCCCATTTGGCAATGTAATTGACCAACTTATCACCTGCCGAAATGAAAGAACCGGCTACATAAAGATTTCCATCCGGATCAAGCACTGAAACATAAATTGAGTTGTCAGGTCCATTGCTAAGTGTATGAAAACCAACTCCGTCCCATCGAACAATATTATAAACGCCCAGACCATCGGCGCCTCTGAAAATACCCCCTACATAAACATCACCGGTGTCGGTGGGCAAAATACTTCTGAGAGAATAGTTTACATCGCCGAACCCATCAACAAATTCATTCCCAATGCTTTGCCATGTGCCGGAAGACGGCAATACAGCAGCGCCACTAAGGGCTGTATTATTAAACTCAGAGAATTCACCACACGCGTATAAATTACCGCTTTCATCAATTCTTAAATCATAAACCCGCTTATCAAACCCTGAATATTCATCAGCACCAACGCCACTCCAGCCAGTCCCGTCCCATTTGGCAATACGTCGAAAATATATCCCTCCGGCAATCCCAAATTCCCCACCTACATATAAATTCCCGGAATCATCAGATTCCAATGCCAGAACAGAATTATTTACTCCCGACCCCATCGGCTGCCATGCTGTGCCATCCCAATAAGCAACACGGGAGACATCGGTGGTTCCACTTTGCGTGAATATTCCCCCGGCATATAACTTCCCGTCCGAACTCAATTCCAATGCTCTGACAGTATTATCAAAACCATCTCCCATCGATGCCCATGAGGTTCCATTCCAATGCGCAACCCTGGAAGCTGTATTTCCACCGGCAGTGGGAAAATCGCCACCAACATAAACTTCACCGGGTCCGGTTGCTGCAATGGCGTAAACAGTATAATTTCCAACCCCTGTTCCCAACGAGCTCCAATTGTTACCGTCCCACATAGCAACCCGGTTCATCGTAACGCCATCAATCGTTGTAAATGACCCGCCGACAAATAAATTACCATTAACATCCACAGCCAGATCATATATAAACCCGTTAACAGACGTGGCAATAGGATGAAACTCCGCTCCATCGTATTTAACGATTCTGTGAGCCATCACCCCACCGGCTATTTCGAAATCACCGGCAATGTATATATTGCCATCTCCATCCTGTACCATGGCCAACACATAATCATTAACTGAGCTACCACCCGTCACACCGGGAAGACCACCAACAGATTCCCATGTTGCGGGAATCTGGGAAAATAAGCTTTGCACAAAAAGGAAAGCAAAACAAAAGAAGGAAGTAAAGTACCGCATAAATTCTATGAGTTAAAGATGAATAGGCGCTTAGCGCATAAAACTAACCAACATGTTGTTTAAGTTGACTAAATCCAGCACAGGGTTTTTTTTCAGGCTTGTCCTGAAAAAACGTAGATACTTATATCAAATATTAAAAATAATAAATATATTTTTTCACCCCTAACTTTTGATGTTTTTCTTATTTTAACATAGTTTCTTGCAAGCAAGCGGCGGAGCTGAGAAATTCTATTTTCGCACACTGCCTGTCCCGTACACAAAGTGTGGGTGACAAAGAAATTGTAAGTCTTTTCAGACACCCTCCGGGTCAGGCTCTAATTCCTCTACCCTATGCTCTCTGCCCCATACTTCTGCCTTCTGCCTGTCAACCTTCTGCCTATTGAAATCTACTCCCCTGTATAATTCCACGCTTGTTTTCGAATAGCTTCAACAATATCCTGATCAGGCTTAAAGCCACAATCGTAGATGGGAACACTGGATGCAATATCCAGCACCCGGTCGAGGTGGCGCTCCGTCATTTTTTTGTCATAAAAGTGCTGAATGGCATTAGCCATGAAGCGCATGGCTGCATTAACACCGGTAAGTCTCTTTATTTCATTGTGGATCGACTGACGAAGCAGGAATATTTCATTCAACGGTGCCTCTAACGGCCTTTGTGCATAATAGGGCATCGGTGTATTGAAAAAATGCCATTGATCATCCACTTTATGCAACCACAGCCGGTCATCGTTAATTACTTTGCCACCAGACTTTTCCCAGAGTCCTGCCATGGTGCTCTTACCGGTTCCCGAGACAGCCGTAAACAAACGACCTGTTCCATTATCGATTGTTCCCGAAGCATGTATGATAATATCGTTTTGGTAATGAGCAAGTACAACCATCAAAACAGACCCAAACGGCTGAAATAGGGGATCAACAACTACCTCTTTCACTTTTGTTTTCGGAACAAGAGATGTATGAATACTTCCTTCATTAAAATTGATCCGGCAGAAAACTTCTTCCAGTTGATTGTCTTCAAAAAAATCAATATAAATTCCGGCATCTGTTCCTTCTTTCATTATTTCCCAACGATACGGAATTTCCGCACCATCAAAAGATTCGCCGGACAACATTGTCTTCATCCCTCCCTTGTCAGTTTGATTTACAATTGAATAAACACAATCAAACGACAAATTCACAGGCGAAATTGCCACTTCATAGAGTGATGATCCAAGCGGTTCAAGCTGAATCCCGGAAGACAAAGCTTTAAGTTTTAATTCTATGCCGGGTAAGTAAATATTCATATAATTTAAGTGTTATTCAGCAGCCCCTAATTAAGTTATTGGTCTGATGGAACTCGCATGCAAGACTTTATACATATTCTTGTTGTGGTGTGCCTTGTCAGGCCCGTTTTATCTTACATTTAATAAGTTGTTACGGCTGTTAGAATTGTTAAAGTTGTTAATATTGTTAATATATTAGTTGTTAGAATGTTATAAGTTTTATTACATTAGCTAACAATCCCAACAATCTAACAGTCCTAACAATTTTATAACAATTTTTGTCATGCCCGTTTCATCAGTGTATAATTAGTGCCCGCCTGTAAAGAAAGTCGGAAAAAGCTGTAACAAATCATGTGTCTGTTCAGAAAGTACCAATAATAAAAGCTTTGCGTCATAGCGCCTCTGCATTTAGGCTTCTTATAACGAACTACTGCAATAGCTACCCTTCAGATCCTTCCACTTTAACGGAACTTCCTATCTTAAAGAAAATAAATATCCCTTAAACCCCTTTTCTGTCAAGGGATGCGCCATATTATCAGGCTGATTCCTTCTTAGCTACATTTAGTTTTATATCCAGTGCATCCAATATTTCTTTTTGATGATTCGATAAGTTATGTGGGCGTACTTTTATTTTGGTTCCTTTAAAATCATATTCTATATATTGTATTTTATCAAGGCTTTCAATAGCAAATTTTCGGGTATAGTTTAAACTGGCTATTTTATCTGAAATATATTTGGTTATCATATACGCCAGCATCACAACAAATACGTGGCCCTTTGTCCTATCCTCTTTTCTTACAAATATTGGTCTAAGCTCTTCAATTGTGGTCTTCATGGTCCTAAATGCAAATTCAACCAATCCTAAATCTTTGTATCTATCATGGGCCTCTTTTGTGTTTAGTTCTTCTTTTGGGACTCCCGTTTTAACCACATAACAGCCATCTAACTCCCCTTGTTTTTCTTTTGCTTCCTCATCTATAGATATAGAGAACCCTCTTTCGTTCACATCTACCGTGACGATGTTTTTTAGTTTTAATTTTACCAGCTCATTGTTTATATCTCTTTGCGCAACATTAATTTGTGCTTTTGGATGTTCTTTTAAGTATTTGTTTTTATTAGTCACAAAATCCATCAACCTTTTAATTCGGTCTTCTCTATTTCGTTTTAATTCTATTGCCCTATACTTGTTTTTCCGCAATATGTACCTCACATTATTTTCGCCAGCTACTTCTACCAATTCGTCTTCAAATAAAGATAGCTGCAATACCCCTTTATTTATTAATGATTTAATCTGCTCTTTGGTAATTGTTGTGAGATAATCCCATTTATACTGGTTTGATATGATTTCATCAATCTGGCTTGATTTTATCATTCCTTTATCCCCAACAAAAATAACTCGCTCTACACCAAATACTTCTTTGAGTTTTTTAAGTTGTGACGAAACTGTTTTTGTGTCACCGGTATTCCCTTTGAATACCTCTATGGTAATTGGGTATCCATAGCTGTCGAGCATCAGCCCTACAACTATTTGCATCTTGCCTTTTTTCTTGTCCCTATTATATCCGTATGTGGCCAGTTCGTTTTTTGTCCCCTCCAAATAGGATGAAGTTACATCGTATAAAAATATATTCTTTATTTTTTCTGTTTGATAACGGTGTCTGAAAATTTTCTTTTCTATTTTTTCCTGATTAGCGCTTAACCAATCCAGGTTATCGTATAAGCTATCTTCATTGAAACTGGACACATTGTAAACATTCTCAATATCCTGATTAATCACCCATTCGTTGGCAATGTAATTCCTTGACTGTTGCGTAATTATACGCCCTGCAATTTGCACCATTGCCAGTTTTGCTTGTTTAGAACTGCCTAAGGCCTGATATATTCCCAGTCGGTTGGCCACTTGTTTGATTACTTCAATTGCACCGAATGATTTGCCATTAGAAAGATTCAAGTCCTCTATTGCCGTAATAGCTTTACCTTTAATTAATTTTTCCAAATCATTTACAAGATGTTCTGGCCATTTTGTTAAAGAGGTAATGCTTCTATGTTTAACTTTTTCACCCTCCCTATAATTTTCCATCAGAACAACTGATTGGTAAACCTTATTTTTTGTCTTACGGTATGTTCTTTGAATAAACATATAGCTAAATTTATGTCTTAGCCACAAATATAATAATTTAAAAAATTATATGCAAATGTTTTATAGAATTTTTGTATTAATTCTTTCTTAGCCACACATATTTGAGCAAAAAAAACTCTTAAACTTAGCCTGGCAGTGGGAGTGCTGTGATTTGCCGATAAAATTAGACAGGAAGTTCCGCTTTAACAATCACCTTTTTTTCAATGGCATTATTAACAAAAGTCTGAATATCAAAAGTCAGTGTTTCTTCGTCTATCTCATAAATATCCAAAAGCTTTTTGATGACATCATTGATGGTACAAGGTTTTTCAAAAGCCTTAAGAATGTCGGCACCAACTTCATTTAAAGTAAGAACACTCGTCATATCTGCCACGCGATCGGACAGAGGTACCATCACCATCTCATTCCCCATCATGCGGGTCACGAATTTGTCGGAATTAACCTGATATAGGGCTTCATTGTCAATCATTAGTTGTAAATTACTGAAAATTAAATTATTAGATATAATATTATTAGATTCAGTATTTCTAACATTTTGCCATCTCACCATTCTTCCATTCTATCACTCTCCTACCCTGCCTCTCATATCACCATCCGGGCAAAAGGAGCCACATCCTGCCCCACAAACTCCTTTTTCCGGTATTTGAACAAGCCGGTAATGGCAATCATAGCAGCATTATCGGTAGTATAGGCAAATTTAGGGATATAAATATTCCAGCCGTACTTTTTTTTGCCGTCCCTAAAAGCCTTGCGAAGGCCTGAGTTGGCAGAAACGCCTCCTGCAAGGGCAATCTCCTTAATACCGGTCTGATCAGCAGCAGTCACCAGTTTTTCCATCAGAATATCGATAATGGTCTTTTGCAACGAGGCGCAAAGGTCGTTTTTGTTATCTTCTACGAAATCAGGGTCTTTCCTGACATGATCGCGCAAAAAATAAAGAAAGGATGTTTTCAATCCGCTAAAGCTATAATCCAGATTGGCAACTGCGGGCTTGGAAAATTCAAATGCGTCAGGATTTCCTTCCCTGGCCAGTTTATCAATAAGTGGTCCTCCCGGGTAGGGCAATCCCATCACTTTGGCACATTTATCAAAAGCTTCGCCGGCCGCATCGTCAATGGTCTGGCCGATTATTTCCATATCAAGAAAATCCCGAACCAGCACAATCTGGCTATTACCCCCCGACACCAAAAGACAAAGAAACGGGAATTCGGGCACCGCGTGCTTTTGATCCGTCTCCTGAATAAAATGTGCCAAAACATGCGCCTGCAAATGATTAACTTCGATCAGTGGAATTTTACGAGCCAACGCAAACCCTTTGGCAAAGCTGGTACCAACCATCAGCGATCCCATCAATCCCGGTCCGCGGGTAAAAGCTACGGCAGAAATATCATTCGTTTTTACGCCGGCATCTTTCATGGCTTTGTGAACAACCGGAATAATATTTTGCTGATGAGCCCGTGACGCTAACTCCGGCACTACACCACCATATTCTTCATGTACTTTCTGCCCGGCAATTACATTGGAGAGAATCGTATCGCCCTTTGTAATAGCGGCAGAAGTATCATCACAAGAAGATTCAATACCTAATATTATGGGTTCCATATTTAAAATAGATCGTTCGATTTATAAATACCTTCTAACCTATAGTCATCAAAGAAACCAAAAACAGGGAACAGATTCTTCGTCGTTACCTCCT
>NZ_AEWI01000019.1 GCF_000191885.1 Anaerophaga thermohalophila DSM 12881
TGCGGGTTAGCCCGGTTCTCCCCTTTAGGGGAGTTAGTGGGGTGAAGGTGGGAGTAGAATTAGTTTTAATAGTTCGTATTATCCTTCCCTTCCGCACACCCCCTGGCCCCCTAAAGGGGGTACCTCCAACGCGCAATTTCGTTTAAATTGCCACAACCGTATGGTTTATTTATTGTGGACTGCGGGCTGCCCGGTTCTCCCCTTTAGGGGAGTTAGAGGGGTGAAAGGCAGGGAGAAATTAGCTTTAATGATTCGTATTATCCTTCCCGTCGCACACCCCTTGGTCCCCTATAGGGTGTACCGCTGGCGCACGGTTTCTTTTATATTATCACATTCGCATGCATAAAGTATCAACCTACTGACCTACTAACCTACTGACCTACTAACCTATTGACCTACTAACCTATTGACCTACTAACCTATTGACCTATTGACCTATTGACCTATTGACCTATCATCCTACTGACCAACATCAAAATCATCCGTTGTGAATAAATCCAGGTCAACGAATTGTCGGTGGCCTATCTGTAAGGCAAGTGACATACCACCGGCAAGAAAAAAATTGTTCAATGTTTCTTCTGATTGCAGTTCGATCAGAAGTTCCAATGTACCTCTTTGGATTGTATTTTGTGTAACATTTAAAATCGGATTTTTTAATATTGAGCCCAATCTAAAAAGCATCTTTGTTGCCAAACTCGTTGTTGTTTTAAATTTTTGCATCCTCATTAACAACAAGTTAACTCCGGTACAAAAATTTAAAACGCCTTGATTTTGACAAAAATATGCTTTTTATACTGCACTCAATATTGAAAAACAAAGCTGCCCGGTTAATGGTTTGAAACCTACGATAGCCTTAAAAGATTAGATGATCAGATTACTTTATGTGAGGAAAAATGCTTCAAATTCTTTGTAGGAGATTATTTTGGCTAAGGCAAAAGATTCAAGAGTCAGAAGATCATTGTCCCCGCTAATAATAAAATGGGCGTTTGCATCTTTAGCTAAAGCAAGAAGAAAATTGTCTTTGGGGTCTCTGCAAATATCAACATTTGATTCTACCTCAATCAATAAACTACAATCATCCAATAAATCAAAAAACTCATGGATTTGATATGTGGTGAAATATTTACGGATTTTTGGCTTTTGAAAAACTTCATATAATTCGGCTAACTGTTCTTTACATGTAATTATTTTTATAACATCAGAAGCGATAATATAATGTAAACCCTTTAAATGTTTACCAATTAAAAAGGAAATCCAGATATTAGTATCGATAATAACTTTATCGGTCTTGCTTTCCTTCCTCATATCTTTTTTGTCTGACTTCTTCTACTTCCTTTGTTATTTCCTCAAAAGACAGTTCATCGGTTCGTGTCGATTTAAGAAGCCTTTCAAAACGTTTGGGGAACAAGGATTTCTTTAATTCTTCATAAATCTCCAATTTGTCCTTCTCATCCAACTTTCTGATGGATTTAAGAAATTGGTTTTTGTTGAGTTCTATATTAATAGTTTGCATGTTTCTGGCGTTTTATGGTTTATTCAAAGATACAAAAACCGGGTAACTATAACAATGCCTTTAACCTTCATTATTCATAAATTATCTATTGCGATGTGCAACTATCTGCAAAAATCAAACTTGCAATTCTATAGTTGATCAGATATTTTTTGGTGCCTGTCATTTTAGTCTGACTCCCTCTTTTTTTATGTTCCCGAATAATCGAGTAATCGAATGATTTGAACTCCAATCCTTTTTTGAATAAATCAAAGGTGCAATGACTTCGCCTGTTTCCAGCTCTAACTCATAGAAAGCATTCATAAAACGTGTCTCGAATTCAAATGGGACATTGGGCTTATTAAGCAAGATTAGCAAATCCCAATCTGAAATATTTTTTGCAGTTCCACTGGCTTGGGAACCATACAAATAAACTTCAGAATCAGGGGCCGTATTGTTAACGGTCTGAATAATCGTTTGCAATATGTGGTCTTTATTTGTCATAAAACAAATATAATGAACTTGATAAAATAATGGAATCCAAATATTTTAGAGGTTAGCTGAAAGTTCAAAGCGCTTAGGGGGGGGGTATTTTGGAACATTTGTTTGCATTTACCGTCGCACACCCCCTGTCCCCCTAAAGGGGGTACCTCCAGCGCACGATTTCTTTTAAGTTGCCACAAACGTATGGTTAAATTTATTGTGGCTTGCGGGTTAGCCTGGTTCTCCCCTTTAGGGGAGTTAGAGGAGTGAAGGGAGGGGGAAAATTAGCTTTAATGATTCGTATTATTCTTCCCTTTCGCACACCCCCTGGCCCCCTAAAGGGGGTACGTCCGTCGCGCGATTTCTATTAAATTGACATAATCGTATGGTTAAATTTATTGTGGCTTGCGGGTTAGCCCGGTTCTCCCCTTTAGGGGAGTTAGAGGGGTGAAGGGAGGGGTCAATTAGCTTTAATGATTCGTATTATCCTTCCCTTTCGCACACCCCCTGTCCCCCTAAAGGGGGAGCACCCTCGCACGTACTGATTGTGATCGTAGCAGTGGCCTTAATCTTTCAGCACCTTTATTGTCTGTCGGCCTGTTGACCTAATAGTCTATCGTTTTACTCTGTCACCGCTCCGCAGTTCGGGGAGGCCCTGTGCAATAATATTTTTTTATTGTTTTGTCCCCGCTCCGCGGCTTCTAATTCCCTATTAGCCTACTGACCTGATTTCCTAATTCCTACTTTCCTAATTCCTACTTGCCTAATACTCTCCTTGCCATCTCCGCCCCCTTAAATCCAAGCAACTTGTATAGCATCAGGTACGGCCGGGTGGAATGATTTTGGTAAGGGGAGGGGATGTATCGTCCTTTCAGGTACTTTTTATAGAGCTGGTTGGCATACCGGATGTCTTTGTTGCCTATCACCTTCAGAAGCATGAAGAGGGAATCTTCAAAGAAATGTTTTTCCTGTTGGTTATCAGACATGAGAAGTTTCTTGGTATTGAGAAATACCGACTACTTTTTTTTACTTAATGCGGCGATTTGTTAAGAGTTGCGGGGTATACTTAAAGTAGGGGATGAAATTTTAATTTTAATATTGTGTCTTGTTTGCAGCTTTGTAAAGAAGTTCTTTTATTTTCTTCACTCTTTTCCCCGGCTCGCACAACTCAAGGATGTGTTGACGTCCGGCTTTACCCATCTGTTTTGCTATTTCGGGGTTTTGGAGCAAGTAGATAATTTTTTCAGCCATGGCCTCGTAATCAAACTCCTTTACCAATAGTCCGGTTTTACCGTCAATCACATTTTCGGGAATACCATTGTGATAGGTCGAAACTACGGGTATTTCATGTAAGGCTGCTTCTGCAAGGCTAATGGCAAACCCTTCCTGATCACCAGAATTGGCTGTTACACTATGCTGTGCATAAACCCAATGTTTATTCAAAATAGGAAAGGATTGTTCTCTGGTTAAAACTCCTAACATTTCAATTTTATTGGTGAGTTTTAAATCTTTTATGCAATTTTTTACTTCTTCTTCCAACTCACCCCCTCCAATAATAGTAAGTTTGGCAGATGGTATTTTTTGTTGTACAATATTAAATGCATGTATTAAGGCGATTGGATGTTTTTTAGCTGTTAAGCGCCCAATATAAACAATTGAAGGTTCATATTTTAATCGTTCATTCCATTTTTGGGGATTAATATTATTGGCGTTAATGCCTATGCGTATAACCTTTATTTTTTCATTGGGACAACCTGCTAAGACTAATATTTTCCTAATATAATGACTTGCAGCAATGATGCTCTGTGCATATTTAAAAGCCTTCTGTAATTCTGTTTTATAGGTAGCGTCGTTAAGTGCCGAGGTGACATCGTAACCATGCACGTGAAATACGAAGGGAATATTGTTTTCTAAAAGATACTGATAACAAAGTACTGCCGATGTACCGTATTCGATATAGGCTACATCCGGTTTGTCCGAAGGTTTAATGGTTGATTTTAATGCTTTGTAAGCATTTTTTTGCTGATATCGGTTTTTATAAAGATTGCCTTTGCCTCCTAACATTTGACCCAGCTTATAAAGGCGGAAGGAGTTTTTATATCCTTTCTGTGCATAGCCTGTGGAAATGAGTTTTAAGTTATCAATGCCTTTAATGTAATGGGGCTTGTTTCCTCCAAATAGGGTTAGGTCAATTTCATTGTCTTCATTCAAGGCTTTTACTAAATCTTGAATAAACGTTTCGGAGGGGGAGATGTTGGAATGGGTGAAATAGCCTAGTTTCATTTTCTGATCGTTATAATTCGCTTAATGAAAAGTTTTCCTGCTTGCTTATAGCTTATTAAATTTTTTGACTTGTAGCGTAATATGTTGATGAGAGGGAGGGAGGTTAGTGAACAAATGATATAAAACCTGGCTGAAATGCTTTTTTGTAGTTTTTTTGTATTAAACCATTTATTTGGATTGTTTAAAATTAATTTTAATAAATATGATATTTTGCTGATGTTTTTTTTACTGAGTTTTGATTGATAAATAAAAAGTTGAAAAAAAGAATGGAAATAATTATCGCTAATACTTATACCAATCACATTATTAATATAATACCAAGCTGCTTTTGCTGAGTGTTCTGCTTGCTCAAGCTTTTTTGTGGTAAGCTGCATTCGATGTTCATAGTAATTGAGTAATACTTCCGGAATATTGAACGCTTTGCCGTATTTGGTGCATTCACAAATTAATTTATAATCTTCCGCTTGTATCTGGTTACAATCATAATTGAGATTATTATTATCCAAAATCGACTTGCAGATAAGTATGCTGGAGTGAATAATAGAAGAGCCCCACAAGAGCCTGATTCTTATATCTTCATCATTAACCGGATACTGCCAAATATATCCTGTACTACCATTTGTTCTGTTGGCAAAAGTGCCACAAACAACATGCTCTTTATTTGTTTCCAGGAAATTAACTTGTTTTTCCAGTTTGGTTGGATACCACTCGTCATCGCTATCAATTACAGCAATATATTTTCCTTTTGAATATTTTAAATAATGATTTCGGGCAGCAGTGACACCTACATTTTGAGGTAAATCAATAACCTTAATTCGCTTATCAGAGAAACTTTTGATAACCGATAATGTATTGTCGGTTGAGCCATCATTGACTATTATTAGTTCCCAGTTTTTCAAGGTTTGAGCCAGTACACTTTTTATGGCTCTACTTATAAATTCTTCGCCATTATAAACTGCCAGGCCAACTGAAACTAATGGATGGTTACTCATGAATAAGAGATTTGGTCAATTTGAAGAGTATTCGGGAAATATTATAACCTAAAAAACTCCAAAGCCATAAGAAATAATGTTTTTGCGATAAGAAGTTTTTATTCTGAGGTATAAATTCTTTAATTACTTCTCTTATTTTTTTATCCGAAATGTTTTTCATGGACCAGTAACAGAAAGTAAGCAACAAATTTATTGTGTAAATGTCTTTGTCCTTTTGTGAAATTTCATGTTTGGATTTCACAACAATTGGCAGTGAGCTTTTCCATTTACGTGCCAGTACAATTGATTCGTTACTCCACTGTTCATTTGGATTTCCTTTAGATAAATGTTCTATTAAAATGTCATGAACCACTGCTACTTTGTACCCAACATTCTGTACCTGAAGACAAGTGTCAATATCGTATCCATGGAACCCGGAAAATGTATCCTCATCAAATTTTATTGAATCAAATAAATGACGGGGTATTGCAAAAAACAGACCGTCAACGGCAGCAACCTCACTATATTGGCTTCGGTAAGGATTACTTTTATGATGGACAATGGTTTGCTCTTTATTGAGAGGGATGTTTTCTTCCCAGCGGTGAATATTATCCCCTTTTCTCCAATGTTGGATAATATTAAGAAAGTGCTGGTTAAACGGATGTTTGTTCCACCAGGGAGCAGGACAAGCAGGTAAGGCAGTCCCGCCTATGGTTCCAATTAAGCCAATATCGGGGGTTGATTTAAAATGGGCGTCAAGTTTTTGTCCCCAGTCCTGTGTGTGAAAAAGAATGTCTTCATGGGCAAAGCAGAGAATATCTCCCTTACTTTGCTTAACACCCAGATTGTATGCTTGAAATATGTTGTAGTCATTTGCTGTATTATTGATAACAATAAACTCATATTCTGAACCTATTGTTGCAGTAATATTTTTTTTGAATTGGTTCAATAATGCTGGTTGGCGATGACAGACAATAATACTGTTCATTGGAAGTTTTCAATTATATTTAAGATTTCTTTGGACTTTGTTTCCAGACTATGTTCTTTTAATACTTTATTCCTGGCATTGTTCCCCATTTCTTCCCTTTTTTGTGGATTTTCTTTGAAGAAATTAATGGCTTCTACTACTTTAGGAATATTTAGGTATGGGATGGTAAGACCACAATCATTTCCAACAAATTCAGGCATACCCCCCGCTTTTTCAAAACAAATTATAGGTGTATTGAATAGGGCGGCTTCCATGCCTACAATGCCGAAAGGTTCTTCTCTCGAAGCAAGTATAAAAACATCGAATAAAGAGAAGTAATTAAGTGGTTCTTTTTGTGTCCCTACAAACAAGATTTTGTCTTCTAATCCTGATTTTTCAATGTCGTAGCGCAATTGAACTTCATCCTTTTCTTTAAAATCGCCGACCCATATAAAATATGTATTTTGGTGATTTGGCTGGTTACAGGTGGCGATAGCTGTTTGGATAAATAAATCATATCCTTTTCTCCATAAACCACCACCTGATGCTCCAACAATGAAAGTATCTTCAGGAATATTGTGTTTTTGACGAATTCTTTCTTTTACGGATGTTTCCGGCAGTCTTTCAGGAATTTCAACATATTCATGTACAACAGAGATTTTATCCTTCGCAATTTTGTGTTTACCAATAAGATTTACTTTTACAGAGTAACTGTCTGCAATGAATTTTGTCGTTTGGCTGTTTAATTTTTCTATGAGTTGCCTACCGCCATAATGATTGATGGTTGTTTCTAATTCCCTGATATGAGTTATTACTGGAATATGAAGAGTCTTCAGGAATTCAAGCACATCTGTATTTACGATGGTATTGGAGTAAATCAGATCAAAATTTTCTTTTTTTAGTTTCCTTAAAAGCTCATTGTGATAGTGATTAAGTCTCTGTTTATACCAACCTGACCTATTTAAAAGGCGTTTAATAATTGTCGGGTAATGGTTGTACCATTTAGGGTAAAATATATGTGTATTAGTTAATTTATTGAAATCTGTTTCTAATATACCACCAATCCGCAAAATCAAAGTTCCCTTGTGTTCAGTATTTTGATGTAACCATTTTATGAAATTACGGAGTAAAATGGGAGCACCAGTTCGAGATGCGTCGTGTGATATAAAAAGAATTTTCATCTACTTTTTAGTTTTATTTATGATAGGTAACTTTAAAGCAATTTAATTAATTCTGCTTATTAAAGTTTGGTGGATGGCCCGCATATTCTTTTTTAATAAAATTGAATTGATAAGTTCTGCCTTCTATCAAAGTTTCCATTACCAACAAAAATGATAGTTTCAAGAGTTCAGTCTAAAGCGGCGTAATATAGTTGCTACGTCATAGCCATCTCCAAATGATATGACCTTTCTTTTTATTATCATTTTGCTGTAATTAATTTGCATTTATTGTAAAGAGTTGATAAAAACGAACTGTTTTGCTTACCCCAATTATTTTTAGGAATATAGCAATTACCCTTTTTTGTTATATCAGCAGTATTAGTTATAAATTCAGTGATTGCAGGGAAAAAACTGTACTTGTTTAGTACAAGGTTGCGAGCTTCAATGATTTTTTTTAAATTTTTATTGTACAAATCATAATTAATTGCTTTTTGTATGGTTAAAATTGCTTCTTTAGGATTTTGAATATCAATTGGAATAAAGGAACCTTTAGGAAAATATTCCAGAATGTTAGGACATCCATAATAAATTGGCATCGTATAGGTTAAAAATGCATCGGCTATTTTTTCTGTCCAATAGTTATAAAAGCTGCCATTTTCAATGGCTAAAGTATATTTGTAACTCCATAATGCATCAGCTTTATTATAGATTGGATTAAATCCTTTGCCGTAGAGATGATAATTGAAGCCGATGCTATCAATATGATTTTTGAAATTTAGCCTGTCTTTATGTCCATTTGAGAAATCTTTATTGCTTGTAATCCAGCTAATTTGGTCTTGCTTGTTTAACGGATTCCCTTGTTTTGAAAGCAGATGGTCATAAGTTTCATCAATTAGCCAAGGTAGCAGTGGATAAGCGTTGTTTACGTGTTTATGTGATGAATTATACAAGGTCAATACATGGCCAAAGTCGTCAAAAGAACTTTTAATCCATGCATAGTGTTTAATAGGAGGTTCTTGCGTAATAAGTATAGTGTTTTCTTTTGCGCAATTTAATTCCAAATCTTTTGGAGGATAGCCTATAACTAAAGCTACATCGTACATTTCACTATTTTTTAAATCTTCTTCAAGTATAAAACGGCAGTTATTAATTAAAGTTTCCCACTTTTCTACGCCCCATATAATGTGGTATGTTAAATTGAATAATTCGTGTTAAACAAAAGCGTAAATATCTGTGGGTAAGACTTATGCGGCGATGACGCCTGTTTCGGTCGTTTTCATTGGGTTATCGCCTGTTTTATCTAATTCCATCACTACATTGATGAGCTGTTGAGGAATATTTTCGTTGTTAATCATTTTTTCCATTCCTTCAATAATATCAATACCAAATATATCGGCCAATACCAAAACCACCTTTGCCAATATGCGCAGTAGTCTTTCATATAAAGTTAGTTCCAATAAATCCTGCTGCACTTGTCGGAAAATGACTCCGGTTGTCTCATAATCTTCAAATCGTTTATTAAGCGTTAATATTGTATGAGTTATCAAAGCTAAAGTTGCATCAGCGATTTGACCATCAAAATCAGTATTTTGAGATTGCCCCAATCTCAGATACTGCTTGCATTCTTTGAACAAAACCTCTATGGTCCAACGTATTTGATAAAGTTCCAGCGTTTGCACAAAACTCAGGGTTAAGTCCGTTGTTAATAGTAATGTCCAATTCTTCGAATGATTGTACTTTATAAAGAAAAGACGAACAGGATTCCCTTTGTAGTCTACCACCAGAGAGATATAGTGTGACTTATGCTTCCGGGAATAGCAACCCCTTTTTCTTGCATATCTTGCAATTAACTCTCTGCCATTAAGACTTTTGCCATCAATTTCATATTTGCGGGTATCTAATTTACACATGCCCAATACATATAGGCAAGTGTTTTTAATCGATTTGATACCGGCAATTATAGTATCATTGACAAACCAACTGTCCATCAATACATAATCTGCAATAAAACCATGTCTTATGGCACGCTTTATCATCGATAAGCAATTTTGGGTTTTAGATATGTCTAGTTCTTTAACCCGCTTTGCTCCCTTGCTTTTAACATCCCTTTCCTTGGCAAATCGTCTTTTAGCCTCCTTTTTTGATATGCCGTAAGTACCTTTGCTTCCTTTTTCACGGTGCAAAGAAAAATCGGTAGAAATAAGACTTTTACCGTCCCAGTATCCAAGCAATAACAATTTAAATCCAAATATATATTTCCTTGTGATATGGTTGAATACCCGCCCCATGAATTCAAATGTTTTGCCAGTTTTATTTAGGTCGGTATCATCAATCACAAAACATTTTGGTTCGGAAACCGGATCGCCTTTTTCTTCAACATTTCTTTTAAATTCTCTGGCAAAACGGTAAAGTAACCCGCGCCAATTCATCATACAATTATTCATCAATCGGTAAAACGCGTTATCATCAATTTTGGGTAAAAACGAAATACTTTTATGTCCGGAATGGGTAGATTCACCTTTTAATCGGAACAGCAAAAGTGAAACAATAAGAATAGAAACCCGCCATCCACGCTTTTTGGCGGTCTCAAATAAGCCCAAAAACCGACCAATTTTAAAGGCTGATATCGGGTTGAGTACGGCCTTGTGCAAACTTTCATTATGGCATAGAACGTTTTCTAATTCGCTTAATTTTCCTATTTTTGATGACATAAGTAGTGGTTTGTTGATGATTTTGCTTTTTGTCTTGTAATTACCTCAAATATAGCAAATTAAATCATAAAAACCACTGCTTTTTCTTATTTTTTATCCCCTTTTTTCAAGGCTTACAGAAGTGGGAAACTTGAATTATTAAATACCCCTGAACTATTAGGAGTATAACTATAAAAGCCTCTTTGTATCCAATTTATGACTAATACTTTAATATGATGATTTGATATGTTGTTTTTCACTATCCTTTGTTTTGGAAATTACAATTAGATGCTTTAATGGTGCGTAATATTTTGAATAATAGCTAAATTAATACTTAGCCTTATTACCACTAACTACTTTTGCGAATTTTTCTTTTACATGTAAAAAAGGTTTTTCATAGTACTGATATGATAGATATGCTATTAAAACAGTTAACACTAAAGAAAAAATAGCGTAAACTGTAGGAAACCATTTATCATTAATTACACTCAGTTTTATGGCTAAATACTCTAAGGATTTAAAAACAAGGAATTGGTAGATGTAAATACCGTAAGAGATGGTACCCAAGAAATTGAATAAGGGGTATTCAAGGTTAAAAAGGCTCTTTTTGTTTGTCGATATATTGATAATTAAAAAGAGAAAAAGGAAGCTAAAAACAAAGTCTTCAAAAAGACCTAAAAAAGATGTTGGCACTATAAGTAAAAAAACAAGAATTGAATAGACCACCAATTGAATGCTTTTTTGATAAATTATTTTAAATAAATTTTTGTGGTGTAAGTTATTGAAATAAAGAATCGCACCAGTACCTCCAATAGCCATACAATCTATTCTAAATCGCTCCATAAATTTCCAGGAAAAGGAAATAAGGTCAATCCCACTAAAAATTTCCAGTGAAAGGACATTGTTTAATTTAACCAGGGTAAACCGGATGATGGCATACAATAATGCAATAGATAGTAAAAACCATGGCGACCGGATGAGGTTATATTTAATTAGATGTGGCCATATAGCATAAAATTGTTCCTCGCTGCTTACTGACCATAGTTGAGAAGGGAATCCCCCTGCGCTGTATAAGATATAGGCAATATTGGCGAAGAAGGTTGTATATAAAGCAAGTTTGGTTGGGAAAAAGTTATAATTAAAATTTTCGCTATTTAACTGAATTTCAAAAAAGAGAGTCAGTATTAGTATTAAAAAATATAATGGCCAGATTCTTAATATCCTTCTAAAATAAAATTGCTTTATACTAATGGTTTTTGTGGCTTCTTTTTCTTTTAGTAACAAGAAGGTTATCAGGAAACCACTTAACACAAAGAATAGAGTTACACCGAGGTCTCCACTTTTTTGAATAAAAGGAGTGTTAAAAAAATTGGAGGCATTGAATGACTTTTTTAAATACTCGATATGGAATATAAAAACCATCATGGCAGCAATTGCTCTAATGCCATTTAAGGAGGGAAAGTAAACTTTACTATTATTAGGAGTAGACATTTGAACTTTTAAATACTTTCAGTTATGAAGTCAAACGGTTTTATATTACTTCTGAAAAATCGTTCTTATTTTTTTTAATGTTTTAATTAGAAAGTGGTTTCTTATGGCTTTTAATTCATACCGCATTTTATCAAAAACAACATAATCCTTATAAAAAAACTGAAATTCCTGGCTGAAAATTTGCTTTTTCTCTTGTTCATAAAGCGATCGATTTGAGGCAGATAAACCATCATGATTATACATACAAAGAAATGTATCTAATTTTTTCAGGGTGGCGTTCCCATGAACTATCGCTGTTGTAACTATTTTAATATCGGAGGCTATTTTATATGATTCATCATACCATCCAAAATTATCAAAAAAAAACCGTTTGAATAAAATTGCTTGATGACAAATCATATCATGCAAAAAGAAATCAAAGCTTAGCTCTGAGGGATTTGGAAATATTTCAGGAATGTAATTATTAATCTTATCTTTCAAAAAATAGCAATTAGTATATATTATGTCTTCATTAAAATTGTGCTTAAATAAATCTTTTAATGAATCTTCTATCAGCCAGTCCCCACTATTCAAAAACAAACAATATTCCCCCTTAGCCACTTTTATCCCCTTATTCATCGCATTGTAAATTCCCTTATCCGGTTCGCTCACCCAGTAAAGGCCATTTTCAATACCGTTGTATTGTTTTTCGTATTCTTTTATAACTTCTACACTTTCATCGGTACTTCCACCATCGATGATGAGGTGTTCATAATCGGTGAAAGTTTGGGTGGCAACGCTGTCGAGGGTCTTGCGCAGCCCGGTAGCGTTGTTGAGGTTGACGGTGATTATTGAGAGTTTTGGTGTTTTGGTCATTGAGGTCAAGAATTATTGATTGCTTCGCAATGTTTTTTGGGTCGACGAAACGACTGGAAGGAGTTCGATGACTTCTTAAAAAGACAATTATGATGTTGTCAATTATACGAATTTTTGCCCTTCGGGCGGTTGCTTCGCAACTTTGGGTGTCCGCAGATTACACAGATGATTGGCATAGATGAAATAGTGCAGCTGGTTCTGTGTCCCCTTGGATGAATTGGGGCAGGTTGTTAATAATGATGCTGATCTTCAAAATCATTTCCAATAAGTGTTGAGAAAAAGTGGTTCATATAATTAGCAAAGGGGCAGTGCTCTGCTGAAGTTGTTTTTGAGTATGACTTTGCTATAAAATTATTTGTAACTATTTAAAGTCTGTGTCATTAGTAGGTTATAGAGGAACTTTATTTGGGATCCTTTCAGTATATTCTTTTTTAAGAAAATGTGTGTTAATCCTTTGCTCTATTAATTTTTTATTGCCTGTTAACAAGATGATTCTTCTTATGATTCTTGGTAATATAGGGACTTTTTTTTTGAATGATAGGCGGTACAATTTTAATAGTATTAAGGCAAAACCACTAATACTGACACAAGAACTTTTAATGATTTTTACAGGTGGAGCCATTGCTTTCTCAGGAATAGAAACACTATAGTATAAATGCAGTATGTTTAATACCAACAATTCAATAGCTTTTCTGTGTGTAGCAAGGTCTTTGTATTTATTTAGTATATACAATTTTTGTTCAAAATGAATTCCGTTTTTTGAGAGTGTCTTTCCGATATTTCCGTTGTCGTGTGATGTCCACAAGCAATCGGGCGCATCGTTGATATATTCAAATTGTAATTGTTTTACTATTGTCTGGGTGTGAAAATCGATGTCTTGAAATCCTTTGATCTTTTCATCCCAAATTATATTGTTATCAAATAAACTTTTTCTTTTGTAAGTGGGATTTAAACAAACCCAAGGAGGTGTAATGTTAAAAAATTCTTTTAAAACGTCTTTGGATTTATAGGTAGATATAAGTTTATATTCGCTTTCCTGACTAATGGGGTATTTTCCTCTCAATCCGTTAGATATGCAAAAATCTATTTCAGGGTTTTGGCGCAAAAAATTGACTCTGTTTTTTAATGCATGCGGAAACAAAATATCATCAGAATCCAAAAAAATCACATATTCTCCCTTGGCTTTATCTAAGCCAATATTTCTGCAAGTGGGTGCCCCTTTTGGTTCTCTATTTCGTTTAAATAAACGGAACCTATTATCCTTTTTAGTATATTTTTCAATTACATCAATCGTGTGATCGGTTGAACCATCATCAACAATGATGCATTCCCAGTTGGGGTAAGTTTGTGTCAGAATTGAATCAAGTGTTTCTCCTATAAGTGTTTCCCGATTGTAGGCTGGTATTATTACAGATACCAAAGGATTATTCTCAATTGTATGCTTATTATCCATTCTTTAAGAAAAAGTTCTTTTTTAATTATTTCCTCTTTAGTTCCGTGTCACTTAACCTCGTCTCAATCACCTCCGGCACATTCTGAAAAATTCCCTTGCTCTTTCTTTAGTTTGAGCTTCCAGATTATTCAAATATCCTAAAATATCCTTCTTGTTTACGAGATCCGGCCTTGATGGATTGATGACTTTAAGTTTTTCAGGAAGGTTGGTCCATAAAAACGCATCGAAATTATTGTGATTTTGGTGCCATTCTTTTATTTGGTTTTTGTATGCAAAGCTTTCGGGGGAAAAAGAATTTGTATTACAACAATAATAGCCAATGTGACGCGAGGGGCACCCCTCGCGTCGCGCGAGTTCGTTTACAGCTTCCCGGATATTCGGGTATTCTGTGACGGCATAAAATGTTTTTATCATTTTTTCGCCGGGCGAAATAACCAGGGTCAGTCTCCCGTCTTGTGCAATTCTTTTAAATTCGATGGGTAGCCGGGGGCCGTTGTAATGCTATTTTTTCTGGTTTAGTCAGGGCTTCACTTGGAGTGAAACCCTGACTTTCCGGAATGATCCCGGTTAAGAGGGGGGAGGGGGATGGTATATTCGCACCAGCGGGGATTTACAATTTTTATGTGCGACCTGTTGTGCTCTATGTTCGTTCATTCCATATCTCCGGGTTTCTGCTTGTATGAAAAATGGCGACGACCTTAATTGTCGAATTATCTATCTGATAATAAATAACAAACGGGAATTTACGTACAAGATATTTTCTTACTTCTTTGTGGGCAATTGGAAACGTAAAAGGGTTTTGTTTTATATCCTCAAGACTTATATTGATTCTTTTAAAGAAAGCATTTGCTACTTTGGGGCTTTCCTCAAAATAGTATTCGTAAGATTTATCAAAGTCAATTTCTGCTTCGTCTGATATTTCAATACTAAATTTCGTTACTTTCATATTTTGTTTTAATCAAATCCCAATTTTTGAAAGTTGTTTCTCCATCATTAATTTTTTGCAGTCTTTTATCCAATAAGACCCGGTGTTCTGAGGGCATTTCTTCAAAATCCTCTTTTACATCAATAATTTCGATGTAGTCCATCTTTTTAATTAAGTTCAGAAATGCTGCAATTTTTCCTCGGTCCTTTATGTTAACGGTAAGTTTCATAATGATTGCTTTTTAACAAAGATACAAATTTAGAATCAGCTGATGGGTATCAATTGTTGGATTTTGTTCTATCTGTTATGTCAATTAATTTTCAAAAGAAATTTACAATATGTCTGTCGGTTCAGAGGAATACAGTTACCAGCCTGAACCGACGCCGGGAACCCTTAAAGGGAATGGCGGGTTTACTCGAGTAAATGCCTGTGCTGAGCATTTTGAAGCAACTAATTTACTTGAAATTAAGCTGAGCAGAAATATGAATGCTTTTTATTTCCGGGTTTTAAATCCGTTGCTTTGTGCGATGTGGATTGCCGCTCAGCGCTGCTGCTTTGCTTGTCAAAGAAATCCATATCGACGGGTTCTTTGTTGGATTCCGGGTTTTCAATATTGCCAAGAGCCGAGTTAAAAGCATCTTCAATATACTTATTAAAATGCCCGGTTTTTTCTTCAAGGAAATAGGTCATTTTCTTGTTTTGGTAAACTTTGTCCAGAGCCTCTTTTATGATTCGTAATTCTTTGTCGGATATTTGGTTTTGATTGGCGTATCTGTCAATTTCATCACGAAACGTCTTGTAAGCCTTATTTAAGGCAGAAACTTTTTTGGATGCCGGGTTTATGTTGATTAAATTGTTGGTCTTCATATTAAAAGTGTTTGTTATTGATGGTTCCAAAATAGGAAATTATGAAGAAAAGAACAAGGGCATTGGACTGATTCTATTGTTTTTTAAGATGGATTAGCCGGGGTGTGAGTATTGCCCGGGAATTTGGCAATACTCACCTGGATTGGCGAGTATCTGGTTTAGTCAGGGCTTCACTTGGAGTGAAACCCTGACTTCCCGGAATGGTCCCGGTTATGAGGGTGAGGATGGTATATTCGCACCAGTTGGGAATTCCGGATTTTAAATCCGTTTCTTTATGCGATGTGGCTTGTCGCTTAGCTCTGCTGCTTTGCTTGTCAAAGAAATCCACATCGACGGGGTGTCCACAGATGGCAAATATGAACACAGATTTATTGGTCATTGTGCCTATGAGTTGTTCTCATTATTGTAAAATTCAATACCCACACGGTTAATATGATCTTTAAGGCTGTTGTTTTCGATTATATCAAAGGGGATAACGTCGAAATACCAGGGCAGGGGAAGCTCATCATTAAGAATTCCTGACAGTTTGGTATATGTCAGTTGATTAATGCCATTACCTTTTAGTGCAATGTCGATATCTGAACTATTCTTAAAATTGCCCATAGCTCTGGATCCAAACACGATAGCAGATTCAATTTCGGGGAACTGTTTCAGACTGTTGATGATGAGTTCCATGTTCCGGTTATCAATCCCCGGGATGGTCACTCGTTTATTTGTTGTTTTCCCCATTCGTCAAAGTCTTCTAAGAGTGGAAAGTATATTGTTTTTATGTTTTCGACCAACTCTTTGGCCATTGCTTCATCGTAGGTGTGTGCAGAAAGATTTCTGCTGTCCAGAGCATTTATCCACAAATCTCCATTGTTGATGTAATCATTTTGGAAAGCTGTTTTTAAAGCTTCCCGAGGACTTTTTACCGAGAATCCTTCGGCTGTCAGGAAATCTTTGAGTGTTTTCCAGGCCAGTTCAAAGGCCACCTCATAAAACTGTATAATGCCTGCACGTTCTGCATCTGACGGCTCTTTTATTGTTAGGGTATCCTTCAGGTATTGAAAAGCTTTATTAAAGTTTTGAAATCGTTGTTGCCAGCGGATGTCATTGGGTTTGTCCATAGATTTTACGGATTAAAATAGATTAATTGGTGATTGTTATTGCCCTTTGGGATTGTTCTGCGGGCTGCTTGTACTTCGCAACTTTTGGTGTCCGCAGGTGGTATCTGGTTTAGTCAGGGCTTCACTTGGAGTGAAATCCTGACTTTGCGGAATGGCCCCGGTTAAGAGGGTGGGGATGGTATATCCGAACCGGCGGGGATTTCCGGATTTTAAATCCGTTTCTTTGTGCGATGTGGATTGCAAATCCACATCGACGGGGGATGTCATATAAATCTTCAATTAAAGGCGTATAATTGAAATTTATGAAAAAAGCGTTGGCATCAATATTCAGCAACTTATTTCTATGTCCTTTTGTGTAGTTAAGCGAGCGTATCCATTTAAAGAACCGATATTTTAACCTATTCGTAAATGACCATACAATACTGTTAACCTGACCGGTGGCTAAATAAAAATCAGCTGCTTTGAAGTCTTCTGAATCGGGCTGCATCTCTGGTAAAAAGGCATCTACAGTCTCCATAACCCTTTCCCGGTCGAGGAACGCCAGACTTTTCTCAAAATCACCCCATAGATTCCTGCAATTGATAAATGCCTCAAGCATTAACACAAGTTGAGGATCAACCGACAGGAGATATTTCCTGAAATGGTTATAGGACGACTTCATATTATGGTGCAGATCGAAACCATTGCCGGTGAGGTAGAGGTGGGGCATTAAATTATTTTTTTAATGTATAAAAATAAATATATCCGGTTATGTTTTCATAGCATTTTTCACTCATGTAGTGATCTTCCACCGTAATTCTGATATCATTTTGCTCATTGCTTTGAGTTTTTTATTAAGTGATCGATAATGGTAAAAAAATAGTTGGCCGTCAAATTATTTAATTTTATTCGGTGAGGTTTTGACCGTGCGTTTGAAGTCCAGATTACCTCATAGCCTGTTTTTTTTAATTCTTCTATTGCTTTTACCGTTGAACCCGAAGTTCTTGATGAGCAGAGAATGATATCACAATCCTTTTTTGAGAAATCATCCAAACTTTTGGGTAGTCGGCTATTAGGATCTCCTTTACTTTCAATGCCTATTTTAATGTCATCGATTGTCATTATCAACTTAATATCCTGCTGGGTGTAGTCAATGTTTGCTGGTTCTATTTTAGCATTGGGATATTTTTGCTGCAAAAGTTGAGCAGTTTTGATTATGGATTCTGATTTGCCTTGTCTGGCGCGTCCTTTATTTACTAATATTGTTTTCATTATATTCTTATATTTTGAGTCGTTTCCAGATAATATCCAGTGTACACATTATAACTATAAGCAGATATTTGAGATCTGCATTTTCCAGGAAATGATTTCTCCGTTTTTTGGACCAATTTAATTGCATTACAAAAAAGCCCTTCTAGTGTTTTGTTTCTTTTTGTTTTGTAGAACTTTCCTTCTTAATTTTAATGCTGCAATATCACTCTGAATAATCGTTTTCAAATGCTTATTCTTTCCCATGTAGGCAATGTAATAAGCGATGTAGTCTGTAAATATTTTTCTAAGTAAGAATGTTCTTTTAGGGGGTTGCGTGGCTTTAGCACTCAACAGGGCACGGGTGTAGGGTAGGTTTTTGTAAAACGAATGGCCCATTTTGCCGTCTTGTGGGCGATCATGGTAGATGATGGCATTGAAACTAAGGCCTACAGGCTTGGCAGAACTGGAATGTTGTTAGTTATTATTTGTTGCTAATAATGTATTCTCAATGGTTTTTAGATGTTTTTCCATAGTAAAATTTTCTTTTACTCTCTCCTTTCCGGCAGCTCCCATTTTCTTGGCTTTTTCAGGATTTTCAATAATTTCCATAATTTTGTTAGCCATACCATTCACATCATGTTCATCCACCAATAGCCCGGTTTTTCCATCTAAAATAACGTCAGGAATGCCTGCGTGCCTGGTGGCGATAACGGGTATTCCTGCTGCGCTGGCTTCTAATACAGCTACCGGTGTTCCTTCCATATCGCCATTTTCAGCTGTAATTGAATGTTGCAAAAAGCCTGATACTTTTGAAAGGAGGGCTTCAAATTCTTCCGGTGTAATCCGTCCCATTAATTCAATGTTGTTTTCCAGCTGAAATACCCTAATAAGATTTTTACTTACTTCTAATAACTCACCCTCACCGCCAAAATAGAGTTTGACATCCGGGTATTTTAATGTTACTTTTTTGAAAGCTAAAATTGTGTAATAGGGAGCCTTTTTATTGACAAAACGGCCAATTGCTACAAATGATCTTGGTTCTGAAAAGGTTGGTTTTATTTTAAGAAACCGACTGTTTGGTCCATAAGTATTTAAAATAATTTTATTAGCAGGGCATCCCATTTCTATTAGCTTTTCTTTCATTATATTTGAGACAGCGAATACTTTAGATGCATAATCAAACATGTTATTGTACTTCTCCATGTTTTGGGATATAACTTCTTTAACTGATGCGTCATATCCGTGAAAATGCACAAAGAGGGGTATTTTAAGAAATTTAGCTATTGGCAGAATATCTGCACCAGCTGTTCCATATTCTGCTAAAATTACTTCTATATTATTTTCTTTTAAGGATTTTGCAAAACTTTGTTCTATGGGGTTGAGCAAATAACTTGCGAATAATTTTCTTTTGAAAAAGCGGAATGCTCTGTGTTTAATGTCCATTTTTGGGCCTATATATCCATAATTTTCCAGATATTGAGGGATGAAGCCTCCGTAATAATAGAAAATATTACCCTTTAGGTTTTTATGAGCTTGGATAAAAGTCTCGGAATAGGCGTTTTTATTTGGTGAAATAATTGCTATGTTCTTACTTTTCATTTAAACAATTTATTTATATATCTATTAATGAGGTGTTTTTTTGATTCTTTTTTTAAGAAATCGATATTTAAATACTTATCGAATTCATTTTCTTTTATTCGTTTAATTCTATCCGGAATCGGCTCAAGCAAATAGGTTATTTTTGCAGATGAATCTGACTGAGGTACAAAGTTTTGTTTTTTTGTTAATGTTGAGTGGAAGTAATCAAACCTATTCCAAATGCTACGCATATCAAAAAAAAGATAATTCTGTGTCAGTTTTTTCAGAAAACTCTATTAATGTTTTTATATCTATTTTTTCATCTACTGGTTGCAGATTTTCAGGATGCTTATTCTCCAAAAAGTTTTGATGGTGTATTGTTGGACAGGTAAGAATTATTTTTCCTTTTTTGGATAAAAGGTTTTTAATTATATTAAAGAAATTATTTCTTTCTTCGGGATGTATATGTTCAAATATATCAATCAGCAATATTAAATCATACTTTGGAGTTTGGGTTGATGTCATGGTGGTTATATCTTTATGTTGAAATTCTATATTTGGATGTTTAAAAAGTTTTTTGGCTGTGCTTATTGAGTTCTTGCTTAAGTCAATGCCAAGTATTTTTGCATTACTATTAATTGCTATTTCATGGCTGGACCATCCAATTCCGCAACCTATATCTAATACATTTTGAATATCTGTTTCAAGATTTTGTAAGGCAAATAATATTGCAGCCTCCACTCTTTTGTTTCCATGAACGTAATCAAGAATTAATCTTTTAGGAAATTGTTCATAGTATTCCTGTTGTTCTTTTTTGCTTTTCATTAAGAATTTTTGCTTTTAGTTATTTCCCATGTATTATCTTCAATGAAAGTAGCATGGCTGTTATACCAATAATAATCACGTATTTCGCCTAATACTTTTACCTCGAATTGGCACACTTGCTCTAGTGTTTCAAATTTTGTCTTAGAAAATTTGTCTGCAAAATGAACTTTTAAGCTGTATGTATCTGGATATAATCTACTTTTGGGAATTTTGGATGTTAATATATATTCCCCTACTTCATTTGCAAATTCTTGTTCTTCGTTTAGTACTAAAACATGCATTACTGGAATGCCTCTTGAGTTAATTACTTGATAAGATAAGGCAGCTGATTTAATGGGTTTCGGTATTTTTATTACAAATTCAAAAACAAGGGGTTTCATTATTTCATGTGTTGCTCCTTGCATTGAAGTATTAACTTTTATTGATTTTATATATGGTTTGTCCGACTTGGGTTTATTTGAAAAATAATTTTCAGATGCTGCATTATTTTGCAGGTAAAAATTAATTGCTTTATCCGTTGTTCCTGTAAAAAAAATTTCACCTCTTTCCATCACAACTGTTCTTTCTGTTAAAGTAGATACAGACTGCATATTATGACTCACAAACAGCACCGTCCGACCATCATTGGTACTTACATCCTGCATTTTTCCGATGGCCTTTTTCTGGAATTCGGCATCGCCCACGGCCAGCACTTCATCCACCACGAGGATTTCCGGTTCCAGGTGGGCGGCTACGGCAAAGCCCAGGCGAACCTTCATGCCGCTGGAGTAGCGTTTCACGGGGGTGTCGAGGTATTTGGCCACGCCGGCAAACTCCACGATCTCGTCGAGCTTGCGGGTGATCTCCCACTTGCGCATGCCCATGATGGTGCCATTCATGTAGATGTTTTCGCGGCCGGTCATTTCGGGGTGAAAACCTGTTCCCACTTCGAGAAGTGAGGCGAGCCGGCCTTTTACTTTAATGACACCGGTGGTGGGGGAGGTGACGCGGCTCAGCACTTTCAGGAGGGTACTTTTACCGGCACCGTTTTTCCCGATGATACCCAGCACTTCGCCCTCTTTCACTTCCAGGTTGATGTCCTTGAGAGCAGCGACATGCTCGCCCTTGGAGGCCTTGGCGGTGCGGTCGTTGACGCCGCCCACGAGAGCGTAGGGGTCGTCTTTGCCGCGGATATTCATTTGCCACCAGCGGTTGAGGTCATGGCTTAGAGTACCGGTGCCTATTTCACCTAATCTGTAAATTTTGGAAAGGTTTTCTATTTTGATTACTGTATTGCTCATTTTTTTCAACTAATTATTTTGCCCTTCGGGTGGTTGCTGCGCAACTTTTTTTTGTCACCGAATGGCGCGAATTACACGAATTAAAAGAACTGCAAGCAGTTCTTAAAGAATATTACTTCGGAACAAATATTAAAGTCGAAGATTTAAAATTCATTCGTGTTCATTCGTGTCATTCGGTGACAGCAAACAAAACGGCGCAGCCGTAAAATTCATTTGTGGACTTACACAGTGTCAATAAAGTTTCTTTCTGTTTTATGAAATACCACGATACCAGCTGTCAGCAGTGTCGTTGCAAAGACGATACTGTATCCTAAGCTCATCCAGCTGAAATGGCCGGCACCCAGGAAGGCAAATTTGAATGTCTCCATGAGCGGGGTGATGGGATTGGCCATGATGAGCATTTTAAGTTTCCCTTCGGGTATGGTGCTGAGCGGATAAATCACCGGCGTGGCATACATGAGTAGTTGTACCCCGAACTGGATGAGGAAGGTGAGGTCGCGGTATTTGGTGGTGAGGCTGGTGAAGATGAGACCTGCGCCCAGGCCGAACATAGCCATCAGGAGCACCAGCAGGGGCAGCAACAAAATATGCATGTTGGGTTGTACACTGGTTTCTTGCGTAATGAGATAAAAGGCATAGACGGCCAGGAAAAAGACAAACTGTATCCCGAATTTTATGAGTCCCGAGGTAATTTTAGCCAAGGGCATGATGAGTCGCGGGAAATAGACCTTACCAAAGATATCGGCATTCTCCTTGAAGGTTTTGGAGGTGGTGTTGAAACTCTCGGCAAAGTAGTTCCAGAGGACCACTCCTGACAGGTAAAAGAGGGCGCCGGGGACACCATCGGTACTAATCTTGGCGATATTGCCAAACACCAGGATATAAATGGCGGTGGTGAGGATGGGTTGCACCACAAACCAGATAGGGCCGAGGATGGTCTGTTTGTACACGGTGACCACATCGCGTTTCACAAACATATTGAGCAAGTCGCGGTATTGCCACAACTCTTTAAAATTGATATCGAATGCATGTCGCTTGGGGCGGATGATGAGTTCGTAATTTTCAGCCATTGGTTATTTGTGAGGTGGGTTGCTTGCGCAACGGTTTGTTATTGTCAACAATTTTTTGAATTTCTTATGCACTTCGTGCCGCGTTGTTGCTTGCGCAACGTTAATTGTCCACAGATTTCACAGATTCTTGTATTTCTCTTTAAGCGCTTCGTAAAGTATATCATCGTCCGATATATCGGTTGGGGGATATGGACGATAATATTTTAGTTTGAGCTGAAGCAGAGTGTTCTCCGGGTATTTTTCGGCAAGAGCCTTTAGCTCGATGTATGTTGGGTCTTCGTTATAGTTCATAGATATTTACATTTGGAAGCTAAACGATCTCAATACCCTTTTTTTTGATATTCTCAATTAGAGGTGAATTTTCTTTATTATGGAACTGGTCAGCGTAAATGAAACGAGCATGGCAAAGTTTGCCTTAATAGATTATCAGATTTTTAGATATAAGATTTAAGATGAAATGAGCATAAATAGATTTTCCACAACAGAACATGTATAAGTTCTTGCATGCGAGTTCCATCCGCCCTTTATAATTAAATTTTATACGGATGAAAAACAAAGCAGCCCGGTTAAGGGTTTTTTTATCTAAATAACCGGCATTTACCTTATGTTTTTAATGCCGTAGGTCTGAAACAGAATTTTTAAATCATTTAAATCACCTCTGTTCATTACTCTTTCAATAATCAGCGCTTTATGCTTTTCACTATCTATTTTGTTTTTGTCGATACCTCAAAAAAGGTGTTGTGACAGTTCAGATAATTCCATTTTTCAGAATTTTTTGGAAAGGTTGACATCAACGAGAAACGAAGCTTTTTCAGCTTGCTTAGATATCATAGTCTAAGATTGATTCGCTTTTTCAATAGGGTTCCGTTTTTAGGGTTCTGAGTGCGGGTTGGCGGTTCCCCTTTTAGGGGGTTAGGGGGTGTGCGACAGGGTTATGCGTTTCGTGTTTCTCCGCATATTCGCGGAGATATTTTTTACAACCTAAGTTTTTGTAAGCAAGCGGTCGCCCGGTTATCTGAAAATGGCTACGCCATTCTTATCTGTGGTGAACGAATTGAACGTATTACGCGAATTTAATAATTGAGTGCAGTATAAAAAGCATATTTTTGTCAAAATCAAGGCGTTTTAAATTTTTGTACCGGAGTTAACTTGTTGTTAATGAGGATGCAAAAATTTAAAACAACAACCAGTTTGGCAACAAAGATGCTTTTTAGACTGGGCTCATAGCCGTTTTCAGAGCTTTTCTTATATAGCGCACCCGTATTAAAAAGAGGGCATCTATGAATTAATTCTTTGGAAAAACTGAATTCAATACTTGCTGTCGCTAGTATTATTTTTTCAATTAGTTATACAGAGTGCACGGAGCACATCACAGAGATTCACAGAGAAAAATATGCTTTTTATACAGCACTCATTATAGATTCTGTAGGTATTGGGCCACTACTAATTTGATATATTGTTTAATTTGTTCCCAATCTTGTTGTATGAGCATGATTGGGAGTTCATTTGATTTAAAACTTCAAACTCATCAGCATCAACTTTTCCAAACAGGTCAAGATCAATAGATTTTCTGTGGCCCATTTGTAGAGCCAGCGCAGTGCCACCAACCAGCCGCAAATTTTTAAATGCCGGTTTTGCCTGTAATTGTTTTAAAAGTTCCAGTGTTGCGGCATCGATTGTTTCGAGGTATAACATGTAAATTTTTCAACAGGTGTGTTGCAAATAAGCGAAATAAAACTGGCAGTTTTGGGGTCGAGGTCCCGTATTTTTGTAGCTACTGCCTCTATTTCCTGCAGGCTGTAGATTTGCTGTAGTAATTTCCAGTCTTTAATGAGGCCGTACTCCAAAACTCTTTGAATAATTGTCTTCTTACTTTTGACAATATCCAGTTTTTCTTTATTAATATCCCAGAACAGATGGTCTGATAGTTGAGAAACGATTTGGGCTTTATTACTTTTATTGGCTGACATGTTACTGGTATTGGTTAAAGATAATAATCATTTGTTGTGAACAAATCGAGGTCAATGGATTACCTGTGTCCAATTTGCAGGGCCAATGATGTGCCGCCGGCAAGACAGAAATTGTTCAATATAGTTTCAGACTGCAACCTGGTCAGAAGTTCCAATGTACCTGGTTGGACTGTATTTTGTGTAACATTTAAAATCAGATTTTTTCAAATTGAAACGAGCATGGGAAGGTTTGCCTTAATAGATCATTAGGTCATTAGGTCATTAGGTCATTAGGTCATTAGGTCATTAGATTATTAGATCATTAGAATGTTAGATTGTTAGCTAATGTGATAAAACTTATAACATTCTAACAACTAACAACTAACAATTTTAACAACATTAACAACTTTAACAACTTTAACAATTCTAACAGTCGTAACAATTTATTAAATGTAAGATAAAACGGGCCTGACAAGGCATACCACAACAAGAACATGTATAAAACTCAATCATGCGAGTTCCATCAGACCAATAACTTAAGTTAATTTTATGCGGATGAAAACTCTGTGAAATAATGAATTGCTTCATTCCACGCCTTCGGCACGGTGACCCACAGTTGACCACCCATGCCTGAAAAAAGTCATCATTTTATTACGATGCAAAAATACAGAAGTTTCGGTGAAAGGAGTAATATCGAAAGGAAATTTTATGGCGAGGGAAGGGGGAAATTCGTCAATTGGTTGATTGATTTATTGGGTTTCCGGGTTTCGGGTTCCGGGTTTCCGAGTTCCGGGTTCAGGGTTCTGTGTTTTGTGTTCTGAGTTGGGGGTTGGGTTTTACGGGTTGGCCGTTCCCCCTTTAGGGGGTCAGGGGGTGTGTGACAGGGTTCTGAGTTCCAGGGTTCCGGGTTTCGAGTTCAGAGTTTTGGGTTTTGCGGGTTCTGGATTTCGAGTTCCGAGTTCCGAGTTCCGTGTTTTG
>NZ_AEWI01000018.1 GCF_000191885.1 Anaerophaga thermohalophila DSM 12881
GTCCCCTTTAGGGGAGGGGAGGGGTCAAAAGGCTTTTTAGACTGCACTCTAAAATAAATTTTCTGAAACTGAAAACCTGCATTTATCCAACCTAATGTAAACATTTAACAAAACTGTCAAAAACGTCATTATTCCATTGACCAAATAAAGAACCAAATAGATGACAAAGACCAAAAACCTGGTAATAATACCAACCTATAATGAAAAGGAAAATATTGAATCCATTATTAAAGCAGTTTTTTCTCAACCTGTGACATTCGAAATACTAATTATAGACGATGGTTCACCTGACGGTACAGCAACCATCGTAAAAAACATGCAAAAAGAATATCCGGAACGTTTGCACATCATAGAAAGGGAAGGTAAGCTTGGACTTGGAACAGCCTATATTACCGGTTTCAAATGGGCGCTTGAAAAAGGCTATGATTATATTTGTGAGATGGATGCCGATTTTTCTCACGATCCGAAAGACCTGAACAGACTGTATTACACCTGTGTGAATGAAGGTGCCCACCTAGCTATAGGTTCCCGGTACAAATCGGGGGTTAATGTGGTAAACTGGCCAATAGGAAGGGTTTTGATGTCATATTTTGCCTCGGTGTATGTAAGACTCGTGACGGGAATGAAAATTATGGATACAACAGCCGGCTTTAAATGCTATCACCGAAAGGTGCTGGAAACCATTAAGCTGGATAAAATAAATCTGAAAGGATATGGATTTCAGATAGAAATGAAGTTTTCAACCTGGAAATACGGTTTCAAGATCGTAGAGATTCCCATTATTTTTACGGATCGGCAACGGGGTTCTTCCAAGATGAGTGGAAGCATTTTCAGTGAAGCATTTTGGGGCGTAATCAAAATGAAAATAAGCAGCTTTTTTAAACAATATGAGGTATGAATATCCTGATAAAAAATGCAACCATAATTAACGAAGGTCAATCCCTCGAAGGAAGTGTACTTATAAAAGACCGCTTCATCGATAAAATTTTTAGCCCGAATGATGAATTGCCTGATGCTGATACCATAATTGATGCTACCGGACAATATCTTATTCCAGGGGTAATTGATGATCAGGTACATTTCCGGGAACCCGGACTGACCCATAAAGCAGACATTGAACACGACTCGAAAGCTGCGGTGGCAGGAGGCGTAACATCATTCATGGAGATGCCCAACACCAATCCTCAGACAACCACTATTGAAGCACTCAGGCAGAAATTTGAGATTGCCGAAAGAAAATCGTACGCCAACTATTCCTTCTACCTGGGAGCTACCAACGATAATCTGGATGAACTTTTAAAAGCCGATCCCCAAAATATTTGCGGAATTAAGGTTTTTATGGGATCATCAACAGGAAACATGCTTGTTGACAATCCTGAAACTCTCAGGAACATTTTTAAAGAAGTTCCTTTACTTATTGCGACTCATTGTGAAGACGAGCAAACAATCCGGAATAATACCAACCGTTACCGTCAGAAATACGGGGATGAAATGCCCTTCCGTTATCACCCCGAAATCAGAAGCACGGAAGCCTGTTATCGTTCGTCGTCACTGGCAGTGGAACTGGCTTCTAAATATAACTCCCGGCTGCATATCCTGCATGTCTCTACGGAACGTGAACTATCTCTGTTCTCCCGAAAACCACTGGAAGAGAAAGCCATTACTGCCGAAGTTTGCGTTCATCATCTTTGGTTTAGTGATGAAGATTACGACAAATATGGCACCAGGATAAAATGGAATCCTGCTGTAAAAACAAAAAAAGACAGGAATGCGCTTCGCGATGGCTTAAAAAACAACCTGCTTGATGTTGTAGCTACCGATCACGCGCCCCATACACTCGACGAAAAAAACAACAACTATTTCAATGCCCCATCCGGTGGGCCACTGGTGGAACACTCCCTGATTGCCATGCTCGAAATGGCCGCTCAGGGCATTTTCCCGAAAGAACTTGTGGTAGAAAAAATGTGCCACGCCCCGGCACGAATGTTCAATATCGACAGAAGAGGGTTTATAAAAGAAGGATATTATGCCGATCTGGCTCTGATTGTACCGGATCAAAAGAATATCATCAGTGACGAATCGGTTCATTATAAATGTAGATGGAGTCCGTTTTCGGGAACAACTTTTTCCCATAAAGTCACTCATACTATAATTAACGGCCGGATTGTTTACGAAAAAGGTCAGTTTGCCACAGAACCAGAAAGCATGTCTTTACAATTCATCCGTATATAATTTATTTATTAAGGTCGGATGGAACTCGCATGATTGACTTTATACATGTTCTGTTGTGGCAGACTTTGCCATGCTCGTTTCATCCGTATAAAATTAGTCTAAGTTGTTGGAATAATGCTATTTATTATGCTTTAATTGATTTTAGATTCTTCGCTCCGCTCAGAATGACAGACTGTCTAATGTCATTCTGAGGAGGTAACGACGAAGAATCTGTTACCTGTTTTTGGTTTCTTTGATGATTAAAGGTTAATTATACATGTTCTTTTGTGACAATCTTTGTCATGCTCATTTCATCAATATAAAATAAGTCTACGTTAATTGGTCGAATGGAACACGTTCCTTGTAATCGGGCTCCGTTTCAACTGATAAAAAAGTGATATGAAGCATAAACAATTGGTCATATTATCCGTTCTGCTGATGGGCACAGCTTTTATTGCCTGTAAGCATGAAGGCGGGGAACAAGCATCTTCCGAAGAACATATCACAGGCATTCAGGTTGCAGACACCATTTTATATCCGGTAGATATCATTAACCTGGATTCTACCGACAAATGGGCGGATATCAGATTAAGAAGGCTTCAACGCAAACGCATGATCAACATGCTCTTTGAAGCCATATACCAGGGAAATGTTAAAGCCTTCGATTATTATACCGACGAACCTTTTAGCCCGGAAGATATAAAGGAGATGGAAGCTTCGGGTCAATTTGAACGCAACGAAGTATCGCAACTTCAATTTGAAGAAGCATGGTATCTCGATACCATCAACAACCGGATGACAAAAGAGGTACAATCGGTACTTCTGGCATGGCCGGTATATGACACCAACGGTGCCTTCCAGGCTTATAAAGCGGGTTTTGTGGTGAAATTCGAAAATGAAGGAAAAAATGAAACAGGCATGGCATTTTGATTTCCCCGTCGGCTCCGCCGTTTTGTTTACAAAGAAAACCGCCACAAAAGGACATGTTTGAGTGAATGAGGATGCAAAAATTTAAAACAACACTGAGTTTGGCAACAAAGATGCTTTTGAGACCAGGCTCATCATTAAATTGTTAGGATTGTTAGATTGTTAGCTAATGTAATAAAACTTATAACATTATAACAACTAACACATTAACAATTTTAACAATTATAACAGCCGTAACAACTTATTAAATGTAAGATGAAACGAGCATAGCAACGTTTTCCACAACAGAACATGAGAACTCTTGCATGCGAGTTCCGTCAGACCAATAACTTAGACTAATTTTATACTGATGGATAACTTAAAAACCACATATAAGAATTCGTTGGCACTGCTTACTGATCTCTACGAAATAACCATGGCTTATGGGTTTTGGAAGAATAATAAGCACAGACAACGGGCCGTGTTTAACCTGTTTTTCCGCAACAATCCTTTCCAAGGGGGATTTGCCGTGAAATGCGGACTGGATTATGTTATTGATTTTTTGAAAAATTTCAAATTTTCAGATTCAGACCTCTCTTATCTTGCAGAATTAAAGGGGAATGACCAGAAGCCTTTATTCGATCCGGAATTTCTGGACTATCTTCGGAATATGCCATTTGAATGTGATGTTGATGCTATTCCGGAAGGAACTATTGTTTTCCCCTACGAACCCCTTATTCGAGTAAAAGGACCACTACTGCAATGTCAGTTCATCGAATCGGCACTGCTCAATTTTATCAATTTCCAAACGCTGATAGCTACTAAGGCAGCCCGTATCACAATTGCAGCAAAAGGTGATCCTGTTATGGAATTCGGATTACGAAGAGCCCAGGGAGTGGATGGATCGCTTGCAGCAACACGCGCTGCATTTATTGGCGGATGTGCCGGCACATCCAATGTATTGGCCGGGAAAAAATTTGGAATTCCTGTCCTGGGAACTCATGCACACAGCTGGGTACAGGCATTTGACAGTGAAACGGAAGCTTTCGAGGCCTTTGCTAACACACTGCCCAACAATACCATCTTCCTGGTTGATACTTATAATACACCGAAAGGTATTGATAATGCAATAGCTGTTACCAAAAAAACAGAAGCCAAAGGTCACAAAATAAACGGTATTCGCTTAGACTCAGGCGATCTTGCCTACTTCAGCCAACTGGCACGAAAGAAACTCAATGAAGCCGGCCTTTCGCATCTGAAAATCCTGGCCAGTAACGATTTGGACGAACATATTGTTGCCAGCCTGAAACAACAAGATGCCGAAATCGATAGCTGGGGTATAGGCACAAAACTCATTACTGCCTATGATCAACCTGCGTTAGGCGGGGTTTATAAATTATCGGCCATAGAAAAGAACGACGGTCAATGGGAAGACCGCATCAAGCTTTCCGAACAATCTGTAAAGATCAATATCCCCGGATTACAACAGGTCAAAAGGTTCTTCAAAGAAGGACAGATGGTGGGCGACATGATTTTTGATGAACGAACAGACCTTTCCGGTACAGTAAGAATTATAGACCCGGTCGATCCTACACGCTCAAAAATCCTTGACAAAAAAAATCTGGAATGTGAAGACCTTTTGAAACCGGTATTCAGAAAGGGAAAGTGCGTTTATAAAAACGAAACCATCCACCACCTTCAAAAACGAACATCGGAACAACTTAGTTTGTTAGATAAGACAATAAAACGTTTTATTAATCCACACCGGTATCCTGTCGGATTGGAGGAGAGCCTTTTCAAACGAAGACTGGAGCTGATTTTGAAACATAAAGAAGAGGCACAACACTGATGAAACGAGCATGGCGTTTTGATTTATCGTTTGCATAAAAGAGTGCAGTATAAAAACCCGACACCTAAGAGCTCGTACATTTAAGAAGTCAGACGCAGCCAAAATAACGCAAGATTCTTGTTATGAGAGCGTTGTAATTTATTTCTTCGATTTCATAAACAATTAATTACCTGTTATTTGTAAAAATTTTCCCTCATGGATGCTTTATTAATAGTTGACGTACAAAACGATTTTCTTCCGGGTGGCTCACTGGAGGTACCGGAAGGCGATAAAATAATTTCCGTCATTAATGCACTTCAAACCGGATTTGGACTTATCGTTGCCACCAGAGACTGGCACCCGGCCAACCACGGAAGTTTCGCATCAAACCACAAAGGCCATAACCCCGGCGATGTTATTGACCTGGACGGTCTGGAGCAAATTTTATGGCCCGATCACTGCGTGCAGGGAAGTCCTGGAGCCGAAATTTCTCCCTTGTTGAACCAACGCATAATACAAAAAGTCGTCTTCAAAGGAACAGACCCTAAAATAGATTCCTACAGCGCCTTTTTTGACAATGGTCACCGCATACAAACCGAACTTCATGATTATCTTCAGAAAAAAGGTGTAAAACGTCTGTTTGTGACAGGGCTTGCCGCGGATGTATGTGTTTACTTTACAGTGAAAGATGCGTTGGAACTGGGATATGAAACCTTTCTGGTAACCGATGCCACCAAAGGCGTTAATCTTAAACCCGATGACACATCCAAAGCATTTGAGGATATGGAAAAAAAAGGCGCCAAACTAATCAAATCAGAGGATGTTATGAAGCTTCGGAAATAACGAACCGAGCATTTTTTCTCGTGATTTGTGAATCGATGACAGTGTAACCATTTAGCTTTTCTTCTATAACGTCTTGAGTGTAATGTCTGATGGTCAATAAGTCAACATTTTCATTATATCTGACCACCATGGTTTCCATAAAGTTTTCCAACAGCGACTTCAGCTCCTCCCTGTTATCCACACATGCAGTAAAATTGAGTGCTGAAGTCTGTAAAAGGTTGATGCCGACTCTGTATTGACCGAAAAGTGACAAAATGCGTCCAAGATAGTTTTCGGTAATAAACGAATAATCGCGGGGAGAAAGCGTCAAAAAAACCTGGTTTCGTTTAAGAATGTAAATCGGTGGCAAATGCGAAGGATTTTCTCCGCTGATGATTGTTCCTTGCTCCAGAGGGTTCAGAAACGACTTGACGAACAACGGAATTTTCTTGTTTTGAAGGGGTTTTAAAGTTTTCGGATGGATAACCTGCGCCCCGTAGTAAGAAAGCTCGATGGTTTCGGCATACGAAAGCGCATCAATTTTCTGTGCATCCGTGAAAATTCGAGGATCGGCATTCAATATCCCCGGAACATCTTTCCAAACCGTTACTTTCCCCGCATCCATAACATTACCGATTATTGCGGCAGTATAGTCAGACCCCTCACGCCCAAGTGTAGTTGAAATGTTACTGATGGTACCCCCCAGAAATCCCTGAGTAAGATACAGTCCGGGTCCTTCAAATGCAAATGTCTCATGCATCAGTCTGGATGTCAGATCCCAATTGACGTTCGCAGCGCGGTAAATATCATCGGTTTTCAATACCTGCCGAATGTCCACCCAGGTATTCTGAACACCCGAGTGATTGAGATATGCGCTGATTATCAAAGTAGAAAGCAGCTCACCATACGAAACAATCTGGTCGTACTCGTAATCGAAATGCATAGATGGCATCTGATCTAACCGGCATTCCAAAGATTGCAAACAGTCGTAAAAAGGAATCAGATCGGGAACATCAAGACGCCCAAACAAATTGCCGGCAATTTCTTCATGATATGATTTTACCAACTGAAACCGCTCCTTCATTTCGTCGGGCTTCTCTGAAAAATAACTTTCCGCCAAAGCCTCCAGTGCATTGGTGGTTTTTCCCATAGCCGATACAACCACCACATGCGGCCGGTCCAGTTGCTCAACTATTTTCAGTAAATTACATACAGAATCGGCATCTTTAACCGATGCCCCTCCGAATTTGGATATTTGCATTTTGTATAATTTCTTTTAGAAAGCGACCCGGTTTTTTAATTAAATACCACTAAACACCGATTTGCGCCTCGATCAGGACAAAAATAGCTTTTTTAGCAACAGACTCATACATCTCTGCTGATTATGATTGAACGTAGCAAAATATTATTGAGTGCAGTATAAAAAGCATATTTTTGTCAAAATCAAGGCGTTTTAAATTCTTGTACCGTGGTTAACTCTTAGTTAATGAGGATGCAAAAAATTAAAACAACAACGAGTTTGGCAACAAAGATGCTTTTTAGACCGGGCTCATTATTTTGAGGTACTATGAGTTTTGCCTGTAATTATTCCATGCCGGAATTGCAAAAATAAATCGCAAAGAAAATGATAGTCTTTTGTTCCCTTTGCGTGCAAATATTTTGGGGCTTTTGCGTGGAATATTTTAACAGCACTTCAGAATTATTTAGCCTGCTTCTTATTTCACCTCCTGCCTTTTTCTCAAAAACCACTACTTTTGCAAAAAATTTTACAAGTGGAGTTAAGCACGTTAATAAATATTTTCAAAGACCATCCGGGGCTGAAAGAACTTACCGGGTGGCTCAATGAACCAAAAGAAAACATCTATCTGAAAGGACTCTCCGGCTCATCCTTTGCTCTGGCCGGTGCTGTAGGTGCAGGACAGTTCAAGCATCTGTTTGTGCTTTACGATAAAGAAGATGCCGCTTATTTCTACCATGATCTGGTGCAACTGAGAGGAGAATCTTCAGTCTTTTTCCTGCCTTCGAGCTACAAACGTTCCCCTGAATTCGGTCAGCCCGACAGCAACAACATTATCCTCCGCACCGAAGCCCTGGAACAACTCCGGAATCCATCCGGCAGTTGCTTTGTTGTAACCCATACCGAAGCGCTCCTGGAACCGGTACCTTCAACGCAGGAAATGAGCGGACAGTCGATGACTATTCAAACAGGCGACCAACTCGACCTGACCTTTGTAGCTGATTTCCTGCAGGAACTGAATTTTCAGCGCGTTGACTTCGTCTATGAGCCGGGTCAGTATTCTTTGCGTGGCTCCATAGTTGATGTGTATTCCTTTTCAAATGAGGACCCGGTACGGATTGATTTTTTTGGCGATGAGGTGGAAAGCATCCGTACTTTCGATATAGAAAATCAACTGTCAAAAAAATCGCTCGAATCCGTGGTAATTTTCCCCAACTTATCGGAAATACAGGAAAAATCAGATAATTATATTCCACTTCCCGATTTTCTTGATCAACAAACCCGGGTATGGATGGAGCAACCCACCCAAATTATGGGAAAGGCAAAAGAAGTATTCCGGAAAGTAATCAGAAAAAACGAAAACATTGATAACCCATCTGAATTACAGAATATTCCGTCACCAGAAAACCTGGTAAACCCGGAAAAGCTGGAAAAAGCCTTTGCGGTGTGGCCCAAAATAATCAGGGACAACACTCCTCCGCACGATAACGTGCGATCAATCCGGTTTGAAACTTCACCTCAGCCTGTTTTTAAGAAAAACTTTGAACTACTCGAAAATGACATACAAAACAAGCTGGATGAAAAATATCAGGTGTACATTCTGTCAGACAATCCGCGTCAGCTTGAACGTCTTCGACAGATATTTGACGATCGGGGAAAACATTTGAACTATAAAGAAATTGATCACACGCTTCACAGCGGATTTATAGATCATCAGTTAAAAGTATGTGTTTATACCGACCATCAGATTTTCGACCGTTATCATAAATTTGCACTTCGAACCGATAAAGCAAAGGCAGCCCGCCAATCACTTTCCATCAAAGAACTTTCGCGGCTCAACCCCGGCGATTACGTAGTACACATAGATCACGGAATAGGGAAGTTCGGCGGATTGGTTACCACCGACGTAAACGGCCGGAAGCAGGAAGCCATCAAACTTACTTATAAAGACAATGATGTTATTCTCGTCAATATACATTCGCTCCACCGCATCAGTAAGTTTAAAGGGAAAGACGGGGAACCTCCGCGTATTAACAAGCTGGGAACCGGTGCATGGCAACGCACCAAAGAAAAGACCAAAAAGAAGGTAAAAGATATTGCCCGTGAACTTATTGCCCTTTATGCAGCACGAAAAGCCGAGCCTGGCTATGCCTTTTCGCCAGACTCCTTTATGCAGAAAGAATTGGAAGCTTCTTTTATTTTTGAGGATACTCCGGATCAAAACAAATCTACCCAGGCCATAAAAAATGACATGGAAGATAAAACACCCATGGACAGGCTCGTTTGTGGCGATGTGGGCTTCGGGAAAACGGAACTGGCAATAAGGGCTGCTTTTAAAGCCGTAAGTGACAATAAACAGGTTGCAGTGTTAGTTCCTACCACGATTCTTGCTCTTCAGCACTATCGCACATTCAAAGACCGACTCGCTGATTTTCCCTGCCGTGTGGAATATGTGAGCCGCCTACGTAAAACATCAAAAACGAAAGAAGTAATCAACGATCTGAAAGAAGGAAAAGTAGATATCGTAATCGGGACACATCGTCTGGTGAGCAAAGATGTTACATTCAAAGACCTTGGGCTCCTGATTGTTGATGAGGAACAAAGATTCGGCGTGACAGTAAAGGAAAAGCTAAAGCGCCTGAAAATTAACGTAGATACACTCACCCTTACAGCAACACCAATCCCCCGAACCCTCCAGTTTTCGTTGATGGGAGCAAGGGATTTATCCATCCTGAATACACCCCCGCCCAACAGGCACCCGATTATCACAGAACTTCATGTATTCAACGAAGCCATCATTAAAGAGGCCATTACCTACGAAGTAGAACGCAACGGTCAGGTTTTCTTTATCAACAACAGGATACAAGACATCTATGAACTCGAAAAAACCCTCAACCGGTGGCTTCCCGATGTCAAAACCGTTGTGGCACACGGTCAGATGGAGGGGCCAAAACTTGAGCGCATTATGCTCGATTTTATTGAAGGCGAATACGATGTCCTGATAGCCACTGCTATTATTGAATCGGGACTGGACATTCCCAATGCCAACACCATAATAATAAACAATGCACATCATTTTGGCCTGAGCGATCTTCACCAGCTAAGAGGAAGAGTCGGACGCTCGAACAAAAAAGCCTTTTGTTATCTTCTGGCCCCGCCGCTGAACACACTTACCCAGGATGCAAGAAGACGGTTGCAAATCATTGAGGAATTCTCTGAACTGGGCAGTGGTTTTAATATCGCCATGCAGGATCTGGACATCAGAGGAGCAGGAAATCTACTGGGAGCGGAACAAAGCGGATACATTGCAGACATTGGCTACGAAACCTATCAGAGAATACTTCAGGAAGCCATGCTGGAACTCAGAGAAGATGAATTTCCCGACCTTTTCAAAGAAGAACCAAAAGCGGGAGAAGAAGACAAAAATATATTCGTCAACGACTGCCAGATTGAAACCGATGAAGAGGTCAGAATTCCTGAGGATTATGTCACCAACATAGCGGAACGCATGGACCTTTACAGGGAACTGGACAACATAACAGAGGAAGAAGGCATCAAAAGTTTTGAGCTTAAACTCAAAGACCGGTTTGGCCAAATACCCGAACCCGCCCTGGCACTGCTTGACATAGTAAGATTGAGAATAAAGGCCAAAACCATGGGCATTGAAAAAGTTTACCTGAAAAATCATTCGGCCCGCCTCTATTTTGTTAACAATCCGGAATCACGTTTTTATCAGTCCGAATGCTTTGGAAAAATTCTGAATTGGGTTCAACGCCATCCGAAAGATGTTCAGATGAAGCAAAAAGGTGAAAGGCTGATATTAACCGTCAAAAAAGTGAAAGACATACAGGCTCTAAGCGATTTATTGAAAGAAATGTCATCGTAGCACCAATGCCCCTATTTTTCGACTGCATCATTCATTACCACAAGAATTTCCTCCGGTTCTCCATCTCCATTTCTTAAAATATATCCCGCACACCTAAGTTGATGAGAAGTGGTTTCGATTATCAATTCGGAAGGTGTGTCATTTTTCCGGTTGAATATATTGGCCAGTGTTCCCCGGTCAATATTCATCCAGGGGCGCAAAGTGAACACCGAATGCCCGCGCATATCAAAGGCAGGAGAGACATACTCCTGAAAAGCAGGATTATAATCTTTTACTTCAAACAAATTATTGATAAGCAAAATAGCTCCCTTTCCCGACAAGACAGCCTCACGCCATTTTTTCAATTCATCGATCCGGGCCAGATAGCTCGAAACCTCAACCAATACCATCTGAAAAGCAGTAGCACCATTAAATGTTATCAGCGATGTATGAACCACTACTTTTAACCGTTTGTGATGAAATGTATTGATTTCTAAAAGGAACGGCTTAATATTTTCACTCTTTTCATCGGCAAATATACTCTCCAGTATGGGCACAAATTCATCATCCACAAAATCGGTCATGGCTGTCCCCACAATATCTTCCATGTAATGCGTTTTAAAAAGATCGAGTGCAAGATTATTCAAATAGCGAATAATCCCTTTCTGCACAATGATAATAGCAATCGGGGCTTTGGAAATGTAATCCCTGAAACTCTGTTCCCGGCGTTTCTGATCAAGGTCGGCCTTATGTTTATAATAAGCCAAATCCATGGTTATTCCCAGTTCTTTCTTTGTTATGGGCTTCACCAGATAGCCGTAAGAGTTCGAAATAACAGCTCTCTCAACCACTTCAGAACTGGTATCACTCGACACAAAAATAACCGGAATCTCACATTCCCGCTGAATGGTTTCGGCAGCTTGAATACCATCAACATCTCCCTCCAAATGGATATCCATTAAAACTATATCGGGTTTATGAATCTTTGATTCTTCCAAAGCTTCATGCCCTGTCTTACATCTGCCAATAATTTCAAAACCCAGGTCTTTTAAAAACAAAGAAAATATAGCAGAAATAAACCGGTCATCTTCAACTACCAAAACTTTTCGCATAATAATGGTATAATTTTTGGGAGTAACACGTTTACCCAAAAAGAAAAATTACATTTGTCGAAATTTATTAGCAACATCTTGTTCCAGGATGGTTCAGAAAATAAAATTTTATGGCCCCACAATCAGACATTAAGAATCGTTCCTTTTGTATCTGAATTATTTCAGATACAATACTGATGAGGCCGGTCTAAAAAGCATCTTTGCTGTCAAACTCGTTGTTGTTTTAAATTTTTGCATCCTCATTAACAAAAAGTTAACTCCGGTACAAAAATTTAAAATGCCTTGTTTTTGATAAAAATATGCCTTTTATACTGCACTCATTCTGATGCAACATTAAATTTTGAATTTGAAAGTATGAATTTAGCAATTGATCAGGGAAACAGCAGCACAAAATTAGGATTTTTTGACAAGGGCAAGCTTATTGCCACTTACAAGCTGTTTTTTCTTGACCAACAAAAACTAAATGAACTTTGCAAACGCCATTCGCCCGGTAAAATTATTGTTTCTTCCGTTACACAGGAAACAAAAATATTAGAACAATTTTTCTCAGCAGCAAAAACCCGGTTCATTATTTTCGACCAAAATACTCCGCTTCCTTTTATCAATCAGTATAAAACGCCGGAAACTTTGGGCAAAGACAGGCTGGCAGCCATTGCCGGAGCACAAGCACACTATCCGGAGTCTACCTTATTGATCATCGACGCAGGAACCGCAATAACCTTCGACCTTGTGGTTGGAAACACTTTTACAGGCGGTAACATATCGCCGGGTTTACAAATGCGTTTTACAGCACTCCATACGCAAACCAAACAGCTTCCCAAAGTAGAACCCGGTCAATCGGAGTTCTGGGGAAAAACAACAGAGGAAGCCATACGCTCAGGGGTACAGAATGGTATCATAATGGAATTAGATTCATATATTGACAAAACAAGAAAGCAATATCCCGATGTCAAAACAATCATCACAGGGGGAGATGCAGATTTTTTTGTTACCTACACAAAAAATATCATCTTTGTACATCCAAATTTAGTACTTCACGGTCTCAACAGAATATTAGAATACAATGCATAAACTTATCAGATATCATTTTTTGCTATTGGCACTGGTTGTTTCATTGACAACCTATGCCCAGAAAAAAACCTACTCTCCCTTTTCAAGATATGGCATCGGAGAATTAAATACAGCAGGTTATGGCCAGAATGCCGGAATGGCCAATACAGGTATAGGGGTCAGAACCAATGAGCATCTTAATTTCATGAATCCGGCCTCCTATTCGGCCATAGACACCATGTCTTTTTTCTTCGAAACAGGGGTAACCGCTCATTCCCAGACTTTTGAAACGGCAGGAGGAGATGAACAATACAATAACATTGACTTCAGCTACTTCGCAATGGGATTCCCCATTTCCAAAAACGTCCATACATCTTTGGGACTGAGACCTTATTCAAATGCAGGATATGAGTTTGAATTCTCTGACGGGACTTCACTCAACAGGGCCATAGGAACAGGGAACATATCTGCAGCATACGCAGGTCTCTCAATTCGTCCTTTACCCAATCTTTCCCTGGGGCTCCATGCCATCTATCTTTTTGGTAATATCAGGCATACTAATTTTATTGAATTCATTGATGATGAGGCCGCATACAAATATGGTATTCAGAATGAGCTGCATGCCAGCGATTTTATTTTCGACTTTGGCGCACAATACACACACCAAATAAGTGAAACAGAAAAGATCACTGCAGGTCTGACTTTCCGCCCTCAAAGTCCCGTTAACGGCGATTTTCAACGAACCGTGGCAAAAGGGTCGCAGTATGCAGAAGACGGCAAACTTTTCACTGCCAACTATGTGATTCCGGAGGCCTCGGATACGTCCAATATCTCAAGTTTTGATCTGGCCAGTTCCATTGGACTGGGGATATCCTACCAAAGAAATGAAAATCTGACGATAGCCGCCGATTATGTTCTCTCCAACTGGGGAGATGTCACATTCCCCGACGGCTATACAAAAACCACAAACAGCTCGCATTTTTCTGCCGGGGCCCAATTTATTCCGAATCTGCGATCCCGCAATTACCTGGCACGAATGAGATACAGGGCAGGTATTAAGTATGGTAATCAATACATTCAGATAAACGATAATGAACTAAATAATTTTGGCATAACTTTTGGGATAGGTTTACCACACAACAGAAGTAAAACATCCATAAACCTGGCCTTTGAATACGGAACCATTACTCCCACGGGAGATTTAGACATCGATGAAACTTATGGAAAAATAACCTTGAATTTTACATTTCATGAATTGTGGTTCAGGCAATGGAAATTCGATTAATAAAAAGCTGTGTGTAAGGAATTCAATTTTTGTTAATATTTTAATATCTTTGCACCTGTTTTTTTTGAAAAAATAAAATATGAATGCAGTCTAAAAAGCCTTTTGACCCCTAAATCCCCTAAAGGGGACTTTTTCAAACTGCTGATTTTTAGCAGTTCCACTTTAGGGGTCAGGGGTAAAAATGATAAAAATCAGCAGTTTGAAGGCTTTTTATACTGCACTCAAAGATAAATAACAAAATCAAATAATCTGAAAACACGGAACAGTTTTAATTTCAGAACAATAAGTGAAAAGCGGGGACTAAACTGATTTCGTATTATAAAAATTTACAATCATGAAAGCGTTTACAATTATAGTATCAGGATTGCTCTTATCCATAACACAAACCTTTGCACAAAAAGGTGTAGAAGACGGTTCAAAGTACGGACATGGAGAAGACAGCATCCGATGCCTGAAAAACCTTTCACTCTATACAGAGTTGGTAAAACAGGAACTTTATGATGATGCATACCCTTACTGGCAAATCGCCTTTAATGAATGTCCGTTGTCTACCAGGAGGCTTTATACCGACGGGGTAGATATAATATCTTATAAGCTGGAAAATGCATCGGAAGAGGCACAAAAAGATGAACTTTTTAATAAACTGATGAATGTATATGATCAGCGAATGAAATATTTTGGTGATCATTCAAGATATGGCATTCCCTATATTAAAGGGATTAAAGCCATTGACATGTTGAAGTACAGGAAAGATGATCCGGAAATCAGAAAAGAAGCCTATCAGTTGCTCAGTGATGCTGTTAACAATGACGGGGCAAAATATCAACCGGCAGCCTATGCTTTATTTTTAACTACTTCTATCGCTATGCTTAATGACGGTGAGCTATCTTCTGAAGAGGTTGTCAGCAATTATATTACCATTACCGAAAAAGTAAATGAACACCTGGAAGATCCCAATATGGAAAAGTATAATGATATTTATACCAAATTGTCGGGACAGGTAGAGGATTTATTTGCCAGTAGCGGAGCTGCCGATTGTGAAACTCTGGACAAAATATTTTCACCACAGCTTGAAGAGCATAAAAATGACCTCGAATGGCTGCAGAAAGTCAGCCGCCTCCTGGCCAAAGGACTTTGTGAAGACATGGAGCTTTTATACAAAGTATCTGAATACCAATATGAGATTGAGCCATCAAGCTCGGCTGCATACGGACTGGCAAGGATGTACATCAAATCGGGCGATACCCAACGTGCCATCAGCTATTTTAAGGAAGCCATAGAAATGGAAAAAAACGATATTCAAAAAGCTGAATTCTATTACCAGCTCGGACTGATTCATCTGGCAGAAAAAAACTATATAGCAGCTCGATCAAACGCATTAAAAGCGGCAGATATTAATCCCGAATGGGGGAAACCCTATATTCTTATTGGTAAAGCCTATGCTGCTTCAGCCAACAGTATCGGCGAGAATGAATTTGAACACAAAACAGCCTACTGGGCTGCAGTGGACAAATTTAAAAGAGCCAAAGCGATTGATCCCAAAACGGCCGACGAAGCCAACGAGTTGATCAATACCTATAGCAGCCATTTCCCGAAAACCGAGGAAATCTTCTTTCAGGGACTTGAAGAAGGGGGAGCTTACACAGTTGGCGGATGGATTGGCGAACGTACCACCGTCAGATCCAGGTAAAGAATATAATAAGCATGACAAAGTTTGTCACAAAAGAACATGTATAAAAATCTCAATCATGCGAGTTCCATCAGGCCAATGACTTAGACTTATTTTATACTGATGAAACGAGCATGGCAAAGATTACCACAATCAGAATATGTATAAGTTTTTGCATGCGAGTTCCATCCGGCCTTAATAAATAAATTTTATACGGATGAAACAACATATTGTAAATAGCAATAAAATTTTGACAGCAGGCAGTATTATATATTTACTGCTTGCTGTTGTTTTTTTATTATCATCCTGCCAGTCAAACAACCCTGAGGATATAAAAGCCGTTGTTGACGAAAATAATTTCCCTTCACTTGCAGTTAATGAACTTGAAAGTGTAATTACCGATTCTGGAAAGGTTGCTTACCGGTTTATTACGCCGGAAATGAATCAGTATGAAAACAGAAAACAACCCTACACCGAATTCCCGAAAGGATTGCATCTAATCGTTTACAATGACCAGGAAGAAATAGATGCCCAGATTAAAAGCAATTATGCCATTTATTACGAAGACGAAAATCTCTGGGAACTCCAGAATAACGTGGAAGCAGTAAACTTTAAAAATGAAGTCATCAATACCGAACAGTTATTCTGGGACACTAAAAAACATCTTATCTATTCGGATGAATTCATAAAAATTACCACTGAAACAGAAATACTAACCGGTTACGGCTTCGAATCGGATGAAAAATTTGAAAATTACACCATAAAAAATATCAGCGGAATTTTGTCGGTTGAAGAAGAACAGCGAAAAGAACCATGAGCCATAAAACCCGGTAAAAAATGCTAAGTTTTTATTAACTTTCGGGAAAGATTACCTCCTTAAAAATGGAATATTTACCTGTAATAATTGTAACCATACTTTTTTCAGCGTTTTTTTCCGGAAGCGAAATGGCTTTCCTTTCGGCCAATAAGCTGTTAATAGAATTGAACAGGAAGAAAAATCCGCACATTGCCAAAATTATTGATGTTTTCCTTCAAAAACCGGGATTGTTTATTACCACGATTCTTATTGGTAACAACATTGCATTAGTGGTATATGGAATTTATACAGCTCATCTTTTTGAGCCTGTCATAGGCCGGTATGTCAGTTCCGATTTCTCTGTCTTACTGCTGCAAACCATTGTATCAACAATAATAATTCTTATTACAGCTGAATTTCTGCCCAAAATAGTTTTCAGAATAAACCCTGTCTTCACCTTGAATATTTTCAGCATCCCCCTTTCGCTGTTTTACGGTCTCTTCTTTCCATTGTCAAAAATGACCCATGGCATTTCCAAGTTTCTGATACGCAAAATAACCGGTTCTGAAAGTAAAACCAGCACAGAAGACCTTGTTATCGGGCGGTTGGATTTCAACAATCTTCTTACGGAACACCAGGAAAAAACACCACAGGATGACAACATACCCCAGGAGGTCAAACTCCTCAAAAATGCGCTTGACTTTTCTTCTCTGAAAGTAAGAGAATGTACCATTCCACGTACCGATCTGGAGGCAGTTGACATCGAAGACAGCATTGAAACCCTGCGTCAGAAATTCATAGACAGCGGACACTCCAAAATTCTTGTTTATAAAGAACACATCGATAATATTGTTGGATATGTACATGTATCGGAACTATTTAAAAGCCCGAAAAAGCTCAGAAACATAATCAGCCCCATAAGCATTGTACCCGAAACAATGACCGCCAATAAGCTATTGGAATTATTCACGAAAGAACACAGGAGCATTGCATTGGTCGTTGATGAGTTCGGAGGTACTGCAGGCATCGTCACATTAGAGGACATACTCGAAGAAATTTTCGGAGAGATAGATGATGAGCATGACATCTCAGACCTGGTGGAAAAGCAAATTGATGAGTATACTTATCAGTTCTCAGGCCGCTTTGAAATTGACTACCTCAACGAAAAATATCAACTCGAATTGCCCGTATCCGACGAATATGAGACGCTTGCGGGAATGATACTGACCTATAATGAATCAATCCCTAAAAAGGGAGACAAAATCCGGATCGACCCGTTTGAAATTAAAATTCTGGAGGCCAGCAGTTCAAAAATTGAACTTGTAGAACTCAACAAAAAGGAAGAACATTAACCAGATAAATTGGCCAAATTTTTATTCGTTATAAATTCGCATCACTTATACTTGAAGAAAACCGATTGTGCATTTTTTTGTATATTCGTGACCTGATTTAAAAAACAAAATTAATCTGTATTCGAATGGCAACTTTAGAGAGAATCAGAAGTAAAGGAGGAGTTCTTGTGGCCGTTATGATCGGCTTCGCCTTATTAGCATTTATATTGACCGACCTGCTAAGCTCTGGCAATTCAATTTTTCAGAGGTCACAGATGGAAATAGCCGAAATCGACGGAGAATCGGTCTCCATTCAGGAATTTCAGGCCAGAGTTTCAGAAATGGAAGAATATACAAGGTTGAATTCAGGAGAATCCGCTCTTGACGAGGAGATGATAAACCGTCTCCGTGACCAGGCCTGGAACCAAATGATCAATGAAATAGTTTTAGGGAAAAAATATGAAGAGCTGGGCATTGAGGTAACATCTGCCGAATTGGTGGAAATGGTTACAGGTTCCGAAGTTCATCCAATGATACGCCAACTGTTCACGAATCCGCAAACAGGAGTTTTTGACAAGCAACAGGTGATTAATTTCCTCAGATCAAAACAATATGATGCGACTGCCAATTTTTACTGGACATTCGTAGAAAATCAACTTATTAACGAACGGTTGTTTCGTAAATATTCATCTCTCTTCGGAAAAGGGTTTTATGTCACCAATCAATGGATTGAAAGTGAGGCAAATGCACGTTCGAACAAAGTAGATTTTAATTTCCTTGTAAAGCGGATAACCTCTATCGACGACAAAGAAGTTTCGGTTAGTGAAAGTGAAATAAAAGCTTATTACAACGAAAACATTGATGAATTCAGACAAGAAGCCAGCCGCGATATTGAATATCTGACTTTTGACGTGGAACCCACCGAAGAAGACCGTGAAAGCACACGCGAGAGGCTGCTTGAGATGAAAGATGACTTCAGTTCGCCCGACATTGATGTTGCTCAATTCGTGCGGATCAACTCAGATATTCCGTTCAATCCCCGCTATATGAAGCCGGAGGCATTAGACCCGGAAATCAGGGACTTTGTTACCACTGCATCGGAAGGTGACGTTTACGGTCCCTATTTTGAAGATGAAACGTTCAAGCTGACCCGTCTGGTAGATGTTGCTCAGATTCCCGACTCAGTCAGAGCTCGCCATATCCTTTTGAGAAATAATCCTCAGAATCCGGATGAGGCTGATCAGTTGGCCGACAGCCTGATGAATCTTCTGAACAACGGAGCCGATTTTGAAGAACTGGCAAGGCAATACTCCGAAGACCAGGGTTCTGCAATTAATGGCGGTGACCTTGGATGGTTCCGTCAGGGACAAATGGTTCAGCCTTTTAACGATGCCTGTTTCTTTGGAAAAGAAGGAGAAATTGTGAAGGTGGAGAGTCAGTTTGGCATTCATATCATTCATATTATGGCTAAAGGCATTCCCTCTACAAAATACCAGCTGGCCACGTTGGGTCGGGAGGTGACTTACAGCTCCAAAACGTATCAGGATGTTTATTCGGAAGCAACCCGGTTCGCAGCCCTGAACAACACGCCGGAAAAATTCAACAAGGCCATTGAAGAACAAAACTTAACGAAGAAATATGGTCGTAACCTGCAGAAAAACGACCGTAATGTTGGAAATCTGGAATCGCCCCGGGAGTTGGTCAAATGGGCTTTTAAAGCAGAAAAAGGTGATATGTCGCCCATTTTCGAATTTGGAGACCAGTTTGTTATAGCGTTTCTCACCAACATTACTGAAGAAGGAAACATGCCGCTCAGCGCCGTCAGAAATCGAATTGAAAGACAATTAATGAATGAAAAGAAAAAAGAAAAGCTCATCGAGCAACTCAAAGAGCAAAAAGAAAGCGGAAAGTCGCTCGAAGAAATAGCTGAAGCCGTGGATGGGGAAATACAATCTGCTTCCGATATAACATTTAATTCTTTTCAGGTTACAGGAGCAGGCGTTGAACCGGCACTCGTATCATTGGCCGTTTATTCTCCGGTAAACCAGGTCTCCGAGCCTGCCGCAGGTAATAACGGAGTATATCTGGTACAGGTAACCAATAAAGAAGAGGTGGAAGTAGACAAAGAACAGATAAAACGACAATTAGTAAACTCATTGAACCAGAGAGTGAGTTACCAGCTGCTTCAAACCATTCGCGATAATGCAGAAATTGTTGATAACCGTTCCAACTTCTATTAATAGAAACTTATTGACAGAACAAAAAAAAACAGGACGGAAAAAATTTCCGTCCTGTTTTTTTTGTTTTGTTGAAATATCTCTGTCAACCCTCTGATAAAAGCCGTCTTACTGTATCGGAAATATCTTTTCCTTCGGCTCTGCCAGCCAGTTTTTTTTGTCGCAATCCCCATAACTTTTCCCATATCTTTCATAGAACCGGCGCCTGTTTCCCGGATAATTTTTTTCAGTTCTTCCTCCATTTCTTCAGGCTTAATCTGTGCAGGGAGGAATTGAGCAATCACATCTGCCTCTGCGATTTCTCTGTCATACAAATCGGCCCGCCCCTGAGCAGAATAAATGTTAGCAGAATCTCTCCGTTGTTTAATCATTTTCTGAAGAATCTTCAACTCTTCTTCTTCCGATACTATACCGCCAGAATTAGCTGCGGTGCGTGCTTCCAGCAATTCTTTTTTAATACTCCTCAATGCTTCGAGCCTTACTTGCTCACGCGCTTTCATGGCGCTTTTTATCTCCTCGGTAACTTTGTCTATCAAACTCATAATATCAAAACGTTAAAAATTAACTTCCTAATCAACATTATCGTGCAAATACGGATTGTTGTCGCTTATTCGCGGACCATTCTTCCCTTCGGAGAGCGTAAACCTTGACACTTTGCGACCGGATGGATTATTGCTCTTCCCCAAATTGGGCGTTTTTTTATCATCGATCGATATATTTCTCCTTTTGTAGGCAGGAATATTCTCCATTTCATCAATCAACTTCTCATCACTCATTTCTTCGGGCGTCAGAGCTGCGGCAGAACCTTGCTCAAGAAGAGGTCCGGCGTCCTTCTTGTTACTGTCGATGGCCCACGAAAACAAATCACCCTCTTTCTCACTGTTTTCAGGAGATGGTACATTTTCACCATAAAGCCATTCAATTTGTCTCTCCTTCTCACGCTCCATCTCATCAAAATCAATGACTCTTGAACTTTCCTCATCCTGATCGCTGCTGGCAGGTTCTTCCTCATCATTTACATTCCCTTCTTCATCCATACTGAAGCGGGTAATTTTCTTTTTTACCGGTTTTCCGTCCTGTTTTTGGATGATATGACCAGAAGCAAAACCGGTGGCTATGATGGTAACATTCACCTCGTCGTTAAACCGTTCATCGGTTCCGGAACCCCAGATAATGGATGCAGTAGCACCAACCCTCTCCTGAACATAGTCGGTTATTTCTCCCACCTCGTCCATAGTAATTTCATCGACACCGGATGTAATATTAAGGAGAATATTTTTCGCTCCCCTGATGTCATTATTATTCAGCAAGGGAGACTCCAACGCAGCCTGAATAGCATCAATGGCACGCTCTTCGCCCCCGGCAGTGGCAGACCCCATAATGGCCACCCCGCTCTCTTTCATCACCGTTTCAACATCGGCAAAGTCTACATTGATGTACCCGTGCACGGTAATAATTTCAGCAATACCTTTTGCTGCAGTAGCAAGCACATTATCGGCCCGCGAAAACGCATTGCTAAGTTTCAGATCGCCATACATATCGCGGAGCTTCTCATTGTTAATAATCAGTAAAGAATCTACATGTTTTTCCATTTCGGCAATTCCTTCAAGAGCCTGCTCAATTCTTATACGACCTTCAAACTTAAACGGTATGGTCACGATTCCCACCGTCAGTATTCCCATATCTTTAGCGGCCCTGGCGATAACCGGAGCAGCTCCTGTACCTGTACCACCCCCCATTCCGGCGGTTATGAACACCATTTTTGTATTATCTTCCAAAACCTTTTGAACCGATTCAAGGCTTTCAATAGCCGCTTCGCGTCCTTTCAGGGGTTTATTACCTGCCCCACGTCCTTCGGTGAGAGATTCGCCGAGCTGTATTTTAACAGGAACAGGACTATTGGCCAGGGCCTGTGCATCGGTATTACAAACCACGAAGGTTACATCCTTAATGCCCAGACTGTGCATGTAATTGACAGCATTGCTGCCACCACCACCAACACCAACGACCTTTATAATGGAATTGGCATTGCCCGGTATATCAAAATTCATCAGATCATCACTCATAGTTACCTCCTTTTTATGGGGCGGAATTTTTTTACATTTCGGTGTCCCGCTCATCGAAAATACTGGCAAAATTGCGCTGTAGTTTCTCGAAAAGATCACCGGTAAACTCAGTCTTTTTTACTTTCCTGGACTTCTTCGATTTACCTCCCGATGATTTCTTCTTTTTGCCGGAAGTTTCCTCCGGCTCTATATCATCGAAAAGAACCTGTTCGCGTGTTATCATTTTACTGCCCGGATATTGACCGGCAGAAACAAGCAATCCAATAGCAGTTACCAGAGACGGGTCTTCAAGCGATTTCTTTTCTTCACTTGAAAACGCACGAGAAGTTGCCCCTATTCTTACATCCAAACCGGTTTTCAACTTTGTGAGCTCAGCCAGGTGATGAAGGTTTGCACCACCTCCTGTCAGGACAATCCCGGCGCCCAGTTTTTCATAAAACCCGGAACGTTCAACGTGATGAATAATAAGCTCAATGATTTCTTCCATTCGGGCCTGTATAATGCAGGCCAGACTCCTGAACGATATCTCTTTAGGCTCCCATCCCGGAATACCCGGAATGGTTACAACAGCATCCTCCCTGGCGAGTGTCCCCAATGCAGAACCAAAACGGGTTTTCAATGCTTCAGCCTGCTTTTGCAAGACCGCACACCCTTCTTTTATATCACCGGTAATAACATTCCCGCCAAACGGAATGACTGCGGTATGTCGCAACACACCATCGTGAAAGAGCGCCAGGTCGGTCGTTCCTCCCCCTATATCAACCATCACCACTCCGGCCTCTTTTTCTTCTTCTGAAAGGACAGCCCCCGACGATGCCAAAGAAGAAAGCATCAGACCGTTTAACCGAAGGCCGGCCTTTTCGATGCATTTTTCAATGTTCTTTATGGTTGTATTGCGGCCTATCACCACATGATAGTTTCCTTCTATCCTTTGCCCCGAAAAACCTACGGGTTCTTTAATGCCGCTCTCATGATCTATAATATAATCCTGGGGAACAACGTGCAATATTTTTTCATCGGGCTCAAGGGCAATACGATAACTGTCCTGTAAAAGTTGTTCCAGGTCAAAAGTATTTATCTCATTACCGGCTTTGATAAAGCGATAACAACGGTTTCCCATGGTGCGAATGTGTTGGCCCGACACACCTGCGAAAACCTCACTCAACTTAATGCCAAGACGATCCTCAAGGGCAGCAACAGCCTGCTGAATAGCCTTCACCGTTTCCTCAATATTGAGAACGACTCCCCTCTTTACACCAGTGCATCCCACCTTTTCTATTCCCAGAATTTCTACCTGACCATCGGGATGTTTGCGTCCTGCAACGGCCACAACTTTAGTGGAACCGATGTCTATGGCTGAAATTAAATTTAGTCTCTGAATCATATATTCCTGTTTTTCGAGCAAAGAACTTGTCCTTTATATTTCAAATTAATCACCTGATAATTGTTCCACTCACGGGGCGATAGCCCTTGCTTATAGAGTGCTCTCAGGTTTCTGAGTTTTTCATCGATGCGCTCGGGCTGTCCCAAAAGAATGAGATGATCACCTACCCGCGGTACCAATACATAATCGCCGTTCTGCTTTATGTACAACTGCTCCATCTGGGCCGACCAAAACGGATCGTTACGGAAAAGCCTGGCAATATAAATCAAATGCTCCATTTGCCCTTCGATAGCCCCGCTGACGACCATTACCCTTGCCGTAAAATTGTCGAACAACGGCATTTCGTTCCCGTCCTCGTCAATGTAATACGATCGATTGTCTTCAAACACTCTGAACAATGGATAATGCTGTAAAAGATCGATTTTCAGATGACCTTCTATTGTATTGTAGACTTCACAATTTCTGACAGCCGGGTGCTTTTCCACAAAAGCCTCTATTTCATTCAGTTTCAGCGAATTTACCGGTTCACCCAGAATGCCTTCAAATTTCATCAGAACGGCATTTCTGATCGCTTCATGATTGATAAAGCGAGTTTGCAAACTATCCAGAACATTTACTTCAACCTCACTACACACCACTTCCTGGTGATGACTTTCCACCAGTCCGAGCATCACCGGAAAGTACAAAAGCAATAAGCTCCAAAGTAATATTTGTTTTACCCGCTTCATTGGTAACAAGTTGTTCAGGTATTGTTGTCATTTTTTATATACCGGTATCCCCATTCACAAATGCGAGGCACCAGTCTGTCAATATCCCCGGCTCCCATGGTAATTAAAACATCGGGTTTAAGATTGTTCAAATAAGGGATCAGTTCCTCTTTTTCAACAATTGTACATTTATTCCTGTCAATATAGCGGCTGATGGTTTTGGCGGACACGCCGGGTATTGGCTCTTCCCTCGCGGGATATAAAGGTAATAAAACAATCCGGTGGAGTCCCTGGTCAAGCACTTCGGCAAACGCCTGGGCAAAATCGCGGGTACGTGAGTACAAGTGCGGCTGAAAAATGCCGGTTACCAGGCGACCAGGCCATATATCCCGTACACTTTGCAATGTTGCCCTTATTTCCTGCGGATGATGAGCATAATCATCGATGTACACCAACCGTGAGGTATTTATTAATACATCAAAACGCCGGGCTATTCCCCTGAAGTTTGGCAAGGCGTCGATTAATTCAGCATAACCGGCTCCGCTCATTCGTGCCAGAGTCAGTGCTGCTACTGCATTCTCCACGTTCAAAAGTCCGGGAATTCCCATTCTGAATCCCTCAACAGTTCCTTCAGGTGTTTTTAAATCAAAATGATAATATCCGTTAACAGCCTTAACATTAACCGCTGTATAATCAGCATCTCCATCCGTCGAATAAGTAAACACCTCCACTTCTTTCTGAAGATTGTAAGGCACAGGAAGCCCTGATTTAATAATCAGTTTTCCACCGGCTTTAATCCGTTGTGCAAACCCCTCGAATCCCTTTCTAACCTCATCGATGGTTCCGTAAATATCGAGATGATCGGCATCCATTGAAGTAATCAAAGCTATTGACGGATTAAGCTGCCAGAATGAACGGTCGAACTCATCGGCTTCGAGCACCACTATCTGCGATTCTCCATTCCCGATGAAATTGGTGTTAAAATTCCGGGAAATTCCTCCCAGAAAAGCATTGACCCCCCGCCGGCAGTTATGCAACAAAAAGGCAGTGAGGGTTGAAACAGTTGTTTTGCCATGAGTACCTGCAACACAAACCGACCACATATCATTTGTAATCATACCCAATACCTGCGACCGCTTCAACACTTTGAATCCATTCTCTTTAAACCAGGATAGTTGAGGATGGGTGGCAGGAACAGCCGGCGTGTAAATAACCAGCGTTCTTTCTTTATCCCTGAAATCATCAGGAACGGCATCAACAGCGCTATCGAATACCACACTCATACCTTCTGCCTGCAAAGCATCGGTTACAGGGCTTTGAACACGATCGTACCCCCCTGCCGGTTGTCCGGCAGAACTGAAAAACCTTGCCAGGGCACTCATTCCGATGCCTCCTATGCCGACAAAATAGACATTCTGGTATTCGTTTAACAGTTTCATGCTATGCGGTTTCTGATAATTTTTCAATTTCTTCGGCTATTTTTTCGGCCGAATCAGGGTATGCAAAAAGCTTTATTCTCTCCTGTAATTGTTGCCTTCTGTTTTCGTCATTCAATAAAGCGAGCGATTCGGGCATCAACCGATAACGCGATTCGTGATCGGGCACCAGTATTGCAGCTCCCTCATTCACGAGCGACATGGCATTTTTGGTCTGATGGTCTTCAGACACATTAGGAGAAGGCACCAGTACACAAGCTTTTCCAAGCAATGCCAACTCGCTGATAGTCCCTGCCCCTGCCCGCGACACAACAACATCCGCCACTCCGTAAGCCAAATCCATCCGCGAAATAAAAGCTTCCAGTTTTATGTTTAATGATGCTTTCTCATTAAGTTTTTCATTCAATTCGTCGTAATAATATTTCCCACACTGCCAAAGCAACTGAATGCCATCAACATTTAATAATGCATCCATCCCCTCAATGATTCCTTCATTAATGCTTCTCGCACCTAAGGATCCGCCAATAACCAGAATGGTCTTTTTTTCAGGGTCGAGGCCCAATTCAGACAAGGCTGCCTGCCGGTCGACAGGTTTCAGCAATTGTTTTCTTACAGGATTACCTGTCAACACAATACGTGATGCCGGGAAAAAGCGGTCCATATCGGGATAGGCCACACATATTCGTCCGGCTTTCTTTGCCAGAATCTTGTTGGTGATGCCGGGGAAACTATTCTGTTCCTGTAACAAAGTGGGCACCCCCATCGATGCTGCAGCTTTCAATACCGGTCCGCTTGCATATCCCCCTACTCCGACCGCCACATCGGGATTAAAAGAACGAACAATTCTACGGGCTTTCAACATGCTGGCTGCAAGCTTAAAAAAGAATGTAATGTTTTTGTACGTCAGACGCCTTTGAAAACCGGCCACAGGCAACCCTTCAATGCGATAACCGGCCGCAGGAACTTTTTCCATTTCCATACGTCCCAGTGCACCGACAAAGAGAATGTCATTTGAGGGATTCCTTTGCATCAGCGCATCCGCTATAGCAATAGCAGGAAAAACATGTCCGCCTGTTCCTCCCCCGCTGATTATTATTTTTAGTTTTCTGTTCGTCATTCTATATTAATTATTGTGCCTCCTGTCTGTTTTCATTATTTTGCTCACGCGCCAGCTGCCGTTGAAGCTGTTCCTGATAATGCCGGCTAACACTGAGAATTGCCCCGAGTGAAAGACAGGTAAACAAAATGGATGTTCCCCCCATGCTAACCAAAGGTAAAGGCTGACCGGTAACCGGAAATATACCAACGGCCACCCCCATATTTACGAAAGCCTGGATAACCAGCATCAGACCAAGTCCGAGTACCATAAATGCCGGAAACGTACGGTTACTTCTTCGAACCAGCACTCCTATCCGCCCTAAAAAAAAGAAATAGGCCCCTAACACCAACGCTGCACCTATCAACCCGAACTCTTCGGCAATTATGGCAAAAATAAAATCGCTGTAAGGGTGTGGCAAAAAATTACGCTGATCGCTATTCCCTGGTCCTTTACCAAATATCCCCCCTGTAGCAATGGCTATTTTCGATTGTGTAACCTGATAATCACTTCCATATTCGTTAGTCTCTGCTTCATCATCAAAATAGTTTTCTATTCGTGTAGCCCATGTTTCGGCACGATCAAACAAAACAATGTCATTCATCGCCAACACCAATACAAGTGACACTACAGCTGTTCCTGCCAATCCGGTAAAAAACAAATTTTTAAACGGTACACGTCCCAGATACATCATCAAAAATACAACCCCGCCGAGTAACAAAGATGTTGAAAGATTCTCCGGAAAAATCAGCAAACAAACAATAGCCGTATGTATTGTTATGGGCCAGAAAGCCCCGTAAGTCGGGGCATCCTCGCGCTGATGCTGGGCCAAAACCCGGGCCACATAAACAAGGAGGGCCAGTTTAGCCATTTCGGAAGGCTGAAAACTCAACCCGATACCGGGCACTTCGAGCCACCGGCTGGCTTCATTCAGGTTCTGTCCCGAAAAAAGTGTTACCAGCAACATCAGAATTGAAAAATATAGTGCCGGTAAGCTAAAAATGACAAAATATTTATACGGAATATGATGAACCAATATAATAAGAGCGATGCCTACGAGAAGAAACGAAAGCTGCTTAAACATAAAATAGGTGGTGTTACCCCCCCGGGTACTGTATGCAAGGCTTCCGGTAGCACTATAAACGGTCAGCAAAGACACCAGTGCCAGAAATACTATTATGACCCAGATATTCTGGTCACCTTTAATATATTTCCGAATAAAATTACTCATAGCCATTTTTCAGTTTGTGTACCTCTTCTTTGAACTGACGTCCCCGGTGCTCGAAATTTTCGAACAAATCGAAGCTTGCGCAAGCCGGAGACAACAAAACCACATCTTCCGGTTCAGCCATTTTCCATGCCCGTCGGACAGCTTCTTTCATTGAGGAAGTCTCAATTATTTCGGGAATTTTTCCTTTAAAAAATGAAACCAGTTTACTGTTATCCACCCCGAGACAAATTAAGACTTTCACCTTTTGAACGGCCAACTCTTCGAGTGAAGAATAGTCATTTCCTTTATCAGTTCCGCCGGCAATCCATATCACCGGTCGCTCCATGCTTTCCAGGGCAAACCAGGCAGCGTCTGTATTGGTAGCCTTGCTATCATTAATATACAAAGCACCGTTTACTTCCTCCACATTCTCCAGTCGATGTTCGACGCCACTGAAATCGCTTAATCCCTCTTTTACGGCTTCTACCGGTGTTCCGGCACTCAAGGCGGCAAGAGTAGCAGCCATGGCGTTGCTCAGATTATGTTTCCCGGCAAGCGCCAATTCCGACACCGGAAAAGTAAAATGTTGTCGCGGCGTATTTACAACAATCTTATCTTTATCCAGGCATGCCCCTTCTCCATATATATTGTCATAGGCAAAAGGACAACGGTGCCCGGGGTATTTCATCTTTTTCAGGCGTGTCATTATTTCTTTGTCATGCGCATTGAAAACAAAAACACTATCTTCATCATGATTATTTAAAATTCTGAACTTTGCATCTGCATAGTTTTCAAACCTGTGATCATATCTGTCAAGGTGATCGGGTGTAATATTTGTAATCACGGCAGTATTGCACTTAAAATCGTACATACCCTCAAGTTGAAAACTGCTTAGTTCTATGACAAAAAACCCGGGGTCTCCTTTTAGCAACTGACGGGCAAGGCTGGTTCCCACATTGCCGGCCAGAACAACATCCAAACCTCCTTTTTTCATCAGATGGTAAGTCCATATAGCGGTAGTTGTTTTACCATTGCTCCCTGTAATGCCAATCATTTTTGCACTGGAATATCGCCCGGCAAATTCTATTTCAGAGATTACAGGGATATTCTGTTTTCTTATTTTTCTGATAAGCGGTGAGTGTTCAGGAATACCGGGGCTCTTGATAATTTCCTGAGCATTAAGTATCCGTTCTTCGGAATGTTGACCACTTTCAAACTCAATACCTGCCTGTTGCATTTCTTCGCGAAAATCAGATTTAATCGTTCCGCAATCGGATACAAAGACTTTCATTCCTTTGGCTTTTGCCAAAAGAGCAGCTCCCGTGCCACTTTCACCGGCACCTAAGATAACAAGTTCCTTGTCCATATATTATCTGATTTTCAATGTAACTATTGTTAAAACAGCCAGGATAATACCAACAATCCAGAAACGAACCACTATCTTGGATTCGGGATACCCCTTTAACTGATAATGGTGATGCAATGGTGCCATTCTGAAAATACGCCTTCCCTCACCATATTTTCTGCGGGTATATTTAAAATAACTCACCTGTATCATCACCGAAACATTCTCGACCAAAAATATCCCACACAGAATAGGAAGAAGCAATTCCATGCGAATGAGAATGGCGAAAACTGCAATAATACCTCCGATAGTGAGGCTCCCGGTATCGCCCATGAATATTTGTGCAGGGAAAGAGTTATACCACAAAAATCCCACAGTTGCACCGATAAACGCACTCATATACACCACAAGCTCTTCCGAATAAGGAACATACATAATGTTCAGATAATCGGCATAAATGGTATTACTGGAAACATAGGCCAATACCCCGAGTGTCGCTCCAATAATAGCAGAAGTACCGGTTGCAAGGCCATCCAGCCCGTCGGTAATATTGGCCCCGTTTGATACAGCAGTGGTGATAAAAATAACGGCCAGAACAAAAATGATCCAACCCCATTGCTCTGCCCTGTCACCCAAAAACCAGAGTAAAGAATTATAATTAAAGCGGTTATCCTTAAAAAAGGGAACATTGGTTATCGGTGCCTTGATATACTGTGTCTCTTTTGTTGTATCGGTTGGTCTTGTTTCGGCTTCAATCTGCCTTATTTCGAGATTCGCCGGAGACTCCATCCGCACCACAACATCATCACTAAAAAACAATGTTAGTCCGACAACAAGCCCGAGAACAATCTGCCCGACGATCTTGAATCCACCGGCAAGCCCCTTCTTGTTTTTTTTGAAAACTTTAATGTAGTCGTCGATAAACCCAATCAGGCCTAACCACACCGTGGTCGTCAGCATTAATAAAACATATACATTGTCCAGTTTTCCAAACAACAACACAGGCACCAAAATAGAAGCAATAATAATAAGGCCCCCCATCGTAGGTGTTCCCTTTTTCTGGTACTGTCCCTCAAGTCCCAGATCACGAACAACCTCACCAATCTGGTGGCGCTGCAATAGGCGGATGATGAATTTGCCGAAGATGGTACCGATTAAAAGTGCAAAAATAACCGCCATCCCCGACCTGAAAGAAATGTATTGAAACATCCCCGCACCCGGAAAATCGATGGATTCAAGATATTTAAACAGTGAAAAAAGCATACTTATTGTTGTTGTTCAAAAAACTCCCTGATAATTTCACGATCATCAAAATGCGATCTTTTACCTTTAACTTCCTGATAAGTCTCATGCCCTTTGCCCGCCACTAACACAATATCACCCGGACGGGCAATGGAACAGGCTGTGCGAATGGCCTCTTTGCGGTCGGGAATAGATAAAACTTTAATTCGCTCGGCAAAAGAGACCCCTTCCATCATCTGATCAATGATACTCTGTGGGTCTTCATCCCTGGGATTATCAGAAGTTAATATTACTTTGGAACTGTTTTTAACGGCCTCAGCAGCCATTATGGGACGTTTCAGGGTATCTCTGTTTCCCCCCGCTCCAACTACAGTGATTAATGCCTGACCGGGCCTTCTGATTTTATTAATGGCCTCAAGAACATTTCTCAGGGCATCCGGAGTGTGTGCATAATCCACGACACCGGTAATTCCATCGGCCGACCGAATGGTCTCAAATCGCCCTTCTACCGGTTTCAAACGGCTCATGGCAATCAAAAGGTCTTTTTTGTTCCATCCCAGTTCCCGGCCTGCACCATATACCGCCAAAAGATTTGAGGCATTGAACCGTCCGACGAAAGGTGTCCAAAACTCTTCCCCGTCAATTGACAGCTGCATTCCCTCAAATGCTTCTTCCACTATGCGGGCACGGTATGATGCCATCTCACGTAATGAATAGGTCTTTTGGGCGGCAGCAGTGTTTTGCAACATCACACGCCCGTTTTTATCATCAATGTTGGTAAGGGCAAAAGCCGATTCCGGAAGATCATCAAAAAACTTCTTTTTCACCCTGATGTATTCATCAAATGTCTTATGGTAATCGAGATGATCGTGAGTAATATTGGAAAAGATGCCACCTTTAAATTCCAGCCCGTCAATTCTTCCCTGGTGAACAGCATGTGAGCTGACTTCCATAAAGCAATATTTGCAACCTGCTTCCACCATTTGATGCATCAGTCTGTTGAGCGTTAATATGTCAGGAGTGGTAAGTCTGGTATCCAGTTTTTCTTCATCAACGTAATTGGCCAGCGTTGAACAAAGACCAGCTTTATATCCTGAAATCTTAGCTGTATGATACAAAAGAGTAGCAATAGTGGTTTTACCGTTTGTTCCGGTAACACCCACCAGTTCCAGTTTTGAGGATGGCGAATCGTAGTATTGTTTTGCAATAAGGGCTAACGCACGGTGGCTGTCGTTCACTTTAATGAATACAATATTTGGATGATTTCCCTCGGGCAACTCCTCACAAACAACCGCAAGTGCCCCGGCCGAGACCGCATCCGGGATGAACACGTGACCATCCACTTTTGTCCCCCTCAGGGCTACAAAAAGCGAATGTGGTTTCACTTCACGGGAGTCAAAAGTAATATTGTCCACGAACGGATTGGTATCTCCAATCTTTTCAACCCACTCAAGTCCCTGTATGCAATCCGATAATTTTTTTCGCATGCTCTGGTTATTCAAGATATATAACAATCGTTTGTCCTTTTTTTATCGGGGTTCCCGGCTCTATAGATTGTCTGACAACCCTTCCCACACCACTGATAGCTACTTTCAAACCCCGGTTCTCCAATACGGCAACAGCATCTTTGGCCCCCATTCCTTTGACCTGCGGCACAAGCGACCCGGGCAATGGTTTGGGACGAAACTTTACTGCATGCTCCATGGCCAGTGTGGAAACCCATTCCGTATTTAATTCACGGGACTGAACCGGAAAACCCAGTTCATCGAAAATAACAGACAGCTCATCCTCAGGACCTCCTTTCGACCATGGAAAGACACCTTCTGTTACCTTCGGTTTGGTTTCTTCGGGTGGCAGTTTTTCGTAACTCAGCGCATAAACCCTGTCGGCAATTTCCCGAAAAACGCTGCCGGCAACCACGTTCCCGTAATAAACATCATTTGACGGACTGTTAACTGCAACAATGCAGGAATACATTGGCCTGTCGGCGGGAAAATATCCCACGAACGAGGCTATATATTCCACTCCGTCATCACCCTGATAGCCACTTATCCCTCTGGCTATCTGTGCCGTTCCGGTTTTCCCGGCAATCTGATAAACATCATTTCTGATATTGGTGGCCGTACCCCGTTCAACAACGCCTTTTAACAAATCCTGTACTTTTTCGAGTGTAGCAACAGAACAGATGGAAGGATTCAGCACCTCCGGTTCAAACTCTCTCAAAACTTTTCCATGCTGACTAATGCCCTTAACAAACATTGGTTTTACCATCTTCCCGTTATTGGCCACGGCGTTGTAAAAGGAAAGTATCTGTAATGGCGTCATTTTAACCTCGTAACCAATCGACATCCAGGGCAAAGTAACACCCGACCAGGAAGGGTCTCCGGGATACTTTATTACCGGTTTTCCCTCACCCTTAATTTCTAAACCCAGCGGCTTATTTATCCCCATAGAATAAAGCCTGTCCACGAATCGCCGGGGATTATCCCGGTAGGTTTCAAAAATAATTTTAGAGATTCCAATATTGGAAGATTTTTCAAAAGCCTCGCGAACGGTTATCTTGCCATATCCGCCATGATGACTGTCGCGCATAATACGATCATAGTAACGATAAGCCCCGTTTCCCGTGTCAATGGAATCGGTAAGCCTCACTTTCCCGTCTTCAAGAGCAGCAATCATGGATGCTAACTTAAAGGTAGAGCCCGGTTCAACAGCCTCACCGATAGCATAGTTAAAATGGTCTTCGATATAAACATCAGGCGCACTTCGGTGAAGATTTACCATTGCCTTAACAGCCCCGGTTTGCACCTCCATCAGTATGGCAACGCCATGATGAGCGTCATGAAGTTGAAGCTGGTGCAGCAAAGATTGTTCGGCAACATCCTGAAGTTCAATATTCAATGTAGTAATCAGATTTTTGCCGTCATGAGGCGGAATTTCTTCTTCAGGAATCCAGCTGCCGGCAATTCGTTTCCATGTACTGACGCCATTGATTCCTTTCAGAACATTATCATAAGCCCTTTCAAGGCCAACCATGCCGCCTTTTGACCTGTCCCCATACAGTTTACCAATGGTTCGGGCTGCCAGGGAACCAAAGGGGAGCCGACGTTCATCGTATTGCTGGGGAATAAACCCTCCCGAATTTCTTCCCCTTCGAAAGATTGGAAATTTCCTGACTTCCTGGAGCTCAATGTATGAAATCTTACGCGGATGAACCAGGTGATATCTCTCTCCGTTCTTTCGAGCACGTATTAAATCATTTCTATAATAGGAAACGGAACGATCCCCGAAAAACCGCGATAAACAAATAGCCAAACTGTCGATTTTAGCGTTGAACACCTCACTGGTTAAGCCATTGGCCATCAAGTCCATGTAAATACGGTAGCTGGGAACCGAAAGAGATATTTTTTTCCCGTTTTCATCCAGAATATTTCCCCGATTGGCATCAATAACAATGCTACTGCTTTCTAACGTTTTTGCTTTATCTTCCCATTTTGAAACCTCAAAAATTTTAAGTTTAACCAATTCAAACAAAATAACAAGCACAAGGCCTCCAAACATCAGATAAATAATGCCCAGCCTTAATAATATTTTTTGTTTGATTGTCATATTCAATATAGCGCTTATATTTTTTTAGATGCCGGATATCAGAAAGGCATGAATGATTTTAAACATTCTTTTTAGTCTATGTCCATAAAGTGGCATTTACTGTGTTACGCTTGTCCGAAAATGCCTCATTTACAATAGTAAACTCCCTATTTTCGGACTTCGCAAGCCTTATAAATGACATTTTCTAAACAGAAACATGATTTGCTACAATTTTCCCGACTTTACAGCCGGACACTTTCTATTGAAAAACCCGGCCATGCACGAGTCATTCAACCTTTTTAACTTTCAGAATTCCTGGGGGTGTTTTTAATACCTCCAGTTCAATTCCTGCCTCATGAACTCTCTCCATTACTTCACTCTGTTTGCTCATATTCATCAGTTCCGACGAGGTGGTAATTGCCTCATATTTAAGCTCTTTCAATTCATATATCAAACCGGCTTGCCGGTCCAGCAAATGTTCCATCTGGTAACGATTCCCGATATATAACACGGCCAGGAAGACAATAAAAGTCATAAATCCCCAATGCTGACCAAGGCTCTTACCGGCCAGAAACCGTCCATGAAGGAATTCTTTAAACGAAATACCTTTTAATTCATTAAATTCTTCCTTCCCTGAAAGGAATTCATTTTCGCGGGTTTTCTGTTTTGATTTAAACCACCACTTCATAGTCTTTCGGCAATTCTAAGTTTAGCACTTCGCGCACGCGGATTTTTTAACACTTCATTTTCAGACGGCATAACTGCTTTTCGTGTCACAGCACGAAACGGAACCTTCCGGTTTCCGTAAATATCGGTTTCAGCCTGAGCGGTATCATAACGACCTGAGCGAATAAAATTCTTAACCATCCGGTCTTCCAGAGAGTGATAGGAAATGAAAACCATTCTTCCGCCTGGCTTTAACAGATCAGGCAGTTGCAACAGCAAATCCTGCAAGGCGGTCATTTCATTATTGACCTCTATCCGCAGTGCCTGAAAAACACGGGCAAGGTACTTACTACCTTCATCTTTCCGGGGGGGCCGATTGTTCAGCAACTTCCTTCAACTGCAATGTATTTTCAAATGGCGAAGCCTCACGGAATCGTAATACAGAACTTACCAACCGGCCGGGCTTTGCTATTTCTCCGTACATCTTAAAAACAGTGAATAGCCGGTCGGCAGGATAGTTATTCAAAACATCGGCAGCCGTTTGTTTTATTCCCGGCGACATCCGCATGTCCAGCGGGCCGTCAAACCGGAAAGAAAATCCCCGCTCGGGTGCATCAAAATGATGCGAAGAAACTCCCAGGTCTGCCAATACTCCGTCAATACTTGAAATCCCGAGATAATCAATAAAGTTTTCCAGATACCGGAAATTATGCTTTACAAGAGTAAAACGTTTATCACCCAACGCATTCTCCCAGGCATCGGCATCCTGATCAAAAGCTATCAATCGCCCTTTGCTGCCCAAACGTTCCAATATTGAGCGGCTGTGTCCGCCTCCACCAAATGTCAGATCAACATACACCCCTGACGGATCAATGTTTAACCCGTCGACTGAAGCTTCCGGCAAAACCGGTGTATGGTATTGACCTGACATCATTGCCCTAAATTTTAATGCAAAATTACCATCAATTATCCTCTTCCGGATGAGTATCTCCCAATATTTTTTCGGCCAGATTACCAAGTTCTTTATGGGAAAGGCTGCCATCCATATAGCTCCCTTTATCCCAAATTTCAATATACCTGTCAACGCCCAGCAGGACAACCTCACGTTCAATACCTGCCTGTTCCAGCAGACGCTTTGGTATAAGAAAACGGCCGTTACCATCAAGAGAAATTTCGGCAGAACCTCTAAAAAAATGCCTGAGAAATCGATTGTGCTCACGATTGTAAGGATTCAATCCCGTTCGGATGCGTGCCAGCTCTTCTTCCCAAACTGAAAAAGGATAAAGAACAAGACAGGGTTCAAATAAATCCTTACGTACAATCATGCGCAGGTCACCCTCCCCCAACACCTTTTTAAAAGCTGAAGGAAAAACGATGCGCCCTTTGGCATCTGTCTTGCACTCGAAATCGCCAATGAATGTGAACATTACAGTTTGGGTAATATTTGCGTAAAGCTACAATTTTTTTACACCACAATCAACCACTTTACACCACTTTTTTACACTTTTTTGACGAAAAACTCATTATTCTCATCAAAAATTTCAAAACCCAGCATCGTGGTAAACGAAGAAAAAACAACTCCATCTGAGGCTGCAACAATTCTGTCGTGCCGATTCCACGACTTTGATAAATGAGTCTGCCTGAAAGCGCTATTTTTGTCAAACCAGGAACAAAAATCCCGCATTTTTTGTAATATTGTCCTGTTCAAAGAAGGTTAGATCGTCAGATTATCAGATGTAAGATTCCCGTCCTTTCAGGAGCCAGGCAGAATCATCCATACAGCCTTGAAATACTGCATTTTGGCAGACAAATCTTTTATTTCAAACAAACTGTTTTGCAGTCCATTAAAAAGTTTAACGGAGTATTCCTTCTGACAAATTGAATACGCCATAATAACCGGGCTGATTTTCTGTTACTTTTAAATGTTTTAGAGAAATGGAAACAAACAGCACACCAAACAACAAGGAAAACAACATTTTAATTGATGTTGAACAGGTGTTTGCCAGTAAAAATCCTGCACTTCTCAAAATCATTCCCAAATTCTTGATCAATTATCTGAAACGGATTGTTCATCAGGATGAGATCAATAAGTTTTTGTTGGAAAAGGGTCACTTAAAGGGTGCAGAATTTGGTCGTTCCATACTGGATGATTTGTTTGGGGCAAAATATACAACCATTGGTCTGGACAAACTTCCATCGGAGGGACGATTTATCTTTGCCAGTAACCATCCGCTTGGGGGGCTTGATGGTATTGCTCTGCTGGTGGCAGTAAGTGAAAAATATCCGGAATTAAAATTTCCGGTCAACGATATTCTTCTGAATCTGAAACCACTTGATAATATTTTTGTACCAGTCAACAAACACGGAGGACACTCGAAAGATGCAGCAAGATTGATAGAAGACGCTTACAAATCGGATGCTCAGGTACTGATGTTTCCTGCCGGATTGGTCAGTCGTAAACAAAAGGGAGTCATCCGCGATCTGGAATGGAAAAATAACTTTGTCCGAAAAGCCATCCAGCATCAACGTGACATAATTCCGGTACATATTACAGGCCGTAACACCAATTTCTTTTACCGACTCGCCAATTTAAGAAAATTACTGGGCATAAAATCAAACATTGAAATGCTGTATTTACCAGATGAAATGTTCAAACAATTCAATGAAAATCTGACCATTCGTTTTGGAGCGCCTGTTTCGTGGAAGACCATAAAAGAAACCGGGGATTTGGAAACATGGACGCGTAAAATAAAAGATATGAGCTACGAACTGGCAAAAAACCATTAATTTTGTGAAACTCTTGCCGCCAGGTTCTAACCTGATTATATAATCCGGCCTTAACTCACGGGCCTGCGGTTAAACAATTGACAGATTTACACCCCGGTTTCAGGGTTTATATATTTTTTAAAGAAAGTTTGTCTTGTTCATATATTATTTTGCGAATCGCAACAAAAAAAGATAGATGGAAAATAAGCCAATTATTCCACCCGTACCAAGGGAAGAACTGGAAGCAGAACTTACGCAGGATCTTTTTGTGCGGTATACCAACAAAGGCGAGAACAAAATTTATGATTTTACCGCCAACGAAGCGCCCGCACTAATGAGAGAAGTTGGCCGGTTACGGGAAGAATCTTTCCGTACTGCCGGTGGAGGAACGGGAAAAGATTGTGATGTTGATGATTACGACACCGGAAGTGATCCTTATCATCAGCTTATTGTTTGGGACCCCGAAGCGCGTGAAATTCTTGGAGGGTACCGCTACATAATGTGTGACACAATTAAACCGGACGCCGAAGGTAAAGTCCATTTGGCCACTGCCAGGATGTTTCACTTTTCCGAAAAATTCATCCGGGAATATTTGCCGAAAACAATAGAATTGGGGCGTTCGTTTGTTCAACCTCAGTATCAGTCGAGCAAAATGGGCTCGAAGAGTATGTATGCGCTCGATAATTTATGGGACGGGTTGGGCTCACTGATCATCAATCATCCCCAAATGGAGTTTTTCTTCGGTAAAGTAACGATGTACACACAGTCTAATCCTAAAGCAAGAAGCCTCATCAGAGCATTTATGGACAAGTATTTCAACGACCCCGACAAACTCGTTTATCCATATAATCCGGTAAATAGCTTACTTACCGAAAGTGAAGTGAAGGAGATTTTTTCCGGCGAGTCTTTTGCCGACGACTACAGAATATTAAGTAAAACTGTCCGGGAACTTGGAGAGAACATTCCCCCGCTCATCAATGCATATATGAATCTTTCCCCTTCCATGCGAACATTTGGAACTGCTGTAAACGAACGATTCGGGGGTGTTGAAGAAACGGGAATCATTATCACCATCAAAGATCTTTACCAGGCAAAAATAAACAGGCACGTACAAAGTTACAAGCCAAACGAACCGCATGAATAAATGATAGCCGGGCAGAAACAATGAGAAAAACAGGAAACAGAAAAAACAGAACATTCAGAAGTGTAATTATCGTCATCGTGGCAATTACAGCCATCTATACACTCCTTCCTGACTACCTGCAAAAAGGCCTGATTTATTTCACTCCTGATATCGATGACTACAAAATATTCGACAACCGGGAAGTAAAAACAGGAACTCCGCTAAGCTGGCCTGTTTCCGAAAGATATAATAACATTGATTTGCCATCAACATTGACCGACTCTCTTGAAAAATACAATACTGTATCTTTCCTTGTTATTCAAAACGACTCGTTACTTTTTGAAAGATACCGGGACGGCCATAGCGAAACCGCAGTATCAAACTCGTTTTCAATGGCCAAAAGTATCGTTTCTCTTTTGGTGGGATGTGCCATTGACGATGGTTACATCAAAAGTCTGGATGAAAAAGTAAAACCCCATCTTCCATGGCTCAATGGACCACATAGCGAACAGCTGACCATCAGACACTTGCTGACAATGAGCTCCGGATCAAGCTGGGATGAAAGCTACTCTTCCCCCTTCTCGATAACCACACAAGCCTATTACGGGCGCAATCTAAACAAGACCATCCGTAAGGTAGAGATTATCAATCACCCGGGGATAGTTTTCAAATACAGAAGCGGAGATACACAAATTGTTGAGCGTCTTCTGCATAAAGTAACAGGGATGAACGTTTCGGAGTATGCATCAAAAAAATTGTGGCAACCGCTCGGAGCTGAAGTTCCGGCATTATGGTCGCTCGATAAAAAAGAAGGCATTGAGAAAGCCTATTGCTGCTTCAACAGCACTGCCCGCGATTTTGCCCGTATTGGAAATCTTGTTTTAAATGAAGGCGAATTTCGGGATACAAGGATTGTTTCGGCTAACTATATCGAAGAAATGATTCAGCCTGTAAGCTACCTGACGGACGAAGATGCGAAAATGGTTGATTATTACGGCCTGTCATGGTGGCTTGTTGAATATAACAACATGAAAATACCTTATGCAAGAGGTATTTTAGGGCAATATATTTTTGTCATTCCAAAGTATAATGCCGTGGTTGTCAGGCTGGGACACAAAAGAAGCAACACTTACCGCCTCCATCATCCAACCGATGTTTATACGTGGCTTAACACGGCTGTTACCATACTTGAAGACAACTAATAGGCCCGTCCGTTTATCCCTTCAATGAAATTAATGAAGGAAGTATTCACCACTTTATTACCTCCCGGAGTAGGATAATTCCCGGTGAAATACCAGTCGCCCTGATCATTTGGACAAGCTTTATGAAGATTTTCAACAGTCTGATAAACAATCTCCACTTCTGCATCAATATCTTCAGGCTTTAGCATTTCTGCTATTTTCGAAGATATCTGTTCATCGGTAAAAGGTCTGTAAATTTCCTTAACGTAATTCACTATTTCTTCCTTTGGCAGATATTGCTGTTCCTTACACTGCCTGTAAACCTCATCGATGACATGACCACGGCCCGACTCTTTTAAAAGCTCAATAGCAGCTGAAAAAGCGCAAAAATCCTTTAACCTTGCCATATCGATTCCATAACAATCGGGATAACGAATTTGCGGAGCAGAGGAAATAATAATAATTTTTTTCGGATGCAGCCTGTCTAATATTCTCAGAATACTTCGTTTTAACGTAGTACCTCTCACAATAGAATCGTCAATGATGACAAGAGTATCCACCCTGTTTTTAACAATTCCGTAAGTAACATCATAAACGTGCGCCACCAGGTCATCGCGACTGTTGTCGTCTGCAATGAATGTGCGCATTTTTACATCTTTAATGGCCACTTTCTCAATACGGGGTTCAGGAGCGAGAATTTCCGTCACCTTTTCTTTGGTCATTTCTTCCTGTTTCAGAGCAAGAATCCGGGCGGCTTTTACTTTGTCCAGATGTTCGCGTATGCCTTCCATCATCCCGTAAAAGGCTGTTTCGGCAGTATTTGGAATATACGAAAAGACCGTATTTTCAAGGTCCCAATCTATTTTATCAAGAATAATCGGAGAAAGCAATCGACCCAATTCTTTCCGTTCCTTATAGATGTCACGATCACTTCCGCGTGAAAAATATATCCTCTCGAAGGAGCATGATTTTCGTGTTTGCGGGACAGCTACCATTTCTTCACTGATGCGACCGTCTTTTTTGATGATCAACGCATGACCGGGTTGCAATTCTTTAACATCAACCGACCGAATGTTTAAAGCCGTTTGGATAACGGGCCTCTCAGAAGCAACAACAACCATCTCATCATCGGCATAATAGGATGCCGGCCGGATACCCCATGGATCACGGGTTACAAAAGCATCGCCGTGTCCGAGCAATCCGGCTATAACATATCCTCCGTCCCAGCGCCGGCTCGATCTTTCCAACACTTTTCTGATATCGAGGTCACGTTCTATCAGGGCAGATATTTCTTTATTCGAAAAACCTTCATTTTTGAACTGCCTGAACAACAACTGGTTTTCCTCATCAAGAAAGTGCCCCATATTTTCGAGCATCGACTCCGTATCGGTATAGTCTTTGGGATGCTGACCAAGTTCAATGAGCGTCTTAAATATCTCGTCAACATTGGTAAGATTAAAATTTCCGGCGAGCACAAGATTTCTTGAACGCCAGTTGTTTTCGCGCATTACCGGATGCACATAATCAATACTGTTGTTACCGAAAGTACCGTATCGAAGATGTCCGAGATACAGCTCTCCGGCGAAAGGAAGATTTTCCTTTGCCCACACCGGATCATTTAATAATTCCGGATGATGTTCATATACTGCATCGAAATGACTGTGGATAGCAGAAAAGACTTCCTGAATAGGATTACCCTCGTTGGAGCGCTCACGGGAAAGATACTTCTTCCCGGGGGGCTGGTCAAATTTCAGACTAACAACCCCGGCCCCGTCCTGACCGCGATTGTGTTGTTTCTCCATAAGAAGATACAACTTATTCAAACCGTATCTCCATGAACCATATTTCTTCTGGTAATAATTCAGCGGTTTCAAAAGCCGGATCAGCACAATGCCACACTCGTGTTTTACCTGGTCGCTCATATTTATTTCGGAAAAGAGGATGCAAAGTTATTGCAATTTATCGAAAAGACCAATCCACAAAAAAGCCCGTTGGAGTACAAACGGGCCTACATTCATTTAAAAGCGCTTAAAGGAATATCATTAGTCCTTACCACATAGCATGAAGGAAATAATTTCCTGAGTTTTTCAAGCAGAGGCAAAGCTTCATGTTTGTGCCTGAAACTCCCCACGCGAACCCGCCAAAAGGGAGCGCTGTATTCTATAAAAATGTGCTCATCGGGAAACTCTGACAGAACTTTGGCTTTTACCTCAAGAGCCTCCTGGCGTGCTTTGCTTCCAACTCCGCTGAATAACTGAACCCTGAAACCTTCCACTCCTGCACTCCTCTTATTCATCGCGATATGAATGGCAACAAGGTTTTTCATTCGTTCCGGCTGTTCGATAGAGATAATACCTTTATCATCCTCTACCTTTTCCAGCCGGTCAAAAATATCATCCGCTTCGGAAGACAAATTTCCGCCGGGTAATTGGGCTATCCCTGCAAAAATAATCACAATCAAAAAGACAGCTGCTAATGAATAACGCTTCATGCTGATTTTCTTTTGACCGTAAAGGTACAATTTTTATTCCTTTACAGGAACAACCAATACAGGGATATCTGAAATGTTGAGAAGCTCATTTGCGAAAGGCCTGAAGAAGCTCTCAAACGGATGAATAGATTTATTAAGATGAATAGCTATCACTGTAGCAGATTTATCGTGCGCAAGTTCGAGGATGTTTTTAGGCTGCCCTCCCCAACGAAAAGGTACAATTTTGACATCCAAATCGGTGTTGCTTTTTATATATCTTTCCGCCTGTTTTGCATAAATATCGCTTCGGAGAGGAATCAACCACTTTGAATTTTTCTGAAGAACGATAATATCAATGCCCGCTTTCAGAAGTTTGGCAAACCCCGTAACTACAGGTACAATCTTACGCGTCAGTTTATTATCATCGAACGGCAATAAAATTTTATGTGGTGGTTCCCATTTCATCTCTTTCCTGATGGTAAGAACAGGGCAGGGTGCATGCGAAACCAAACGATAGGCATTACTTCCAAGCCATCTGTCTTCAACCCCCGAAACACCATGAGTTCCGACTACAATTAATGAAGCATCGTCGTATCTGGCCTGATTGTTAATTTCCCGAACAACATTCCCCTCTCGAATTTTATAGTCGAACTCGCCATTGAAAACCCTGTAATCCCCTGCAAATTTCTCAATCAGATACTCAAGCCACTGTTCTGCCTGCCCTATTAACCGGGATTCGGGATTGTCTCCTAAAAATTCGGGCGCGTACTTCTGACCGGTCTGAACATGAATAATCCTTAAAGCTGAATGAAACTGATTGGAAAGTTCTACAGCCACCTGGAGGGCGAACACTGAGTTCTCGGAAAAATCAATGGGTACAAGTATCCTTTTCATCCGTATAAAATTTATTTATTAAGGTCGGATGGAACTCGCATGCAAGAACTTATGCATGTTCTTTTGTGACAATCTTTGTCATGCTCGTTTCATCCAGTTATTGGTGCTTATTCTAAATACTACGTGTAGCCCCGAAAAATCCATATAACCAACCATGAAGAATCCGGTCCACTCAAAAGTCGTAATTCAAAATTAAAAAGTGAAAACTGCCCGCTGCTAAAACATTATTAAATTAGTGTCTGCCCATAAATTGCCCGCTGCAAGGCTTGTGAAGCAGCAAATGGCACTTTATGGACAGACTAATTACAACGGCCTTATATACGAAAATACTATAAAGTAGTTGCATGAGACCCGAAATTTCTCACTCCGATTCAAGTGCTTTCGCGAGCTCATCGGTCATTTCAAGATTGTGATAAACATTCTGAACATCTTCATTATCTTCGAACTCATCTATCATGCGAAGAAACTTTTTAGCCGTCTCCAGGTCTAATTCCTTATAGCTGTTAGGGATTCTCTGAAGACTTGCATTTTCAACCTCAACGCCCAGTTCGTCCAGTTTCTTCTGAACAGCTCCAAAATCCTCCATTTCAGTTGTTACTACAATCAACTCCTCATCCATTTCTATCTCCTGAGCCCCTGCATCGATAAGTTCCAGTTCCAGTTCCTCAAGGTCCATGTCGTCCTTTTTTACAACCTGAAAAACCCCTTTGCGGTCAAAAAGGAAACTCAATGATCCATTTGTTCCAAGGCTTCCTCCCCTCTTGTTAAAGATGGAACGAACCGCACCCACCGTCCGGTTATTATTATCGGTCATGCACTCCAAAAAAACAGCGACGCCTCCCGGGCCGTAACCTTCGAAAGTGATTTCCTGAAGACTTTCACTACCCACTTCAGAAGCTTTAGCAATCGCCCTGTTAATGTTGTCTTTAGGCATGTTGACCGATCGAGCATTTTGAACGGCCAACCGGAGCCGGGGATTGGTTTCCGGATCAGGGCCACCTTCTTTTACTGCAATCTGAATTTCCTTGGTTATCCGGGTAAACATCTTCGCTCTTTTTGCATCCTGGGCCCCTTTGCGATGTTTTATATTTGCCCATTTACTGTGTCCAGACATATAGTAATTTATTTTTATTGATTAATAATTGAGCCCGTGCTAAAAGCATATTTGTTATAGGAATTTTTTAAATCTAATATACAGTGCAGTATAAAAAGCCTTCAAACTGCTGATTTTTACCATTTTTACCCCTGACCCCTAAAGGGAACTGCTAAAAATCAGCAGTTTGAAAAAGTCCCCTTTAGGGGATTTAGGGGTCAAAAGGCTTTTTAAACTGCACTGATTATTAAAAACGAGTTAACGCCGGCACAAAAATTTCCTCTGCCCCGACCTTGACAAAAATAACTCTTTTATGAACAGACTCATTGATTGATGATTTTCAGATTTTTTTCTTTATTCTGTCAAAATATTAATAAAAACCCTTGTAAACCTATTATTTCAGGCTGTTTTTCACAAACCAGATAAAATGGAATGCAAAGATACGAAAAACGAAAAACTCACACAAACAACTGATATTATTCATCTTACGTCTTAAAAGCGTAATTCATCTATTCTACAATTACTTGGGGAAACCATGCATAAACATTAAATTTGCATCCTAATAAATTTTGCAATGGAAAACAGCACACAGTATAATGTTGATACCACGGAGGCCGTTCTTTCGTATGGAAGTACCGAAAAAAAAATATACATCGAAACTTACGGTTGTCAGATGAATTTTGCCGACAGTGAAGTAGTAGCTTCCGTGATGCAAATGGACGGTTACGAAACAACATCTGAATACGCACAGGCAGATGCCATCTTTATAAATACCTGCTCTATCCGTGAAAACGCCGAACAAAGAGTACTGGGGCGGATTAAGGAATTAAAAGCGCTCAAAAAGAAAAAACCGGGGCTCATATTGGGTATTATTGGCTGCATGGCTGAACGAGTCAAAGACCGTCTTTTTGAAGAAGGAGCCGATATTGTGGCAGGCCCCGATGCTTATCTTGACCTGCCCAACCTGGTAAGCATGGCCGAGCAGGGACAAAAAACCATAAATGTTGAACTTTCCAGAACAGAAACATACCGCGATGTCATTCCCAAAAGACTGGGCCCCGGCAAAATTTCAGCTTTTGTAAGTATTATGCGCGGTTGCAATAATTTTTGCACCTACTGCGTGGTTCCCTATACAAGAGGAAGGGAAAGAAGCCGCGACCCCCTCAGCATAAAAAAAGAAATTGCCGGCCTTGTAAAAAACGGATATAAAGAAATCACACTTCTGGGTCAAAATGTAAATTCTTTCCTGTACAAGGAAAAGAACTCAACTATGAATTTCCCGGAATTACTGGATTTTCTGGCCCATGAATTCCCCGAAACCAGAATTCGCTTCACCACATCGCATCCAAAGGATATGAGTGATGACACCCTGAGGGTAATGGCCCGTCACCAGAATCTCTGCAAACACATACATTTACCGCTGCAATCGGGATCGAACAGGATATTGAATCTGATGAACAGAAAATACACTGCCGAATGGTATAAATCAAGAGTTGAAGCCATCAGAAACATTCTTCCCGGCTGTGGAATAACTACCGATGTCTTTTGTGGCTTCCATTCCGAAACCGAAGAGGATCACCGGCAAACCCTGGAACTCATGAAATGGGCGGGCTTCGACATGGCATATATGTTTAAATACTCCGAACGTCCGGGAACCTATGCCCAAAAAAAGTTGCCCGACAATGTGCCGGAAGAAGTTAAGAGTCGTCGCCTCACTGAAATCATTGAATTACAGAACCAGCTATCCCTCCGTAGCAACCAAAATGATATCGGCAAAACATTTGAAGTACTGACAGAAAGTATTTCCAAAAAGTCAAAAGACGAGTTCGTTGGCAGAACTTCGCAGAATAAAGTAGTGGTTTTCCCAAGAAACGGTTATAAAACAGGCGACATCGTGAAAGTAAAAATTACAGATGCTACACAAGCCACTCTGAAAGGCATCCCAACCGGAAACAAATAAACCCTATGAACGAACAGATAAAAAAATTCAGGGATTTTCGTTCCAAAATGAATGAACGAATTCTTTCTCAGGACAACCTTGTCTTAAAACGGTTATTCAATCTGGACACCAACACCTACAAAGAAGGTGCACTGCCGGCAAAGACAAAAGAGATGCTCGGGTTGGTTGCATCAATGGTGCTGAGATGCGACGATTGCATCAAATATCATTTGGAAAAATGCTATGAACAGGGTATTTCAACCCCCGAAATGATGGAAATATTTTCCGTCGCCAATATTGTCGGCGGAACCATTGTAATTCCGCACACCCGCAAAGCCATGGAATACTGGGATATTCTTTGCAACGAAGAAAGCTGAAGAGCACAATAATCGAAAATATAAAGACCTTATAATTTCGAAAAATGCCATCTTTAAGTAATTTTGTTGATAAATCAAAAAGTCAAAAATGACCAAAGAACCGGATTTTGAATCGATACGGCCCTACCAGGACCATGAAATTCAACAGGTATTTGAACGACTAAAAAAGGAGACCTCATTCATTGAACTCATCGGTTTTCTTTACCCGGAATTGCCTGCCCGGAAATTCCTTGACAAAATGATGCAAATTAAGAGCATCCGGCAATTTCAACAGGAAGTAATATCTCCCTATATCAAAGAAATCATTAAAAATACAACCAGGAGTGTGACCTCCGAAGGATTGGATCAACTTAATCCTGACGAAGCCTATCTTTATATCTCCAATCACCGGGATATCATTCTTGATCCCGCCATACTGAATGTCATTCTTTTTGAGAATGGCTTTGACACTACCGAAATTGCCATCGGAGATAACCTCTTAATTTATCCATGGATAACCGACCTGGTAAAACTCAACCGTACTTTCATCGTAAAGCGAAATCTTCCGGTTCGGCAAATGCTCGAAAATTCTACCCTGCTTTCCAAATATATAAGACATACACTGACAAAGGTTGGAAACAGTATTTGGATCGCTCAGCGCGAAGGCCGTTCGAAAGACGGGAACGACCGAACCCAGCTAAGCTTACTAAAAATGCTGAATATCAGCGGGAAAAATGAATCAGTGGCTGAAAACTTCAAAGAGCTCAAAATTGTTCCGGTCTCTATTTCTTATGAATACGACCCCTGCGACTATCTCAAGGCGCTCGAGTTTCAACACAAACGCGACAATCCCGATTATGTCAAAACCGCCGAAGACGACCTGAAACATATGGGGGCCGGCCTGCGTGGCAGAAAAGGGCGTGTGCATTTTGCTTTCGGGCAACCCATTGAAAATGAATTCGACCAGATTAAAGATGTACAAAGCAAGAATGAAAAATTTGAATATCTGGCCCGATTGATCGATAAACATGTACATGAAAATTACAAACTATGGCCAAGTAACTGGATAGCATGGGATATGCTGAACGAAAACAACGAATACTGCAATAAATACTCATCAGAAGAAAAACAGATATTCCTCGATTATATTGAAGAACATCTCGACCGTATTGAGGAAGAAGGCGACAGAGACTTCCTTCGGAAAACACTATTCGAAATGTATGCCAACCCCGTTGCTAATAAGCGGGAACTGTTGGGAAATATGTTCTGGAATAAATGAATCCCATTGAAGAGATTTACAAAACGTTCTTTTTTGCTTCCCCTTTCAACTCGATCATCAGCTCATCAAGCTGTTTCTTGCTAATAGGCGAGGGTGCATCATTCATTATATCCCTGCCGGCATTATTTTTGGGGAAAGCAATTACCTCCCGGATGGAGTCCATTCCGGCAAACAAGGAAACCCAACGGTCGAAGCCAAAAGCCACCCCACCATGTGGAGGTGCGCCATATTTAAACGCATTCATCAGGAAACCAAACTGGTTTTCAGCTTCTTCTTCTGTAAAACCAAGAACCTTGAACATTTTCTGCTGTAAAACATCGTTGTGAATACGTATCGAACCTCCCCCTATTTCAACTCCGTTAATAACAAGGTCATAAGCATTCGCTCTTACCACACCGGGGTCGGAATCCAGTAATTCAATGTCCTCCTCTTTGGGCGAAGTGAAAGGGTGGTGCATGGCATAATAACGTTGCGTGTCATCATCCCATTCAAGTAAAGGGAAATCCACAACCCAAAGCGGGGCGAACTTATTCTTTTCGCGCAAGCCGAGACGATTGCCCATTTCCAGTCTTAACTCACCAAGTGCTTTCAGTGTTTTATCTTTATTGCCGGCAAGGATCAGCAGTAAATCGCCCGGCCTGGCGTTACACATTTCGCACCATTGTTTGAAATCGTCCTCTCCAAAAAACTTGTCAACAGAGGTTTTAAAAGTACCGTCCTCATTATATTTTACATAGACAAGTCCTTTGGCCCCAATCTGCGGGCGTTTAACAAAGTCGGTCAACTGGTCAAGTTCTTTTCTGCTGTATTTGGCACAGTTCCCGGCACAAATGGCGCCTATGTATGCAGCATCATCAAAAACCTTAAACCCTTTGCCTGAAGCTACTTCGGTAATATCAACAAAGCGCATTCCAAAACGGATATCCGGTTTATCGGTGCCATAATATTTCATGGCATCGGCATAGGGCATCCTCGGAAAATCACCGGTTATGTCAATATTCTTAACAGATTTAAAGAGATGCTTTGTAAGTCCTTCAAACGTTTTTAAAATATCTTCCTGGTTGACAAACGACATTTCACAGTCGATCTGGGTAAATTCCGGTTGACGGTCGGCCCGAAAATCCTCATCCCGGAAACATTTGACAATCTGAAAATAACGATCGTAGCCGGCAACCATCAAAAGTTGTTTAAAGACCTGGGGTGACTGAGGTAAAGCATAAAACTGTCCCGGGTTTAGCCGCGAAGGAACAACAAAATCGCGTGCCCCCTCCGGGGTTGATTTCATAAGCATCGGCGTTTCGATCTCAATAAAATTCTGATCACTCAGGTATTTCCTCACCTCCAGAGCCATTTTATGTCTCAACTCAAGGGCCTTACGTGCAGGATTACGCCGAAGGTCAAGGTATCTGTATTTCATTCGGAGTTCCTCACCCCCGTCGGTTTCATCTTCAATGGTAAAGGGAGGAAGATCAGCAGAATTGAGAACCTTGCAGGATTCGAGGATGATTTCAATTTCGCCGGTAGGAATTTTGGTATTCTTGCTGCTTCGCCCGGTTACTTTCCCCGTCACCTGCACCACATACTCCCGACCCAGTTCCTTTACCTGACGGCTTAACGCATTATCATCTTCATTATTAACCACCAATTGGGTAATGCCATAACGGTCGCGAAGATCGATAAAAGTCATTCCCCCAAGATTCCTTACTCGCTGAACCCATCCACTCAGCGTCACGGTTTTGCCTGCATCAGATAATCTTAATTCTCCACAAGTATGTGTTCTGTACATTATTATATGGTTTGAGGGAGTCAAATCCACTCCCGGTTCTGCATGAAAAACTGATTTTACAATATCTTTGCGAAAATATAAAGAAAAACAGAAACTGCTGTAAAGCTTTTTAAAAAGGTATCAAATTATGGAAAAAATTGATTTCACCGACCAATATTTCATGAAACAAGCTCTTCAACAAGCCAGGGAAGCCTTTGACAAAGACGAAGTACCTGTCGGGGCTGTCATCGTCAGCGAAGGGGTCATTATCACCAAAGCACACAACATGACAGAGACCCTCAATGATGTTACGGCACACGCGGAAATGCTTGCCATTACCGCTGCATCCGAACAACTCGGAAGTAAATATCTCACCAATTGCACTTTGTATGTCACCCTTGAACCCTGTACAATGTGCGCCGGCGCTCTCAACTGGGCACAAATCCGGAGAATTGTATATGGTGCCCCGGACGAAAAAAGGGGTTACAGAAACCTGAAACCATCGCCACTTCACCCAAGAACAGAAATAATTGGGGGAGTATTGGAATCTGAATGCATGCAATTGGTAAAACAATTTTTTGCCACCAAACGATAAAAAAGTCCCCTTTCCCGGTACTACCGAAAAAGGGGACAACCCAAGTAACCCTATGAAGCAATTAGCGAACAGCCACCTTCTTCGTAGTTGTTTGGTTACCTACGGCAACACTTACGATGTATATTTGGCCGCCTGCTAATTCAATTTGATTTACTCCCGCATTGGCAATACTACTGGTCAGTTTCCGGCCATTAAGGGAATAAACGTCAATTCTGCCTTGCCGGACAGAACCGGCAAATACTTCATTTTCAATACTCACTTTCAACATTTCATAATCGCTGTAAAAATGTATCTTCTCTTCAGTATTTTCTAATCCATCAAACATAGCTGTAGGAACACGTGAGCTTTTTGACAAATGTAAAACAAACCGCTCGTCCTCTATTCCTAAAACCAAAGGTGTATAGGTATACGTTGAAGTTCGCAGATTGGTATATCTGCCCTTCATCTTATCTTCAAGTACAACATCATAGTCTTCCCTGAAATCGGAAAGATCGGCAGAAATTTCACAATCGTCCCAAACCCTGTTCCTGACACTGACAGGTACGGAAACATAGCTTTTCCCCTCAAGATCAGAAAATCCATTGATGGCCATAGCCGTATTTCCAATTCTTGTAAATATCTCCGGTATTTTCTCAGACGAGTTAAACATTTTCTCAGAATCTTCGGGGCCAAGACCATCTGAAAAACTTTCATAGTAATAAATCACAGTAGCGTCATAAACATAAGGATTCTCAATTTTCAGCCGGATTAAATCATAGACTGTGGAAGACTTCAATGAACTTTCGGTGGTAGAAACTCCGGTAAATTCATTCTCCTGGTGTTGCCCGTTAATATTTATCATTAAAGCGGAAAGCACAATTGCTAAAAGAGTGGTGTAAAACTTTTTCATAGGGCATTGTTTTTCCCCTTGTATAAGGGTGTTCTTAATTCTGTTTATCGATACCTGGTTTTGACGAACGAAAAAATTTCTTTGACGAATTATTTAATTTTTTTGACGAACGTCTTTATTCTGTTTAACGTCATGCCCGTATTAAAGTTTCAAAAAAATCAAAAATATTTTTGACGAATGGATTATTTTATTACACTAAAGGAATTATATCATACACAAATGGCGGTATTCGTGTGATATTCGTGTGATATTCATCTAATCAGATAAAAAAAGTATCCGGCAAATCAGGATTATTCTATTTATTCTTTCAGCCGTCCACCTTACGAAGCACACTCCAATTGATCATACACCCCACTTTATCACGTAGTGAAGGACACTTTTCATTTATAATCTCCCTTACTTCGGAAGGTCTTTCCACCTTTGCATTGAACAAAGATTTTGGGAAGGCCACATCCGAAAGTTCCGGTTCGGTATCCATGTTACGTATGCCAAAAGTCCGGATAAACACTTCTTCAAACCCTGGCATCAATTGCCGCACTTCGTGAACATAACTAAAAGCCCCAATCCTGTCTTCGGCATAAACCGGGTGTACATGAAAAGCGTTATGTATTTGTTGCATCAGAATCTGCCGAAATTCGCGGGCAGCAATTCCAGTAACCATAGCTACGACGATTCCCCCGGAAACGATTATTTCTCCGGGTTGATAGCGCTGATAGTTATAGTGTGTGGGATGTGTGTTTTTAAGATAGGTTGACCAGAAAAGATTTTCACTTTTTCCAATTGGACGTACATAGGGGTGCAGTATCAGGTCACCGGGAGAGAAGTTCAAAACAACATTCTCCATGTTAATACTTCGTGCTCTTGCAAGTATTTTTTCCTTGAAAAGGTTGTTCTGGTAAGAATCGTCACGTTCAGGAGGAATGGTCTTTCTGGGCTGTATCTCAGGAAAGAGCGACACCCGCACAAGAGAGAAGACCGGTTCACCTTTTTGATTAAACAGCAGATGCGAGGATTCTATTACTGTGTTTCCTGTTCTGCGGGCCGGTCGGATATCTTTAATTCTGATAATACATGAAAATGTATCGCCGGGAAAAGCAGCATTCAAATAGAGTGCATCGCGCAATTCCAGTTTCAGAACACTGGAATGTGCAAAATTTTCAACCCCCAGGCTCAAAGTCAGGTTGAGCAAAAAACCATACGGAAGAAAAATTTGTGGAAAACCAAGTCTCCCGGCATATTCGCGGCTACTCTCAGGATAGGACGATGTGGGCATAAATCCGCTCCACATACTCAATACCGATTCGTCGACAGTAATATTATAGCGGCTTACAATTTCTTTTCCTACAAAAACTTTGTCCAAATCGAGCCCGTACTCTGCCCGGCGGTTTGGTTTCAAAAATTCTTCCATACGCATCAAACTTCACCGCAAAAATAGGAAAACCGGCCGACGCATTCAAATACAGATTCTTATTTCCAAACTCCGGCAATGGGTTCTCCGCAAAACCCGCAATGACCATCGACAATGTGATTTTCTCTTATTCTGAATCCCGACCGGTCAATAATTTTCTTTCTGCATGCAGGGCAATAGGTATCCTGGGCTTCGTGTCCGGGAACATTGCCTATATAAACATACTTCATACCTGCCTCTCTTGCTATTTCATGCGCTTTTTCCAATATTTCCGGCGGAGTGGCCGGTAAGCGATTCAGTTTATACATAGGAGTGAACCTGCTAAAATGAAGCGGATTATCTTCAAACCCGTTATCCACAAGCCACCCGCACATCCTTTTTATCATCTCAGTATCATCTGTCCACTGAGGCACTATCAGATTGGTAATTTCAAGCCAAACACCTTCCTCTTTCAATACCTTCAGCGTGTTCAGGACAGGCTGAAGCGAGCCTGCATTGAGCCTCTGGTATATTTCATCACTAAAACTCTTTAAATCGATATTCGCCGCATCGATATTCTTACACCATTCGCGTAAAGGTCTTTCCCCGATATAACCTGCCGAAACAATCACATTACGAAGCCCTTTCTCATGTGCTATCTTCGCTGTATCGTTGGTATATTCATAAAACACAATCGGCTCGGTATAAGTATAAGCAATGGAAGGACATCCCTGTGCTTTGGCAGCCGAAACAACGCTTCCGGGCATCATATCGACTGCTCCAACCTCATCGGGTGCTTTTTGCGAAATCTGCCAGTTTTGACAATTAAGGCATGCCAGATTACATCCCCCCGTAGCAATACTGAAACTGGTGGTTCCGGGAAGGAAATGATTCAGAGGCTTCTTCTCAATCGGGTCGATGTGAACGGCACACGGATTCCCATAAGCCAGTGTTATGAGTTCCCCGTTTCGGTTGATGCGTGTCCGGCAGTCGCCACGTTCGCCTTCTTTTATGGTGCACTTATTGGGACACAGCTGGCAACGAATGCCCCGTGGTGTGCTGATCGCATATCGGGCCGGGATACCCTCAAATGAATCTTTGCCGCCAACGATTCCTCTTTCGGTTCCATACAAAGTAAATGGCCAGGCAGCTAATGCCATCCCTCCCATTTTTAAAAATTCACGTTTCGAAATTTTTCTTGCTCGCATATCTCCTCCATATCAAGTGGCAGACACTAATTATTTCTGATCAGCAATAATCCCCCAATCAATAAAGCCATTCCAAACAAGTATCCTGTATTTACGAGGCCGGTATAAGGTACAAAAAATATAGCAGTCATAAAAGAGCCCAAAGCACCACCGGTAACATCGGCAATATAAGTAATGGCCGCTCCGCTCTGAACACTTCCTTTATGCAAAGAGAGGCCGGAAACAAAAATACCTCCTCCCAACATAGCCATTCCAAACAAAATGATTAAAACCACCACGGGAAAAACCATCCGGTTGGCCATACTGTCAATTACCGGAACGGCCGCTATGCTTAAAATGGCCATCATTATCAACATAACAGGGAAATAACGGGCCCGAAAAAAGAGTACATTTCTGTTGCCCAACATAGCACCCAGTGCCAGCCCTGCCATAAATAAAGAAAACAAGACCCCTGTAGCCCGGTACAAATCGCCCATAACCAACTGCCAAAGCAGCAAAATAACAACTTGCATTCCTCCAAGCACTATGCCGGCCAAAAAAACCCCTTTCGTACTTCTCCTGAAAATTATTAGTCCGATTATCAACAAAATTCCCAGAACGACTGCAAACCATCCAATTCTGACATCCCAGAAATTCCCCATTTCCATAATAGCCATCCGGAACAAAACCGGTTTTATACGCGTATTTACCGGTGCATCCTCAGCTATAACAGACTTTACATCTTCAGCTTGTCCTTTCAGTATTGATTCCGGGAAATAGTCTTCATTCAAAAAGCTGTTTTGTGCAACAGTTTCTTTGTGATACGACCACCATCCGCTGGTTAGCTTTTTATCCGATGCAATAAAAAAGACTTTCTCCCCTGCCCAAATCCGGATAAACGGAAAAACTTCGCTGATTGTACTATTCATTATTCTCAGGATACCTTTCATGGCATCCGACCAGTAAGGTGCATAAGAGAGGCCTCCTGTTGCCATCAACCCGCCCTGGTTCATATTTCTTTTCACCATCTTAAAAAAATCGACGGTATAGAACCTGGTAGAAGCCAAATCTTCAGGAACACCGCCTCCAATCAGAATCACATCATAGCCGCTTGTCTGTTTTTTACGGTTCAGATAATTTAACGGGTCATCGTGTATAAAATGAATCCGTTCGGAGTCTTCATCATCATCAGACAATATTTGCATCTCGAGGTCAATCCTTGCTTTGTCGGGAGAAAGAAAATCAATCTGCAAAGAATCATATTTTAAAGCTTCGGACAAAAGGCCGGGGCCGGCATTAATGAACAAAAGACGCCCGGGACGAGGATGCAACAATAAAGCCGGGTGCAAAAGCACTTCGCGCTCACCCGGTAACAATTTATCAGAAAAGAACCGTCCATTGCCAAAAAAATCTGTCTTACCGTCCCTTTCAAGAACATCAATTGTCCCATAAGGGGAAAAATAAGTTTTTTTTATGGTGGCATCATGCACGCTTTCACGTGCAAAGCGATACTGGGGGAGTACGTTCAATATCACTAAAGCCACAATCCCTGAAAAGATGAGGACCTTTGAAAAGGTTGTTCTGACAGGCGCAAAAAGAAAAACAGCCACCAAAAAATTTACAAACAACAGAAAAGAAAGTGCTGAGAAGGCATTTAACCACAAACCGGCTGCCAGATAAAAAAGAACACCGGAAATCAGACTTCCCAATTGTTCAGAGATGTAAATGCTTTCTGTCTGACGCTCATGAGATACATCGCTTAATACCGCAGAAAACCAGGTAAACATCATCCCTGAGGGAAAACAAAACACAAAAGTTATAAGAGAAGTAGTAATCAGCCATTGAGAAAGACCGGGCGCAATACCGCCGGGAACAAGCCAACCTTTGGCAATATAGAGCAACAAAAGCGCCACATAAGCAGACGTACCTGCAAGCAGAGGAAACAAACCTGAGTACTGCCGGCTGAAACTCCTGAAGTACCGGGCTACAAACGCACCCGCGCCGGTAAACAACATCCAGAACGACAGGAAGACACCAACTATCAACTCATTTACAGAATACAACGACGTCAGTTCGCGAAGCAGAATAACCTGCACCAGAAGCATGGTGAAGCCACTGACAAAAATAGCAAGCCGCCCTTTCAGCATGAACGAAGGCGGCTTTGAGAAAAACTTATTATTAATGTTCCTCATTGTAATGAAAAGTTGTATTTCATGTATCTGTTCAGAAAGTGCCGGTTGCTAGGCTTGCAAGGCCGCCAAAAAAGGCATTTACTTTTCCCCGAAAACAAGTGCTTCATAAACATAAATATTAGCATCTTTCCAACCATCCCATCCGAGGCCGGCCTTATCGCGGGCACAATGCCCCAGGAACTCTTCACGTCCCCATCCTGTTTTCAGGGCCACCTGTGGAAGAAATGTGCCGCTGCGGCCATCCTTTTCCACAACAATTCCATGCTTTCCCGGGATAATCTCACTTATATCATCAATTCTTCGCAAAGGTGTAAGAACAGAAATTTCAATGGTTATCTCATCTACCTCATCGGGTGTCACCGGAAGAAACCTCGGATCATTGAGAGCCGCAGAAGCCGTCATCCTGTCTACCACCTTCCACAAAGGAACAGAAGAACCAAAATTACCAATGCAGCCTCTCAACTTACCATCTTTATACAAAGAAACAAAAGCGCCGGCACCGACTTTCAAAGCCCCGGAAATTTCACCCTCAGGTTCGCGGGGACTTTTCCCTCTTACCACTAAATTTAAAGTCTGACGAGCCCTCTTCAACAACCAGTTTTTTTCTTCTTCATTCAAAGAAAAACCGTCATCATCATTTTTTGTTTCCTTCTTTCGGAAAACAGCAATAGCATTATAGCCAACAACGCGTGACGCATCACCATAACGGGAATCACCGGAATTTTTATACCCGATATGACGAAAATCCAGGTTGTTATTATCTTGCGTAATATATAAAAGTGTCAAAACCGAAGTCCATCCGCAAAGACTCGTAGCCAATCCCTCAATTCCAAGCTTTCTGTTTTCCTCAAGTGTTTTCAGCAACAAACGCGGATCATTTTTAAGAATGGCTTCTGCCGTTTTTTTATCAACCTCTTTGGCATCCTCATATCCCGGATAATGTGAAAAGTCGGTGCTGATTACAAACAAATTACCCGGCTTAAAATATGGTTTCAGCACCTCAGCCGTCTTTTCGGCACCCGATGCATCCTGGGGGCCCATAACAACAGGAATCAGCTTAAACGGCTTTTTGAGATGGTACTGCAAAAAGGGTAACTGAACTTCCAGCGAATGCTCTTCTATATGCGGCGCTGTGTTGTCAGAAATAACAGAAGAACTTTCAACGAGTTTCTCAGCCAGTTCTCTGTTCACCTCCACTCTTCCAAGCGGCGTTAAATAATCACCCTTTGTATATACAGATGCCCCGTTAAAAGCAATTCTATGACTTGATCCGATTAAAAAAACATTTTCATAACCGGTATCTTCCGGTATCTGGTTAAATCCTGAAGCTGCTACACCGCCCGAATAAACGTATCCCGCATGAGGGACAATCAGTGCTGCTACTTCTCCATCACAAACGGGCGATTTGGCCCGTTCGAACAATGAACTCAGGTGCTCCTCCAGAGAAGCCGAATCTCCTTCGTAAAACATTCCTGCTACTGCCGGTACTCTGTCTTTTACTTCCATAGCATTTCGGTTTTGGGCTGATGAAAATGAAGTGAATGTTACCAATAAAATTACAAACATCATCTCCTTCAGATTTTTACTGAAGAAACAAACAGACGAGTTTCGTTGCCTTTGAGTCGATGTTGTGCATCCAGACATGAATATCCGTTTTGTTTAATCTAAAATCATGCAATCAGTTTAAAGTTACAAACATAAATTTCAGTCTCAAAAAAAATCGTACATTAATCATTGAGTGCAGTCTAAAAAGCCTTTTGACCCCTAAATCCCCTAAAGGGGACTTTTTCAAACTGCTGATTTTTAGCAGTTCCCCTTTAGGGGTCAGGGGTAAAAATGTTAAAAATCAGCAGTTTGAAGGCTTTTTATACTACACTCAACCTTGATATTCTGTACTTTAACAAACAAACCTCTATATGCACAAACAATTGGTTTGCATCGTATTGCAAAAGTTTGACGGAGTATTATTAAAAGCAATAAAACATTTTTTAACGACAATTTTCCGAAATAATCCTTGCGAGTTCGAAAAGAACCCCCTATTTTTGCACCGCGTTTGAGAGAAACGAATGACTCAGTAGCTCAGTTGGTAGAGCACGTCCCTTTTAAGGATGGGGTCCAGGGTTCGAATCCCTGCTGGGTCACAAAAAATTTCAATCTCATTGAATCAGAAAACCTCAATTAACAGTTGAGGTTTTTTTTGTCCAAATTTCTTCCCTGAGTACGGTCTAAAAAGCATCTTTGTTGCCAAACTCGTTGTTGTTTTAAATTTTTGCATCCTCATTAACAACAAGTTAACTCCGGTACAAGAATTTAAAACGCCTTGATTTTGACAAAAATATGCTTTTTATACTGCACTCTTCCCTCCTTTTTTCAAGATTCACAGAAACTGGTAATTTCAGTATCTGACTATTACACAAATTCTTGAAATCTGATTAGGTTTTAATGCTTTCGCACAAGACATTTTGTCAGTTTATCCCTTTCCGATTATGGCATAATACGCTGTATCCTCCATCTTGTTTTGGATAAAATCCTGAAATGGCCTGCAATTTGTTAATAAATTATCAGTATTTCCTTTTTTATTTTCCTTCCTCAATTAGTTTTAGTTCTTGTGATTTTTAGATATAAGTATCCGCCAGTCAGAAGTAATAGATTTTGCAGGAAAGAATTTTTCAGTTTGTTCCGAAAATTCTCCTGATAAGCAAACATCTGATTCTGTATAATAAATGATTGATATATAGTTTTTTGTAACTTGAATTAGATGGAAGAAATTTAGTTATTAGTTTTTAGTTATTAGTTTTTAGTTTTTAGTCATTCAGCCAGTACCGGGATATTGTAGGTACTGACAAACTCAAAAAACTAAAATATGATATCATGAAAATTGCATTTATCGGAACTTATCCACCACGGCAATGTGGTATAGGCACATTTACCAATAACCTGGTGAAGGCCATTCATGCAAATACCGAAAACAAAAAAATAAGTGACACGGCAATGGTGGTAGCCATTAATGAAGATGGCAGTCAATACGAATATCCGGAAGAAGTCAAGCATGTCATCCGGCAAAACCACCAGAGGGATTATATCAATGCGGCCAAAGTAATAAATTACAGCGATGCGGGAGTTTGCATCCTGGAACATGAATTTGGAATTTTCGGGGGTGATGACGGCGTCTATATTCTACCCCTTCTTCACAGACTCGAAGTACCGCTTATTGTAACTTTTCATACGGTACTAAAAGATCCCTCTTACACTCAGCGATCAATCGTTCAGGAAATTGGCAAAAAAGCGGCCCGCGTAGTTGTGATGAGCCGGAGGGCAGTAGAGTTCCTTGAAGATATTTATCACATCCCAAAGGAAAAAATAACACTTATAGAGCACGGAGTTCCCGAATTCGATAAAATATCACGAAAAGCCGCCAAAGAGAAACACGGGCTGGAAAACCGGAAAGTATTGCTCACCTTTGGTCTGTTAAGCCGGAACAAAGGTATTGAGACCGTTTTGAATGCATTGCCTCCGGTGGTAAAGAACCATCCTAACTTATTATATATTGTTTTAGGGGCTACGCATCCATCGGTTTTGAAACATTCGGGTGACGAATACCGAAACTACTTAAAAAGGCTGGTGAAAAGCCTCGGCCTCGAAAAAAATGTCTTCTTCAATAATGAATTTGTTACCGAGGCCAAACTTTTCGAATACCTTACTGCCAGCGATATTTACATCACACCCTACCTGAGTGAAGCACAAATTACCAGCGGAACTCTTTCGTATGCAGTAGGAGCAGGTTGTGCAGTGGTTTCAACACCCTACTGGCACGCGCAGGAGCTATTAGACAATGGCAGGGGACGACTTTTTGGCTTCAAAAATTCGGATGAGTTATCCAATGTGCTTTTAGAACTGCTCGACGATGATGACAAAATGGTGGCTTTGCGCGAAAAAGCGTTCGAGTACGGGAAAAAGATACGCTGGCCAAAAATCGGCAAACAATACCTCTACCTGGCAGAGTACGTATTTGACAATTGGGATAAAGAACCTGAACCCGAAAAACTGGCCATCGATGTTTCACTGATGCCTTCCTATAATCTGTCGCATATAAAAAGGCTTACCGATGATACCGGAATTGTTCAGCATGCGAAATACGGAATCCCTAATCTGAAAGAAGGATATTGCATGGACGACAATGCCCGTGCACTCATTATGGCACTGATGGCCTGGCGGCAAAATAAAGATAAAGACGCATTATCCCTGATGCCGATATACCTGAGCTTCATTCACTATATGCAGCGCGAAAACGGCAACTTCAGAAATTTTCTGAGCTTTAGCCGTCAGTTTCTGGACGAATATGGTTCCGACGATTCTTTTGGAAGAACCATCTGGGCGCTCGGGTACCTGATACGATTTGCACCCAATGATGCTTTTAAGCAAATTGGTCGCGAAATATTTTTCAACTCTGCCCCTCATTTCGAGAATGTCGAATCCATCAGAGGGGCGGCTAATACCATAATCGGCATAAGTTATTATCTAAAAGACGCCCAGAACGATGAAGGGATGGTAAAAATCCTGAAAAAACTGGCAGAAAAACTAACCCTTGCTTACCACACCGTATCTTCAGATGACTGGCAGTGGTTCGAAGACCAGATGACTTACGACAATGCCATATTACCGCTGGCTCTCTTTGCTGCCTTTGAAGTGACGGGAATTGAGGAGTATTTTGACATAGCTGTGAAAACCACCCGTTTCCTGGAAAGCATTGTTTTCAAGTCGGGATTCCTGACACCTGTTGGAAACCAGGGCTGGTACCAGCGCGGAGGAAGAGTTCCCGAATTCGACCAGCAATCCATAGATGTTATGGCAATGGTGTTGCTGTATTATCAGATTTTCCAGATAACCAAGGAAAAGAGTTATATTGAAAAGATGTTTACCAGTTATCTTTGGTTTCTGGGAGAAAACTCGCTACGTTTACCACTTTTCGACCACGAAACTCAGGGGTGTTGCGACGGACTTGAATCACAAGGTGTCAATCGCAATCAGGGTGCAGAAAGCACACTGGCATACTGGATTTCGCACCTGACTGTACTGGCAGCTCAGGAAAAAGAACATATTTTCGAAAATCTCTGAAAAAGTTTTATACTATGCTGATTACACGTTATCAATATAATCCCATACTAACCAAAGAAGACATTCCCTATCCGGTGAGTACAGTCCATAACGCCGGCATCACAAAATACAGGGATGAATACATCATGCTTTTCCGTTCGCATAAAATGAACGGTCGAAGCATCCTTGGCCTGGCCAGAAGTATCGACGGCTACCACTGGAAAGCTGAAGAGCACCCGTTTATGGAGCCGGCCAAAAAGGGAATCTTTGCTGAATATGAGGAGTATGGAGTTGAAGACCCTCGCATCACTTTTATCGACGGAGTATACCTCATCACCTACTCTGCCTATTCCCGTCACGGCGTGCGTGTCGGCCTGGCAAAAACGCGTGACTGGAATAGTGTGGAACGCTTTTCTCTCATTACCGAAGCCGATTACCGGAACGTGGTCATTTTCCCTGACAAATTCAACGGCTTGTATGCCAGGCTGGACAGACCACACAGCGAAATAAGCCCGTGGTCTGTCTGGATCAGCTATTCACCGGACCTCCGCTACTGGGGCGATTCGAAACTTATTATGCGCCCGGTGCAATATCATTGGGATGAGATGAAAATTGGCCCAGGAGCACCACCCATAAAAACAGAAAAAGGATGGCTTAATATCTATCACGGTGTCTACCCCACGATGGACGGAAGCGTTTATCGTCTGGGGGTTGCATTGCATGATTTGAATGACCCGTCAAAGATCATCGGCGTAGGCGACGACTGGATATTGCAACCCGAAGAACCCTATGAACTTACCGGTTATGTTCATAATGTGGTGTTCACCTGTGGCGCCGTCCCTGAAAACGACGGTACACTGAAGATATACTGGGGAGCTGCCGACAGTGTTATGTGTGTTGGTACAGCAAAAACCGAAGACCTGGTGAATCTTTGCCTTACCAATAGCCGATCGGCAGTTTAAACAGGATGCACTGAAAAACGCAAGACATTTTGATTCAGTAATGCAATTGTTCAGTAGATTTTTAAATATGAGGATGGAAATAAGCCAGCACCAGAAAGCTAAAATTGCAGCAGTTTTATGGTTCGCAACGTCTCACAATAGAATAGCCTGGAAATCTGATATATCTGTAGTGAAAAAACAACAAAAATGAAAGTAGCAATTCTTTCGCCCGTAGCATGGAGAACACCTCCCAGACATTACGGCCCGTGGGAACAGGTGGCTTCCAATATTGCCGAGGGACTGGTCGCAAAAGGTATTGATGTCACACTTTTTGCCACTCTCGACTCGGAAACAAAGGGAAAACTGGACGGTATAATCGAACGGGGATATGAAGAAGATAAAGACTCCGACCCCAAAGTTTCGGAATGTCTTCATATCAGTTATGCCATGGAAAGGGCCCGGGAATTCGACATTATTCACAATCATTTCGACTTCCTGCCGCTAACTTACACAGGACTGATAAATACACCGGTCGTCACCACGATACATGGTTTTTCATCGCCGAAAATCATTCCCGTTTACAAACGATACAACAGCATTAATCATTACGTATCCATAAGCAATTCTGACAGGAGTCCCGAGTTAAAGTATATCGCCACTGTGTACAACGGAATCAACAAAAACCTCTTCACTTTAAACGAGTATCCGGACGATTATTTGCTCTTTTTCGGGCGAATCCATCACGACAAAGGAACCCGTGAAGCCATCGAGATTGCAAAAAAAGCCAAAATGAAGCTCATTATTTCGGGAATCATTCAGGATCGTGACTACTTTGACAGCAATGTAGCTCCATACATAAACGATGACGATATAATATTTGTGGGCAGCTCCGGTCCTGAAAAGCGGGACCATTTGCTGCGCAACGCTAAAGCCCTGCTGCATCCCGTTAATTTTGACGAACCCTTTGGTTTGAGCGTCGCTGAAGCAATGTTTTGTGGTACCCCCGTTATTGCTTTTAACCGGGGATCAATGCCGGAATTAATCAACGACGGCATTACCGGTTTTCTGGTAAAAAATGTAACAGAGGCTGTAGAAAAAATCCCGCAACTGGAACGGCTCGACAGAAAAAAATGCAGAGAATGGGCCGAAACACATTTCAGCCAGGAAAAAATGGTGAATGATTACATTAAAGTTTATGAGCAAATACTGGAATAAGCCTGAACAATAAGTGCAGTAAATGATGGAAGTCATTTCATCTTTACGTTAAAAATGCTAACCTTGAAAAGGTTCAAAACAAAAAAGCCTTTTCACATGGGCAGAATACTTAAAACCCGGGTTACCACAAATGTTTTGCCAGGGGGCGACATCAGGTTCCCGTGAAGTGACAGGTCTTGACGCTACAAAACCATACATTTCATCAGTATAAAATTTATCTAAGTCATTGGTCGAATGGAACCCGCATGCAAGCATTTATACATATTCTTATTGTATTATGCCTTGTCAGGCCCGTTTTATCTTACATCTTACCATCTTACCATCTTAAATCTAATAATCTAATAATCTATATTAAAACATTCTTTGTCATGCTCGTTTCATTTTCTTTTCGCCGGATTCATGTCTGATTTTAGCATCCAACCCGACGATTAGGTATCCAGTTATGAATGCGGTATATGTGGCGGATTTCTTTGTAAACAAAGCGGCGGAGCCGGGGGAGAAATCAAAGTGCCAGCTTGTTTCATAAAATCAAAACTTGTCATCTCATGGAAAAAACACATTATATTACGCCTGCCCCTCTCACTTTTGGAACCATACAAAGCATACTTTCCGAAGGGAAGCGGATTGCCTTATCCGAAGAATCGTCCAACCTGATAATAAAGTGTAAAAAATGGCTCGACAAAAAACTGGCTGACGAAGAAGGCCCCGTCTATGGCATAAACACAGGCTTCGGAGCCCTTCACAACCGGTCAATATCACGCACCGATCTAAACAAACTGCAGGAAAACCTACTTCTGAGTCATGCCTGTGGTGCCGGCCCTGAAGTGCCCCGTGATGTAGTCCGGCTCATGCTCCTTTTAAAGATACATGCTTTGAGTCTCGGGAAATCGGGCGTCCAACTAAAAACCGTAGAGCGGTTGATCGACTTTTTCAACAATGGGATTGTGCCGGTAGTTTTGGAACAGGGTTCGCTTGGTGCCTCGGGCGATCTTGCCCCTCTGGCTCACCTTTTTCTGCCATTGCTGGGGCATGGGGAGGTATGGATAGACGATAAAAAAGCGGATGCCTCTGAAATGCTTCTCCAGTTTGGATGGGAGCCTATAAAACTCGAAGCCAAAGAGGGCCTGGCATTGCTTAACGGCACCCAGTTCATGAGCGCGTATGCAGTATATACACTCATCAGAACGTTCAGAATATCCAGGCAGGCCGACCTCATCGCGGCGCTTAGCATTGATGCATTTAACGGGAAAATAGACCCCTTCACGGAAATTCTTCAATCGGTCAGACCTCATGCCGGCCAATTGGAGACAGCCAGACACATCAGAGAACTCCTGGATGGAAGTGAAATAATCTCATCCCGGCACAAAGAAGTTCAGGACCCTTATTCCTTCAGATGCATTCCGCAGGTACATGGTGCTGTTAAAGATGCCATCGATTATGTGGCAAAAGTAGTGCAGACCGAGATCAACTCAGTAACAGATAATCCCATTGTTTTTCCTGATGAAGAAGTCATACTGTCAGGGGGTAATTTTCATGGTGAACCGCTTGCGCTTGCCCTTGATTTTCTGGGAATCGCTGTGAGCGAACTGGCAAGTATTTCCGAAAGAAGGATTTACCGGCTGATATCCGGTGAGCGGGGATTGCCGGTCTTTTTAGTCGCGAATCCCGGACTAAACTCAGGCTTCATGATTCCGCAATACGCTGCTGCTTCAATTGTGAGTTTAAACAAACAATTGGCTACACCGGCATCGGTTGACAGCATCCCATCATCCAACGAGCAGGAAGATCATGTAAGCATGGGCGGTAATGCTGCTACAAAAGCACTGAAAATAGTGCAAAACGTAGAGAGAGTTTTGGCCATTGAACTTTTTAATGCCGCACAAGCAATTGAATTCAGGCGTCCCGCAAAATCATCCGAAATTCTTGAAACACTTCTGAAAGATTACAGAAAGGAAGTAGCTTTCATTCACGAAGATAAAATAATGTACATGGAGATAGAGAAGACCATTCGTTTTTTGCAAAGCCGAAAAGAAAATGCCCTCAGGTTTTAGAGGGCATTTTGTCTGGTTCATTATCATTGTCACAATCGGTGCAGGACGAACTTTTCCCCCCCTTAATCATATGAAGCATTTTTTTCTTGAATTCATGCTCAGCTCCATATAATTTAATTACCTGATCAATGGTCAGTATCTTTTTAAATTTTTCGTGATATTCCTTTTCAAGATTTGCCTTTTTCAGCTCATAATTGATATATTCATCAATGGCAGCTTCTTTCCCGGCTTCACTCAAAGATTCGTCAGAATGATATAGCTTTTTAATATTTTCTTTTTTCTCTTTCCAAAGTTCATCCATTTTTTCTGACATCTCATTATATACCGGCCAAAATTTTTGGGCATCTTCTGTTGAGAGACCTATCCGTTCGGTCAAAAAGGCGACCTTTTGTGATTTTAGTCGTTCAAGGCGGGATTCTTCTTCCTGAGCGTTCCCTGAAATAAAAAAGACCTGGGCAAGGGTAAAAACCATCACTAATATGATATTCTTTTTATTCATAGCATCGATTTTTAAACCAAAACATAATTACCAAACTTAACAACGTACTGATCACGTAAAAGAATTATTCAAAATAAGTAACAGCCGCCAGTTCCTCTTCTGTAAATTCACCCCAAAACAAAGTGTCGGGTAGAAGCACCAGAGAAGAATCTTCGGCAACAAACAGTTCATTAATAACATTTTCATCTAAAATGAGAGCCAAAGAATTAATAAATTCTTCATCCGTATTGCCCAGTATAGCTGTTTCATCAGAACCGTTAAAGAGTTTTGGTGCCTGATAATAAATGAGAGCAATAACCAGGAAGGCTGCAGCCATGGCCAGCCAGGGCTTGATAACCGAAATTACCGGGGCTAACGAATTTTTACTTCGCTCGCTGGCTGTCTCTGCTTCAATCCTGGCTAATATCCGTTGTTCAAAATCTTCAAAGTAATTATCGGGAACTTTGAACGGACACTCTTTCCTGCCAAATAAATTTTCATCCATAATTCCTACTGTTTTGGCCCTTAAATCTTTTAAAATCAAATTTTCTGTAGCAGAAAACGCTTGAGAATATGCCCCGCGTTCTTATTCACCGTTACAAAAATTTGGAACGAAAGAGAAACCCTGCCATGCTCGTTTCATTATCTAAACATCTTAGAACAATACGATGTTAAAAGTTCTTTGTTCTTCGATTTCGCAAGCATGCCCTGCGTACCATTAACTTATTTATTTAGAACATTTAAACTAAAAAAGGTTTAACCTGCGTTCGATTTAAAAAACCTCATTCTTAATAAATGCTTCAATTTTCCTAACGGCATGAAAATAAGAAGCTTTTAAGGCACCAACAGAAGTCCCGAGAATTTCGGAAATCTGTTCATAAGTCATATCCTCAAAATATTTCATATTAAATACCAGCCTTTGTTTTTCAGGAAGGGCAAGCAAACACTTCTGTAATCGTTTTTGAATCTCATCGCCGGAAAAGAGCGGGTCGGTCTCAATCCTGTTACCTAACATTATTTCCATATCCGAATCTTCATTCAGCAAACCCTCCTTCTTCTTATTGAGGTAATTAAGCGTTTCATTGGTAGCAATTCTGTACAACCACGTATAAAGGGATGCATCACCACGAAATTTACCAATACTTTTCCAGGCTTTCATAAACGTATTTTGCAACAAATCGTCGGCATCTTCGTGCACAATTACCATCTTTCTGATATGCCAGTAAAGCCTTTCTTTATATTTTTTCATCAACAAAGCCAAGGCTTGGTCGGGCTTACCGGCTTCCTGTGCCAGATGCAATATTTCCTTATCGTCAGGCTGCATATCAGGTTTTCTTTATTTACTTCTGCGAAGATAAATAAATCAAAGCTTCATCCTCATTTCTTTGCCAAAAAAACAGCTACCTTTGCAAACTGAAACGAGCATGACAAGAATTTTAACGAATCGCCTGTTACCTGAAGCTTTAGCGCCATTTCACCGGCAAGTCTTTGCGGGCAATGGAAGGAGCAGCAAATGGTATTTTATGGACAGACACTGCAGTGCACGTCAAACCCGCAAAAGTTTTCACAATATGTGTGTCTGTTCATAAAGTGTCGGCTGTAAGGCTTGCGAGGCCGCCAAAAACCGAATTTACTTTCCGTAAATGAGTATTTTGGAGGCAAGCGTAACGCAGCAAATGGTACTTTATGGACAGACACTAAAAAATGACAGAAAATCTATGGCTTTACAATGTGGTATAGTTGGGTTGCCCAATGTGGGAAAATCAACCCTTTTCAATTGTTTATCAAATGCAAAAGCGCAATCGGCCAATTTCCCATTCTGCACTATCGAACCTAATGTCGGAGTCATTACTGTTCCTGACGAAAGGCTGATACAACTGGAAAAACTGGTGAAACCTAAAAAAGTTACACCGACTACGATAGAAATTGTCGATATCGCCGGACTTGTTAAAGGGGCCAGCAAAGGGGAGGGACTGGGAAATAAATTCCTGGCCAACATCAGGGAGACCGATGCCATTATTCATGTATTGCGCTGCTTCGAAGATGACAATGTAACCCACGTCGACGGTACCATTGACCCGGTGCGTGACAAAGAAGTTATCGACATGGAGCTTCAACTCAAAGATTTGGAAACCATTGAAAACCGTATCGGAAAGACCGAAAAAGTGGCTAAAACATCTAAAGACCCTGAGGCTAAAAGACTTCTGGAAGTTTTGCGAAAATACAAAGCGGCTCTTGAAAGTGGAAAATCGGCACGAGTGGTGCCACTGACCGAGCAGGAAGAAAAAGTAGCCAAAGACCTTTTCCTTCTGACCAACAAACCGATTCTTTATGTATGTAATGTAGATGAAGCATCTGTTATCTCTGGTAATAAATATGTTGAAGCCATACAGGAAGCCGTAAAGGAAGAAGATGCCGAGGTACTGGTCATTGCGGCTCAAACCGAAGCAGAAATAGCTGAACTGGAAACGTTTGAAGAACGACAGATGTTTCTCAACGATATCGGTCTGAAGGAATCCGGGGTTGCCAAGCTCATTAAATCAGCTTACAAACTGCTTAATCTCAAAACATTTTTTACCGCCGGGGAAAAAGAAGTCAGAGCCTGGACATTTCCTGCCGGAGCTCTGGCTCCACAAGCTGCCGGAGTTATCCATACCGACTTCGAAAAAGGATTCATCCGGGCAGAAGTCATTAAATATGAAGATTACGTGGCACTCGGTTCTGAACAGGCATGCAAAGAAGCAGGTAAAATGCATATTGAGGGAAAAGAATATGAAGTTCAGGATGGAGATATTATGCATTTTCGGTTTAATGTCTGATCATGTGAATTTCAGGCCAAACCATTTTTTACATTCATCTCTGATATTATCCTATCACTTTCTTATCGTATTTTTTCAAAATAAATATGCAAAACCTTGATTTATATTCTTATATGTGTCTTTTTAAAAAATAGTTAAAAATTCACAACTATCGTTTTGACTATTCAAAATTTCTACAAAAACCTTTTCCTTTGCAAATATGAATTTTTTGAAGAGAAAAAAAATGAGAGAGAGCGAGAATGATACAATAGCGAAGTTGAAGAGGAAGATATTGATTTATTCTATCATTGAAGTAGCTATTGTAATTGTGCTGATTATTTTCGGTGCATTTCTGTTTAATATTACCTTTTCTTAATTTTTCAGGGTAAGAAAAGCACAAATTTTTTACGAGCAACTACCTTATTCTGAAACCTGGTGATGATCCAATCCACTCACCGGCTTAATTTTCTTTTTATATTTTTATATACCTTCCACTCGGTAACTCCCGGATAAAATTCCCAGTCGTTTGAATAAGTCAAAACCTCACAGGTAAAGAGAGGTATAATATTAACATCCTCATTTTCGAACGGAAAAATGAAACGAGCATGGCAAAGATTGCCACAATCAGAATATATATAAGTTCTTGCATGCGAGTTCCATCCGACCTTAATAAACAAATTTTATACGGATAAATAATTTGATATTCCGGAATTTTCCCTTTAGCCGCTTTTATTTTCAAAACACACCAAAATTCCACATCGGGGATGACCGGTATAATTTGCAGTAATCTCCCTTAGTTAAGGCGGCTCACGAGCGGAACGATCTCATGAACTGTATATGCCGTAACTACACAATTCTACCCGTGACTTCTTTCCGGACATTCTTAATTTTCTTCAAGATAGTAACGCAACTGATCAAGCATGATGGGCACATCCGAAACATCCACACCATGTTTCAATAAAATTTCTTTGTCTTCATTAAAAGCATCGATAAACTCTTTGAGTGAAGAATCCTTGTGCCGGATTGATTTCAGATACCAGTCAAGAGCTTCCCGGCGTTCGCCCAGGCACCAGACAATATGCCCCATATTCATATAATCATGCTGAGTGGGATTTTCATCCATGGGTTTCAACCCGTATTTTTTGGCCTGTTCCAGTTTCCCCTCAACAAATGAACACCAGGCAATCGGTCGCCACACTTTGTGATTATCCGGCGCCAGATATTCCACCTTAAAATAGTATTTCAGGGCTTCGTCGTAACGCTTAAGCTCCAGCAGGCAGTGTCCTATGCTCACCTGTGTATGAAGGTCATCGGGTTTTTTCTGTTCGGCAAGCTTATAATATTCAAGTGCCTTGTTGGGATTCTTCAGATAGCGGTAACAAAGCGCGATTTTCTTAAGATTCCAAACCTGCGAATCACCATGTAAGTCGGCCTGTAAATAATATTGCAGAGCCTCTTCATAATCTCCCTCCTGTTGATAGCAATAGGCTAACTTTTGAAGAATTTGTTTATCAGGAACTTCTTTCTGCGCTTCTTTTAAAAACACCTTCCCGGCTTCTTTAAAATAATTTTTACCAAAAAGGTATTCAGCAAGTTTCAATAATATATTATGACCCGGAGCAAGAAATGAAAGGAACCATTTATCCTGAAAATCGATATTCCATTCAAAGGGATCATCAAACGACTCCCTCTGGGGATGCAATTTAAAAAAGCGATAAAGGTCCTGAACATACTGGTTTGAGATATACAACTTTTTCTTTTCAGGATCGATAAGCTCGTCACTCTTCTGAACTTCCTTCATTGCCTCAATTTCAGCACCAAACATTTTCCCCATCATCTCTTTTTGCATACCGGGCATTTGGGGAATACTCATAATCAGCGAGTATTTATCGGAATTGCACAACACACCCGACTCGGCCATAGAGCTAAGAATATTGCTGTCGTTGAGTGGTCCGGTCTCATTTTTCAAAGCATCCTGAACGATGGGATTGGGATAGAAAAACGGCAGGAACCAGTGGTAAATATCATTGAAAAAAGGAAAGTGCTTCAACATTTTAAAGGTAGACATGAACAGGTCGGCACCCTCCATTTGCATACGGCTTAACTCTTCCAGCTTGTCCATCAGCTCGGGTGAGTCGGAAAAAATATCTTCCCAGTCGGGGTTTTTATCTTCCGAAAAACCTTCTCCCAGCAGGTTATCCAAATCAAGCTTTCGACGCAGGTTGGGCTGAATACGGGCAACTTCCGGTATGATCTCTTCATTCATCTTTCTGGTCAGCTTTTCCGTTTCCCTGGTGCGGATAATCTGAATCAATATGGTCTGAATCATTTCGGGTGAAAACTGATCATTCAGTTTCTTTATGCGAACATCGATGTCGGGATAGAGCGAAAGCCTGGCATCGTACTTATACAAAACGAATATGAGGCCGGTAAATGCCCTGAGCCTTACCTGCAGGTTAGGATGTTCACAAAGATCGAAAAGCAAAGCAAGATTATCCTCCCTGAAAGTGTTAAGCAGATTAATCGTCAAAGCGCTAACCATGACACTTTGCCATGGCCAGAAAAAATCATCCCCGAAAAATATATTTCTGATATCTTTTTCTCTCCCTTTGGCAAATTCAGGTAATGCTGCGATCATCTCAAACAGGCGGTCGAGTGATTTCTCCAGCTGATAGGGCAAAGCAATGGAAGGATCGACCGTATAAGAAACCATATATTGGTCAGACTCTTTAAGATAGTTCGTAACAATTTTATCAAGTTCTTCTTCAGGAAGATTGTTCAGATAGCGTCGTGCATCGAAAACCCATCCCTGACTGCCACGCAAACAAAGCGCATCAACAATACGATCAGCCAGGGCGTAAATATCAGCCAGCAAATGGTTGTAAACCTGTTGCCGTTCCGGGTCGGTAAACCCCTCAACAGTGTATCTCAACAGACTTTTATAGGTCATCTCCAGATGGTAAAGTCCGTCAATCAAATCGCTGTTGTGGGTCTCCTTTACCAGTTCGGACAGAAGGTCAAGCGACTCTTTCACCCGCTTCTCAGTCAAAAGGCTGTAAACCTGTCTTTGTTTCTTTTGTGCCGGGCCATCCATATTTAATCCTTTTCAAATTTCAAAATTACATCAATTCCGGAATCTTTAACATCTCCCTGAGTGAGTCTGAATGACAAATTCCGTGTCAGTTCATACTCCAGGGTTATCTTCTGGGGTGTTAAAGATTCATCTTCGCTCTCACCAAATCCTCTCTGATAAATCACAAAAAGATTATTGGTAATATATTTGCCAACCATAAAGGTAGCACTTTCCCAGTCATCTCCGGCCTGAATCTCTACCATATCGAGATCAAAAGTATTTCCAATCGTCTTTGTCAACTGTGACGATACCAAACCTGACAACATGGCGGAGGGCAAGTTACCCGACACACCTTCCTGATTACTGAAACTCAAATCGTCAAACGACCGGTTAAAGAGAAGATATGCCATGGCATCCCGCTCGGTTATACTATTCCCGTTTAAGGTAAACGATAATTGAGGCTCAAAGGCCGTGCCACCGGCAATCATTACCAGTTCATTTTTTTGTTTGTTTTTCCCCCTGAAGATATATTCTGCTTTAATATTTATTCCCGGATTGATATCTTTTCCTCCCTGAAATGTAAGTTCTCCCTCACGGACAATCAATTTTCGTCCGTACAAGGTATAATATCCTCTTGAAATTCCCAATACCCCGAAGATTTCAAAATACGCATTGTTTTTTAGCAGATCAAAATCACCGTATAGCTCCAGGTTCATATCTTCCGACTTGATCCAGCTGTTACGCGGGATTTTCACGTTTATTTTACCGGTAAGGTTTTTCATCAGTTGATTTCCCGCTCCTTCCGGGTTTTTCTGCCTTATTGAGTCCAAATCTATATTATAGGTACTATCCCGCTTTTCCTCTTCGAGCGCATTGACCAACATGGGCTTATTCACATCCGAAGCAGCGCCCATATTCAGTAAGGCCGGCAGGTAAAAACTCGAACGCAGGACGGTAAGGTTGCCTCTGTAAGTCGGGTTTTCTTCTTCCATACTGAACCAGGTATCGGCATTAATTTGAATTTCATGATTGGGATGACGTGAAACAAAAAAATTCTTTGCTTTTAACGACATGTCTATCCGGGAGAGGTTTCCTGAAACCAGACCGGAATCAAATGCTACACTGCCGGTAACCAGAAAAGTACCTTTATCCCGCCTTGCGAACAGAGAATCGACCATTATACGGTTGCTGTCGACTCTGGTTCTGAGTTTTATACCGCTATATTCGATACCATAGGCCGGCAACGATATTTCGCCCCCCGAGGCATTCACAAAACCTGTCAAAACAGGCTGTAACAAAGACCCGTCAAAGGTAACATCCATGTCGACCAAAGCTCTGAAAAACTGATTGTCCGGATCATCAAATACAAAGAATGAAGACGGTCTCAACTGTCTGGTATGAATTCTCCCGCTGATTTTTTTGATGCTTGAAACCATTATACTATCAGAAAAACCAATCCGGACAGGAGACACGCCTTCAGCAGTCAGTGAATCACCTGCCGGACTTTTTATCATCAGATATGCACTCAGTGTATCTTTAATATATGAAACATCGACCTCCAGTCTTTTAAGCCGCGCCTGTCCTGCTTCGATGCTATCCGACACCAGAACCATGTCCAAAGCAGGATCAGAAAGAGCACCTTTCACATTCACTCCGGCTGATAGTCTGCCAGCCATGTGTTTATCCACGAGCCCCAGCTTCCGGATCAAGGAAAGGTCAAGTTTTTCAACAGATGCTCCGATATCTATGGAATCTCCTTTAATATAGGCTCCTTCGGCTCTGACAAAAATTGCATCATTACTTCGGGTGGCTAAAGAAAAGCCGGACAGCGCCATTCGTGTAGAATCAATAAATAATTGAGCCCCGTCACCCACAAGGTAAAAAGATTCATAAGGGGTAAAAACATCCATTACCGGAACAGAGACTTGAAATGGCATCTGGAAATTCCCGGTGGCCTGTAGATTCAATCCCAGCGAATCGGGCAGCCACGCGGAAGTTTCCACCTGCCATTCACCGGGAACCACATCAGCAGTCAGGTAAATTGAATCCATCTCCACGTTCGAAGCGGAAATTCCATGAAGAGTGGTCTGCGCCCGGCCTGAGTATTCATCAGGCTTTAGCAATCCTTCCAGCCGGACATAAACATTGTCAAAACCGGCTATTGTATCATACCTTAAAGACTGCCCGTTTATTGAAATATCTGTTAACAATGAGTCGGGCCTTCCTTCTGCTTTCCCTGACAAATTTAGTTCTTCCCATGTGACCGGCACTTCAACATAATGACCAAAAGCATCCAGGTTGGCCAGAAATACTTCAAATTCAGAATATATCAAACCTTCTTCAGTATATCTCCCGCTGACACTTAAATCAGCAGACCGGTTCCTGAAATACAACATATCCAGTATTACAGAGCGCCTGTCAATCTGTCCGTCAGCGGTTAAAGAGTCCACCGGTATTCCGGCAATAACAGACCGTTCAATCACCAAACCAAAACGCGCTTTTAATGAATTCAAATCACGCCCCGATCCGTCGGCACTAAAGTTCATATTCAACATGGTACTATCTCCCCATTCGGGAAGAAAATGGCCTGCAGGAAACCGGTCTGCCTTAATTTTCAGGTGAAAAGGTGCATTTCTTTTTGAAAGATGAGTCTCTAAATTGATATCAAAAAGTCCAACTTGTGTGGCAATTCGTGATTGTACCTTTGTTGCTCCTGAAAGATAACTACCGGCAAACATCAATTCTCTGAAATAATATTGGTCCCAACGACTTCGAGCAAAATTCGCATCAAACTTTAACGGTTCACCACTGTTCTCAAGGCCATTGCCCGATATTTGAATATTGCCGTTTAAAACAAGCGGAAGATCAGACAACATGAACCATTTACCGGGATCAAACGATTGAAAGGAGAGAACAACATTAAGCGCAGAATGATGCCTCAGACTATCGTTCAGTAAGTTTGAGAAGCCTGTAATTCCTCCTTTCAGACCGAACTGCTGCTCCTGATGCTTCACTTTCAGGTCAATATCGATATTATCACTGTTGAGCCGGGTTTTCAGTTCTATTTCGGGACTGACACCTATCCTTATATCAGGTAAAATCCATGAAAATTCGGACAACTCCAAAGGACTTGTTTCCATCTCGCCTGCTCCATCGACCTTAGCCGTGGCAGAATAATTTCCCCGTGCCTTCAGACGGTTTTGGGGTGTCATCAGGGCAAAATCGGATATTGTAAAAACTGAATCTTCCTTCGACGCAACAAACTGCAAATGTTCCAGATCGGGAATTCCGACCGGTGTCAGAAATCCCATGTGCTTAAGGTCGAGCATCATAGAACGGGACGAATAATGTCCGTTCAACTCCAGATTGAAATTATTTATGGATGCAGGAACAATGCTGTCAGTCGTGCCGATGACAAAATGCCCATCATCTATTCTAAAAGTCCCCAGGTAGAAAGACAATGACAAAGGTTCTGAAGATACAGTGTCAGCATCTGCCACCCGTTTGGGAAATAACTTTTGAAAATTCCATGTGGAATCGCTATCCTGGCTGATGTTTACCAAAGGGCGACGCAATATTATCGACCCGACATGAACCTGCCCGTTCAATAACGGCCACAGAGAATATTGAAGCGATAATTCATCAAAAGCCAAAAGTGTATCTGTCTCATTCAGGCCGGCGTAAAATCCCTGAACGGAAAGATGACTAAAAAAATTACCTTCGAGCCTGTCAATGTCCACCTTCCCGTTCAACTCCCGGTTGGCTATCTTCACCACCTGTTCTTTCACAATGTGACGGAACATCGTTGTCTGCGTAAACAACAAAAGGAGGATTAACAGGCTAATCAGGCCTGTAAAGACAAACAATATGTATTTGATAAGTTTATTCACCTGGTTTTGATTATTCAGATTAAAAGGCATGTCCAATATTCAAATGAAACTGCCATTTTGAGACCTCGTCGAAAACGGGACGGGCAAAATCAATTCCCACCGGCCCGATTGGTGTGGAAACGCGTAGTCCCGCGCCGGCTGCAAAACGTAAATCACTAATCCGGAATGTATTTTCATCCCGCCAAACATTTCCGTAATCCAAAAACACCACAAGGCTAACCGGATCCATTACTTTAATTCTGGGTTCAATGCTCCCTTCCAAAAGAGAATTCCCTCCCACCGGAATATCTTCAACATCAAGAGGACCGAGCATCTGGCGGGCCCAACCGCGAACCGACTGGCTTCCCCCGGCAAAGTATCGTTCTTCTATCGGTGTAACCGAAGCTTTCCCCATGGGTATAATGCTTCCTCCCTTCAGTCTGATTGCAAGCACTACCCCACTCATAACCGGTTGATAACGTTTTATTTCAAACAAATACTTAAAAAACGGATATGGCGAGTTGAAAAGAGAACTGTTTGCTCTTGCATTAAAAGCCAAAGACCAGCCTTCGGCAGGATCGAAACGCGGACTGGAAGTATTGTAGATCAGTCCCGCCGAAATACCGTTTTTGGAATAAACGGATTGATCAAGTTCGGTCAGAGAGCGCTCAAAATCGGATGCAATTTTTATATCGACCCGCTCAAAATATAATGAAACGGAACTGGCGAGAAAATCGGAGAAATTTTGATGAAGCGACAAATCTCCCCCCCAGAGAAACGACTCAAAACTTTCTTCTTTCCTCCTGCGCACCCCGGGATTGAACTTCAATGAAGAACTGGGACCAAACACGGCCGGTTGCGTGATAGTCGCTTCGAACCGGTATGGCTCGAGTCCCGAATGTTTAGCATAAAAGTTTGTTCGCATGGTTCGGCCCGGAAAATTCAGATATCCGACATCTGCAAAGGTCCTGAATTTGTCTTCTTTTCCATAACCAAATCCCAGACGTGTTGACAAACGCGGAGCTTCTTCTATTTTGATATTAACAGGAACGGTATCATTTTTCTGACTGGTCAGCAGGGTCTGAACAGAGGCAATACGGAAAAGACCCAGTTCATAAACCTGCTTCTGGGATTGTGAAAGCTTCTCAGAACTGTATATCTCTCCCTTCTGAATAGAGAGCTGATTGCGAATAGCCTTAAGAGGGGTTCGTTCCGCTCCCTCTATAGAAATTTCTCCAAAACGGCATAGCGGTCCCTTTCGAATTAACCAGCGAATCGATGCGCCAAGAGTATCGGCCGATAACGAAATATCCGGTGTTACGCCCACGTAGGCATACCCGTGAGAAGTAAACCATGAAGCAATCACCTCCTGATCATTTTTTACCTGGTTATCACGAAATATTTCTCCGGGTCTGGCCTCAAGACTTTGTTTTGCTTTTTGCCATTCCGGAAGTTCAAACAATGAATCTGTTGTCCCTTCATTAACAGTCTCAAAAGATAAATCTTCAATAACTACCGGCCGGCCCTCATTTATCTCAATAGTAAGGTCAACTTTATATTTACGCGAATGTATCATAATATCAGGAGAGGCAATCACTACATGCAGGTAACCGTGCGACTGATAAAAAGCCTTCAACTGGGTTTTATTCATCTCCCAGGCCTGGGAAGTATAAAAAGAAGGCTCCTTCTTGAAAAAAGTCTTGCCAATCCATGATGATTCCCGAAAAGTTATCTTATCCATTAATTCACCATCACTGAAAGCATGATTCCCTCTAAACCTGATGTTTCGGATTTCCGCATTTTCCTGAGCAAAGGAATCGAAAGGGCACATCAAAATAATAAAAGCCAACAACGATATGTATAAGTTTTTTTTCAGAGGAAACAATTTTTAGTGTCTTACTGCAGATATTCGTGTTTTTTTGGGTAAACTATTTTTTTTTAATGTTGAGCCCGGTCTAAAAACATCTTTGTTGCCAAACTCGTTGTTGTTTTAAATTTTTGCATCCTCATTAACAACAAGTTAACTCTGGTACAAAAATTTAAAACGCCTTGATTTTGACAAAAATATGCCTTTTATACTGCACTCAATGTTATCTGAAAATGTCTGCGCCATTTCTTGTCCGGGACCAGCAAAACGACCGGAAAGCGTTCGATAATTCCTTAAAAATCAACTATAATGTTGTCAATTACGCGAATTGAAAAGAACGACCATAACTTTCTCATAAAAAAAACTCTGCATCATTGTGTCTCAGCGTTTAGTTTTTTTTACTGACGATTGATGCCCTCAATTGTCCGTAAAGTTAGCGGAAATTTTAACACGATTATCTTGTAAAACAATGATACATCTCCAACCGTTTAATAAAAAAACAGAAAAACTGGAACTATGGAACTATGGAACTGAAAAACAAAAAAATCGCAGCTTTGGTACACGATCTTTACGAAGACCTGGAACTTTGACATCCGGCAATTCGTTTGCGTGAAGCCGGAGCGGAAGTGTTGCTGGCCGGGGAAAAATCTGATTTCAAGCCGGACACCGGCAGACCTGCCGTTTTATATCAGAGCATTCATTCAGCTATTGCGATCTTAACATGAAAAGTTACAGATATTGTATCTGTGAGCCCAGTCTAAAAAGCATCTTCATTGCCAAACTCGGTGTTGTTTTAAATTTTTGCATCCTCATTAACAACAAGTTAACTCTGGTGCAAAAATTTAAAACGCCTTGATTTTGACAAAAAGATGCTTTTTAGACTGCACTCATCTAATTTTCGAAAAACAGACACACACGGTGGTGATCTGCCAAAACTTTTATCGATTCTGGACACATCTGACTGAAAAAATGGCAAAACAATCTTATCAGTAAGGTCAAAATGTCATGTGAGTTAAGGGTGAAAAATGTCGGTTTTCACCCTTAATTTATTTATTGAATTAAACAATTATAAATTGATTGGTTTTCAGTGTTTTATTTTTTAAAATTTTTTAGCAATTCGGGCATCATTCTATGGCATAACATTTGGAAGAAACAAAAGTGAAAAACAAAAAAGTGAGAGAAAAAACAGATGTCTAACCAAAAAATGGAGGGTTAAGTTATGGCATTACAAAGATATACAGGAGGCGATTTCTTCCCATCCATTCCAAGCTTATTCAACGACTTTTTCAACAGTGATCTGATGGATTGGGGATTGTCAAACTTTGCAGGTACCAATTCAACCTTACCTGCTGTGAATGTTCGTGAAACCGATAACGAGTTCACTGTTGAGGTAGCTGCTCCGGGAATGGAACGTAAAGATTTCAAAATAGATTATCAAAACGGAAGACTGACCATCTCTTCAGAAAAGAAAGAAGAGAGCAAAGATGAAAAAGACGGCAAAGTGACCCGTCGTGAATTTAACTATCAATCATTCCAACGCGTATTTAACGTTCCGGAAGACATGGTGAAGGTGGATGACATCTCAGCCAAATACACCGACGGTATTCTTTATATCACTTTGCCCAAGAAAGATGAAATAAAACCCAAGCCTGCAAAAACCATAAAAATTTCATAACCGGCTATCTTTCCTGAGCCGGCAAGAGCTTCTTAATTGAGGTAAAACAGGTTGTTCTGTAAAAACAGGTCAACTTCAAACAAGGCGCCGGGGTTGCAACGCCTGACGTTGCGCCCCGGCGTTGTTGATTTTGTCCAGCTATAAATTATCCACTATAAAAAGAGGAGGTCATTATGATGAAACGGATTGCATCATACATAATTTCCGGAATCATAGGCGGTGCCATCGTAACAGGAAGCTTTTTCCTTCTTGGATTCGATGAAAGACAACCAATAAAAATAGAACATGTGTCCGGCACCCCCGCGGTAAGTGCAGTATACACCACCGACAAGGAAGGCGATATTGTTCCCCTGAATTTCACAGATGTTGCAAAAGAAGTGATGCCGTCTGTGGTACATATCAAATCTACTCAGATTCTAAACGTCCAGAATTACCAATACCGGAGCATTCCCGATCCTTTTCGTCATTTTTTTGACGATGATATTTTTGAACGGTTTTTCGGATTGCCTTTTGAATCACCGTCTCCTTCGCCCCAACAGCCAAGAGGACCGCAAACCCGGGTTGGCACAGGTTCTGGTGTTATCATTAGCGAAGATGGTTACATTGTAACCAACAATCATGTTATTGACAATGCAGATGACATAGAAGTCACGCTTCAAGACAACAGAGTACTTAAAGCCAAAGTAATTGGGACCGATCCCTCTACCGATATTGCATTGATACAGATAAGGGCAGGCGATTTGGATCCGTTACCATTGGCCAATTCCGACGAGGTCGAAGTTGGAGAGTGGGTTCTGGCGGTGGGCAACCCCTTCAACCTGAACTCCACTGTAACTGCAGGCATAATAAGCGCCAAAGGTCGAAATATCAATATCCTGCACAATCAGAATGCCATTGAATCATTCATTCAGACCGATGCTGCCATTAACCCTGGTAACAGCGGAGGCGCTTTGGTTAATCTGAGAGGAGGATTGGTTGGCATCAACACAGCCATTGCAAGTCCGACAGGGGCTTATGCAGGCTACGGTTTCGCTGTTCCGGCCAACATTGTATCCAAAGTTGTAGATGATCTGCTCAAATACGGATCGGTACAAAGAGGGTACCTGGGACTTATGATCAGGGATGTAGACGGCAATCTGGCACGGGAAAAAGACCTCGACGTTACCAGCGGCGTATATGTCGACAGTATTTCCGAAAACAGTGCTGCCGGTGATGCCGGTGTAAAAGTAGGTGACGTTATCACACAAGTTAATGAAACCCGGGTAAAATCAACCGCAGAATTGTTGGAGATCATTGGAAGACACCATCCTGGCGATAAAGTCAAGCTGAAAATCAATCGTTTTGGAAAAGAGCTCGATTTTGATGTGGTATTGCGAAACAGTGAAGGAGAAACAAAACCTTTGCATAAAGAAGAAAGAGATGTCCTTACCATTCTTGGAGTCGAACTTGAAGAGGTAGATAAAGAAGCTGCCAGGAGAATTGGCATTGAAGGTGGCGTTAAAATTACCAAACTCAAAGAAGGTAAACTGAAACGCAGCACCGATGTCCGTGAAGGTTTTATCATCACGAAAGTGAATGGTAACAGCGTACGAAGTGTCAAAGGTTTCGTTAACCAACTGGAGAAAATCAAAGGCGGCGTGTTCCTGGAAGGTGTGTACGAAGATTATCCGGGCAAATATTATTATGCCTTTGGAATGTAAACGAACAGGAATTTCTGTCGTCCAATCAGACCATTTTAATCTCTGTAGGCGCTTAGCGTATAAAACTAACCAACATGTTGATTAAGTTGACTAAATCCCACACAGGGGCTTTTTTTCAGGCTTGTCCTGAAAAAACGTAGTTTCTAAAGCTTACAATTAACGATTTCGAATTTAATGCAGATTAATTAGAGGCTGCTGAAAAAGTCAGCAGCCTGTTTCAATTTTCCATTGTATTTTTTTGGCAGTGCCCCCAAAAAGGACCACAAAGATCTGGTCCGCTTAAAATTGTCTCCACGCAAAAGTCAAAATTTCCGGCCATTGCGCAAGGCCTTGAACGTCGCCCATTTTGGCTTCCCGCCATCCGCCGGCCCGGAAAGCGGACAGGCCACCGCGCCTTTTATAAAGATTTGCATGAAACGGGCATGACAAAGAATGTTTTAATATAGATTATTAGATTATTAGATTATTAGATTTAAGATGGTAATTAACCCGATTCACATTATTTCCCCGAAAACAAACTCAAGATAGAAACGGGCCCTGAAATATTTTAATAAATTTGCCCAGTATTCAGGAATCAAATTATCGGAGACAAGAAAGATGAAACTATCAGTTGAACGCAAAAATATCATTATATACCCGGATAATAACCGGGTTATTGCCCGCTTCTTCTTTAACGGTGACGAACGTGCAAAAAAAGTTATTCTGAGCCTTCTGAAAATGCCGGAACAGGAGGTTATTGCCAACCTGAGCCAGATACTTCGCGAATTTACCCGCCGGCACAGAAGCATTACTACCCTTTTCAAAAAGCATTACAACAAGGTAAAGCATCTTGTTGACGGACTTAATGGCAAAACTGTTCTGTCGGAAAACCGAAAGCTCCTCATCGGGGCCTATTTCACCATGGAATATGCCGTCGAATCGGCAGCTTTGTTCAACCCGTCTATCGTAGAAGACCCCGACCAAAGTGGTCTGGAGGAAGGACAAACCCGTGTCATCATTAGTCTGAGGGGAACCGGCGAAGGACATATCTCATCCCTGGTTTTTCGCAGAGCGATCATCGACCAGAATAACGATATACATGTTCAGGATGAGGGCAGCCAGATTGATGAAGCCGAATCGGTAAAGAGCCACAATTACCAGAAAAAACTTTTCACCAGCAAACTAAAAGAAATGGGCATAGAGGAACACCTCTATCAAAAGGTGATCAGTCAGTTACCCGATGAATTCAATTACGATCAGGTCAGGGAGGCCGCTCAAAACATTGAAGAGGAGTCTGACCTGAGCCTTGAAGCCCAAAAAACTCTCCAGGAAATATTGTGGTTGGCCGGTTCCTATACCGAGATTCGGTTTTCGCTGGATACCGATCTTTCCGAACGGGTTATTTTTCCGTTGTCGAAATTTGAAAAAAACGGGATTGAGGATGCCCGGTTTGTAAGGTTTGTCGAGGATGACGGCTCTGTATCGTATTATGCAACTTACACGGCATACGACGGATACACCATTTTGCCCAAACTAATCGTTACAAAAGATTTTTATCGTTTTCGCATATTTCCGATCCACGGCAAATTCGCCAAAGACAAAAACCTGGCATTGTTCCCCAGACGGATAAACGGGAAATTTGCCATGATAGGACGCATCGACGGGGTCAACAACTACATCATGTTCTCGGATGACCTAAGCAAATGGAGTCATGCTCAAATACTCCAGGAGCCGCTTCACCCATGGGAATTGATGCAAATTGGCAACGGCGGTTCTCCCCTCGAGACCGAGCACGGATGGCTTTTGATAACACACGGTGTCGGGCCTGTCAGGAAATATTCGCTTGGTGCCTCCCTGCTCGACCTGAACGACCCGACAAAAGTCATAGGCCGTTTGAAAGAGCCTTTACTTATACCTTCCGAAGATGAAAGAGCCGGTTATGTGCCCAACGTAGTATATACCTGTGGTACTTATATTCACAATGGTGAACTTATCATTCCTTATGCCATGAGCGATTATGCTTCGTCATTTGCCACGGTAAACCTGGATGACCTGATTAGTGAACTGAAAGCATCATCCTGACCAGTTGGCCTGTTTAACCCAGTTTGTTACAAAGCGGGCGTTTTCGTAAGGAATATCGGGCAAAAAGCCATGGCCAAGATTAATTATCAGGTTTGGATGCTCGCGGTAAAACGGAATAAGTTTTTCCAGAGTTTCAGCAATTTCTTTTTGCGGGGCATATAAAAGACGGGGATCGATATTTCCCTGAATTCCAATTTGCGTGGACAGTAACCCTCGTGCGTGCCGGAGGGGCATTTGCCAATCGATACTAACAAAATCGGCCAATTGGGGGGTGATGTGTTGAATTCCGGTACCCAATCCTTTCGGGAAAAAAATAAATGGTGTTCCGGTATTACGCACCGCTTCCGAAATCGTTTGAATGGCAGGCAGAAATAGTTCCATGTAAAGGTCTGCGGGTATTAAACCTGCATGAGTATCAAACAGCTGGAAAACATCTACCCCGTGTTGAATTTGTTTCTGCGCATAATGAGCCGACATCTCAGCAATGGCTTCTATCAATTTACGGGCATCCCGCTTGTTGGTATACAGATATTTCACGACCTCCGGAAAATCGGGATTTTTGCCAGTCCCCTGAATCATATAGCAAAGTGTGGTGAGGGGAGCGCCGCAAAAACCGATAAGCGGAATATTCTGCGGCTTTTGGTAAATGATCCTGTCAATATTCCGGTAAATATATTCCAGCCTGGAAGCATCTGGTTTTAATTCCTGAGATGGTTTTTCTGTTTCCGCCAGCGGTTTTTTGAACACCGGTCCATTACCTGTAAACGACATTTGCATTCCCAGTGCCACCGGAATCACCAGAATATCCGAAAACAAAATAGCGGCATCCACGCCCAAATCATAAACCGGCATCAGGGTAACCTGTGATGCCAGATCCGGATTGCTCATCAGTTCGTGAAAGGTGTATTTTTCTTTCAGTTTTCGGTAACCGGGCAGAATACGTCCGGCCTGTCGCATAAACCAAACAGGGGGCCTGGGAGTCGGTTTGCCTTTTAACTTATCAATCAGGAGGCTGTTTTGCATTATCTCTTATATTTCAATAATAGAGAAACTCTGGTCTAAAAAGCATCTTTGTTGTCAAACGCGTTGTTCTATATTTTTGAAACGAACATGAATTTTAGAGAGCTAAATTTTCAAAAAGGCATGAACCAAATTGGCTGACGCGGATTTCTTTGCAGAGCAAAGCGGCAAAGCCGGGCGGTAATCCGCGTTGCCTTAATTCAGGATTTGTAATCCTGTTTAGTGGTCTGTCCATAAAGTACCATTTGCCGCGTTACGCATGCCGCCAGGTCGGCTACTTCTATCTACAGGGCTGCCAAAGCTTTCCCGGATACTTCAAGCAGGCGGTCAATTTCGTCCATCGTGTGAGCATCCGAAACAAAAGTACACTCAAACTGTGATGGAGCAAGATAGATACCATTTTGAAGCAGGTTCCCGAAATAAGCAGCATAACGCTTTGTATCGGAGGTAGCAGCCAATTCGTCATTGAAAACTTCATGCTCTTCGGTAAAGAAGAGCGTAAGCATTCCGCCCACACGATTGACGACGCCCGGCACACCAGTCTTTTCAAGATTTTTCTTCAATCCTTTCTCGAGGTGTGCTGACTTTGTTTCAATATCTTTATAGATTTCGGGATTGTTTTTGAGAATCTTCAGAGCCGCAATTCCCGCGGCCATTGCCAGCGGATTTCCCGAAAGAGTTCCGGCCTGATAGACCGATCCTTCAGGTGCAAGATGATCCATTATTTCAGCTCGCCCACCAAAAGCGCCAACGGGCAGGCCGCCGCCGATGATCTTCCCCATTGTCGTCAAATCGGGAGTTACTCCCAGAAGGTCCTGGGCACCACCGGGTGAAAGACGGAAGCCTGTAATGACCTCATCGAATATCAGTAATGCGCCATGATGAGATGTAAGCTCCTTTAATCCCTGCAGAAAACCTGTACTGGGAAGAATGACTCCCATATTTCCGGGTACCGGCTCCACGATTACCGCAGCAATCTGGTTTTCATATTCCTCAAATAATTTTTCTACCGACTCCAGATTGTTAAAAGAGGCGATCAAAGTATCGCGTGCGGCACCTTTTGTAACACCAGGGCTGTCCGGCAATCCCAGTGTCATGGCACCTGACCCGGCCTGGATCAGAAAACTGTCGGCATGACCATGAAAACAGCCGGCAAATTTGATCACCTTATCACGTTTGGTATATCCCCGCGCCAGGCGCAAAGCGCTCATGGTAGCCTCGGTGCCCGAATTAACCATCCTTACTTTCTCAACTGATGGCACCATCTCTGTAATAAGCTGTGCCATCTCGTTTTCCAGAAGCGTGGGGGCACCAAAACTGGTTCCTCTTGTAGCGGTTTCCCGGATGGCCTCAACAACCTCATCTCGGGCATGTCCTAACATCAACGGCCCCCAGGAGGCAACAAAGTCAATGTACTCGTTCCCATCAATATCCCACACTCTGGAACCTTTTCCCCTTTCTATAAAAACCGGATTGCCACCTACACTTTTAAATGCACGAACGGGCGAATTAACGCCTCCGGGCATTAAATTCACGGCTTTTTGAAATGCCTCTTTGCTTTTGGATAGTCTCATATACTCCATTTTATGATAATTGAGTGAATTGAGTGAGTTCAATAGTCCGTTAAAAAACTTAAACCTAACCTGGACAAGCCAGAACTGACAAGTTATAAAAATCAAATCAGAATGAGCCTGATAAGACAATTGCTACACGATTATTTTTATTGTCAACGAATTTAAGAGAATCATTGATGAGTCCGGTCTAAAAAGCATCTTTGTTGCCAAACTCGTTGTTGTTTTAAATTTTTGCATCCTCATTAACAATAAGTTACCTCCGGTACAAAAATTTAAAACGCCTGAATTTTGACAAAAATATGCTTTTTATACTGTACTCATTGATTATTCAACATAAACTCTTTGGCATGATAAGTAATGATAACATCGGCACCGGCTCTTTTAATGGATGTCAGTATTTCTTTTATGATGCGTTTTTCATCAATCCAACCGTTTTGGGCAGCGGCTTTCACCATAGAGAATTCACCACTCACATTATAAGCCACCACAGGCATATTGAAAGTAGCTTTCACGCGGTTAATGACATCCAGGTAGCTTAATGCCGGTTTCACCATTACCATATCGGCTCCCTCGTTAATATCTTCCTGAACTTCACGCAAGGCCTCATCCGAGTTGGCTGGATCCATTTGATACGTGGATCGGTCCCCAAACTGTGGTGCACTCTCGGCAGCATCTCTGAACGGGCCATAAAAAGCGGATGCATATTTTGCGGAGTAGGCCATTATCGGGGTGTTCTCAAAACCGTTTTCGTCGAGGGCTTTCCGAATCGCCCCGACACGGCCGTCCATCATGTCACTGGGGGCAATAATATCGGCACCTGCCTTTGCCAGGGTAACCGACTGGGCTGACAGGGTTTTCAGCGTCAGATCGTTATTGACATCACCGTCCACAATGGTTCCGCAATGTCCATGTGTTGTATATTCACAGTTGCAGACATCGGCCACAATCATCACTTCGGGGACAGCTTTCTTCAATGCCCTGATAGCGCGCGGTACTATTGCATCCGGCTGACAAGCCACACTTCCATCCTCGTCTTTCTCTTCGGGAATACCAAACAACAAGACTTTATCAATGCCCGTGGTTGTGTATAAATCATTGATCTCTTTTACTAAAAGATCAACCGACAATTGATAGTTCCCAGGCATTGATTTTATCGGATTCCGGACACCTTCGCCTGGACAAACAAAATAAGGCATTATTAAATCATCTCTGTTGACGATCGTTTCACGAACCATATTCCGAATGGCCGGAGACTTACGTAAACGTCTTAATCGTGTTATGGGAAAACTCATGATGTATGTTTTTTAAACTATTATTAAATGGTGTCTGTCCATAAAGTGTTATTTACTGTGTTATGCTTGTCCGAAAATTACTCATTTACAATAAGTAAACTCCGTATTTTCGGACTTCGCAAGCCTTGTAAATAACACTTTCTGAACAGACACATGATTTGGTAAAACTTTTCCCGACTTTACAGACGGAAACTAAATGGTGTCTGTCCATATAGTGCTATTTACTGTGTTATACTTGTCCGAAAATTACTCATTTACGATATGTAAACGCCGTTTTTTCGGACTTCGCAAGCCTTGTAAATAACACTTTCTAAACTGACACATGATTTGGTAAGAACTTTTTCCCGACATTATAGACGGGCACTAAACAGATTGTTAGATTTTTAAATATTAGATTTAAGACGAGCATTTCGACCGGTTATTCAACCCCCTTTCTTATCCGGTTCTGTTCAACATTCCAAGTACCGTTTTTGCCAACCCTTCATAACTCTGATCTTTAGCAGTAGCCTTCACCTTAATACCCAGTTTCAAAGCAGCGGAAGTTGTTGTTTCACCAATACTGACGACACGTAATGAAGCCTTCAGTTTATCCGAAACCAGGTGACAAAGATTTTTTATGCCGGAAGGACTACTCACTGCAATTAAATCATAATCATCACTTTTTATTCTGTTCAAAATACTTTCATCAAAATTTTCGGGCTGTTTTGTTTCATAAACATTGACACGCTCCACCTGATTATTAGCACTCAAAGATTTTGTCAAAAGATCCGGAGCCAGATTCCCCAGTACCAAAAGAATGTTTTTGCCTGTTCCCGAAACGCTTTGTAATTCTTCAGAAAACTTTTCTCCTGAGTGCCCACTGCCCGTAAAATCAGGTTCATATCCCGCTTCCAGCAAAGCCGATGCGGTCCCTCTTCCAATAACAGCAATTTGATTGGCAGGTGAAGGTCTGTATTTCTTCAAAAAAAACCTGACTCCGTTTTTGCTTGTAAAAATTATCCACTGATAATCATTTATATTTTGTTTCAATTCAAAGAAAGAGGTATGAATTTCTATCACAGGCATTGACAACACGGTGATATCCTGCGATTCCAGGATCGTTTTAAACCTGTCATCCGGTTTTTCCGGCCAGGTAGATATCACTGTCGGTTGTTTCGCCATATTTAAAATATTTATTTTCTTATTTTATCCGGGAGCCAGGTCTAAAAAGCATCTTTTTATACCGTACTCAATATATTGCAAAAATTTGCAGGAAGCGCGAATGCGGGTTTCTTTGCAGAGCAAAGCGGCAAAGCCGGGCGGTAATCCGCGTTGTCTTAATTCAGGATTTGCAATCCTGTTATTTGCGATAACCACAGGCGTCCTTCAGGCAACGCTCTCAGCGGGTAATATAATAAGACCCCCAAAGGTGGTCAAAATTATCTGAGGCCATTGAGTATTTCTTTTCCGCCCATTGCCAGTATCTTTCGGGCCAGCTCTGCTGCAATGATACCGGCGTTCTCCCGTTCTCCTTCCATGGTTTCCTTCAGTAGCGTACATCCATCAACAGAGGCCACTATCCCGGTCAAACGAATCGTGGAACCTCTAATTTCAGAAAAGCATCCTACCGGCACCTGACAACCTCCTTCAATAGTTTGTAGAAACGTTCGCTCCGCGCTGGTAGTCTGCAGCGTGACTTCATCGGTAATTTCACTGACAATTTGAGCGACCTTCGCATCATCATCACGGATTTCCATAGCCACAGCTCCCTGGCTCACAGCCGGAAGCATGATATCCGTATCAAGATACTCCGTAATTTCCGATTCAAGACCGAGCCGAATAAACCCTGCTCCGGCCATTACCAAGGCATCACAATGTCCTTCGTACATTTTTCTGAGACGTGTATTAACATTTCCGCGAATATCAACCACTTTAAGCTCCGGATTATAGTGAAGAATCTGAGCCTGTCGACGTAAACTCGAAGTTCCTATACGATCCCCCGGGTTCATATCTTTCAGTTTGCGTCTGTCGCGGGAAACAAGCACATCACGCACTTCGCCCCGGGGCAAGACACCACCCAGGGTAAGTCCCCCGGGAAGAATGGTTGGCAGGTCTTTCAGGCTGTGAACAGCGATATCAATTTCTCCTTTCAGCAATGCATTTTCAATTTCAAGGGTAAAAAGGCCTTTATCACCGATTTTAGACAATGCCACATCAAGCACAGCGTCCCCTTTGGTTTTAAGGGGTATAATATTCACCGTCATCTGCGGAAAAATACCCATCAATGCCTCCTTCACCTGATGAGCCTGCCACAAGGCAAGTTTGCTGCTACGCGTTCCTATGTTTATTTTCTCTATTGTCATCACATTTTACCGGTCGAACAAATGATGAACCAGTTGAACCATATCATCTTTTTGCCCATCCTTCATCGTGGATTTAAGATTTTTTACCAGCGTATTGATCATTTTTTCTGAAAGATAACTTCCGTATTTTTCCATTATCTCCAGTTCAGTCGCCGAATGCGAAGAACCAAAAGCTTTAAGTCCGTCATCATGTATCTGACGAACCGATGAAACAATGTGATTTATGGTTGGTGATAGTTCACGACTGTCCAGCCATTCCTCAAATTCCGAAACTTTCTCGTTAATAATTTTCTCAGCCTTCTCGAAATAGCTTTTCTTTTTCTCCTCATTCTGCAAAACCACTTTCTGCAAATCGTCAATATTAAGCAGGCGAACATTTTTTATTCCGCTCACCTCAGGATCAATGTTCCTGGGCACTCCCAGGTCTATCATCATCACTTTGTGATCGGGTTGATGTTCCTCTATAAGACTATTATTGATGAGATGTTCACCCGAAACAGACGTAATCACAATCTCTGCAGCAGCGATAGCCTCGCCCAGGTCATTAAAAGGGACAATGTCGGCATGAAACCTTGCAGCCACCTGTTGAGCCTTTTCGATGGTTCTGTTCGCAATGGAAATAAACCGGCATCCCCGCTTATGCAAATTTTTTACGACAAGTTCGCCTGTTTCGCCTGCACCGACCAAAAGAATTTTACGTTTTTCCAAATCGGAAAAATGTTCGCGGCATTTCTCGACCGCTGCATAACTCACTGAAAAAGCACCACGGCTAATTCCTGTTTGGGAACGAACCTTTTTACCAACTTCTAAAGCCTTGATAAAAAGGCGGTTAAGAATTTTTCCGATGGAACCCTGCTCTCTGGCAGCATTCACCGTGTCCTTTATTTGAGAAACAATCTGATATTCACCCACTACCATTGACTCAAGCCCCGAAATGAGCCGAAAAAGATGAATTACAGCATCGCGATCGAAAAGATAATAAAAATAAGTTTTATTTGTCGTGCCTGAAACAGCATATTCCTGCAAACAATTTTCTATATGCTCAATAACCCTGTCTTGATTTTGATGATGAGAAGAAAAATACAATTCAGTCCGGTTGCAGGTCGACAGAATCAATATTTCTTCAACCTGGCTGCCGGCAAGAATACATTCTGACAAGCGACCAACATCCTCTTTATCGAAAGCATATTGCTCTCTGACTTCCAACGGGGCGGATTTATGACTTAATCCGATTATTCCAATCATATTGAAGTTCGATGCTAAGTGTAAATGTTGAATTAATTTAAACCGGAACAAACTCCGGATAAACGGCTAAACAAAGCAACATAAAGAGGGGGGTGAAAGGCCCGAGAAATTCAACAGGGAGAAACGATCGTTTAGAAAATCATCCCGAAGAAACCATTGTTCGCGCGTAATTGCTTGTACCGGCAAGAGAACCAGCATGAAAACGCTTTGGCTTTTCTTTTCTTTATAATCATATTTTTCTGTGGAACATTCGTGTGAACAATACGAAGAATAGATATAATTCGCCTGTAAACAAGAAGCGGAAGCAGATAATGACGCATCAATCCGACAGGCACTGTCTTCATTTTGGCCGGCATTCATGGCATAACCTGATGTCCGGGCCGGCGCCTGGATGGAAAAAGTAAATACCAACCCCAATAAAATGAGATAAGGTAGAAAGCAGCCTCCTATGCCTACAAAAAACATTTGTAACGAAGTTTTGATGAGCATGCCTTGATTTTGACAAAAACATGCCTTTTATGCAGTACTCTTTGATTTTCTTAATCAACAAAGATAAGATTTTGAAACAGGAATAAGAATTTTATTTGCTTTTTTTGATTCTGCCCGCAATTTCGGCGGGACTCACAGAAAACTGCTCCCCTGATGCCATATTTTTTAAAGTTACGGTGCCGGCCTTCATCTCTTCTTCTCCCACCAGGGCGACAAAACCAATATTTTTCTTATTGGCATAATTCATTTGTTTCTTCATCCGGGCGCTATCGGGATAAACTTCTACTTTAAGCCCCTGCTGTCTTAATTCTGTAGCAAGCTTAAGACACCAGAGCCCCTCGCGAGGACCAAAATTGACAAACATCAGCTGAGTACCCGCCGTCACTTCCGAAGGAAAAAGTTCAAGCTGATTCATGACATCAAAAATGCGGTCGGCGCCAAAGGAAATGCCAACACCAGAAACATTTTTTAACCCGAAGATGCCGGTAAGATCGTCATACCGTCCTCCTCCGGTAATGCTGCCAATCTCAACGTCAAGGGCCTTTACTTCAAAAATGGCTCCTGTATAGTAGTTAAGACCCCGGGCCAGCGTAAGATCAAGTTCCACATCGGTTTTCAACTCCAAATCAGCCAATATTGTCAACACCTCACGTATTTCATTAACGCCTTTGATTCCTGTTTCTGATGAAGCAAGTACCCGGGAAAGCCGGTCAAGTTTTTCAGTGTTTGTACCGCTCAGCGACAAAATTGGCTGTAATTTTTCGATGGCTGCATTTGACAGGCCCTTTTCCAAAAGTTCTGCATTCACCTTTTCCAAACCAATTTTTTCCAGTTTGTCGATGGCCACAGTGATGTCTGTCAATCGGGAAGATTCTCCGATAATTTCAGCAATTCCTGCCAACACTTTCCGGTTATTGAGTTTAACAATCACCCTGATTCCCAACTTCCGGAAAACGTCATCCACAATCTGCACCAATTCCACTTCATTAAAAAGACTATCACTGCCAATGACATCCACATCGCACTGAAAAAACTCCCGATACCTTCCTTTTTGGGGACGATCGGCACGCCACACCGGTTGTATCTGGTAACGCTTAAATGGAAAAGTCAACTCACCCTGATGTTGAACAACAAACCTTGCAAAAGGAACCGTCAGGTCGTAACGCAAACCTTTCTCACTGATTTGTCCGGTTAACCGCGAAGAATCTTTTTGAGCCAGCAGCTTTTCATCAGCTTTATTGAGGAAATCGCCTGAATTGAGAATTTTAAAAAGAAGTTTGTCCCCTTCATCGCCATACTTACCCAACAGGGTATCGAGATTTTCCATGGCCGGCGTTTCGACAGGCATATAGCCATATTGCTGAAAAACTTCCCTGATGGTATCAAAAATATAGTTTCGCCGCACCATTTCGGCAGGAGAAAAGTCACGTGTCCCTTTTGGTATAGATGGTTTCTGAGCCATTATTAAATGCTTTGTTTTTATCCGGCTGCAAATTTAGGAATAATTCGGGAAGTCGCTAAGAAATCCGGATCAACGGAATATCAAACCGTGAGGAGCTATGAGCTTTTGTCGGTTTTTATTCCACGCCGGGAACGCAAAATTAAAGGAACGCAGAAATCGCAAAAAAGGTTTTATAGTCTGTTTGCCTTTTGCGTCCTATTACTTTTTTTTGCGATATAACTTCAAGCGTTTTTTAATATTCTCTATAGAGATGGCGTGTTTAGCCGTTCCCTGATCCCCCAGCAAAAAATCATAAGGCTTCATCGAATCAATGTGTGACAGAACAATTCTTGTAATGGCCAGAAAAGGGACAATAAGCAACATCCCCGGAATACCCCAGACTATACTTGCTGCTACCAGTCCGGTAATGATAAAAAATGGATTGACACGAACATTACCTCCTACAATATTAGGGGTCAGGATATTGTTTTCGATAAACTGAATAATAATAAAAAGAATGACCACTCTGAAAGCCAGCGACGGATCATTCTCTCCTATCAGTGCAAACAACAAGGGTACAGCACCACCCAGAAGCGTCCCGAAATAAGGGATAAAATTAAAGAGCGCCGAAATAATTCCAAATGCAATTGGATACCGCAGCCCGATGATCATCAGCCCCGATGAATTAATGATACACAGGATAAACACAACGGCAAGTACACCTGCCATATACCGGGCAAAAACCCTGGATATCTCTCTCAGTATGGTAATGACTTCCTGACGATGCTTCCGTCCAAATATCATCATCAAAAAATAGGCAAACTTGGTTCGGTAATACAAAAACAAGAAAATATAAACCGGAAGAAGACCGAAACTGACAATTGTACTGGTTGTGGCATTAAAAATGTCCTGAACATACTGCCCCCCTGAGGCCAGTAAATTAGCGGCCTGCTCTTTAATCAAGTTTCTTGTCTCTTCCTTGTCGAACCCAAAATGTTCGCTGATTCCGGATATAAAATCGGCAAGGTTTCTCAATCCGGCTTCAGCTAAGCCGGGAAAATCTCCGACAATGGGCGAAATTTTACTATAAGCCAAAAGTCCCAAACTTATCAATATCCCTAAACCTGTCACAATGGCAATAAAATTGGCCAGTATTCTCGGAATTTTGTGTTTCTCAAGCCAATTAACAACCGGATAAAACAAATAAGACAATAAAAACCCGAAAGCTATGGGCCATAAAAAATTACGTACAGCAATGAGACCATAAACAAAAAGAATAATCGCCAGCAATGAATAACTGACACGTTGTACTATTAAAAATCTTCCTTCCGATCGGTTATATTCTTTTCCTGATTTCATCAGTATAAAATTTATCTAAGTTATTGGTCGAATGGAACCCGCATGCAAGCATTTATACATATTCTTATTGTATTATGCCTTGTCAGGCCCGTTTTATCTTACATCTTACCATCTTAAATCTAATAATCTATTAATCTATTAATCTATATTAAAACAATCTTTGTCATGCTCGTTTCATCAACCTGATTGATTTTTTCTAAACAACGAAGTTAGTGAAAGTCTTGAAGGATATAACTAAGGGTTATATTGTTTTTTCAGCAAATATCCTCTATCCTTTTTTGATCCATGATAATATTGATGAAGTACGCCACATGGTAAATCAAGGCTATAAATCAATTACTTTACCGGGCCAAAATGTTAACTCCTATGGTCTGGATAAAAAAGGAAAAGAAACAGGGTTCGCTGAATTGCTGCGCAGAATTGGAGAATTTGGCAATAAGTCGGGAAAAGAATTCTGGACATACTTCACCTCTCCGCACCCACAAGATATGACCAGGGAAGTAATACATCCATGGCCCCCGGATTCGGTGCGCCAGGGAACCCGTGCTGAACGGATGGAAAACCAGGTCCCTGAGAAATTGAAGGCCGAACGTTCTACAATGCTCAGAGAATTGTCAGAAAAAAATCAAATAACATTCTATTCGTCGTTCATCGGAAAAACCCGGCGAGTTCTTATTGAAAAAATTGACAGAAACGGTTTTGCGACCGGATATGGTGAACATTATATTCCATTTCGCTTTTATGCCGGACAACTCGAAAAAAATACCTTTCATAATGTCAGAGCTGTCCGGACAGAAGGCTTCTGTGAAAAAGTAAGATTGTTCGGGGAAATTGTTCAGACAAAAAGCACTATTGAAACCAGATACTCGATTACAATAAAAACTCCTTACAATCGCCTTCACCCAGCTCATAAACCTTATCCACAAAACCAATCTGAATCTGAGGCGAACGCCCAGACTCAAAGGAGACTTCAACACGGTGCTGAGTAAAGTGAAGCCATATCCAATGGCCACGATATCTGATACGCATATTGAATCCTTTAATCTCCCTCGGGAGCCTGGGATTCAGCCAAAGTATGCCGCCCCGGATTTCCAGTCCGGTATAGCAACGCTGAATCATATCTACCGTTCCGGCCATAGCTCCGAGGTGAATGCCCTCAGCCGTTGTTCCGCCCTGAATATCTTCGAAATCACTCTTGAGCGACTCCTGGAAAATATGATAAGATTCCTCACGGTCAGTACGTGAAAATACCCATGAATAAACCAAACGACTCAAGGTAGAACCATGCGAGCTTCTCTTAATATAATAATCCACCATATCAGGAATGGTTTCCCTGTTAAACTGATAACCTATGCGGCGGAACAAAGATTCAAGCTCGTCGGACGAAAGCAGATAAAACAACATCAGCACATCGGCCTGTTTGCTGACTTTATAACGGTTCGGACTATCCCCTTCGGCTTTCAATATTCTGTCGAGTCGCTGTATATCGCCATATTTTTTACGATACTTTTCAAAATCCAGTTCTTTAAGCTTTTCATATCCTTCAAACTGGCTGATAATTCCGTTATCCATGAATGGAACAAACATATTTCGGCTGATATCCTGCCACCGTTCAATTTCTTTGTCATCAATCTTCAGTTCGGTAAATAATTCACGTTTGCGGGTATCCGAAAGCAGATCAACGAAGTCCAGAGCCGTCCGCAATACCCAAACCGCCATCACATTGGTATAGGCATTATTGCTGAGTCCCGGTTTATCAGAATCAGGGTATTGAGTGTGAAACTCATCCGGCCCTACTATTCCATGTATTTCATATCTTTTACGCCTTTTGTTGAAAGTGGCCAGACTTGACCAGAAACGGGCAATCTCAAACATCATCTCGGCTCCGTATGCGGTCAGGAATTCGATATCACGGGTTGCCTCGTAATACTGATAGATATTGTAAGCAATAGCAATACCAACGTGACGTTGAAGGTATGTACTGTCGGGGTCCCACTTTCCCGATTGGGGATTAAGATGAACAACCTGACTCTCCTCCCGTCCATTACTTCCACTCTGCCAGGGATACATAGCGCCTTTATAGCCGGCTTTCCGGGCTGCCCGCCGGGCTGCAGGAAGGCGGTGATAACGATACATCAATAACGAACGGGCCAGTTCGGGTAACTGAAAATTTAAAAACGGAAACACGAACAACTCATCCCAGAATATATGTCCGCGGTATGCCTCACCGTGCCAGCCACGAGCAGGAATTCCAACATCCAAACCAATGGTATTCACCGAAGCTGTTTGCAGAATATGAAAAATATGAAGTCTCAGAATAATCTGAGTATTTTCATCACCATCTTTCAAATCAATGTCGCAGCGATGCCACAATTCAGCCCAGGCATGTGCATGTGATTCCAGCAAGACCTCAAAAGTGCCGGCATCCGAAAGCGCATTACGGGCTTCAAGAACAGGTTCGGTAATGGCTCTATCGCGCGATGAGAACAAGGAAATAATTTTTTCTATTCTGAGGGTTTCTTTTTCCCGGCATTCCAGGTCGAACAGATGGGCGACATACCCAACCTTACTGAAATACTCCCGTTCGACGGGAATCTCCGCATCTCCCCTGTAAGCTTTTGTCCTGGCAGCCTGAACCATTCTGGTTTTTGACTGATTAGCCTGAACCCTCAGATAAATGCTTTCGTCATCGAACCTGCCTGTTTCAAGTGGTTGAAGATGTTCAGAGCTAAGTTCTCTGTACCTCGGTACACCACTATTGATAACAGTTCCATCCAAAGCTGAACGAATCTGAATTTTCCCGGACCAGTTCACTGGTGTCAGCGACCATTCAATCCCTGCAAAATGAGGATTGTTCATATCCACAAATCTTCTGGCCACCAACAAAGTCTTCTTTCCATCCTCCTCTTCAAATTCAATTGTACGCGTTGTCAGTCCACGATACAAGTCCAGCTCCTGTCTGAAATCCAACACTTGAACATCATCTATCCGAAACCAACTGCCATTTTCATGCCTGAAAGAAAGACTCAACCAGTTGGGCCAGTTTACCAGGTCCTCATTTTCGACAATACGTCCTGAAACTTCCGAACGGGCACGGTTGTAACCCCCGGCAAGGTATGTTCCCGGGTAATGGCAACCGCCTGCATCACATTCTTCGGCTGCTCCACGAGTAGCAAAATACCCGTTTCCCAATGTAAATAATGCCTCTCTCAGGGGCTCATGGTCGGGAACATAATCGTCATAAATAACTTTCCACAAGTCATTTTTCTTCATAAAGCCATGGTTTTTAAAGGGAAAAGATTACATCTTCTGATAATCGTAAACAAAGTATTACAAGTCCCATAAAATAAAAACCTTTTTGACATAAAACGGTTAATCTAAAACATCCGTCACTAAAAAAGGTCATAGTAGAAAAATTTTCTTTCCCTGATTAAAAATTGATAAAAACGAATTGTTTTTCCTTACAAGAATAGACCGATAGATTTTTAGATGTTAAATGCAAGATGAATCGTATCATGCTGAAAATATGAATTTTAATACGAAGGTTTTTGAAATACAAATACGTGATCCAAAGGTTTTTGAATATATCCAACGGACTATTTTCCTTAAAATTAGAAAAAATATCAGATTCCCAATAACAATATATTGTCAGATTTTTAGATATTAGATGAAAGATAGTTCATCGGTATTAAATTTGTTTAGTCTCTGTCCATAAAGTGCCATTTACTGCGTTACGCTTGTCTGAAAATTACTCATTTAGATAAGTAAACTCCGTATTTTCGGACTTCGCAAGCCTTGTAAATGACACTTTCTGAACAGACACATAATTTGTTACAACTTTTCCCGACTTTATAGACGGGCACTATTTATTGAAGTTCCCGAATATCAGGGACAGGCAGAATATAGAACCGGAAATTTTCCCCTGTATAACAAATATGAGAATTATCTCATATAACTTTGATATCCTGCATTTTGTCAGGGAAAACCCTTTTATTGCAAAAAACTGAACATCAAATCATTGCAAAAAAGTAACAGAATATTAAATAACTTGAAAAAAAGAACAGAAAAAATGGCAATGAAAGACTACAGAAACCTGAGACGCATTTTGGGCGAGCAGGGAAAATGGCCCCAGTTATATATGTTCAAATTTATCGTTCCCAACCAGTTCGGTAAAGTCGATAAAGTGGTATCAATGCTTCCCGAAAATGGAGAGATTACGTTTAATCATACCAAAAGCATGCGCCATGTTGGCATAACTTGTAAAGCCGTAATGAAACATCCGGATGAAGTGATCAAAATCACCCAGGAAATCACGGCAATAGAAGGTGTTATTGATTTGTAAGTCACTGAAAGTTTTATCAGAATTCGCCATTGTGAGGGCAAAAATACAAATGTGCCATCAAAAGTTTTGACTATTTCAATACAAAAATTGTCGCAATTGTTCCGATTGCTATTAAACCACAGATAACAAATAAAACTGCTTCTAATAGTCTGAATTTTTTGACTTGTTGTTCAAGTCGCTGAATTAGGATTGCTTGGTTATCACCAATAGATTGTATAGCTGTCTTCAATGTTGAATCAACCACTTGAATATTTTTGTCAATTGTTGACAGTCTTGCTGGAAAATTAACTGCCTTCAAAGTTGAATCAACCACTTGAATACTTTCGTCAATTATTGACAGTCTTGCTGGAAAATCAACTGCTTTCAATGTCTTCACTAAACTGTCCGTGGCTTCAACAATATTTTTGTATTGCTCTAAAAGGCGTTTTATTTCAACAAGTTTTTCCCTATTGGTAGTATCAATTTTGTTGCCCGTAATTTCAAACTTCGAAACTCCATCATTGATTTGTATTTCTGTGTTCTTTTTTAAATCATCTACAGACTGTTTGTAGAGGTTGAAAATTTTGTCAGTATAGACTGCATAATTCTGTTGGACTTTTTCAAGCTCAGCAATAGTATTGATTGAAATTTCTTTAGCACCGTCAATATAATCGGTTACTGTCTTTAATCGAGATAGTTCTTTTTGAAGTAAACCCAATTGCTCGTTAATCTGTTGGTCTATCATAATTTCCTGCAAATTTATTAATAAACTCTGTTAGCCAATTATAGTGTAAAATAAGAAATAAAGCACTTTCCACTTCCTCAATTTTATCTACTGCCTCTAAATCAAAGCCCATTATTTTTTCTTTAAAAATGTCCACCTTATGATTCAATGAATGAATATCTTCTTTGTTTGTTTCTCGTACTTTTAGAAAACCCTTGATTAAATCAATTTGTGCTTCTTCTATAAAATCTTCGTTGTCCTTTTCAATAATTAAGATAGAAAATGATTTAAGAAGAATGAAAACAAAGTTGTCTGGACGCTCCACTAAAAGTCTTGTAGTTGCACCTCTCAAATGCTTCAAGTTATTTATTTCACCAACGTCCGTCCTTACTATGTCCATATATTTTTCAACGATAGAAAAATCTGCCTTTAATCCTTTGTCAGTATCGGAAGGTAAGTATTCAGGTCTTGCATATTTTGAGTTCATATACAAGTCAACAAATTCTTTGAATTGTTGACTTCCGTTTTCGTCTAATCCGATTATACATGCTTCCTCCATTGCATCAATAGCGGCCCTTCTTTGAATAGCTATTTCTTCATAAACGAACTTTATCAGAAAACCTAAACATTTTTGTATTTCGGTATTACCTTTATAGAATGGCAGCCGTACTAATTTTTCATCTGTTTTTTCGGGGCTGTTGTATTGTAATAAATACTCTTTCAGTTTTTGAGTGTAATACCCTTGTGGCTTTTTAGTTATTGTTGTAACAATAGTTTTTGAGTTGTAATCAACAGTATAATCGTCCACAACTCCAATTGTTGAAAGTCTGTAAATGGCTTTGTGTGTATCTTCTTCGTTTCGTATTTGAACAAATAATTTTTCCAGATTTGGTTTTAATTTATCAGGTATCGCAACTCCCTTTTTCACAACCTTGTAAAACTGTTTTTCAAGGTTTTCAATAAATTCATCCTTATCATTACAAAAATTTTGAGCATCATTTACCATTCTTTCAGTAAACTCTAATCCATTATCAAATAGATATTTTGCAATTCTTTCAATTGTGCCATTAGTAAATGGAATTATGACTTGAAAGCCATTTTTTGTTTCAAAATCATTCAATAATGACTCTATTCCAACTTTTGACTGGTACTGGTTATAGGCCAATTGATTTAACCATTCAAAATATTCCGTTTCTGAAGGCTTTTCTGAAATAAGAACTTTCCTAAGATAATTTCCGATTTCATTTGCAAGTTCAATATGAGGTGTTGAAACAAAGAATTTTATATTATTCAGATAGATACTACCAATATTAGGTTTGCCAAATTCAGGATTGTCAATATATATTATTTTTGTCCCTGCTTTATTTTCTTTGATTTTTAAATCAACGTCGATTTCAAATTCTTCAAAAATTCGTAAGCCTTCGGCCTCGCACATATTGCAATCTCCGTGCTAACAGCC
>NZ_AEWI01000017.1 GCF_000191885.1 Anaerophaga thermohalophila DSM 12881
TTGCAACATTTATTGAAATACTTAAACGGCTTTTATTTGCAGTTTAAACATGAAGAAACGGCCCCGGGGACAATCGTTAAACTCTGTTATGCCGAAAAGATAGAGGAATATTGCAAAAACAACCTTACCTACGAACAAAAAGAACGACTTAATTCTTTTAAACAGCTTATAGACGGGTTTGAATCGCCCTATGGACTGGAACTGTTAGCAACTGTCGATTTTATCCGTCAACAAAAAGGAATTAATAACTCCGATACTATCGTCAAAGAAATTGGCAACTGGACAAACCGAAAAAAGGAACTGATGAAACCCTATCATATTGAAGTGGCTAATAGACGGTTAAATGATTTTTTTTATAGCAAGCAGGAAGGATGAAGTTGAGAGAAAATATTTTATGCCATGAACAATTTATTATCAATCAATCTTCCACAAAATAGAAAAAGAAAAAGAAAATACATCAATGAGTGCGGTATAAAAAGCATATTTTTATCAGAATCAAGGCGTTTTAAATTTTTGTACCGGAGTTAACTTGTTGTTAATGAGGATGCAAAAATTTAAAACAGAGTTTGACAACAAAGATGCTTTTTAGACCTGGGTTCAATCTTTAAAAATGTTTGCACCTGTAAATGTTGAGTGTCAATAGATCGCTATTCAAAAGAATGTCACAACAATGAACGGTTTTAACCATTAAAAAGGCGCGGTGGCCTGTCCGCTTTCCGGGCCGGCGGATGGCGGGAAGCCAAAATGGGCGACGTTCAAGGCCTTGCGCAATGGCCGGAAATTTTGGCTTTCGCGGGCAGCCAGGTTTAAGCGGACCAGACCTTTTTGGTTCTTTTTGGGGCAATGCCAAAAAGAACAATTGAGACGAGCATGAAAAGGTTTGTCACAAAAGAACATGTATAAGTTCTTGCATGCGAGTTCTATCTGACCTTAATAAATAAATTATATACTGATGAATATCAATCACATCATACCTGGAATTACAGAAGTATTAAAGAAACAAGGTGTGGAAAAAGCTATTCTTTTTGGATCTTATGCTTACGGCCATCCTTCGGAAGACAGTGATATTGATTTATTGGCAATAAAAAATATCCCGGAATGCGATGTGCGAAATTTTCGAATTGAACTTAAAAAAGAGCTTTGGAAGAAATTTAATAATGAGAATTGTGCTTTTGATGTTATTGTTGACAGCGAAGATAGAGTAAAAAACAGAATTGCTTTGGGAGACCTGTTTTATGATGAAATATTGAATAAAGGAAAAGTGCTTTATGGGCAATAAAACTTATGCTAAAGAATGGATGACACTTGCCGGAAGAAATCTCGAAACAGCGCGATTATTAATTCGGGAAAACCATTTTACCGATATTATTGCTTTTGAGATTCAGCAAGTTCTGGAAAAATCATTTAAAGCTCTTTTTGCCTTTCATGGTGAAAAAATACCTAAAACGCATTCATTACAAGTATTATATAATTTTGTTCAAAAGACTGTTGAATTAAAGAATATTTCCATCGACGATGTAATAATGATTAGTGATTATTATGAAACCCAGCGCTATCCTGGGCCAAAATATTTTCTTCCATCTATGGATGAAGTACAACATTCTATAAAAATTGCAGAAAATGTTTACAATCAAATTCTACTTTATATTGAATGCTTTGGTTAGCAGTTCGCTATAAATTGAAAATTACCGATAAAGGCTAAGGTTGAGGTTGAGGCTAAGGTTTAGCAACCAGTAACCCCAAAACCCGAAACCCGAAAACCCCTTACCCGCACCCCCTGACCCCCTAAAGGGGGAACGCCGGCGCGCAGCACCCGGCAATTAGCACATACTCAGGTTGAGGTTGAGGATTCACCACAGATGACACAGATAACACAGATTTTTACAATTATCAATAGAGGCTAAGGTTAAGGTTGAGGTTGAGGTTGAGCAACCAGGAACCAGAAACTCAACAACCAGAAACCCAAAAACAAGAAACCCGAAAACCTTATCTTGCAGGAATTTCCGCTCCGTTCGAAGCACCGGAAAACCCGGATTTGGTTATCCACACTTCTCCTCCCTTGGGCAGCGGTAACGGCGGACTTGACTGGAATGTTGTGAAAACAATTATTTTGGACAATGTGAATATCATTAAAAACGAAACGGACATATATATTTTTGAACCAGGGTATAACAACCAGTCTATGCCAAAAAAAAAGATTGTTAACCTTACGCCAGCAAGAGCAATGTTACTGAGTGCGCTAAACAGTTACCTGGTATTGGGGTATTCCGCAAACCTTTTGGTGGCTCAAAAATTAGCATATTTCCTGCAAAAACTTGGTGAACCCCTCAATTTAACATTCGAAAAAGGTTTTTATGGCCCTTACTCGCATCAATTGCAACATTTATTGAAATACTTAAACGGCTTTTATTGTCAGTTTAAACATGAAGAAACGGCCCCGGGGACAATCGTTAAACTCTGTTATGCCGAAAAAATAGAGGAATATTGCAAAAACAACCTTACCTGTGAACAAAAAGAACGACTTAATTCTTTTAAACAGCTTATAGACGGGTTTGAATCGCCCTATGGACTGGAACTGTTAGCAACTGTCGATTTTATCCGTCAACAAAAAGGAATTAATAACTCCGATACTATCGTCAAAGAAATTGGCAACTGGACAAACCGAAAAAAGGAACTGATGAAACCCTATCATATTGAAGTGGCTAATATGCGGTTAAATGATTTTTTTTATAGCAAGCAGGAAGGATGAAGTTGAGAGAAAAATATTTTATGCCACGAACAATTTATTATCAATCAATCCTTCACAAAAGAGGAAAAGAAAAAGAAAATATATCAATGAGTGCGGTATAAAAAGCATATTTTTATCAGAAGCAAAGCGGTTTAAATTTTTGTACCGGAGTTAACTTGTTGCTAATGAGGATGCAAAAATTTAAAACAGAGTTTGACAACAAAGATGCTTTTTAGACCTGGCTCATAAATAAATTACAATAAAATTTACGTTCACAATATGTTTGAATTCAACCATAAAAAAGCTGTTCAGGCTCTGAATATAATGGCCATAAAAGAGGGTGGAACCATTAATAAAATGAAGGCCCTTAAGCTTATTTGGCTGGCTGATCGTCTGCACATCCGGTTGTATGGTCGTCCTGTAACCATGGATATTTACTACGCTATGCCTTATGGCCCGGTGCCTTCCAATACTAAAGATATGGCTGAAGAAAGCGACTTTCTTTCTGAAGAAGAACGGGAGTATCGCAACAGTTTCCTAAACATAATTGATCAATATAACTATTCATCTGCAGCAGAGCCTGATTTTAAACCATTTTCAAAAACAGACCTGGAAGCCATTAATAAAGTATATGATGAGTTTGGAGACCTTGATCAGTTTAAATTGGCTGATTTATCACACCTCTATCCGGAATGGAAGAAATACCAAAATGCCATTGAACAAAAACAAGGCACCCGATTTCAGATGAAATACGAGGATTTCTTTGCCGACCCTGATGAAAAAAACACCAATGTCTTTGACCAAACGGATGAACTTAGGGAGATCACAAAAGAGATGTATATTCAAAATGCCCAAGAACTCTGTTTTTAAACCATGGTAAATATAGGCAACCATTTTTTTGAAGAAAATCTTTGTCCGGGGAAAATTTATTTTTTCAAAAATAATCAAATAAACTCTGATGTTCCTCATTTTCATATCCTGATAGCCATACCAAATAACGATTTTTTGATATTAACCTGTTGCACCAGTCAATTTGAAAAAAGAGCCAGATTCATCGAACTCAACAATCTTCCTTATGAAACGAGCATGACAAAATTGTCACAAAAGAACATGTATAAAACTCATTCATGCTATTTCCATCAGACCAATAATTTAGACTAATTTTATACTGGTGAAAAAATGATAGTATCAGTGTTTGGGAAGCTGAACAACAGGAAGAATGGTTAAAACAGATGGTCAAAAGACAAAAAGGCAAAAAACTATAGATGCCAGAAAATTGAAGAGATATTCTTAAAATTATGAAGTAAAACTAATATTAATTTTAAAAAATAATTATAATAAGATAGTACCCTACGTTGGACTATCGTTTCAACAAGATTATTAATGGCATCTATCCGTAAATCACTTACATCTGGAATTTTCTATTCAGCCATAGCTAAATATAGCAATATTGTCCTTTCAGTTGTTATTGGAGCTATACTTGCCAGATTATTAACTCCGCAAGAGTTTGGAATTGTTGCTCTCGTTACTGTTTTTATTATTTTTTTTAATTTATTGGGGGATTTTGGAATAGGTAAAGCAGTTGTTCAGAATCAACAATTAACGGAATACGATATTCAATCAATCTTTATTTTTTCAATATTTTTTGCATTGCTTTTAGCTACGCTTTTTTATTTTTCAGCGCCGTTAATTGCTAAATTTTATAGTGAAGATGAATTAATTAAAGTTTCAAAATTTTTATCTCTTGCAGTTTTGTTTCATACACTTCAAGCTGTTCCGAAAGCACTTCTCGAAAAAGCATTAAGATTTAAACGTATTGGTCTTATATCAGTTACAACACAACTAACCACAGGCATAATAGCAATAATTTTGGCTTACAAAGATTTTAGCTATTATGCATTGGTTGTTAGGAGTATACTTAATGGATGCTTTTTATTTGTTGTTTTTTATTTTTTGACACCAATTAAAATTATTTTTAAAATCGATTGGAGTTCAATAAACAAGATTATAAGATTTTCAATTTTCAATTTTGGATTTAATTTTATTAATTATTTCTCGCGAAATGGAGACAATTTGCTTGTTGGTAAATTTTTAGGGTCTACTTCACTCGGATTTTACGACAAAGCATATCGGTTAATGATGATGCCGGTACAAAACTTAACACACGTTATTACACCGGTAATGATGCCGGTGTTATCTAAATATCAAGATAATAGAGATATAGTATATAACACTTATAGTAAAGTCGTAAAATTCCTTGCTACTATTGGGTTTCCACTTTCAATATTTTTGTTTTTTTCAGCACATGAAATTATTAATATAATTTATGGGCCACAATGGGATGCAAGTATTCCTGTTTTTAAGCTTTTAGCTCTCATCATAGGAATTCAATTGATTTATTCAAGTGCAGGTTCTGTTTTTTTGTCGATAAATCGAACTGAGCTTCTATTTTATTATGGGCTAATCAGTTCGTTTATTTTATTAAGCTGTATATCAATAGGAATATTTGTTGGAAATAATATTGTATTTGTGGGTTATGGGATTATTACAGGTTTTACAATAAACTTTTTTATTGTATACTATATGTTAATTCATGTTGCATTAAAAAAGTCAGTTTCTCATTTTTTTAAAAGCATTATATTCCCATTGTTTATGAGTATAATAATGATACCACCACTCTATTTTTTTGACAAATATAATAGTATGAATATTTACTATTCACTCTTAATAAAGTTTGTAATAGCCGCCATTTCTTTTAGTTTATTATTTTTCAGCCGACAAGAGAATAGGCAAATTATTAAACAAGGGATAAAAGGCTATTTAAAAGCTGAATAATATATATATATATGAATGTTTTAGTATTAGGCGGTACAGGGGCAATGGGTATTCATTTAGTAAAATTGCTTACAATAAACGAAATAAATACATTCGTAACTACACGCAAAAAGATTAAATCTGGGAAAAATTTAACATATATTCAGGGTAATGCTAAAGAAAGTAGTTTTGTAAAAAAATTACTACAAGAAAGATGGGATGCTATTATTGATTTTATGATATATAAAACAAATGAATTTGAAGAACGGGCCAGTCTGTTATTAAACGCAACAAACCAATATATCTTTCTAAGTTCTGCAAGAGTTTATGCCAATTCTGAGAACCCGATTAATGAAGACTCTAATCGCTTATTAGATGTTTCTGAAGATACAAATTTTCTTGCAACTGACGAATACTCACTTAGTAAAGCAAGACAAGAAAATATTTTAATGAATTCAGGGTTAAACAATTGGACTATTATAAGGCCATATATAACATACAGTGAAAATAGATTTCAACTGGGTGTGCTGGAAAAGGAAGAGTGGTTATATCGGGCATTAAAAAGAAGAACGATAGTTTTCTCTAAAGACATGATTTCAAAACAAACAACATTAACTTATGGAGGAGATGTTTCAAAAGGTATCTTTGCTTTAATTGGTAACAATAATGCTTTAGGTAAGAAATTTCATATTACCGCTAATGATTCTCACACTTGGGGCGAAATATTGCAAACATATACAACAATTTTAGAAAAAACTTTAGGTTTTAGACCTAAGGTTTTATTGCAGAATATGAATAAATTTGCTGAAATTCATCCTGCTAAGTATCAAATTGAATATGACAGATTATATGACAGACAATTTGAAAATTCGAAAATTAATAAGTTTGTTAATACAAAATCATTTTTGACAATAGGAGATGGATTGGAAAAATGTTTAAATGTGTTTTTACAAAATCCAAACTTTAAAAATATTAACTGGAAGTTGGAAGCATTAAAAGATAGACAAACCAAAGAAAGAACCCCGCTAAATGAAATAGAAGAACTTAAACAAAAAAACAAGTATTTTCTTTATAGATATTTCCCAGTTGAGATAATTAATAAACTTAAAATCAAAAGAAAATGACATCCTATTATTCTGATGAGAAAAATGTGCAGATAATACTTTCATTATTGAAAAAACATGGAATTAAGAAAGTTATTGCTTCACCGGGCACCAAAAATATCAACTTGGTTGTTAGCATGCAAAATGATTCATTTTTTGAAATGTATTCATCTGTAGATGAACGTTCTGCTGCTTATATGGCTTGTGGTCTAGCTGCCGCATCAGGAGAGCCCGTGGTTATTAGTTGCACTGGTGCTACTGCTTCCAGGAATTATTTATCCGGACTAACCGAAGCATATTATAGAAAATTGCCCGTACTCTCAATTACTTCCGCTCAAAGTTCTTCAAAAGTTGGGCATAACATTGCCCAAATAATTGATAGAAGCGTGTTGCCAAAGGATGTTGTTAAATTGAGTGTTAATCTTCCAATTATAAGAGATGATGAAGATTTTTGGGATTGTGAAATTAAAGTTAATAAGGCGATTCTTGAACTAAAGCATCATGGCGGAGGACCTGTGCACATAAATCTTCCCACTACTTATAACAGATCGTTTGATGTAAAAGAATTACCAAGCGTTAGAAATATTCAACGAATTACTTATTTCGATAAATTTCCAGACTTACCAGAAGGGAAAATTGCTATATTCATCGGTGCTCATAAATCATTTTCAAAGGAGGAAACTGATTCTATTGATAATTTTTGTGCATCAAACAATGCAATAGTTTTTTGTGATCATACCAGCAGCTATAAAGGGAAATTCAGAGTTTTATATGCCTTGGCTGCAGGTCAACAAAACGGCAACGTTTCTTTCAATTACCCAGATTTGATAATACATATCGGTGAAGTTACTGGGGATTATTACAGTCTGAAAATGATTGGCAAACAAGTATGGCGGGTAAGTGAAGATGGTGAAATTAAAGATACTTTTAAAAAACTCACTTATGTTTTTGAAATGTCTGAACTATATTTTTTTGAACATTATTCCGATAACAACTCTAATAATTCGATTAGTTATTTCGATTCTTGTAAAAAACATTTGGATTCTCTTTACAGAAGAATACCTGAATTGGCGTTTTCGAACATTTGGATAGCGTCTAAAATGGCTCATCAAATCCCGAGAAGTTCAACAGTTCATTTTGGAATATTGAACAGTCTGCGTTCTTGGAATTTTTTTGAATTGCCGGATAGTGTTACTTCGTTTTCTAATGTTGGTGGATTTGGAATAGATGGTAATCTATCAGCTTTAGTTGGTGCGTCGCTTTCCGATAAAGACAAGCTTTTTTTTGGAATTTTTGGTGATTTAGCTTTTTTCTACGACATGAATGTAATAGGGAACCGCCATATTGGGAATAATTTAAGAATATTACTGGTTAATAATGGGAAAGGTACGGAATTCAGGCAGTTTACCCATATTGCTGCCCAACATGGGGAACATGCCGATGAATTCATTGCAGCAGCCCGTCATTTTGGTAATAAATCAAAAATACTTATAAAGCATTTTTCTGAAGATTTAGGATTTGAATATTTAAGTGCTGGAAATAAAGAAGAGTTTGAACAGGTGTATAAACAATTTCTGAATCCGGAAATTACAGAAAAACCAATACTGTTTGAAGTTTTTACTAATAGTGAAGACGAAAGCCTTGCTTTAAAAGCAATATTGAACATTGAAGAAAGTATAAAAGGCAAAGCGAAACAATTTGCTAAAAATGTACTTGGAGATAAGGGTACTAATACACTTAAAAGAGTGATTGGCAAATGAGAATTGGGATACTAACATTTCACAGGTCAATCAATTATGGAGCAGTTCTTCAAGCAACTGCAACATATAAGTTTCTAAATCAAAACGGGTATAAAGCGGAAATCATTGACTACTGGCCTGAATATCATTCAAATATGTATGACCAGTTTAATATTAAGACATATAAAAATCTTAAATTCACTAAGAAATTAAAATACATTATATCTTTTATTTTAGGTTATAGAAGAGATAAGAAAAGAAAAAATGCCTTTCAATTTTTTTTGAATAAACACTTGGGCTTAAATAATACTGTTAAATTTAAGAAGACATCTTCAATAAAAGATAATTACAATATCATTATATTTGGCAGTGATCAAATATGGAGAAAATATGAACTAAATGATTTTAAAGGACATGACTATACCTATATGGGGGAAAATCTTGACAACTGCACCAAAATTGCTTTTGCTGCAAGTATGGGGATAATTAATTCATCAGAAACTGAATTAAATAAAATAAAAAAATTACTCTCCCAATTTTCAACTATTTTATTGCGAGAAAATGACCTATGCAACCTATTTCAACAGTTAGGTATTAATTCTAAAATTGTTTTGGATCCAGTCTTCCTCTTAAATAAATTGGACTGGATTAAAGCATTAGATTTAAAACAAGAAGAAACTAGTAAGCCTTATATTTTTTACTACGAAGTATTAGAATCAAAAGAAGCACAACAATTTACAAAAAAGCTTAGCAAAAAATATGGTTTAAAGATTATTACAATAAAGCGATCCGTTCATGCTTTAGATTTTAGCTTAAACCATAAGCAAAGCGCTAGTCCAACAGAGTTTCTGAATTATTTATTAAATGCGAAATACATTGTTACAACATCTTTTCATGGTACCGCTTTTTCAATAATATTCCAAAAGCAATTTTTTGTTCTTGGATTAGGAAATCACGACAGTCGGGTCAAAACATTGTTGTATAATTCAAATTTGCAAAATAGATATTTAACATCTACAGACCTTACTTTTTTGCCAGCAGATGTTGATTATGATTCAATCTACAATAATCTGTGTGATCAAATAAAATTCGGACGCGATGAACTAATTAAATCAATTAATCAAGTAAAGAATGTCAACTAAAATATCTATAATAATACCACACAAAAACTCTTCAAATTTACTTGAGAGATGTTTAAGCACCATTCCTGAAAAAGAATACATTCAGGTTATTATTGTAGATGATAATAGTGATTCAAATATTGTTAATTTTAATAAATTCCCTGGGATTAATAGAAAAAATACACAAGTAGTATTTAATAAAAAGTCAGGTGGAGCAGGTCGTGCTAGAAATATCGGTTTGAACTTTGTTCAAGGTGAATGGATATTGTTTGCAGATGCTGATGATTTTTTTACCAATAAATTTGAGGAATTAATTAATAAATATATAGCCTCAAAAGCTGATGTAGTTTATTTCGCTGTCGATAGTGTTTACAGTAGTAATATCAAAAAAGAAGCAAATCGGGATAAAAAACTTAAAGGTTTTATAGAAAAATACAACTTGAGGGCTAATCTGAAAAATGAGAACGATTTAAGGTACGGTTTTACTGAACCATGGGCTAAGTTAATCAAAACAAACTTAATTGTTCACAACAAAATTACCTTTGATGAAACGAGCGTTTCAAATGATTATTGGTTTTCAGTATTAATTGGATACCACGCTAATATAATAGAAGTTGAATCCAATTCTCTTTATGTTGTAACACATAGAAATGATTCTTTAACGAATAGCGAACAAGACATTGAAAAATTAAAAATAAGAATAGAAATTTCATCTAGGGTATACTTATTCCTCAAATTGAATAACATTAACTATGAAGAACCTTTTACAAAACAATGGTTGTGGATACTATTAAAAATAAATGTTTTTAGCTTCTTTAGTACATATTTTTCACTTTTAAAAAAAGATAAGGCATTCTTGCCAATGTTGTTTAAGACTTTATTACATGGTTATAACCAATTTTTGCTTCGACTCCAAAAGTATATTTAATGGATACTTTGTTTAAGCAATTATTAATTTTAATTCTTGTATTAATCACTGTATTTTCTTTTCGTAAGAAATATGAAAACCTTGTGATTTTAGGTATAACCGTTAGGTTATTTATACCTTTTTATGTTAGAGTAGGGCCTCTTTCATTGGCCACAATAACATTTTTATTAATTGGTTTCGCTTATATTTTAGCAAGGTATATATTAACCCCTCGTACAACGCCGTACAATTTCATTTCAATGAAAATTATTACACTTTTTTTTCTCCTTTCAATAATAAGTCTTTTGGGAGTGAATAATTTCAGGAGTCTCGCTTTTACTCTCAAAGATTTTATTTATAGTTTCATTTTAGGCATAATAATATTGAATGAAAGTAAAAATGAGAAAACAGTTAAAAAGTATCGGAAAGCTCTTTTAATTATAGGTATCTTGGTTGCTGGCTATGGTCTTTTTAATTATATAACAGGCTTTAATCCCTATATTACCGTTTTATCATTCCAATATCCAGATCAACGCTTTTTCACTTATGAGGAACAAAGGTTTGGCTTTTCTGCAAGAGTTCAGTCAACTTTATTCCACACAATTACTTTCGGTGGATATATGATGCTATTTGCTATTTGGACTTTATACTACATTTTAAGTAAAACAAAGAATAAGTTAGTTTATTTTTTGTCATTTATTTTATTTGCCTTAACTGGTTTTTTAAGTGGATCTAGATCAGTATTAATGATTTTGATCTTTGGGGTATTTTATCTTTTTTTGTTTCAAAAAATTGGTGGAAAAATAAAGATGATTGCCATTACGATATTATTTTTGATGGTAGGTGTTTCGGCTAATAAACAAATAAGTAATTATGTACTTTCAACTGTATTTTTCTGGAATGATGAATACGCTCAACAAGCAGAGGTAAAAGGATCATCAGCAGAACTAAGAATTCAGCAGTTAGAAGCTGTGATTGAATCTGTTCCGGTCTACAGAATTTTGGTTGGTTTGGGTCCTACATATTTTGACAATCATCCCAAAGACCCTCGGATACTTGGAGCAGAAAGTGCCTTATTCCAGTTATATCTTAACTATGGAATACTTGGTACTTTTTTATGGTTTGGCCTTTTTTATTATATTTACCATAAAAACAATCAAATTCGAAAAATATATAGTTGCAAATCATCAATTATCCTCAATTCTCTAACCGTTGGTTATGTGTTTTTTATACTTGCGACTGGCTTTATGGACATGACATTTATGTATATTGTACTTTATTCAATATTATTAAAAACACACCAAATAGCTTTAAAAAATGCAGGTATCTATAATAATTGTAAATTATAACACAAAAAAGCTTACGATTGAATGTATTAACAGCATAATAAAGCATACAAAAGATATTACTTATGAAATTGTTTTAGTCGATAACAATTCTACAGACGATTCAGTACAATATTTCAAGAAATTGAAAGGTATAAAACTTATTGAATCTAGAAAAAACTTAGGTTTTGGTGGGGGGAATAATTTAGGTGTTAAAAATGCCATTGGCAAATATATTCTACTTTTAAATCCAGATACAATCTTATTGAACAACGCTGTTAAATTATTTTATGATTACATGGAATCAACAAAAGACAATGTTGGTGTCATTGGATGTAATTTATTGGATTCAGATGGTGCTCAAGGTTTAACTTATGTGAATTTTAAAAGCATAAAAAACCATTTAAAATTTTCTTTTAATATTTTATGTAAAAAACTTAATATAAATCTTCCCAAGCGTATAGTTGATACTAAAGCACCTTATGATGTTGACGGAGTATTAGGGGCAGACATGTTTATGAAAAAAGAATTATTTACTAATTTAAATGGTTTTGACACCAGTTTTTTCCTTTATGTTGAGGAAGTAGAACTCCAAAAAAGAATAGCAGACAAGAACTATTTAAGAAGGATAATACCAGGTCCTTTAATTATTCATTTAGAAGGAGGCAGCAGTAATAAGAATGGTAAACAATTAAAGTATTCAACCATATACTGCTTAGAAGAAGGAACATTACGGTACATACATAAACATTATAGTAAGCTTTATTACTTTTTATTTGTGGTTATTCAGTTTTTTACCTGGTTACCATGGATTTTAGTAGATAAGCGATTTTCAAAAAACGAAAAAATGAATTTATGTAGTCTGTTGGTCAAGAAGTTTAACACCGCAGTTTATGAGAAATAATTTAGCACCCATCTGCTTATTTACATACAACCGTTTAGAAGAAACTAAACAAACGGTGGAGGCTCTTCAGTCTAATTTATTGGCTAATGAAAGTGAACTATTTGTATTTTCTGATGGTTCCAAAAATGAAAGGGATGCAATAAAAGTTGACACAGTACGAGATTATTTAAATATCATTACAGGTTTTAATCGAGTAACAATAAATGAAGCCAAGGAGAATAAAGGACTTGCGAATTCTATCATTGCTGGGGTAACTGAAATAATAGAAAAATATGGAAAGGTGATTGTATTGGAAGATGATTTAATTACTTCGCGAAATTTTCTTGAATATATGAATCAGGCTTTGGATTACTACGAGTATAATATGAATATTTTCAGTATTTCTGGCTTCACAATGAATTTACCTTCTTTAGACAATACTGACAAGGATTATTACCTTGGCTATAGGAATTCATCATGGGGATGGGGAACATGGAAAGATAGATGGGAAAAAATTGATTGGTCTGCTTCGGGTTGGCAAAAGACACTTTATAATCCCATTTTCCACTATAAATTTATGCGTGGAGGATCAGATATGCCTTATATGCTATGGAAGCAAATGCAAGGTAAGATTGATTCATGGGCGATTCGTTTGGGATTTGATCAATTTAAAAAGGATAAACTAACGGTATATCCAACAAAGTCAAAGGTTATAAATATTGGTTTCGGTGAAAGTGCAACGCATACAAAAAAAACAAAATCGTTTCAACACATCTCTTGACATAGGATCACAAATAATTTTCGATTTTGATCAAGACCCTCAGTTGGATGAAAATCTTATAAAAGAGTTTCGTAACAAGTTTTCTTTTAAAAACAGATTACTGGATAGACTAAAATCATGACAAAAAAAGTTCTATTTCTTCTTCACCTTCCCCCCCCAGTTCATGGTTCATCTATGGTTGGTAAGTTTATTTTTGAAAGTAAAATCATAAATGGAAGTTTTAATTCGCAATATTTAAATTTATTAGCATCGAAAAATACTGCAGCAAGCGGCAAACCAAGTCTTAATAAAGCGATTGGTTTTATTGTAATATGGTTTCGCTTATTGGTTAAATTGATAAAGCAAAGACCGGATATTTGCTATTTTGCACTTACAACCACAGGATTCGCATTTTACCGTGATGTTTTTTTAGTATTCCTACTTAAAATCTTCCGAGTTAAAAGAATATATCATTTACATAATAAAGGTATTCGTCAAAAACAAAATAGCTTTATCCATGCTGTTTTCTATCGTTATGTGTTCCATAGTTCTGATGTAATCCTACTTTCAAAACATCTTTTTGCCGATATTCAGGATTTTGTGGCAAGAGAAAATGTTTACATCTGTCCAAATGGAATACCTGAAATTAATTCAGTCAAGAATAAAGAAATATACTTAACTGAAAATGTAAGAATTCTATTTCTTTCAAATCTGATTGAATCAAAAGGAGTATATAACCTTTTAGATGCATTAGCAATAGTGAAACAAAGAGGAATCTCATTTCAATGTGACTTTATTGGAGCAGAAGGTGATATAACATTTCAACAATTTCAAGATAAAGTAAACCGTCTTGAAATTTCAAATCAAGTTAAATATTTAGGAGAAAAATTTAATGAAGATAAAAATAAGGCCTTCATGGAATCTGACATCTTTGTCTTTCCAACTTATCATGAGACTTTTGGTTTGGTAAACTTAGAAGCTATGCAATTTGCATTACCCGTTATTTCAACTTGGGAAGGAGGTATTCCAGATGTGGTAGAAAATAATGTTACTGGCTTCCTTGTACAGCCAAAAGATACAGAGGCCTTAGCTGAAAAGCTTGAAAAACTTATACTAAATCCTCAATTAAGAAAAAAAATGGGGCTCGCTGGGCGGAAGAAATATGAAAAAGAGTTTACTCTCGAAATTTTTGAAAAAAATCTTGTCAATATCCTCAATAAAGTTTTAGAGAAGTAGCATATGTATCTTGGAGATTATAAAATATACGATCAGGCTCTTAGCGGTCTAAGCCCAAATAAGTTATTAATCAATACGATCAATGCCCATTCATACAATACAAGCTTAAAAGATGCAGAATTTACCAACGCCCTTCAAAACAGTGATGCATTAATCCCCGACGGCATTGGTGTCGTATTGGCCATACGTTGGTTAACCGGACAAAAGCTTACTAAAATTGCGGGGGAAGATTTATTCTATTATGAGATGGAACGTTTGCAAAAAAGCGGAGGCAAAGTTTTTTTCCTTGGGAGTACCGAAGAAACATTATTAAAAATTAAAGAAAGAGCACACAAGGATTTTCCCAATGTAGAATTGGGAAGTTACTCCCCACCCTACAAACAGGAATTTTTGGAAGAAGAAAATGCCACCATGATCATGGCTGTTAATACCTTTCAACCCGATGTCCTTTTTATAGGCATGACCGCACCGAAACAGGAGAAATGGGCATACAAACATTTCAAACAATTAAAAACTGGCCATGTATGTTGCATTGGTGCTGTTTTTGATTTTTATGCTGGCACAGTAAAACGCGCACCAAAATGGATGATTAAATATGGTATGGAATGGTTTTATCGTTTTGCAAAAGAGCCCAAGCGGCTGTGGTACAGGTATTTAATAGGCAATATAAAGTTTGTTTACTATGTATGTCGTGAGAAGTTTTTTAAAAAATAAAATGCTTATATACTCCCCTGGTACGTATTTGCAACTCGCGCATCTATAGCAAGGGATTTATAATCCAATATCAGAACAAATACTTTTCCCATCAACCCAATACAATAACCCATTACCCCATCATTCCATTAATCCGCAAATTTAACTTAGATTCTTTCTAAGTTCGAGATGATACTAAACAATGGAGCATGGGTTTGTTAAACCCACATAACAAAAAAACAAAAAAATAAACATGCACCTCAAAACATAAACACACTTGCCCTTAGGCATGATTCAATATTGTAACATGTTCCCAAAATACGAAACGTTGCAAAAGGTGGCGCAAATAATGGGGAGTAGAATAAAAGAAACAACTAAAGGCTTTAAAGGATATAGAAAATCCATTTTAAGGCTTTACAAGGGAAATTTTAGTTCTTTATTTATGAAACGAGCATGACAAAGATTATAAAATAGCGAGCATAGCAAAGTTTGCCACAATAAAAAAGTTCTTCATGCGAGTTTCATAAAACCAATAATTTAGACTAATCTCTGCTCCTCGATTTCGATCGAGGGGATTACAAACAGTCGTCTCACACGACAAAATATGATAAAATAACCCGTTGTTAATGAGGATGCAAAAATTTAAAACAACAAAGAGTTTGTCAACAAAGATGCTTTTTAGACCTCACTCACTGTTAATTGTCAACCTATAACTGTTCAAAATAATGTCATAATAATGACCGACTTTAACTATTTAAAAGGCGGGGTGGCCTGTCCGCTTTCCGGGCCGGCGGATGGGGGGAAGCCAAAATGGGCGACTTTCATGGCCCTGCGCAATGGCCGGAAATTTTGACTTTCGCGGGGAGATAGGTTTAAGCGGACTAGACCTTTTTAGTTCTTTTTGGGGCAATGCCAAAAAGAACAATAGTAAATAAATTTGAAACAGGCTGCTGACTTTATCAGCAGATTCTATTTATAATAGAATTTTATTTATTGGTGGTATGGAAGACCAAATTAGTGCAATTACGGGTACAATCAAAAAACCTGAAAAATTGAATTTTGCAAGTTAGACCCATGACTTTCTACACCCTCCTTCGCCTCCACAAGCGCATTAAAAGCCGGAAGTTGAAACTTCTGGGCCTTTTGGTGGCATCGAAACTGGGGTTTCGTCATTTGTCGGTTCGCATTGATCCGTCGTTAAGTTGTAATCTGGCGTGCCGCATGTGTAATTATAGTTCGGCGGAGTACAGAAAGAAAAACAGGGGCGCGTTGAATACGGAGGAATTTGAAGATATAGCCCGGGTATTGTTTCCCCGGGCTTTTCAGTTAGTAGTGGGATGTGCGGCCGAGCCGACAAAGCATCCGGGATACCGGGAATTGTTTCGCCTGGCCCGCAGGTATAAAGTGCCCGATGTAAGCATGGTGACCAACGGGCAACTTTTAACACGCGAAGATATAGATGTGATGTGCGGGTACGGTGTAAATGAAATAATTCTGTCGTGCCATGGCGTGAAGAAGGCCACTTATGAAAAATTCATGACCGGTGCGGGTTATGAAAAGTTTCATGAAGTTCTTGGTTTAATAAAAGAAACCCGGGATGCCGGAAATAAACTCCCCCGGCTGCGAATCAATTACACCGCTAACCGGGATAATCTGGATGAGTTGAAAGCATTTTTTGAAGTGTTTGGCCGTTATCCGGTTGATGTATTACAAGTGAGGCCGGTAATGGATTTGGGGGGCAGGTACGGTCAACAATTCACCGAAGCGGATTTGCCCAAATACAATGAAGTCCTGTCATATCTTGAAGAAGCATGTCGCCGGCATGGTGTTGTTTTTCTGGCCAACCGGGATGATGCCGCTTACCGGGAAGCAACCAGGGATGCCGATCTGGCAGAGCTGGTCTATACCTATATTTCGCCCAAAACAGCCGGGCAATTAGGGATAAGCTGGAGTAACATTAATTTTCGGAAGTTCCGGCGTGCTGACAGGTGGAACTCACGACTGATCAAGTCTTTTTTCAGCAAAAGCAGCGGGGAAGGGTGGATGACGAGATCGCTTAAATATTGATAGAGGCTGAGGCTGAGGTTGAGGTTGAGGTTAAGGTTAAGGTAGAGGTAGAGGTAGAGGATTAGTCATAACCTGAGTTTGACCAGTCACCAAAATTCAATATATCCGTAATCGTGTGGCGGGATACCCCCTTCAGGGGGCCGGGGGTGAGCGAAAGGGCAGGCGCTACAAATGTTTTGAGTGGTCAAAGACCGATCAATCACTGCTGGTGCGGATTTCTTTGTTCAGAATGACAATCATCCCGGTGTCATTCTGAGGAGGCACGACGAAGAATCTCTTCCAGGTTAAAGCATTACAACAGTGATAGATTCTTCG
>NZ_AEWI01000016.1 GCF_000191885.1 Anaerophaga thermohalophila DSM 12881
CGCTCAGAATGACAGACTGTTTAATGTCATTCTGAGGAGGTAACGACGAAGAATCTGTTACCTGTTTTTGGTTTCTTTGATGATTAGAGGTTAAATGGTGTTATACATGTTCTGATTGTGGCAAAACGTTGTCATGCTCTTTTCATCTCACATTTAATAAATTGTTACGGCTGTTGGAATTGTTAATATTGTTAATATTGCTGATGTATTAGTTGTTAGAATGTTATAAGTTTTATTACATTAGCTAACAATCCTAACAATCCTAACAATCCTAACAATCTAACAATCTAATAATCTAACAATCTAATGACCTAATGACCTAATGACCTAATATGACAATTTTTGTCATGCTCGTTTTCATTATGTAACTTAGTATTTTCAAGAAACAGTCGAAATGACAAAAGACATTGAGCCCATCTCATCTGTAGTGCTGTTCGGAAGCGGAAATGTTGCCACCCACCTTGCCAAAGCCATGAATGATTCCGGGATCGAAGTCAGGCAGGTTTACTCCCGCACACCTGAACATGCCTGTAAACTGGCAGAATCTAAACAAGCTGATGCAATAACCCGACTCAGTGAAGCCGACACTTCGGCTGATCTATGGCTTATTTCGGTTACGGATAATGCCATTGAACAAATAGCATCCGGTTTACCCCCGTTTAAAGGTATTATCGCGCATACTGCCGGAAGCATTTCCATTGATGTCCTGTCCGGGTTTTCGAATTACGGCGTCTTTTATCCTTTTCAAACCTTCAGCAAAGAAAGAGATGTCGATTTCAACGATGTCCCGTTTCTCATTGAAGGAAACAACGAAGAAACTACTCGCAGGCTACTGAAGCTGGCAGGTATCATGTCGTCCAAAGTAAGTAAAGCAGATTCAGCCGTCAGAGCAACTTTACACATAGCCGCTGTTCTTTCCTGCAATTTTGTGAATCATTTATATACGCTATCGGCCGATTTACTGGAGAAACAAGGACTTTCTTTTGATTATCTCACCCCTCTAATCAAAGAAACCACACAGAAGATATTGTACCTGTCGCCCCGTGAAGCACAGACAGGACCTGCCATACGCAACGATACTGAAGTGATGTCAAAACACCTTGAACGCTTAGCGGATAATCCTTCCTTGCAAAAAATATATGAACTGATGAGTAATGCAATCTTGCAATACCATAAAGCAAGAGGAAATTAATTGTCAGATAAAAGTACCCGACAGGCAGAAGGCAGAAGTAAGATATTAGTTTTTAGTCTGTAGTTAATAGTGGAATATGCTGGTAATGACATGCCCAAAAAATCAGTAGAAGTATGTAAATTTCATGTTTTGATCAGTTTATGATTTTATTTAAATGAACGAGCATGGCAAAGTTTGCCACAAAAGAACATGTATAAAGCTCAACCATGCGAGTTCCATCAGGCCAATAACTTAGATTAATTTTGAACGAATAAAAAATCTCCCCATCCATTGCAATCATCCAAACCAAAAAAAGGGCAGACACTTGTGTGTCCGCCCGTTTTTTGGCACAGAGAATTCGTTTTCAATTATTTCAGGATAATCTTATTTATACTTTCTACGCCCGAATGAGAAACCAGACGCAACAGATAGATGCCGCGTGGTAAATCTGAAACTTCCACAGGAACACTGTTTGATGTGTGGGGATTTATAATTTTCAGGGTTTGTCCGGCCATATTTACCAACTCGATTGAAGAAAGGTCTTCGGCTGAACTGATGTAGAAAACATCCTTCGCCGGATTTGGCCAGATATCAAGACCTTCTATTGAAACTTTGGCAATAGCAGTAGGTATGCTGACAATGTCAGCGGCCGACCGGGGTGCTATCTTAAAGGCACTATAAGTATAATTCATTATACCTGTTATAGACTCAAATTCTTCCGACGTTGAAGGTGTGTGCTCATAAATTGCCTCGTCAACCAATCCGGTATTGGTTCCATCAGTAATTTCAAATTCTCCAAAATTTATGGAAGCATCGGTATACTGAACATTCTCAACAGTTACAAGCATACTCTCCCATTGCTCTTCGGCAAAAGGCATCGTAACAACAACCGGAGCAAAAGGAACACCATTATTAGGTCCAATCTGGTAAGTCAGTAGATTCTGAATTTGTGCCAAATTATAAAATTCTCCTACAGTTCCAACTAAGGAAATAAAATCTCCAACGGTAACATTTCCCACAACATCCGAATCATAAACATAAATACCGCTCCAGGCTGTATTTGCGTCCTGCAGGAAGAAACCCTGGCCACTGATTATTCCTGTAACAATACCCGAGGTAAGAACAGTTTCCCCCATCATGGCAGGAGCACCTGCGCTTTCTCCACGTATATCATAAATGGTAACGTGCGAATCACCATCACCGGTAGTAAATGTCCAGGTAATGGCACTGTTGCCGTTTTGAGCTGCTGCAGTATCATAAAAGCCGTCGGCAGGTACTTCAACACGGTATTCTGTATTGGGGTCAAGATTTCCTCCAAGATTAATGGCTACTGTTTCCCAGTAAACATCTACTTCCGTGGCAATATCAAATGAAGAAACCAAAACATCAGATCCGCCAGCAACAACTTCGTACAATTCAATGGTTCCTGTATTTGCCTGGACATCTTCATTAAAAACGATCAGTAAATGGTTCATCACCACATCACCGCCTTCAGTTACTATGAAAAGATCGGTTGGCACATTAACCGCTCCATTTTCGGGATGAGTAATACCCAATCCGGCAAAATGCACATCTTTCAATTCAAATACCTGGCTTTCGGCAAAAACAGCCGGATTGCTTGCATCCACAATACGCAGCTTGGCATTGGCATCATCAGTGGCATCCAGAGGTATAGTAAAATTAACTGTTTCTAACGTGGCATCGATACCTGTAAGACCTTCAATGTCTTCCCAAACCTGATCTTCGTCCTCCCAAGATTGAAAATTAATCAACTCAACATCCGTGGCATCCCAGGTGAAGGTAACCTCTTGCCCGGTTTCCACAGTTGATGATGAAAGCTGGAAATTGGATAGTTCGGCAGTTGAAGGTGTAGGTGAAAAATTATGAGTTCCCAAATTATCAATATTGTCCTTTGGATATCCGACCCATTCATCTTCCAATGTAGGAAAACCGGAAGTAGGATTTGTGGTTACTCCGCCGGCAACAAATGCTTTTCTCACAATCGTACGATCCTGCAACGAATTAGAAGCAGATGTCCAATATACAGACTCCCCAATACAGCCAATTATATCAACGTAACTATTCGTTGAAATTTTCTTTAAAGCAACAGCATCGTTTCCATTAAAATTAGCCGTTGAAGAACTCAAAACTGTGCCGGAATATATGTTAGCTGAACTATTGGCAATTACTAAAACTTCACCATCAGCAAGATTCCCGGACAAAGTTTCTGTATTAGTGGCAGTAGTAGCTCCGTTAGCAAACAACAGAACCTGATAATCGGTCAAATCTACAGAAGCCCCTGTGCCATTAAATATTTCCAGATATTTATTATTACTGGAACCTTCAACATATTCAGAAAAAAACAGGTCCACTGCATTCTGTGCAGACACAAAACCAAATGCCGCAACAAACAAAAAAAGAAAAAGTAAAGATCGTTTCATAACAAAAAATTTAAAGTTTAAGTTAGTATTGCATCAAATATAAAATAACATACAAAAATTGCAGAGTTCCTTCGTCTTTTCTTCATGATAAAAGCTTACGCAGCTGCGATTATACTCATTTAAAAAGGCAAAAATAAGGTTCAACCAATACGTCATTTTATACGTGACATGACACCGTGCAATTTATCATACTATTGAAAATTATCGAAAAAATATCATAAGTTCAAAATTTAATGGTACTTCTTTATCTTCCTGAAATTAAAATTTTTCGCACATCGGGTCCCGACTGAACAAAATAAACACCGGCATTAAGATTACTTAAACTCATTTCACCTGTAAAACGAGCTTCATGGTAAAGCAAAATGCCGGTAATACTGAAAATTTTAATTTCTTCGGGTACCTGTTTATTGTTTCGTACGTGTAAATCGCTGCCTTCAGTCCAGACAACAATATGGTCTTTTCGCTCGATCTCTCTTATGGATGTTGTACTGATCATAATTGTTTCCGATGGTGCGGATATGAGACTGTTTTTCACCATATTGATGAAATAAGTATAGCTTTTCCCGGGCTGCAGGTTACTCACTTCCATAGATGAAACGTCCGGCTCAATCTCAATATCGAAAACCAACTCACTATCACCAGTGGTTTCATCATAGACATAAACATTAAGGATATAGCCATCGGCACCTGCAACAGGCTGCCAGTTGGCTGTGAAGCCGGTTGAAGTAACATTCGTAGCTTCTTCTGCAACCGGAGGAGAAAGTGATTCGGGAGCAATGCTTGTTCCTGTTATATTGACTGCGATGCTGCCTTCGATGCCACCATCATAAATAGCAATCTTGGCCGAATGCAATTCGTTTACGTTTAAAGGATGGTAAGTCACCTGAAGCTCGTATCCGTTATCTCCGTTGGCAATGGCTGAAGAAATGGTTTCAGTGTTAATATCAAACTGGTCGCTATCCTTTCCGTACAACATTACCCCCAAATCACCGACCAATCCACTTCCGCGTACATATAGAGTAAGGGTTGATGTCTGACCGGTTACCAGGGTACCAAAATTAAGTTCTGTATCATTGGTGGGGGTAGCTAAAACCGGATCGGATAAATCGGTATCGATATAAAATACTTCATCTGTTTTGTTGCCCCAGATATATTCAGCCAGTTGCGGATAATCGATAAAAGGATTCCGGTTATTTTGAATCTGAAAAACGGCTTCATTGCGCTTCAATTCTTTATGACTGACAGGATCTTCACGATGCCACTCAAGCAACATATTAACAGCCCATTCTTTCAGTACCGGATAGGTATTGGAACTGATCATATAAAAATACCTCCATCGGCTGTAATAATCCTGATAACAAGTAACCATGTAGAAATAAGTCCTTGCAAAATCGCCCTTATACTCGTCGGCAGGTTCAAAAACAACCCCGGCAAAGCCGGGATAAACATTATCGCCAACTTTGGATACCCCGTTGTCGAAATCAGGATTATTTCCAACAACGCCCAGCGGATAATTTGATTTGGCCATATTGGCATCCCTGTCGGCGGGGTAAATATGAAAAATATCTGAATAAGGCGCACCTTCACCGTCCCACCAACTTTTAGGAAACGAATGTTCTCTGTTTAATCCCCCCGTATTCTCAAAAGTTCGGGTTATATTTGAATACATATCCCATACAGTACCGTTGTCGCGACGATCGGTTCTTTGAAAGTGATACCACAGACTACCGTAATCGAGCACCGTATGCTTGCTGATAATATGAAAAAGAGCTGTTTTCAGCTCTTCATTCATTTTCCCGTTAGCCGAATTGTAATAACCATTCGGATTCTGGGCATGAACAACAGCCCAAAAAACGATCAAAAAAACACCCGTCAAAAAATAACGCATCTTCCCCATAATAAATTATGCTTCTAAAAAGAGGAGGATGTCTAAAAGTAACTCTTTGAAAAAAATGAATTAATCCCTGCTGCCGCAAGTAGTTTTTCAATTAGTTACACAGAGGTGCACGCAGCACATCACAATTTGTCCCTATCCTTCGGAAGAGATTCACAGAGAGCAATGGACTTTTAGACAGCCTCTCTTTATGATTTATTATTCTATTACAAAAAGGTTTTTTATTTCCCATGTTCCTGCTTCGGACGTCGTTGACTGATACTTGAACGCAATTGTTACTTCATTCACCAGAAATCCGGCAGGAATGTTGATATGTCCACTGTTTACAAAAGTCCAGTCGCTGCCAGAAGGCATCGTTGTGATGTTCAACTCTGTCCATGTCGCTGCTGAAGGATCGCCCCCCGAATAATCATTAGAAATCATCAAAGAATATAATTCCATATCGGTCGCAAAGTTTAAAGCATGATCGAACACCACATAGGGGGCGGAATACCCACTCAGGTCAAGTTGAGGAGATATCAGCCAATCTTCATTTTCCATTGGGGCACCATTATATCCGGACATTTTAGCACCATAGTTCGCATCAAATATCCATACTTCGGCACCAATCACTGAATAAGAAGAAAAGGGAGCCAATTCAGTATCAAAAGCAGCATTAAGAATTATGGCACCTTCCGGTTGGTCCGGATCACCACTCACGCCCTCTATTTCGTAGTTGGTTACATTTTTAACACCGGGAACACCAAAATAAGATTCAAGCGTACCATAAATAAGTACCAGTTTGCCATGATTTTCAGGATTGGTACCCAGATTAAGTACCGGTCTTACATCGTTGTTTGGCAACTGCACCGGAACGCAATTACCCGGATTGGTTTCAGTTGGAGAAGCTGCAATCAAAAGATTGGTTTCCACGCCTGCAAAAGGTTCGGTAAATACGGCGCCTGATATGCTCATGCCTTCAATAACCCCAACAATATAGCCGGTGCTCCAAACCTTATCGGTTGTTGCATTCTGATTGGCAATAATTGAAGCTATGTTGTACGGATTTTCACGTGTTCCATCGCCTTCATCCGACGGGTTGGAGTCTCCTCCACCGCTACTTCCACCATCAAAGACATAATCACTGACATCTTTAATTCCAGGTACATTATAGTAAGTCTCAAGATAGCCGTAAACCATAACTTCCTGCCCAAGATTGCCGGGATTATCAACAAGATTCAATATAGTGCGGGCATCCGTCCCATACACCAATTGTACAGGAATACAATTGTCCGGATTGGTTTCGTTCGGAGATGCAGCAATAAGAATATTACTGCTCACACTAAACGGACCTTCAAAGCGTGATTCATCCTGAATACTAAGTCCGCTTCCCTGTCCATTGTCAATGGCACCGACGATATACCCGGTCACCCACGCTTTTTCAGCTGCGCCCTGATTTTCTATGGCACCGTCTAAATTGTAGGGATTGGCCTGAGTTCCATCACCTGCCGGATTCAAATCACTTCCGGGATCAACTGTAATACCTTTTCCGCTTCTTACGATGAAATTTTTAACTTCCCACGTACCGGCTCTGCTATTGCTCGATACATATTTCAGAGCCACATGAACACCTGCTTTTCCTGTAAAATCAACCGGAATATTCAGGTTACCACTATTGGTCCAGTCATCCCACGAATTGCCAGATGAATAATTGGCAATGGTAATCTGAGTCCATGTAGCTGATGCAGGATCACCCCCCGAATAGTCAGACGAAACCCAGAGAGTGAAATCACTTGAATTTATACCATATCGGCTGATGTGTTCGAAAGTAACATGCACAGCACTGTATTCAGAAAGATCAATAGAGGGAGATATCAGCCAGTCTTCATTGGCATTATTTGATCCACCAACATAACCGGTCATTTTAGCATAACCGTATGAATCAATTTGCCACTGCTGTGACCCGGAAACGCTATATTGCGAGAATGGATCAAGAGAAGATTGAAATGGAACACTCAATATTTCCTCTCCGACACCTCCAATTCTGAATTCGTCGACGGAACCACTGGCAATTCTGACACCTCCTGCTCCAAGAATGGTTTCAATACTACCTTTAACTCGCAATTCTTCGCCCAACAGGTCAGGATTGTCCGATAAGTTTAGCGCTGTTCTCATATCCGATTGAGCCGGAAGATTAATCACCAGGCAATTCGTCCAGTCTGACTCATCAGCCGAAGCAGCTATGACAATAGTGTTAGGCAAAAATGGCGCTTCAAAAGAAATGCCGTCGTTGCTGGTAATGGGGTTACCTTCATTAATTTCCGGAGCAACAGCACCCACAATATAACCAGTTACCCAACCTTCCTTGTCTTCGTCCATATGCGCAAGAGCATAATCAACAGACCACGGGCTGTTTTCGATACCCCAACCATCGGGATTAGTGTCAAATGCCAAATCATCTTTTTCGCGAACCAGTATCTGATTGGTTTCATTAAATTTAGTGAGAATACCTGTCACACTTCCCACTCCACCGGGGATGGTATCACTGGCAAAATCAGCGGCACTGCTCATTCGTCCTATGATTTGCTGTGAGTTATCATTTGCGGATCGAATAACCCGGTTTAGCGTCTGAACACCGCCTTCCTGCGTGGGATATGAAAAAATTTCACCCGCATCATCGAAAAACACACCGTTAAGCTTTACAAGACGCCCATAATTGTCAGCATTTATCGAGCTGATATCCATATCCAACGGAACCACCTGGTCGGGATTCGGATAGCCATCCTTAAAAACCTTAGCTTTTAACAGTTCCCATGGCATCTGACCAATAGAAAAATTTCCGTCGTTATCACGTGAATAACGGTATCCCAATTGCGGCATACCGCCATATTTACCCATATACAAGCCATTAGTTTCAATAAAGATTTTTTGCCCGACACGCAAATCATTGTAAATATTGTTCCGGTCGATGGCAACCATCAATCCACCGGTTTCATCTTCAATAAAAATTTGTTTGTACAAATTTCCCGAAACATCATTGGCTGTAATAACTCCTTCAATGATATCATCTTCAGTTATCTCCACCAAATCTTTATTGTATTTGGCTTTAAAATCACTGATGGAAATATTCGACTGTCCCAAATATTGTGGTTCACTATGGGGAGGGGCATCAAAATTCTCATCGTCGCACGCTGTATTTATAATTCCCAGCGCAAATAAACCAAGAAGTAAAAAATTTAATCTTTTCATAGATAATGCGTTATGTAACAATCCAGATTTCATCCGTATAAAATTTAATTATTAAAGTCGGATGGAACTCGCATGCAAGAACTTATACATATTCTTATTGTGGTAATCTTTGCCATGCTCGTTTCATTCGTTTAAAACTTATTTTTGAGGGAGTTCCTCTAATCATTTGAGTTTATCCCGCTATAATTATTGTTTTCAGGAAATAACAGATAATTAAAACCTGAAATTAACATTAAGATAATAGTTAAGCCCCTGAGCGTAATAATAACGCGATGGGAATGTACTGACATCGTAAGTATCATAATCAAATCGTCCCTGCTCGTAACCACCCGATTTGAGCGAAGTGTTATCTAATATATTATTGACACTCAGATTGATACTCATAGAATAACCGCCATTAAACCGCAAAGATTTACCGATAGAAAGATCCAGGGTTCCCCCGGCATCGTATTTTTCCTGTTCCACTATTTCGGCCACTTTCTCGTTTCTTTCCTCCTGATTAGCGGCAGTAAAATCGACAGCACTGGATGTTCTCCTGACAGGCGATAAATCGACATAATTTCGATCGAAGTAGTTATAGTTTATTTCGAAGAACCAGTATTTGGGATGGAAGTAATCTATGCCTATACTACCTGCTGTTTGTGGTGTTCCTCCCACGTAAAAGTTTTTAAGATAAACCGTTTCTTTTATATCGGGATGACTTCCGTTTTCATACGTAACGTATCCGTCAGGACGATTTTTGTACTGATACTCAGCCAACGTACCAACCGCTTCAATGGTTATACGGGGAGTGACATCTACGGCAACACCCAACTCAACACCACGATGAACTTTACGAACATTAGTCATCGCGTAATTAACAAATGTTCTGTAGCTGTCGTGATAAAAACTGTTCAGTTCATTCTGATCGTAAAAATTGGTTTGAAAAACTGTTGCCCGTCCATTCACCATCGGGGTGGAAACCATATAGCTAAAATCAGCTGATGCAATTTTCTCGCTTGTTAATTCAGGAACAGCGTCATCTTTGGTACGAGATGAAAGATAGGCATTGTAAGGAAGCGGAGCACGTGTTTCGTAAAGAGCATTGAGCGAAACCATATGCCGCCCGGTCATTTTGTATAAGACACCAGCTTTCATTCCCTGGTCAAAAAAGTCGTGGACTTTACCTTTTAGATAAGAGTTTTCGGGAGCCCGTCCGTTTTTCATATTACCATAACGGTAAAAAGAAGTGAACGCTAATTGAGCAGAATAATAAAACTCTGTTTTCGGAAAAGTAAACTCATTCTGAAACCATATATTTCCGCTGTTCACATAAATATTGTAGTCGTATCCGAAAGTATCGTCATCGGTCACCCGACGGTTGGGGTTGTTCAGATCGTTTTGAATCCTGTCGGGCTCTCCCGGAAAGTCACGTTCAGCAAATTGGTCAACGTCAAGCCAATACTCAGACCCCAAAAGATCATTAACCGTTTTATAACTCATCCCTTTCGATCCTTTCATCTCAATGCCTGCCGATATTGTTTGATTTTCGCTGATATCTGTCCGGAAAACCGAGTTAAACACCAATTCCATCAGATCATTATGTCGCTCTTCAACCATGTAAAGCGCACGATCGCGGCCTCGGTTAACCTCATATAGCCTTTCCCAGTCAATCTGACTCACGGTTTCATCGGTTCTCCAGGCTTGGGCATATAGCTCTTTTATTTCCGCTGTGTTTTGCCACGAAGGAAAATACCTGTAGTAATCGGGTCTTGGATCAGCCGAGTTATACCAGTTCAAAGCAGTAGTACCATAAAAATTATATCGTACCCCTATGCCGGTTCGTAATTCAGAATTTTCATTGATATTCCAATTATACGACAAGATGGCAACAGGATCGAAAGACGTTGCGATGCGTGAATTACGCTTTTCACCATTCTGATACCCCCAGTAGGGGTTATAATAATTATTGTCGGTTAAGTCATAGGCTTCCTGAAACGAAGCCCCACTCCGTCCACGCTGGTTGGGAGCGCCAAAAGTCACTAACGACAGCGAATGCTGCTCTCTTTCACCGAAGAGTTTTTCAACCGAAAGAAAATAACCAAAACTGTTATAAGACGTTCCTTCAATATATCCTTCATCTGCCCACCGATAACCAACCGAACCAGTAATGGCTAAATTATTCTCCATTAACCCGGTAGAATAAGTAGCCATTCCTCTCAGCGTATAACTACGATTGGTCAGCGAAGTAGTAATCTTACCGCCTTGGCCGTAACTGGCCGCATTAGTAATAATGTTACTTGTTCCGCCAATATCTCCAAATCCATACCGCGAAGCATCAGAACCAATAGTGATGTCCTTATTACGGGTAGCATCATTTAAGCCGCCTATCATGCTATAATTAAACATTCCTCTTATCTGGTCATTAAAATTAACACCGTTGATATACGTTTTGGTGTATTTACTATCAAACCCGCGTACACGAAAACGCATAGCGCCAAATTTGAAGGCAGTACCCGATAAATACAAATCATCCGATGCCCCCATTAACGAAACGATATGCTGCTCGCCAAAATCACTTTCGTCATCGGTGTCCACTACTTCCAGCGTAGGAATATCGTCAAACACATCTTCCGAAGCATACAAAAAAACATCTCCAACAGTTATTTCCCCTTCGGAAACGCTTTTAATACTTCTGCGCTGAATATTATAGTCCGGATGTGTTATTATTAAACCAACTTCTTCGCCGGGAGGAGCCGCCATCCTAAAATTCCCTTCTTCATCGGATAAAGTCTGTAAATCCGTGTTTTCTATTGAAATAATTGCTCCGGGGAGAGGTTCACCGGAAACAGCATCTAAAACACGCCCTGAAATTTCAGCTTGTTGTGCTAATATTGAAATTAGCGGAAAAAACAATGCCAGAATAACAATTGTAATTTTTCGCATGAACTTTAAAATGATTTATAGAATTATATTTATTTTTTAATCCAAAACATTTGATTGACTCAATACTTTCTAAAAAATTTCAAAAGCCTTGAAAACAATCGCTTATTTTCAAATGAGTATTTATATCATATAATCAAGAGTGCGGTATAAAAAGCATATTTATGTCAAAATCAAGCCGTTTTAATTTTTTATACTGGAGTTGACTTTTATTAATGAGAATTAATAAATTTAAAACACCAACAAGTTCGTCAACAAAGATGCTTTTCAGACTGTACTCAATCATCGATTCTAATAATTATTGCGAATATTCGAATAAAAAAAAACACCAACTTTAAAAGTAAATTAAGTTTTCATTAGTATATAATTAATCTATTGGTCTAATCCCTGCCTGCCGCCTTTTTCATCCTATTTGTGTCAATCTTTGCGATACTCGTATCATTAATTAATACGCTCACTTTACTTCCGTTGGTCTCGTGACATGCAGGGAATAAAAATTAATTGCAATAACATTCACATTATTATCCACGAAAAAAGTATTAATCCTGATCTATCCTGATCTATCGTTAAAATCTTTTTGAATATCTAAAAAATTTTTCGATTAATTATTGACTCTTGTCATGTTTATTTCCAGAAATAACAATTTATTTCATCGGTCAACACACAAATAGGTCTTCAAATAATGAAATTTAAGATAACTGATGTAACATTAATATATTGATTAAAAAACAAAAAATTTAATTACAAGCAATTTATTTTCATCATATTAATAAAAATCTATAACTTTCTTTTGGTATTATATAAATACCCGTTGCAAAGGATTAAACATTTCACTATTATGTTTCTAATCAGAAATAAAAACACTGGCAAACAAAACTATCAATAAATGAGTAAAAGCAGTTTCATTATATAAAGGACAAAAATAAAAACCCTTATAATTTTTTTAAAATATAACTTCATGAAAATTAATTCTTTAGTTAAAACAGCATTGATTTTTCTGGCCATTACCCACATCCTTCCTGCTGATATCAGCGCTCAGAAAATGCATGCAGGCATAATAGCCTTTTATAATCTTGAAAATTTGTTCGACACCATTGACACGCCGGATGTAAAGGATTCAGAGTTTACACCAGGGGGAGAAAAAAAATGGACATCAGATCGATATTGGGAAAAAATTGACCGTCTGGCCAAAGTGATCTCAAAAATCGGGTCCAATGAAAATATTCCGGGACCAGCCATTCTGGGGGTAAGTGAAATAGAAAATAAATCGGTACTTGAAGATCTCGTAAAATCAGAACATATCAAACATCTTAACTACCGGATTATTCATTACAACTCACCAGACAAGCGTGGGGTCGATGTTGCTTTGCTCTTTCAACCACGGTATTTCAGGGTCTCAAATGCCCGTTCGGTTCCGTTAATTATCCAGGGTGAAGATGGCGAGCGTGTCTTTACGCGTGATCAACTGGTTGTATCGGGACAATTTGACGGAGATCCTATGCATTTTATTGTAAATCACTGGCCATCGAGATATGGAGGACAGGAAAGAAGTGCCCCACTGCGAAATGAAGCAGCAAAACTATCACGATACCTGCTCGACTCTATCAAAACCATTCATCCAAATGATAAGGTGGTTATTATGGGCGACCTGAACGATGATCCCCTTAACGAAAGTATTAAAAAACATCTCAATGCAACAGGAAGTTCGAAAAAAATAAAAGAAAATCAACTCTTTAACCCGATGGAAGATTTGTTTAAAAAAGGCATTGGATCACTTGCATACATGGGGAAATGGAACCTTTTTGATCAGATTATTATTACCCCGAATTTTCTTGACAAAAAGAATGACGGCTACAAATTTCATTCGGCAAGGATATTCAATGATCCTTTTCTATTGCAACAAACAGGCAGATATAAAGGATATCCCAATAGAACTTTTGTAGGAAATGAATACCGTGCAGGATTTAGCGACCATTTACCTGTTTACATTCTTGTTTTAAAAGAAATTGAATAATTGAACCAGAAAAAATCTTCTTGCCAAAATTTTTGCAAGCAAGCGGCAGTGCCGTGCAGCCCGATTTCCGGACACTCTCTGCACCGTAAACGAAGTGCCGAAGTGTCGGGTACCAAGAAAATGTTGATTCTAACTAAATTCTTTAATGAAACGAGCATGACAAGGTTTCACCACAATAAGAATAGAAATAAACCTTACATGCGAATTTCATCAGACCAATAACTTAGACTAATTTTATACTGATAAAATAAAATAGTATTTTCGCTTCCACAGAAAAACAAAATCAAGGCGTTTTAATTTTTTGCACCGGAATTAACTTATTGTTAATGAGGATTCATCCGTATAAAATTTATTTTTAAGGTCGGATGGAACTCACATGCAAGAACTTATACATATTCTTATTGTGGCAAACTTTGCTATGCGCGTTTCGTAAATGAGTAATTTTCGGACAAGCGTAACACAGTAAATGGCACTTTATGGACAGACACTTAATAAAGCAAAAATCATAATACATGACCAATTTCAAAGAAGACCTGATGAAAGTAAAGGCTTTTGTTTTTGATGTTGACGGAGTGCTTTCGTGGCAGGTTATTCCTTTGCATCCGTCGGGAGAACCAATGAGAACAGCCAACATCAAAGACGGTTTTGCCATTCAACTGGCGGTTAAATTAGGCTATCCGGTGGCTATTATCACCGGCGGGAAAACCGAATCTGTTCTCAGGCGATATACTAACCTGGGCGTTCCGGATGTTTATATGGGTTCGTCCGATAAAATTATTGATTTTGAAGCATGGGTATCAAAATACAATATTAATCCTGAAAATGTACTCTACATGGGCGACGATCTTCCGGATTATCCGGTTATGAAGAAAGTCGGCATTCCTGTATGCCCGGCCGATGCTGTTGAAGAAATCAAATCGCTGTGTAAGTACATCAGTCATTTTAAAGGCGGAGAAGGATGCGTACGCGACGTTATGGAGCAAGTCCTCCGGGCCCAGGGCAAATGGGGAAAAGACTTAACCTGGTAAGGCGGAGGTTAGTAGTTCTGGCATTCAAAATCAGGGACCGAATCGAATAAAAACCAGCCATAATTTGACAGGTTTCGACATAGACCCTACCAGTTTCTTCAATTTTTAAACAAAAAAGCTATGATGGCATATCTAAAGCTAATACGGTATAAAAACCTCATCATTATTGTGCTTTTGCAGTGTCTGCTGCGTTATGGTTTGCTCCTTCCGGTGCTTCATCACTTCGATGTTTCACCAGCGCTGAGTCATTTACGTTTCGGCCTTTTAGTGATTTCCACGGTACTCCTGGCAGCCTCGGGGTATGTCATCAACAATTATTTTGATGTACGAATCGATCGCATCAACCGGCCCGATGAGGTGGTTGTCGGCAGAGAAGTGCCACGAAGGACTGCCCTTCTTTTGCATGTTATCCTAACATTTGCAGGGGTGTTCACGGGTCTGTTTATTGCCTACATTACCCGTAAAGAAAGCTATGCTCTGTTGTTTATCGTGATCCCCGGGCTATTATGGTACTATTCAACAACTTTGAAAAAGCAGATACTGGTAGGCAACCTCACCATTGCCTTGCTGACAGCACTGGTTCCTTTTATGGTGGTATCACTCGAATTTGCCACGCTGGCAAGAGTTCATGGCAGCTCTGTTTTACAATCCGAGGCTTGCTCCACTGCGTGGTTCTGGACAACGGGGTTTGCCTTTTTCGCATTCATCAGCACACTGATGAGAGAAATCATAAAAGACATGGAGGATGTCGAGGGCGATCGCGAAGCCGGATGCCATACCCTGCCCGTTGAAATGGGAATAGATTACTCGCGAACCATCGTGATGAGCCTGGCCATTGCTTCAGTGATTGCACTATGGATCATTCTGGCATTTGTCCCGCAGCTCAGAACCAGTTATATCAGTTGGGGTTATTTCCTGTTATTTCTGACTGTTCCTTACCTGTTGCTGGCCATGAAAATATTAAAAGCAAAAACAAAAAAAGAGTTTAGAACAGCAAGTCGCCTCAGCAAATTCATAATGCTGATGGGTATATTGTTTATTTTAGTAGCGCGTACATTTTTTGTTTAGCCTGTGATGCGATAATAGTTTTGTAATCTTAAATAAATAAAGAATATCCGCACCATAAAACTCATTTTTGTCTATTGTGCCGAATATTCGAAAAAATCTAACGGACTGTTGTAGGATAATCCGATCACAAATGTTTTTGAAGAATCTTGAAAAATACAACATCACATTAGCATCAGCCTCACCTCGCAGACACGATTTGCTGAAAAAGGCAGGCATAAAGTTTTCAATTGGAAAAGGACGTGAAGTAACGGAAATTTTTCCGCCTGACATGCACATTGACGATATTGCACTCTATTTGGCAAGACTCAAATCAGAAGCCTGGCAGGACATCTGGAAAAAGAAACACCAAATGGTTATCACAGCAGACACCATTGTGGCGATTGATAACCAGGTAATCGGTAAACCAGAAAACCGTGATCATGCCGTTAAAATGCTGGAGACACTATCGGGTCGTTCACACCGGGTACTTTCAGGCGTTGTTGTCAAAACTGCTGATCTGGAAAGAGCTTTTACCGATATTACGACAGTTCATTTTAAACCTCTCGATACACGGCAAATCCAATATTATATCGACCATTTTAAACCTTATGACAAGGCCGGAGCTTATGGTATCCAGGAATGGATTGGAATAACCGGGATCGATCGAATAGAAGGAAGCTGTTTTAACGTCATGGGACTGCCTGTTTCCCGCCTTATAGACGAATTGGAATATTTTTAAATAAATCGGTTATCATTATGAAGAAACTAATCCTCGTACTAATTTTCCTTCAACTTGTATCTGCTTCTTTTGCCAAAGAAGGAATGTGGATTCCCCTCCTTCTTGAAAAATACAACATCGAAGAGATGCAGGAAATGGGATTTAAGCTAACGGCGGAAGACATTTACAGCATCAACCAGGCCAGCATGAAAGATGCTGTGATGATTTTTGGCGGCGGCTGCACTGCAGAACTCATTTCCGATGAAGGCCTTATCATTACCAATCATCATTGCGGCTACTCGGCTATTCAGTCGCACAGCACCGTTGAAAACGATTATCTGACCAATGGATTCTGGGCGATGTCTAAAGAAGAAGAACTACCCAATCCCGATCTCACTGTTACATTCCTCAAATATATGAAAGATGTGACCGACAGCGTGCTAAAGGGTGTTGAGGAAACAATGACCATGAAAAAGCGGGAAGAAATCATTGAAAAAAATATCAAAGAAATTAAAGAAAAGGCTACTAAAGATACACATTACACAGCCATTGTAAAACCATTTTTTCATGGCAATCAATATTTCCTTTTTGTCAACGAAGTATACAAAGACGTAAGACTTGTGGGTGCTCCTCCATCGGCCATAGGCAAATTTGGAGGTGACACCGATAACTGGATGTGGCCCCGTCATACCGGCGACTTTTCTCTTTTCAGAATATATGCCGATGAAAACAATGAGCCTGCCGAATACAGCCCCGGCAATAAACCCTTTAAGCCCAAAAAACATTTTCCTGTTTCGCTGAAAGGCATTGATGAAGGTGATTTCACGATGGTATTTGGATACCCTGGAAGTACCGATCAATATGTTCCTTCGTATCACATACGAATGCTGACTGAAGAAGTATATCCGGCACTTATTGACATGCGGACACAAAAGTTGAATGTGATGAACAAATATATGAATGCGGATCCCGCTGTTCGTATACAATATGCTGCTAAAAAAGCCGGTGTTTCCAATTCGTGGAAACGCTGGCGGGGAGAGATACGTGGACTGAAAATTCTCAATGCAGTACAAAGGAAAGAAGAATACCAATCTGATTTTCAGGCATGGACAGCAAAAAATGATGAACGTTCTCAACGCTATGGCAGTCTGCCGGAGGAATATGAAAAACTGTATCAGCAGCTGGGGGAGGTTCGTTTGGCCCGCGACCTGCTCTTAGAAATAATCTCACGAAGTGGCGGTATTGAAGTTTCCCGTGTTGCTGCCATGTTTCGTCCGCTTATTGCCGCTTATGAAAAAAATGAAACACCGGAACAAGAAGAAATCGACAAAATCAAAGAAAAATTAAAGAAGGACATAAAAGAATTTTTTAAAGACTACCACCAACCCGTTGACCATGAAATAACAGAAGATATTCTTTCCCTCTATGCGGCTAAAGTTGACAGTGAATATCTGCCAGCCATTTATAACCACATCGAAAAAAAATATAACGGACGGTTTGAAGACTATACAGACCGGTTATTCAGGAAAACCCGGCTTGCAGACAAATCATCAGCCCTGGAGCTGGTTGATGATTTCTCGGAGCGAACGGTAAAAAAAATCAAGAAAGACCCGGCATGGGAACTTTACGACAGCTTCAGAAATGTTTATCAGGATAAAATCTATCCTCTATACCGGTCTCTCAGTCTTACCAACGTAAGCCTTCGGCCTCGCACATATTGCAATCTCCGTGCTAACAGCCTT
>NZ_AEWI01000015.1 GCF_000191885.1 Anaerophaga thermohalophila DSM 12881
AATTTTAAGAATTTTTTGTTTATGGACAGAGTTTACTTTACAGTCTCATCTAATGACCTAATGACCTATTATGACCTAATGATCTATTAAGGCAAACTTTGCCATGCTCGTTTCATTGATTCAGCTCCCTCAGGGCGCATTAAACAAAACCAATTCAAATTATAATTCTGCGATTTCGTCTCTGCGTTTCGTTTCTTATTTCAGTTTTCGTTTCAGCAACTGTGCATTAATGGCCACAACAATTGTGCTTAAACTCATCAGTACAGCTCCTACTGCCGGGTTGATCAGGATGCCGGCGCTATAAAGAACACCCGCTGCCAGCGGAATTGCCACAACATTGTAGCCGGTTGCCCATACAAAATTTTGAATCATTTTCCGATAAGTAGCTTTACCAAATGTTATGAGCGAAGCAATGTCCTTAGGATTGCTGTTTACCAGGATGATATCGGCCGTTTCGCCAGCCACATCGGTACCCGACCCAACGGCAATGCCCACGTTGGCAGTGGCCAGGGCCGGGGCATCGTTGATACCGTCGCCGGTCATCGCCACAAATTCGCCTTCATCCTGCAATTCTTTTATCTTCTCCAGTTTCTGATCAGGTAATATTCCTGCAAAATAGTTGTCCAGTTTGAGTTCATCACTTACGGCTTTGGCCACCTGCTCATTGTCACCCGTCATCATGATCACTTTAATGCCATTCTTTTTCAGAGTTGAAATAGCTTCATGCGATTCTGGTCTTATCTCATCTGCCAGAGCAATTACGCCCGCCGGCTTGTCGTCTACCAGTACATAAACCACCGTTTCCTGGTGATTTTCTACCTGGTTTTCAGGAATTTTAATGTTATTTTCTTTGAGGTAACCGGGACTGACAACCTTCACATTTTTGTTGTCAACCTTGCCTTCAATACCTTTCCCGCTGATGGCGTTGAAATTATTGGCCTCCTGAACTTCAAGGTCAAGCGCTTTAATCTTTTGCATGATACCGGTTGCCAGCGGGTGTTCTGACTTAGATTCCAGGGCACCTGCCAGCCTGAGGATGTCATCTTTCTCATATTGGTCAGAAAGGGCTTCGTAACGGCTAACAGCAAAGTTGCCCATGGTCAACGTCCCTGTTTTATCAAAGGCCAGGAGCGTTATTTTTCGCGAATTTTCAAACGCCGTACGGTTACGGATCAACAAGCCTTTGCTGGCCGACAGGGATGTGGAAATAGCTACTACCAAAGGTACTGCAAGTCCCAGGGCGTGGGGACAGGTAATAACCATGACACTGGCCATTCGTTCAAGTGCAAAAACAAAACTCTGGCCCAATAACAACCAGGTGATCAATGTGCCAAATCCAACAGTTAATGCGACGATGGTAAGCCATTTAGCAATGCGGTCGGCCAGATTCTGGGTTTTGGATTTTTTACTTTGAGCTTCCTGCACCATATTGATGACTTTGTTGAGGTATGCCTCCTCGCCAACCTGCTCAACCGAGACGGTAAGCGAACCATTGCCATTAATGGTACCGCCGATCACCTTGTCATCTTTTGATTTCCTGACCGGCTTGGATTCTCCGGTAACCATCGATTCGTTTATGAAACTTTCTCCATCCGTAATGATTCCGTCTACAGGAATCTTTTCACCTGGTCGAACCAGTACCTTATCATCTTTTTTTAGTTCATTGACTTTGACATCCTCGGTTTCACCATTTTTTAAACGGTGAGCTTCGGATGGCATGAGTGCAACCAGTTTTTGCAGAGATTGTGAAGCCCCCATAACCGATTTCATCTCAATCCAGTGTCCCAGCAGCATGATGTCGATCAATGTTGCCAATTCCCAAAAGAAAGAACTGCCTTCAAGTCCGAATGTGGTAGCCGAACTATACCCCCAGGCCACTGTGACGGCTACTGCTATGAGGGTCATCATGCCGGGCTGTTTCTTCTTCAGCTCGTCGATCAGGCCTGTAAGGAAAGGCCATCCACCGTAAAAGAAAACGAGGGTTGAAAGGGCGAACAGCAGATATTTATCGTATCCCTCAGTTAATGAAAATTCAAACCCCAGAAGTCCCTGAATCATGGGAGACAAAGCAAGTATGGGGACAGAAATGGCCAGGGAAATCCAGAAACGTTTCCGGAAATCTTTGATCATCATAGCGTGGTGCTGTGAATGGTCATGGCCTTCATGTCCATGATGCCCGCCGTGGTCTTCATGACCTTCGTGATTACCATGGACATGGTGATGATCATGGTTTTGATGTTCTTTCTGGTGATCGTGACCATGATGCTGATGAGTTGAATTTTGGTGATCTTTATGGTTGTGTTGCATAAAGTTGTCTTTTTTGGGGGTAATTGGAACAGGTGGATTCTTTGCAGAGCAAAGCGGCAGAGCCGGGCGAAATCCACCGAATCTAATTCTCCAAATCTTTTTTGCGTTGTTCAAATTCTTCTTTGTCGATTTCACCTTTGGCATAGCGTTCTTTTAAAATATCCAAAGGTGTTTTTTGGCTGATAGAAGATTGCTCGTTGTTTGGCCGGAATACCTTAAAGGCCAGCCAAAGGATAATCAGTAGAATAATAATCCCGATTATCCAGCCGAAGCCCATTCCCCAGCCATATCCGAATCCATGCATCATATAAATGTTTAGGTTTTATTGATTTATCATGCCTTGTTTCATTCCGGGCATCATTCCTGTAGAATCATTATCCATCATTTTACAGGCTTTTTCTTTTTGGTCTTCGTTAAGGACGTCCTGCATGTTCATTGCTGTTTCATAAGCAGCGACCTGCAATTTAACTCTGGATCGGGCACATTCTTGTAATTGAGCCTCAACTTCAGAAGGGGAAGCCTCATTTTTCAAAAGTTCTTTCAATTGCTTTTGTTTTTCAGCCATTTCAGTTTTTATGTCCACTTGTTGCTTTTCGAAAGCGGCTTTCATGTCAATGAGTTCTTTCGTCTGTTCAGCTGAAAGCGAAAGCTTATCCTGCATTTTTGGTAACATCTTCACCATCATTATGTAGCGGTGCATTGGCATTTCCTGCATCATCATATTATTTCCGTGCATTCGCATCATCAGATTATGGTGTTGCATCATGGGCATTTGTCCCATGCCACTCTTCATGCCCGGCATTGCCTTTTGGTCGTCAGACATCATCGTCTGTTGCTGCTCCATGGATTTTTGTTTCTTTTGCTCATTCATCTGAGCGTTTACGTTTAATGTTCCTGAAAGCACAATCAGGATTGTAATTAATGTTGTTTTCATAATAAATCCTCCAATTATATTTAATGTCAATTAGTTCATTCTACAAACTCGTCTGCCTCTTTGCGCTTTTGCGTTAGAAAAAATCAAGGTAAAACCTCGTAATTCCGCATCATGCCCATGTCCTCGTGTTCAAGGTTGTGGCAGTGGTAGATGTATTTTCCGGTGAAGTCCCTGAAACTCATAACCACTTTTACTTTCATTCCGGGCATGAGTAAAAAGGTATCCTGCCAGCCCTGGTCAATAAAGCCGTCCTTTACGCTGTTCCAGACATCAGCATCCATTTCTGAGATATCACGTTCAAAGATTTGAAATTGCAGACCATGTATATGGGCCGGATGGGGGAGTTGCATCATATCCTGCATCATGCCCATACCACGACCGTTGTCGCCATTAATGAACTGCCAGACCTCAGTGGTGTTGAGTTTTACTTTTTCCCAATCGGCCACTTCATCCATCTCAAAGGTTTCCCCGTTGATGACCCAGTTCATGCGTTCATTATAGAAATGAAATTGGTTTGGGGGCATCATAGTTTACGGCATTGCCGGGATCAATCTCATTAATTTCAGAGAGGGTTTGTGGAAGTTTCAGTGACTTTCCCGCATCTTCCGTTACATTGAAGGTGTATAATTGCATGGCCTCTCCATTCTCTTCAGCGGCATTACCTCCCATCATGCCCCTTCCCATGTTGCCCATCATTCCGCCTCTGCCCATTTGGCCGGGTGAGGTGCCTGAGTTGAAGGCCAAACTTTCGAAAGTGATTTTATCGTCAGGGTTGTAGTCTGAGAAATCTTTCCAAACCTCCACCCGTTCTCCCGGGGCCAGTATCAGGTATGGTTTGCTAACAGGCTTTTCGAGTAGTCCTCCATCTGTGGCAATGACCTTTATATCTGAACCATCGCTCCATGCCAGTTTGTATATGCGAGCGTTGGATCCGTTCAGCACCCTGAGACGATAGGTTGCCCGCTTTACTTCCTGGCTTAAATTCTTTTGGCCATTGATAAAGATTTGATCCCCTAAGAATCCCTGCATGCGTTGCATAGGACTGCCTTCGATATAAATCAGCTGATTGTCGGAATCGAAAGACCTGTCCTGAATAACCAACGGTTGGTCGTATTCTCCTGAAGGTAAATCTTTACGCTTGTCTTCAATGATGAAAAGTCCTGCCAGTCCCCGGTAGACCTGAGGGCCTGTTATTTTGTCGGGATGGGGGTGGAACCAATACGTTCCGGGACGGTCAACAACTGCAAATTCGTAAACATATTGTTCGCCATTATCAACGGCATGTATCGGGTGCCCGTCCATTTCGGGGGGAATGTGCAACCCGTGCCAGTGAATAATACTTTCGCGGGGCAGATTGTTTTTGAATATCACCCTTATTTTTTGTCCCTGCTTAACGCTGATTATGGGGCCCAGATAGGATCCCGGAATTTCTGAAAGGTTACTCTCTTTCCCTTTGAGAAGCTTTGCTTCATAATGGAAGACGTTGGTCTTCTTACCGTCCAAAAGTTGCATGGCAACCGGTTGAGCGGTTAACTCGATTTCCACATCGGGTCCGAAATCGTTACTTGCTTTGGTTGAACCGTTTTTTGCATTGCTTTTCCCTTGTGCATTACAGGCAGTCAGACCCATAGCAACCCATAGCAGAAAAATGAGTTTTTGTGAAGTGAAGCTTTTCATAATCAATTGTTTTGTAAGGGGAACAATCGGTGCGGGGTGATTGTTTGGATGAGCATGAAGCCATAGTGCATGGGGATAGCGCTAATAATTGTCCCATGCCCTATGGGCTCTGCTCCATGCCCTTTTACTTAGTGTCTGTCCATCACGTGCCATTTACTGTATTACGCTTATCCGAAAATTACTCATTTACGATAAGTAAACTCTGTATTTTCGGACTTCGCAAGCCTTGTAAATGACACTTCCTGAACAGACAAATGATTTGTTACAACTTTTACCGACTTTATAGACGGGCACTACTTAGTGCTGATGACCCTGGTGGTCGTCTTTATCATCTTTAGCCTCTGATCGGTCGTACTTGCAACATGCAGGCAGATTGTTGTAAACTTCATCAGAAGCTTTGTGCTTTCCTGTATCATGTCCTGCTTTTGCAATGGCTTTTTGGATGTCATCCATTGAGGTTTGTGACTCATCAAAGACTACTGTAGCCATCATTGTTTCTTGGTCCCAATCTGCTTTACTTACTCCGTCTACTGATTTAGCCGCTTTTTCAATTCGTTTTTCGCACATGCCGCAATTACCTTTTACTTCAAACTTCTCGTTTTTGCTTTGTGCAAATACTGCAACAGATCCCATTAGCAGCATGGTTAACAGACTTAACATTGTTCGTTTCATAGCGTTTTGTTTTTAATGATTAATAAAGATTCTTGTAAAATGTTCTTGTTAAATATAACACATTGCAAGTGAGATGGTTTTACATTTTGGTGTAAAAAACTTACATAATTTTTCCGGTAGAGCCTGATGTTAAAATCCGCCTGCAGATAAATGAAGTCCGAAGGTACCTGATGTTTTTGTTTCCGGACGCTGGAACGGGAATGCGTAATAAGGTTCAAGGATAATGGCTCCAAAAAGGTTTAATCTGACTGCCACACCTGCGCTGAAAACAGGTATATGTTCATTTCCCTGAGTTGGTTTCCATTTCAATTCAATATCGTCAAAATCCGACCAGGCTAACCCGCCATCTGCGAAAACCACCAGATCGCTGAAAAACATCCTGGATTGTATCAGTGCCAGGTATTTGGGGCCTGACAGAGGGAAACGATATTCCACATTCCCAACGATTATCTTACTTCCAACCAAGTTATTGACACTCAGGCTATTCCCGACATACGACGGATTGTTGCTCATTGATTCAAAGCTATATCCTCTTACATAATACGGGTCACCGATGAACATCGGATAAAGATCGTTTGCATTTTTCCCGTAACGGCCGTAATGCATAAGGCGCAGACCTATCCCGTCGGGCGACAGGAAATAATATCGTCTGAAGTCGCCCAGAAGTCCCCAATATCCGAATTCACCAAATGTCCTATCCACCTGCAAGCGGTAACGATATCCCCGCATGGGCGAGGTAAGGCCAAAGTCGGAGTTATCTTCGGTATATGCCAGATAACTTCTGTAAATAAAGTAAGGATCGGGTGCATCAACCTGTTCCGATTCACGTGCGATATGAATCCCCCTGTAGAAATAGTTATTTATGCTGTCAATCCTGAAACTATACATGCTTGCAGAGATTCCGCCTTCGAATCGCGATTTGGTTGACAAGGGATATTGCCCCATCAGGCCAATTTCATCTTCAAAGGTGCGCTGTTCCATTAAGACCAGGTTCTGTACTGGCACTTCCCCCAAACTATCATTCTTTATTATTGCACCTGAAGAACGGTAGGGTATATGGCTGTAAGAAACGCCCCAGTTTAACCGGTTCTTCTGATTCAGATAATATACCTGACCGGCAATATCATAGATTGTGCCCTGCAAACTAAAAGAAGTAACCAACAGATGTCGTCTGAGGATATCACTAAACAAGAGACTTATACCCCCTGCCATGCCTGTTCCATAGCGATTGACCCCTATTCCGATACCTATCTGTCCGGCAGTTTCAAGTCCGAACTGTGGATCATAAGGTGTATAATCAAACAATGTGCTGTCGATTATGGGGAAACTACGAAGGCTGATATCAACTTTACTTATTCCGGGCTTTTCAATTGATATCAGTTCGGTAGGTTTTAGGTTAATGTCTTTTGAAGTGAATTTTGTACCTTCAAAACCGGATAATTTTTTCCTGTAAATCTCATATCCGTTGTTGATATAAAGCGTATAGACAAGTTCTTTGCTTTTCCGTGAAATATCGAAACAAGGTGAGATATCAGATATCCCGCTAACGCCGGTTTGAAGATTGGTAATTTTCCAGACTTCTTCAGTATTCTTGTTGTAACGGTAAATATTCCGGCAACCATCGGCATTTGATACAAAGTAAATTTCAGAGCCGTCGGGTGAATATTTCGGATTAATGATGTCGGCTCCTTTTAAAATATCAAATACTTTTATGTTACCTGTTTTAACATCATATTCCGACAGTCGGTAACTTCCATAGGTTAACATTTCGAAGTTTGTTTGTTCATCACGGTCGGAAACAAATATGATTTTCGAACCGTCGGGCGACCATTCAGGATGAAGGTCCGAGTATTCATCATTGGTCAGTTGTTCAATTTTTCCTGTTTCGAGGTGATAGAGAAAAAGATCGCTATCACCGTTTTTCAATCCTGATAGCAAAATATATTTTCCATCGGGTGACCAGGCAGGATTATCAAAAGCCTCCAGCGAATCAGGTTTAATGATAGCGGCAATTTTTTCATCTTCCAGATTGGTGATTATCAGGGAATTTTGGCCACCGCTAAAGCCGGTAACTGCAAACTGCTTGCCATCAGGACTCCATGTACCGGCCGATTCCAGGAAGCTATAGGCATCAATTTGGGATTTTCTGATTATCGGGCTTAGTTGCTTGGAAATTTCTTTTTTTTCCAGATCGGCCAGAAAATAATCGGTTGAAATCACGTTTTTATCTGAAATAAACACCATGTTTTTTCCATCAGGACTTAATGCCGGGGCAATATTCATTGTACCGCCATTGTTCACATCAAACAGCTTTTCGCCCGAAAACTTTTCTTTGTCTTTGAGATAAGGTCTGTGGGTTTTTTTCAGATAGTTTGCCCATAATATTGAAAGAGAGTCAGCCGAAAAGCCGGTAATGTTTTCCAATGCTTTTTCGTAGTTATTAAAGGCAGTTTCAATTAACAGAGGGCGGATGATGTCATCACCGAACATAGTGGTCATGAATGCCCAGAAAGTGTGGCCATATCGATAAGGAAAATAATGGTCCGGTTCCCGGGTCATTTCTTGGAAAGTCGGGATATCATCGTTGGCTACAGCATCCCGCATCCACATCGCGGTTTGTTCATGTGCACGGCCAAGAGACATATATTCTGCAAGTCCTTCAATCATCCAAATCGGAATATTATTCATTAAACCGATTGAAAGTGTGTCATTTTCTTTAAACATGGTGTACTGAAACACGTGCACCATTTCGTGACCGAGCACATGAGTTGTCTCCCTGTTTGAAGGTGAGTAGGGCATAATCAGCCGTTTCCTAAAACCTTCGGTAACACCTCCTGTTCCTACTCCAATCATACTTTGTATTGCTGTTGTTTGTTGAAAATCAGCATGATTGTTGTAAAGAATTATTGGGTTTTTCGACTTCAGTGTATCGAGAAAGATGACCTGGTGCCGTTTGTACCAGCGTTCCGCTAATTGTGCGAAGTCTTTGATCTCATTTTTATCCTCAATGTAATGGTAGATTTTGAAATTGGGCGATTCGTAAACCTTAAAGTCAAAGACTTCATAATTGACCTTGTTTTTGCCAAAGTATTGGGCATGAACAGGATAACCTAATAAAAGTAAGGAAACAGCAACAAAGATAGTTTTTGATCTTAATCTCATGGCTGTTAACTTTTAGTACGCGATATTTCTGTTTTAATCCGGCTAAAATATATGAGATGCCGACAGTCACCTGCTTATAAGGGCAATAATGCCAACAAAACTCAATAGGCATCAAGTTTTAGACTACAATTTAATTATTTTTATACTGCACTCATAAATAAAAAATTATTATTTCCATCTGAGTTCCTGCAAAAGAAATGCCGTTTTGCCCTGAAAAGAGAGTCGTTTATACCGCATTCATTCATCCGTATAAAATTTATCTAAGTTATTGGTCTGATGCAACTTATTAAGCTTTAATTGATTTTAGATTCTTCGCTCCGCTCAGAGTGACAAACAGCTAAGGTTGAGAGTTCACCACAGATGACACAGATGAACACAGATTATTTTTATTAGCATCAATAAAAATCACATTTTAATATGTTTGCTTTTTTTAGATTCTCCGCTCCGCTCAGAATGACAGACTGTTTAATGCTATTCTGAGGAGGTAACGACGAAGAATCTGTTCCCTGTTTTTTGGTTCTTTGAAGATTAGAGGTTAAATGGTGTTTATACCTGTTCTTTTGTGACAAACCTTTGTCATACTCGTTTTATTAGGGAGTGTTGATTTTCAGTTTGACGTTAAGAGCATCTGATTAATAATCAGACTCTCAGCCTCAATCTCAACCTTAACCTTAACCTTAACCTCAACCTTAACCTCAGCCTCAGCCTCAGCCTCAGCCTTCCTCTTACTTCATCGTCTCCCTTACTTCACCACATTCCAACATCATATCCCCATAATATGGATTGCGGATGTTTTCTTCAGTACTCAGCCAGTAAGCACCCTTGTCGTTGTTGGCCATGGGGCAGAACTGGTAGTAAATGGTTTTTCCGTCCAGACCAAATGCTTTGATTTTCCGGTATAGTATTGGATTAAAATCTACAAAAGCATTTCGCTGGACTTCTATTTCTTCTGACTGATTGATGACTTTTAGCGCTTCTTTCATGCTGTTAAGGTTTTGCATCCAGAAAATATGAGCTTCTCCCTCCAGTAGCGACATATCGGTTTTTTCAAGAGCCTGCAGCGTTTTTTCCGCTTCGGAAGCTGTTTTTGAGGCATCCGATTCAACCATGGCATCCTTCATTTTAATGTATTGATTAAAAAATACGGTTAGTTGCTTTTTAAACTGTTGAGGTGCCTTATAGTTGGGAACTTCCTTAGTGTCACCCTCCTGATAGTTGCTTTCCATATTTTCCATCTCCGCGGGAGTCATATTGCCGTGGTTATGTCCGGTGGCAGGCTTGCCGCCTTCAGGGCTCATCATACTTGGTTTTCCGCTGAGCTGAACTGCTGCGTCAATGCTGAATGTACCGTGAACGGCAATTTCTTCACCCGGTTCAAGTCCTTCTTCAATAATGTAACGGTCGCCCAGGTCGGGCCCCAGCAGGACTTCACGCATTACAAAGCTTACATTGTTTTCGGCAGTCTTTTTGACATAGACCACGGAACGTTTTCCTGTCCACATAACAGCCGACTGAGGCACAACAATACTCTCTTCATCTTCGGAAAGACCGGCGTCAACTTCTCCGGAAACAAACATTTCCGGTTTCAACTTCATATCTGAATTTCTAACCTCTACACGGGCTTTAGCCACCCTTGTTTTTTGGTCAATTACCGGATCTATGTAATGGATCTTACCTGAGAATGTTTCACCAGGCAGGGAGGAAACCGTAAAAACTACTTCATCTCCCTTTTCGATCCATGTAATGTCACTTTCATAAACGTCAAACAAGACCCAAACCGTAGACAAATTGGCGATTTGGTAAATGGTTTGTCCACGCTTTATATAATCGCCCCGTTTGACCAGTTTTTCAATTACGTAGCCCGAGACATCGGCCAATACCGTGAACTGCTCCTGCGGCTCTTCCGATGCGATGATTTTTTGAATTTGTGCATCCGTAAGTTTCCAGTTTTTCAGCTTTTCATAAGCGGCCTGGTAAAGCCCGGGCTGCGTATCTTTCAGTTTCCGGGCTTCAAACAATTCTTCCTGGGCTGTTACCAGATCGGGAGAGTAAACGTATGCTAAAGGGGTCCCTCTTTTAACATATTGTCCGGTGAAATTAATGGTCAGTTTTTCTATCCTTCCCGGAACATGCGACGATTGAGAAAAGACTTCCCGTTCATCGGCCTGCACTTTTCCGTCGAGGCGTACAGTTTTGTGAGCGGTTCCTGTTGTCACGGTTTGGGTTTGAACACCAGCAAGTTGCATAGCTGTAGGTGACATCTGAAGGGCTCTTGGGTTGGCCTCACCCTGGTCTTCTTCCAGGGGAATCAGTTCCATTCCGCAAATGGGGCAATCACCTGGTTCAGATTGCCTTATTTGGGGGTGCATGGAGCAAGTCCATATCGTCTCTTCGCTTTCATTGCCATGTTGAGACGCAGAATCCGGCGTCTCAACATGAGCAGGTTCCGGGCCAGAACCGCCAAAGAGGAGCCATCCCAGTAACAGTCCTGCCACAAGAGCAATTCCAGTCAGGATGATGCTTTTCTTATTATGAGACGCAAAATTTTTCGTGTTTACTTTATTATTGTCCATAGTATTTACTTTTTTGTCGTTTTATAGGTCGAATGGAACTCGCATGATTGAGTTTATACATGTCCTTATGCTCGTTTCTTCTTACATTTAATTAATTGTTACGGCTGTTAGAATTGTTAATATTGTTAATGTGTTAGTTCTTAGTTGTTAGAATGTTATAAGTTTTATTACAGTAGCTAACAATCTAACAATCTAATAATCTAATGATCTATTATGACAATTTTTGCCATGCTCGTTTCATCTCTTTTAACTTTCTACCTTGTTCCTAAAACATATTTCATTCTGGCGACGGCGGTATTATACTCACTTACTGCGGCTGCCTTTTTCTTTTCGTATTTCAAAAGTTCCTGCTGCATACGTAATACCTCCTCAAAATCTTTTCCCGAATTGGCATAAGCTGTTGTCAGCAATTTCAGAGCCTGCCGGGTTTCTTTGATTTGTTGGGTGTATAACTCAATGAGTTGGTCTTGCCTGGTGATGTTAAACCAAACGCTTTCATATCTTGAAATCAGATTATTGGTAAACTCCTCTTTTTGGAGTGCCAGACTTTCCTGTTTCAATTGTGCCTCCTTGATGGCTGCATTGTATTTTTTCCTGAAAATGGGAATGGAAACCGAAAGCATTGGCATGATCACATCCTTGCCGTTGTCGTCGATCTGCATATCGGTGCGTTCACCCACCGCTACATAGTCCAGGCCTATCCCCAGCTTGGGATATCCGTTTTTTCGTGCGGCAGGTTCAGCAGCCTCACTCGACTGGTGCATCAATTCCAGTTTTTTCAGAACAGGATGTTGTGTCATCAGAGAATCCTTGTTGAGGTAGCCTGGCAATGAATCTGCCTGCTCCTCCACTTCAATGATTACTTCTTCTTCTGAAGGTCTGTTCAGCAGTTTATTGAAAGTAGTGAGCAAAGGTTTCTCTTCTTTGTTGAGGATGTTCAGATTGGTAGAAGCCTCTTTCAGCATGATATCAACCCTGAGAACATCCACCATCTCTCCTTTGCCGTTTTCGAAATTGCGGGTAGCAATCTCTTTGTAGGATGTCAGAATGTCGATGTTCTCCTTTTCAATCTGTTTCCATTTGTTGAGTTTGTAGATGGGATAATAGGCCGCAGTCACTTCGTAATAAAGCTTATTGCGCACATCCACAAATTCCTGAAACTTCGCCTCGGCAGCCAGAGCAGCGGCATCTTCCTTTGCTTTCAGGGTTCCAAACCATGGAAACATTTGCGAAAGCGAGAACTTTGCCTTCTGTGGTCCCAGCCTGGTTTCTACCGGCGAGATAAAATATCCGAATGAAAACGTCGGATCGGGCAATGAACTTACCTGGGGTATCTGCTGTAAAGCTGCCTCAAACGCCTTGTATTTGGCTTGCAGGCCGGGGTTGTTCTCAGCAGCGGTGCTGAAGTAAGTCTCCAGGGATTGGGCACGAATCTGAAAAGTCCCTAAAACCATTAACAGGCAGGCTATAGCCGTGAATTTTAGGACAGAGTCAGATGTCAGATGACAGAAGTTAGATGGTGACCATCTGATGAAATATCTGTCATAATCCCTTATCAGCCTATGATGCTGTCTTTTTGAAGATATTTTATATTTGTCTTTTTTCATGGTTTCTCTAATTCTGGTGTAATTTGTTGAGCATTTTCCCGATTTGCCCGGGCTTATTGCTGAATCTGTTTCCTCTTTTTGGTTTCTTTGATGATTAGAGGCTAAATGGTGCTTATACATATTCTTATTGTGAAAAACCTTGTCATGCTCCTTTCATCTCACATTTAATAAATTGTTACGGTTGTTAGAATTGTTAAAGTTGTTGATGTGTTAGTTGTTAGAATGTTATAAGTTTTATCACATTAGCTAACAATCTAATAATCTAACAATCTAATAATCTAATGATCTAATAATCTAATGATCTAATAATCTAATGATCTAATAATCTAATGATCTAATAATCTAATGATCTAATAATCTAATGATCTAATAATCTAATGATCTAATAATCTAATGATCTAATAATCTAATGATCTAATAATCTAATGATCTATTAAGACAATCTTTGCCATGCTCGTTTCATTGTCGATATATTTACATTCAAGGGCAAAATTCAGTCAGGTTTCCGTTTCGGAACAAGAGCCTAAGGAATTTATGAGGTGTTGTTTAAAAACCTGATCATAGGTTCTTTTAGTCCGGCCTTCGGATATGTTAGCACTTATTGATCTGGATGATCTTACAAATTTTAACCTCCAATCCCTGACCTATAGTCTCTAACCTTCAACTTCCAGCCTCTGATTCCTGATTCTTCTTTCCTCCCTATAACTATACAACACCGGCACAATAAAGTACGTCACAGCTGCAGCGATCATCCCACCAAATGCGGGAATGGCCATGGGTACCATTATATCGGAGCCTTTTCCGGTGGATGTAAGCACCGGAAGCAGTGCGATGATGGTTGTGGCGGAGGTCATTACCGCGGGGCGGATACGTCGCAGGCCGGCATCGGTTACAGCATCCCTGATTCCGTTGATGGTTGTTGGACGGTTGCGCCTGAAACTCTGGTCGAGGTAGGTGCCCATTACCACGCCGTCGTCGGTGGCCAATCCAAACAGGGCGATGAAGCCCACCCACACTGCTACACTCAGGTTGATGGTTTGCATCTGGAACAAATCCCTGATGTTGGTATCAAAAACGGAAAAGTTGACGAACCATTCCTGACCGTAAAGCCAGATGAGTATGAACCCCCCGCTGAATGCCATTGCAATACCGGTGAATATCATCAGTGATGTTGAGACCGATTTAAACTGGAAGTAAAGAATCAGGAAAACAATGACCAGAACCAATGGAACAATGATGGATAGCCGCTTTTCGGCCCTGACCTGGTTCTCGTAGTTTCCCGAAAACTTATAGCTGACACCTGAAGGGACTTTCAGTTCACCATTGTCAATTCTTTCCTGTATGGCTTTTTGAGCATCATTGACTACCTCTACCTCTGAAAATCCTTCGCGTTTATCAAACAGCACATAACTTGTCAGGAATGTATCTTCACTTTTGATCATCTGAGGCCCGCGAACATATTCGATATCCAGAATTTGCGATAAAGGAACCTGCGCTCCTGTGGGGGTAGCCATGAGTATCTTTCCAAGTGATTCCGGGTCTTCCCTGAGTTCGCGCGGATAACGCACCCTTACAGGAAACCGCTCACGACCTTCCACGGTATTGGTGATTTTCATGCCCCCGATAGCGGTTTCGATGGTTTGTTGCACATCGTCTATCGTAAGTCCGTAACGAGCTATTTCGTTTCTGTTGATATTAAGATGAAGATAGGGTTTTCCAATCACGCGGTCGGCAAAGGCAGCTTCAGCTTTAACCGATGGCACTTCTTTAAGAATGCCTTCGAGCTTCATCCCAAACTGTTCTATTGTTTTAAGATCGGGCCCGTAAACCTTTATCCCCATTGGCGCCCTCATGCCTGTTTGCAGCATCACCAGCCGCGTTTCGATGGGCTGAAGTTTTGGCGCCGATGTAACACCTGGTATTTTGGTGGCTTCCACAATTTCGTTCCAGATGTCGCCGGGCGACTGAATATGCTCCCGCCAGTTGCGGAAGTAAATGCCATCTTCATCGGGGATCAGATTTTTTTTGCCAATGCTCAGTTCCAGAGCTTCACCGTTGGTGAGGGTATCTCCATCTACAGTAATGAAACGGCCTTCGTCATCGGTACGGAAACGTATGCGATGACCCGATTCATCAAGTGCATATTCGGGCTTGTAATTGATCATATTTTCGTACATGGACACCGGTGCCGGGTCGAGCGCGGATTCCACCCTTCCGAGTTTGCCTACGGACAGTTCCACCTCGGGGATGCTGGTCACCAGCATATCGAGTTGCTTCAGTACCTTCAGGTTGTATTCCATTCCCGAATGAGGCATGGATGTTGGCATCAGCAGGAAACTTCCCTCGTCAAGAGAAGGCATAAACTCTTCGCCGATTCCGGGAAACGAATGAGTCAGTCCTGACCAGACACCGGTGGGGCGGACATTCCACCCGATCTGATCAAAGCCTTTGGCAATGAAGCCGAACATGGTGTTAAAGCCCAGCCAGACGGTGAGTCCGAGTACAATCAGGAAGCCCGGAATGGCCAGGAATGTGGCTTTGTGTTCAAGTGTCCAGCGCAAAACAGGTTTGTAAAATCGTTCCAAAAGGATAAAGAAACCCAGAATGAGTGCCACCATCAGGGCTACAAACACGATGTTGGTAACCGTGCTTTTGCCCGGCCCCAGCGGCAACCAGTAGGTGGATAGAATCCATATCACTGCCAGCACTGATATGATCAACGCGGAATGTTTCAGCAGGTAGTGGTACCACTTTTGATCTTTGCGGGAAGATACATCATAATATTGTCTGGCACGGCCCGTAATACCGAATAACAACAATACCGTTCCGCCCCATTCACTTCCGAGTATCAGAGCTATTAATCCAATGACTGCCAATGTTCTATTGCCCCATTTGGATACCTGGCGATTTTTGATTCGGAATCCGAAAAACCAATGTGCCAGCGTCGGGAGTATTAACAGTGAAACCAAAAGTGCGGCAACCAGTGCGAATGTTTTGGTAAATGCCAGCGGTCCGAATAATTTTCCTTCGGCACCCTGCATGGTGAATACCGGAATGAAACTCACAATAGTGGTAGATACGGCAGTCAATATGGCCGATGATACTTCTGATGCACCTTTGTAAACCGTGGTGATTAGTTTTTGTCCGGGCGGTGCTTCTTCTATGTTTTTGAGCACATTCTCGGAAAGTATGATTCCCAGATCAACCATGGTGCCAATGGCAATGGCAATTCCCGAAAGAGCCACAATGTTTGCGGTAACCCCAAAGTAACGCATGGCAATAAATACCATCAATACGGCAATGGGAAGCAGGGCTGAGATCATCACCGAAGCTCTCAGATTGTATATCATCACGATAATGACCAGAATGGTGATGAGAATCTGCAATGAGAGTGCCGTTTCCAGGGTGCCCAGGGTTTCATATATGAGTCCCGACCGGTCGTAAAACGGCACGATTGTGAGTTGACTCTCAGTGCCGTCGGCCAGTGTTTTTTTGGGAAGACCGGGTGCTATCTCTTCGATCTTGTCTTTTACATTGTTGATCACTTCAAGTGGATTGGCTCCATATCGGGCCACTACCACACCTCCCACTACTTCGGCGCCGTCTTTATCGAGGGCTCCGCGACGTGATGCAGGCCCTAACGAAACTTTTGCTACATCTTTAATGCGTATGGGGACATTGTCATGAACGGCAACTACAGCCTGTTCAATGTCTTCAATGGATTTTACGTAACCAATGCCACGTACCAGATACTCTGCCTGGTTGATTTCAACGGTTTTCGCGCCTACATCACGATTCGAGTTTTTCACCGCCATCATGACCTTGTGGAGCGGAATGTCATAGGCTTTCAGTGCAGAGGGGTTGACATCTATCTGGTACTCCTTGACAAAACCACCAATTGAGGCTACTTCCGATACTCCTTGTGCGGCATTTAGTCCATACTTTACATAGTAATCCTGTACCGTCCGTATCTCTTGCGGGTCCCAGCCACCAGTTGGATTGCCGTCTTTATCACGTCCTTCGATGGTATACCAGTATACCTGTCCCAAAGCAGTGGCATCGGGCCCCAGTGTTGGTTGTACGCCTTCGGGCAATAATCCCGACGGTATAGAGTTAAGCTTTTCGAGAATTCGTGAGCGCGACCAGTAAAATTCAATATCTTCTTCAAAGATGATGTATATGCTGGAAAACCCGAATATGGAGGAACTTCGGATGCTTTTAACACCCGGTATCCCCAACAGGTAAGTTGTCAGGGGATAGGTAATCTGATCCTCTATATCCTGCGGCGATCGGCCTTTCCATTCGGTGAAGACAATCTGCTGGTTCTCACCAATGTCAGGGATGGCATCCACCGGCACAGGGTCTGATGGCAATGGATCAATTTTCCATCCGAATGGGGATGTGATGACACCCCAGGTAACCAGCGTTATTAGTATCAGCATGGTTACCAGCTTGTTCTCCAGAAAGTATTTTATAATTCTGTTTAGCATGTTATGATGTAGTTTGATTGGATAAACGCAGAGTCACGGGAACGCAAAAGGTAATTTTGTTAAATGGTAAATGCGTTTGGTAAAATATATTCCTTCTCTGTCAATAGAAAAACAACTCTGTCTTTCAAAGAGTTTAATCACAGAGATCGCAGAAGGGACACCGGGGGCATAATAAAAGGAATTGGTAGAAATTCAACTTTCAGTTTTTTAGAAAAATCTTCACATCAATAATTAATAGTCAGACATGAAAATTTATTTTAAATCTGAAAATCAACTCATCTCCTTATTTTTTTCTCTGTCTCTTTGCACCCTGCGTCTATCATTTCACAAAAGAAACACCTGCTGTAAAGCCAGGCGTGTGCCAATACAGCGGGGTGGGGGAGCTGTGTAGTTGAATGAAGTGATAAAGCAGTTTTCCGGCATGGAAATCTCAACTTCGGAGGTGGTCATAATCAGATCAAAAGCATAAAAATACTCAAGATTGATTTGCGGTGCAACTGCCAGAACATCCTCATCCAGATGCAGGAACTGATTTTCAGTATGACAGCAGGCGCCATCTTCACAACACGGGTCTGCCTCATTGTTTAGTTTCACCGATATAAGCTCATCGTCGCAGTAATGCTTAGACACAGAAAGACCTGTTGTTGAAATCAACAACAGGCAGACCATGATGCTATTTATGACGTTTCTGAGCATATTGTTTATTTGGTTTAAGCACGGAGGCTCTGAGGCCGCTAAGTTCAATTCAATGACTACCGGCACTCATCTTTTTTTCTCTGTGTCTTAGCTTCTTTGCGTTTAAACTGTTTGCAAATATAGCAACAGACATAAACAACTGTTTTACAGAATTTGCTAAAAAACTTGTAAAATTTCCGGAAGAAAGTGATTTGGGCTAAATTATTCATAATATTTTATTACTGATCCCTTTCTAAAAATCATCTTTGTTGCCAAACTCATTGTTGTATAGAATTTTTAAAATGAACATGAATTTTGGAGGGCTAAATTTTCAAAAAGGCATGAACAAAATTGGCTAATGCTGATTTTACGATTCATCGTAAGTCCCATTTGACCAATAGTAAAGGCGCCTATGAGTTGTAGTTTTAGCAAACTTATTTGGGTAATCTGAATTTTCACCTGCACACGAGAAAATAAAAAAAAGATAAGAGATAGCAGAAAATATTAAAATTTGTTTTATTGAAAATTGAAATTGTTAACAGTTTTATTTTTTAATCCATTGATTTGCAGTATATTAATATAAAGATTGACATTAGCTAAAAAGAATGCAGTATAAATGCAGTAGTATTGAGTATCTTTTTGTATAAAAAAAATATCTTTCTTAAATAAGCTCCTGTACATTTGTTTTTGATGTACTGTGCAATCGATGGTGGGCAAGTCAATCGGTTTGCGACTTTTCATGGGAGCTTCCTACTGATTATCACCCTTTGTTATCTAATATACTGGGGGTATTGAACCCTTAATGATTCATCGTTTATTATTTAATTTATCCCGTTTAAGCGGGTTAACAGTTTACCTTTACCATGAAAAAACAAAGTCTAATTTACATTCTGTTTCTTTTGTTTGGAGGAATAGAAGCTCAGAATCCGATAAGTCTGGGCTCAGGAAGCTTTGCTGAATTTCCTCCTCCATCGGTTTACGATGAAGGGGCATATTTTGGAAAGCCTTACAGTGAGATAAAGGATGGATGGCCGTGGTACATTCATCCTGATAAAATTGGTGAACCAATTCCAACTAATGATTGGTGGACTGCCACTATTTTTGACCAATATACAGGATTTCTGGACGCTTATCCTCACCGTGTAGAAGGAACCTCTTCCGGCATTAAAGTTTCCCTTCCTGACCGTTTTGAAATGCAAGGAGACAGAGGCATTGGAACGGTATATGAATCCTGGATAGACATCAGGGGGAAAGTGAAACCATCTGAAGCACCCGAAACCGAGGTTTTCACCGGATTTGAGACTGAAACATATCCTCAGGGGTGGTTGGTTTCAGAAAATCCTGCTTATCCGGGGCCGGTTAAGCTATCAGATTTGAGCCAAACACCTACACCTAATGGTTTTTGGGGTGATCGGTTTGTAAATACCTATAATGGTAATGGCATTTTGATGACATTGACCTCTCCTGAATTTACCATTGAAAAAGATTATATATATATGCTCGTGGGAGGTGGAAATTATCCTGACGACGCTTTTGTTGGTCTTTTTGTTAACGGGCAGCGCGTTTTAAGTGAAACAGGTGAAAATAGCGGAACTATGACCTGGAGACAATGGGATGTTTCGTCCTTTAAAGGTCAGAATGCAGAAATCAGAATTGTTGACAATACTACCGGTGGATGGGGTTTTATTATGTGCGATAATATTGTCTTTACTGATCTTACAGAAATCGGCAGTTCTTTTACAGACGCTTTCTGGCCTTCTGATGCCAAGGTATATGACTGGTCCGATTTAGGATTTACTTTTAAAATGGAGGATGATTTTGGTAATTACATGGATTGTTCTGTATTTCATGGTGTTCCATTTACATGGATCGATATAGAAGAGGTTGACCCTGTTTTTACACTGAGTCATTTGGTTGACGGGGTTTATGATTCAAATAACCAGGAGATTACTACTTATCCGATTCAGAGAAATTCGTTGTTCTTTTCCGTTAATGGAAAAATATTCGGGGTTCACGGTCCGGAAGGAACTATATTTGACAAAACGGAACAAGGTGAATGGCATCCACAGCTTCCGGAAGGTTCTTCAGGCTATTTGGTTGTTTCAGTGATTCCGGACTTGTCATTAATTGCTCTTTATGAGGATCATGCCAGAAATAAAATTGTTGACAGTCGCTTTGAGTGGGAATATAACCCGAACGTTGGGAAGATTCTAACCAGCTTTAAGGTAGAGACACAAAATCTGGAAACTGGAACGATCAATCAACCTGTGTTAATGAGCTTTCTTCCTCATCATTACAGAAATACCGATCATCCTTCGTTTATAGTTAATGCCAATTATAAATCTATCATTGGTGAAATGCAGACCTCTTCAGGGACTACTTTTTCTTTTTCATACGATTTTGGTGGAATGCCTCCTTATTTACCATCACCGGTCAATTTGAGTGAGAACAGGCGACAACGTTTAAATGAGTTGATAACTGCCCGTGTGAATGCGTCAGAAAATGCCTTTGACGGAAATACTTATGCCAAAGGATTGAATGAACGATCAAATATTATGCTAATGGCCAAAGAGCTTGAGCATCCCGGATTTGTTAAAATAAAAAACAGTCTGAAAAGGGAATTAATAAACTGGCTAACTTATGAGCCGTCAGAAGCATCAAGCGGTAGTTATTTTTTTAGCAGGTACCCTAATTTTGGAGCACTAATCGGTTTTCCGTGCGGATATGGGTCCCAGGCATTTAACGATTTGCATTTTCATTATGGTTATTTTGTTGTCGGAGCGGCGCGGTTAATGATGGTTGATCAGGAATTTAAAACGCAATATGGAGATGTGGTTAAGGAAATAGCCAAGTCCTATGCCAACTGGAAACGCTATGGTGAAAATGATGATTCCAAACTTCCTTTTTTGCGCAACTTTGATCCATACATGGGACATTCCTGGGCAGGAGGTGTTGGTAATTTCGTTGACGGAAATAATCAGGAATCAACCTCGGAGGCAATGAATTCATGGTTTGGGATTTATTTGTTGGGAGTTGCCCTCGAAGACGAGGAAATCATGTCCATTGGAGCAACAGGTTTTTTGTTGGAAGGTCGGGCTACCAGATATTACTGGTTCAACAGGCACGGTGATTTGCCTGAAGCTTACCCGTTTAACTATGTGGGAATTCTTAAGGCAAATAATCTTTCTATGGCAACCTATTTTAGTGGGGATCCTGCCTGGGCTTTCGGAATTCAATGTGTACCCTCCGATTTTTATTACAATCACTACCTGGTCAATGATCCCTTACTTGCAGCTGCTGATTTCGATGCCATGCTGGCTGACAGGGTGCAGTTTGGATCTTTTGAAAATACTGACGTATATGCCAATCTTGCCAATATGGGGGCTTACCTGGGAGGGTATCAACTGAATTATATCAAAACGTATGAGCCCGCTTTAGCCGCTGATTTGTTGGATCAGTTTTATGAAAATGAAGCAGGAGAATGGACAGAACATACCAATGTGGCAGTCAATTATTATTTGGCGAATGCAAATAAAGATTATGGACATCCTGCTAAGGGGTACCATACAAGCATTTCTACAGGTTCTGTTTATGAGCATCCTGAAACAGGAGAATTTACTTATTTGATATATAATTACAGTACCAGCCCTAAGGATGTTACGGTTTATCGTGAGAATACTGCTATTGAAACAGTTAGTGTAGGGCCTCATCAATTCTACAATTCAGCATTAAATAACCAGCGACCTGTCGCTGAAGCTGGTGAAAACCAATCTCTTGAGATTTCTGAAAGTACAGTTCGACTTGATGGCAGCGAAAGCTATGATTCAGATGGTAGCATTGTAATCTTTCAATGGAGTCTGGAAGAAGGAAGCGGAGCATATATTGTTAATCCCGGACAAGCAATTACAAATGTTGAAAATCTGGTGCCGGGGGATTATATTTTTAAACTGACGGTAACGGATGATGAAGGTGCACAAAGTTTTGATTTTGTTTCGGTAAGCGTTCCGATTAATCCAAATGAAATAAACCTTGCACTGAATAAACCTGCTGAAAGTTCTTCCAATCAGGCTGGTTTCACCGTAACACCCGTAAATGATGGTGACCCCGCAACTCGTTGGAGTAGTGAAGCTTTCGATCCTCAGTGGGTGGTGATCGACCTGGAACAACAGTACTGTTTGCAAAGAATTGAATTGGAATGGGAAGCTGCCTATGCCACTGATTATGAGATACATTTGAGTAATTCCCCGCTTTTTGAAGATTATGCAATTATTGCAACCGTTTCCGGAGGGGATGGAGGATTAGATGTAATACCAGTCGACAAAACTGTTGCAGGCAGATATTTACGTTTTTATGGTACCAAAAGAGCTACCGAATATGGATATTCTCTTTTTGAAATTAAAGCTTTTGGCCAAAATACAACAACTTTTATCGGACAAAAAAATAATGAAGAGCCGAATTGTTTAATCTATCCTGTACCGGCAAAAAATACCCTCAAAATTGTTGTTCCCAACGAAGAATTTCATGTAAGGATTTTCAATATTGCCGGCATAGCCATTCTTGAATCTGAAAGTGCTGTCAGTGAAATGCAGCTCGATATAACAGCTGCCAAAAACGGGCTTTATTTCGTTGAAATAATTCTGGCAAATCATAAAACGTACCTTAAAAAACTCATAATTAATAAATAATATAATAAAACGAACATGAATTTTGTAGGGTTGAAATCTCAAAATGACGTGAACAAAATTGGCTTACGATGATCTTACGATTCATCGTGAGTTCCATCCGACCTTAATAAATAAATTTTATACTGATGAAAAATATGGATATTCTTAAATGGATAGTTTTGTTTATTTTTCTGTCAATTATTCCTGAAGGAATAGCACAGAAATATACAGGCTTAACAGCAGTCTCTTCAGACGGACAAGAACCTACTCAGATATTTGACGGAAACACCACCGGAACGATGTGGCAGGATTCGGAGAATATCGATGATGCCTGGTTAATTGTGGATATGGGCAGTGTAAAGGAAGTTGATGCTTTCAAAATATATTGGGAAAATGCCAATGCACTGGATTACAACATTTCTTTTTCCGAAGATGGTGAAAACTATTTTGGAACAATTGAATATAGAGAACTGCCATTTGGAAATCGTGTTGATGTGGAAACAGACCTTAATTTAAGCTGCCGATACATCAAAATGCAGGGAGTTACCAGACAGATGGGGTATGGGTATGCCATCTATGAATTTGAGGTATATCCACCATTTACCCCGGAATTAACTTCCTTGAGGATAGTGCCTGAAGAAGAAAGTGTTGGTGTAAATGAAGTGGTGAATTTTGATGTGATAGGACTTGATCAAATGGATAGGCCTATTGCATTATCGCAAGCCACTACCTGGACTGTTCAACCTGCAAATGGCAGTTCTGTCACATCAGCCGGAAGTTTTTCTTCCTCCGAACCGGGTTTTTATGTTGTAACAGCTGTTAACTCCGGTTTATCTGTCGAAGCCGGGGTTGAGGTTCTACCGGCTGAACCTGTTATTTCATCAGGGAAGACGGTGACTTGTTCTTCGGGAGATGGCAGTCTGGTTGTGGATGACAATTCCGGAAGTCGATGGATTGCTGAAACAGTTAATGAAGAATGGCTTGTCATAGATTTAGGGGGAACTTATATCATTTCGGATATTTTTATTCTTTGGGAAACGGCAAATGCCAAAGATTATCTGATAGAAGTTTCAGAGGATAACAATCAATGGGCACCAGTTGCCGAAAAGACGGGGATGGCTGCAGGCGAGAGAACAGATCGTTTAACCGGTATAGATATGGAAGGACGATACGTTCGATTGACAACACTTGCTGCCAATACTCAGTGGCCATATTCGATTTATGAATTTAAGGTGTTCGGGACTCAGGGAAACGGTAATGACAATGAGGCACCATCAGCACCAGGGGCTTTATCAGCAGCTCCGGCTACCTATGCAGTTTTTCTGTCATGGGGTGCAGCAACCGACAATAATGCCATAGATCATTATGTGGTTTTTAAAAATGGAAACCATGAGGCTATAGTTGATGGTAATAGTACATCGTTTACAGTTAGTGGATTAAATCCGGATACTGAATATCAGTTTAGTGTTCGGGCTTATGATGTTGCGGGAAATGAGTCCCCGGAGACTTCCGTGGTGACAAGGACAAACCCTGTAGAGAGCAATGATACGCCCATTTATGGTATTGGCAATATTGCCCTGGGCATGCCCACGGAACACTCCTCTGTAAATGTAGAAGGCGTCAACGGATCTTCTAATGCCGTGGATGGAGACCTGACATCTCGCTGGGAGAGTGGATTTAGCGATGATGAATGGATGTCGGTTGATCTTGGTTTAAATCATTTTATTGATCGGGTTATTATTCACTGGGAAACGGCCTCCGCGAAAAAATACGAAATTCAGGTTTCTATGGATAATGTAAACTGGGAGACTGTCTATGTTTTTAATCCTCAGGATGAATTGCCGGTTGAACCCCGAACGGATGATCTCTCGTTTTCACCTGTGGTAGCCAAACATGTCCGAATGAAAGGTGTGGAACGAAACACCCAATGGTCCTATTCAATTTTTGAATTTGAAATTTATAGCCCGGGGAGCGGAGTCGATGATATTCCTGATCCTAATCCCAATCCCAATCCGCCACCGGTACCTCCGGGTCCTGCCTCTTTTGAAGTATTGACTCCTGCAAAAGGTGTTGTTGTGTGGGACAGTCGCCGTCCTACACTGACTTGGGAAAATGTTAGTAGTGCTGAAACATACGAAATTTGGGTAAATATTACCAAAGATCATTATGACTGGTATCAAATGGGAAGTTTGCTCGACAGATTTACCAAAATAGGGGAAGTGTCGGAGTCCAACTTTACAGTTTCGACAGATTTGCCGGACAGATGGACCTATAAATGGTATATTGTGGCCAATACTCCTTCCGGGAAACAATATTCTGATTTAGGGAATTTCAGTGTTTATCTTCCTGAAGTAACCAGTGTTAACGATGGTGTAAGCATTATTGATGGTTGCAGAGATCTGAATAAAAACGGACAGGTTGATCCATATGAAGACTGGCATTTGCCAGTAAGTGAGAGGGTTAATGATTTGATGTCGCGAATGACTATTGAAGAAAAAGCATATCAAATGTTTTACAATGCACAAAAATACCCTTTATCGGGATGGGCATTTGGTCCGGGCACCGTTGAAGATATGCTGGAAAAACAAAAAGCGGCAGCGCAAACCCGTTTGGGAATTCCTTTTGTTTCAGCCGGAGATAATATCCATGGTTATGCCACCACGTTTCCCACTCAAAGTACTTTGGCAGCATCCCGCAATCTGGAACTGGCTTTTCAATGTGCCAATATGCAAAGAACAGAACAAGTAGCGGTGGGTGCAAGAGGTGTTTTAGGACCGCTTGCAGAAGTTGGCACAAAGGTCTTATATCCTCGTATTCAGGAAGGTTGTGGAGAAGATGCTGATTTTGCGGCGGCTATGGTACGTGCATTAATTTGTGGCTATCAGGCAGGTCCTGAAATTAATCCGAATTCGGTAATGGTTACAACCAAACACTGGCCTGGTCAGGGAGCAGGCGGTGAGGCGTTGGTGGTTTATGATGCAATAACAGCCAAGTATCACCTGAAACCCTGGTTTGCCCATATGGATGCGGGAGGGGCTACGGTAATGCCGGGATATGCCGGAAGTTCCTATTTGGATCCTGGAGGGCCCGGAGCGGGAGACAGTAAAAAGATTATAGATTACCTGAGAGAAACTGTGGGTTTTCAAGGACCTGTATGTACCGATTGGTTGCCTTGGGGAGCATGGATTGATGCGGCTAATGCCGGATCAGATATAATGGGAGGAGCAGACCCTGGTGCAGATGGTTTTAGTATGAACAATTTTATCGCGGGTGTTCCTGAAGAAAGAATCAACGAAGCTGTTGAACGGATTTTGAATGTGAAGTTTAGACTTGGTGTATTTGAAAATCCCTATGGAGATCCTGTTAACGGGAAGAATACCTGGTTCACGGAAAGCAATCAGGCGCTGGCTGTTGATGCAGCACGTCAATCAATGACTTTATTGAAAAATAATGGTATTCTGCCTCTCAATCCCTCAGCAGGAACTAATATTCTTGTAACCGGTGCAAGAGCTGATGATGGCGATAGTTATCGCATCTGGACCAGTTATTTTCATGATGAATATGGTGCTCAAACGATGTATGAAGCCATTAAAGAGCGGGGAGATAACAATGGATTTAATGTATATCTGAATGATGCTGTTAATCCTTCTGTAGCTATTGCCATTGTGGGTGAACCTACTTATACGCACGGCACCATGTATGATAATGAGAAGCCCTATATTCATGATGCCTATTATGCCATTTCCAACTCCTATGAATATGATCTGTCAACGCTGAATGATTTAAAAAGCCGCGGTATTCCTATGGTTGTTGTAGTTATTATGCCTCGTCCTTATGTGTTGCAGGATGTTTTAGATATGGCGGATGCGGTGCTGATTGCGTATCGCCCGGGTGATGGTGGAGGCCCTGCATTGGCACAGGTTCTTTTCGGAGATTATCCGCCAACCGGGCGTCTTCCTTGGCAATTGCCCAGAAACATGGAACAAATAGGAACGGATGATTTAGTAAATCAACAGGAAAAGTGGGATCTGCCTTTCGATTTGGGCGCTACTGCCGCAGAACGTCAGGTTATCAGAAATAAAATTGCTCTGGGTGAGCCTTTGCTGCCGGAATATGGGAATCCATTGTTCCAGTATGGATTTGGAATTCAGGGGTATAACGGAGATGACACACCAACGGGAAATTTTGAAGACCATGAAAGTAAGATTGCCTCATTAATGTTAATTCCAAATCCCGCTGAAAATTACGTGGAGATTCAATTTCCGGAACAAGTAGATGGTTTGGCCAATGTTACCATTTTTACGCTTAAAGGTGTATCTGTTTATGATGCATCAAAAATTATCACTAATGGTCGGACCCAAGTGCAATTGTCTTCCTTAGATACAGGGATTTACCTGGTTAGAATGCAGCTGGATGGTAAATTTTACTCGCAAATACTAATGAAGAAATGATAAGTGCAGTGTGATAATACTTGTTGAGAAGGTATTTTCTATAAGTTGTAACAAAAATAAGAAGCAGTGAATAATTCCTTAGAATCATTCACTGCTTTTTTAGCATCCTTTATGCATACACTATTGTTATGATAAGTTCAAATATCAATAAATACAAGTAACCGCTATCAAATTCGAAGCATGAAAAAGTAAACTGTTTTCAATTTAAAAATGATGTGAACACTTTATTATTATTTGCTGATAAAAAGATTTTTGAGGATGTTGAAATATTGGCTATCCATTTTGCCGACAAAATTATCAATGAAACGAGCATGGCAAAGTTTTACCACAATCAGAATATGTATAAGTTCTTGCATGCGAGTTCCATCCGACCTTAAAAATAAATTTTATACGGATGAAAAATTATTTGCCTCTGGTACTTGAAAAGAGAGATAATTTCTAAAGAAATTCGCAGTAATATCCAGTAAGTTGATTTAGAAACCATAGAACAAGTTGACGGCACGGAGATTGGAGGTGAATGGCTTGTGAAACAAGTGTTTGACAAATTAGGAAATGAGATCAATGCAACCCTCAATATTAGCGTGAACAACAATGAGAATAAAAAAATCTATATTAAATTATGCACCAGACCAACAAATGACCAAAAGCAAATTTTCGACAGCCATAATTTTAAATACCGCCCACATGTTAGAAAAAAATAGTTCTCCAATTGAAAATCGTAACACGTTTTATTTGATATGTTTATGTTTGTGTTTCTGTATTTCAAGTTGGGTTAAGGAATTTGCCTGTTTAAAAACGGGTTGTTAATTTACGACAAGTTTTGATGCTATTTATGGCAAATTTCCTGTCATAACTGGTAGTGGCAGAAATATTTTCATATAGGAGTGATTTTGGCAAAAAAGTGACTTGATTACAAACTTTAAATTAAGGGTGAGTCCGGTCTAAAAAGCATCTTTATTGCCAAACTCGTTGTAGTTTTAATTTTTTGCATCGTCATTAACAGCAAGTTAACTCCGATACAAAAAATTAAAATGCCTTGATTTTGACAAAAATATGCTTTTATATTGCACTCAATTATAAAAAATTAGTCAGGACTAATAACATTTACAATTTTTCTGATAGACTTACAAATATCCCTTTATATATTTCAGACGAGAAAGGTCTAAAAAGAAAGACTTCTAAACAGTTACGTACCATGTAAGTTGAGCCCAAACATTTCATCTCTTAGGCGTTAAAATGATTTTCTTTCATTTTAACACACTTTCTTTTTAGACAGCCTCATGAAAATTATTTTCTGACAACTTTAAAAGTTTCACTTAGTCCATCGCCTGACAGGGTAACAAAGTAGATTCCTACATCCAAATGGCGCAAGTCCAGATTCAGAATCGATTCATTGGTGTTAATCTTCTTTGAGGATTGCACCTGACCAGCCATGTTGCTGACGGTTACTTTCTTGAAACCATTGTCATTAAATTTAATAAAAAGGTAATCTGAAACAGGGTTTGGATAAATACTGACAGTGGAGGACATATTGGAATTATTGATGTTAGTAATCTGTGTGGGGCGTTCCCAAGGAATGGGATCATTTGTGCCCTGATAATCAATAATAAAAAATCTGGAGCCCGCACCATTTACATAGTAAGTACTTGGCACTTCTCCGTTAATGACCGAAACGAATCCGCCCATATCATCGGGGGAGATACCTACATTACAGGCATGATGAATTTTAACCCCTTTTGAATCTGGTACTTCTATGGAGTTGTCAATCGCGATTTTTTCTCCCCCTGTATTAATCAGCACATCATAAATTCCCAGCATGCTTGCCTCATGGTAATTTACATGATCTGCTACTTTATATGCAGCATATCCACGCACAGTTCCATTGTGACTCATATAGTCGTTCTGATCTACAGGATCGTAAGGCGTTTCATTTTGATAAAAATAGAGTCTTCCTTTTTCTCCGTTCCAGAGGGTACCGTACTCCTGAAAGTGTTCATTAAATACCCCATATAGGGTAACATAATGTCCATTAACTACCAATCCGTTTCTGGCGGTGTTTTTGAACCATCCAACCCCTTTTCCGTGGTCAGCTCTCCAAATCCAGAAATGATCACCAATTATGTCTGAGGAGTTTATCTCAAGGGCGATATCGACATTTACATTTTCTTCACGAAATCCTCCTACACGAAAAAATAAATCTGCAAGCAGGGTGGGGTTATCGGAGTGGTCCATTGTAGAATTTTGTTTACCTACCTGTACCAGTGTTCTTGAACTATAATGTGCATCAAAAAGAAGACTGGCAATAGTAACTCCATCCACATCATCGACAAGAATGGCTGTATTGGAATTAACAGAAGAAGGTATAAGGGTTGCATAGCCTGTTCCTAAAATAATGGTGTTAGGATGCGTAACATGAAGTGGTTCGGATATTTCGTAAATACCCGGGGTGATAAACAGATGTTTTCCTGCAGCAAGTTGTTCGTTCATGGTTGAAGCAGGTGTCCCGGGTTTTACAATATAAAAATCGTTCAGCAAATCTATGGTCTCTCCGGGTCCCATATCAGAAAACGTCCATGATGTGCCCTTCGATTCTTTGCGCAGAGCTGGTTTAAAAACTTTATATCTTCCATCATCTCCAATATAGAGAAATGGCTTTTCACGTATAATAGGTGTTTTATCTACACGGCTCACATTGTTCCATAGTCCACCCGAGACACTCCAGTTGTCACTATGATTGGCCATATTAACATTGGGGCCGAATTCTACACCCTGGTAGGCAAGGTTCCAGCCCCCTATGCTATAATCTTCAGATCCTTTTTCAACATAAGTGTTGCGAAAATACCACTGCTGCTGAGACCATGACCCTGCACGATCGTGGAAATAGCAATCTCCGGTAAAACCACCACTGCACCAACCGTCATACCACCACTGATAATGGGCTCGTCGCTCGGAGTTAATCCTTCTGAGCGGAGCCGCTTGGGAAACAGCCCATTGAAACCACGTATTCATGTCACCATCGGAAACTCCGGCTACGGTTAGATTTTCTGCTGAACGCCAAAATGTGCAGGTGGCATTGTTATTAGGAAGTGGGGCAGGAGTGTAAATATTTGAAACTCTGATATCGGTGGGCAGTTTTCCCAAACCTCCAATGTGAGTATAATAAGCTATGTTAAGCGTTCCTGATCCCGTGTAATTGCCCGGTTTAAAATAAAATGCATATCGTTTGGTGCTGAATTCATCGTGAAACATTTCGTCATGAATGTTATTGATGATTTCATTTATTGCTGCCATATCATCATCAGGGCTGAAAATAAACATGTTCGGCCCAAAAAGTTCTTCATTTTTGTATTCCTGGGCAGTTGTGATTGACATGTTGTTAATCCCTGTTAGTACTATAAGAATTAATAAAAAGATTTTTTTCATAGGAAAGATTTTTTTTGCTTTGTTATTTTAACTTCCTGACGTATAATTACCTACTAAAAATAAGTTAAATCTCAATGAAACGAGCATAACAAAAATTGTCACATAAGAACATGTATAAAGCTTAATCATTCAAGTTCCAACAAGCCAATAACTTAGTCTAATTATTTACTGATAAATTCTCATTAACAATAAGTTAACTCCGGTACTAAATTTTAAAACGTCTGGATTTTGACAAAAATATGCTTTTTATACTGCACTCAATTATTTGATTATAAGCTTCTTAATGGCTTGTTCGTTTTGAGACCCGGTTATTTTCATTATGTATTGGCCTGAAGATAATTGTCCCACAAATACACTTCCATTGGTGTCCTGAGAGATTTCTAATTCCCCGGTTAAATTATAAATCTGAACATGTTTTATCTGGAAAGGTGAAAAAATGAAAACCCTGTCATTGGCCGGATTTGGCGCAATATTTGTAACTTTATTAAATCTTGATTTTTCGTTGATGCCGGTTGCAGAGGTTGATTCAACAGGAGTTGCATTGTTTGCGTCTTCTATGACAAGTGTCAATTCTCCGGTTGCAACTCCTTCGTTATCAACTGTAAATTCAAGATTTCTGCCTACATGGATGTTCTGAAGGGAGTTTTCGGTGCGGGCTTCGTCTATCCATATACCCGGATTCCAGTTGTAAGTTAAGCCTTTTGTTGGTATGAAAGTATATGACCATATCCATTCTTCCTCGTTCTTTTCAAGATTTCCGCCTTCAACTCCGCTATACATTCCTATCCAATTACCCTCCATGGTACCTGGAGGCATATTGTTAAGGCCTACCCAGGTAGTAGTATTTCCCAGCCAGGTATAAACGGATTGGTCAGGCCAGACAGCACTGTTGGTTACTTCGCCTTTGGTTTTATCTATTACTCGAATGGTAATATAATCAGATTGAGGAATTGTGTATTGGTCTGTGTATATGAGTCCTAGTGTTGTAAGCTCTCCAGGGGTTGTTCCCAATAAGCTGTTGTATGGAATTCCTGTAGATTTTGCTGTAAACCAGGCATAGCGATAAACATCAGGATCATTATCCAGTAATTCCAGGGCTTCTATCATAAAATTCTGTTGATATTCAGGAGTTACAGTCGTTTCTATGCCGTCCCACGCGCAAAATTCTGTCAGCCATATTGGCTTGCCATATTTTTTCCATTCATTGAGATACCACCTAAGGGCATCAACATTATTCATATAACTATGGACATTTACATAATCGAAATGACAACCACCCAATGCATCACATTCTTCCAAAAATTCATCCATCCATTGAAATGGATCATAATAAGGAGCATCTGGGGAATAGTTAAGAGCCGGTCCTACTATTTTTAAGTTATAATCTTCCGCAATAGCCTCTATTTTATGCCATTCCGCAGCTGCCTGTGCCGGCGTTAAATTGGCCTGAGCTTTAAAATTAGGTTCATTAAAGCCCATGATGTATTTAACATCAGGGTGTTCATTAAGGTATTGACGTAAACCGGCTTCGTCAAAGTTTGCATTCCATGCTTGTGGAACGAATTCCATTCCATAATCCTGATATACATTGATGATGTTGTCGGTGGCATCCGGTCGGTACCACCAGTTATACCACCATGTTGTTCCTGCCGATAAGGCTTCCATGTCTGCCTGAGTATGATTTCCAAAACCATACCCTCTCTTGAAATTCCGATTATCCACTTGTCCGAATGTGAAAGAGTTCACAATCAATGACACCAGAATGATAGAAGTGGTTGTTAGATTTGTTTTGGTCATGAGATGTGTTTTTATGTTAATTTCATTAAAACAAATGTATTAACGAAAATCGTTTTTATTAAAATATTAGAAATAGAAATAAATACGCATTGGTACTGCATTTTTACGTCAACTAATATATATCCTCTTTCTTTAGTGAGTTTCTTGTATTTAGTGTTGGTTTATAAAGTCGGCATAGGTTGTAGCAAATTACGTGTCTGTTCAGAAAGTGCCAGTTGCAAGGCTTGCGAGGTCGTCCAAAGCGGCGTTTACTTTTTATCCGTATAAAATTTATTTATTAAGGGCGGATAAAACTTGCATACAATGACTTATACATATTCTTTTGTGTTAAACCTTGCCATGCTCGTTTCGTAAATGAGCGTTTTGGAAGCAAGCGTCGTAATACAGCAAATGTTGCTTTATGGACAGAAACCATTTATGTGTTGGTGTGTTGGTGAATTAGGTCTTTTTTAATTTTGGGAGAAAGTTCAGTATTCATGTCTGGTGTTTCGATTTTTACAACTATTTTTGTTTTTTTAATTTTTAAATTTGGATTTGTTTTTACAAAACTCCCGGTAAACCACAGATGATCTTATCATTATGACCAATCCTTCCGATGAGGAGTAAGCTTTTTGGATTTTTTTGATAAAATGTAGCTTAAACTTCAATAAGGTAAAGTTTTTGTTATGAGAACGTTGTGATTGATGTTGTTAATGATAAAAAATTCATTATCAGTTTTTTGCGCGTGTTTAACGGAGTGTTGTATGAGAGGAGTCACTATTTTCTTTTGAAAATTTGTATAGTTGCTTGTTTGGCTGATTATTGGCAACCATAACAGAAAATTTGTGAAATAAAATTCTGCAGGAATAATAATGCAGGTCAGTAAACGAAGTTCAAAAAAGTCTATGAAGCAGGCTGAAAAAAATATTATAACTGTTAATGCAGTATTTTTTGTTTTTGCATTTTTCATTTCTCAATTTTTATCGGCTGAGATTCACGAATTAAAATTTGAAAGGCTGAATATGGAAGATGGTCTTAACCACAATTCCGTGAATTGTTTTCTACATTCTAGTAATGGATTTCTCTGGATAGGTACCTTTGAAGGTATTAATGTTTTTGATGGTTATAAAATGGAGTCATTCCAGGCAGATCCGATGGATGACACATCTCTTAGTAATAATTTTGTAGAGTGTATGTTGGAAGATTCGTACGGAAATATATGGGTAGGTACACAAAATGGGCTTAATTTATTTGTTCCTGAAAAACAAGAATTTATTAAATATTATCCGGATTCTCATGATTCAACGTCTATCTGTCATAATGTAATCAAAACGTTATACCAGGATTCAGAAGGATTTTTGTGGATTGGTACTTATGGCGGCGGATTGTCCCGATATGATTATGATGACGATACTTTTACCAACTATACAGAAATAAATTCAAATTTGCCCTGTAACTTTATCAATACCATTTTTGAAGACAGAGATGGCGTTTTGTGGTTGGGCACTTGGCAGCATGGAGTGGTTTGTTTCTCTAAAGAGGAAGGAATTTTTGAGAATTTTATGATAGACGCCGGTTCTGATGATGCAGCTGAAGTAAACACAATAAATGCTATAATAGAAAAACGTCGAAATGTTTTATGGCTGGGCACTTGGGGGCATGGTATAATGGAGTTTAACATCCAAAATCATCAGGTTAGGGATATTTCATGTCATTCAGGTTCCGCTTCCTGCATACAGGATGCAATTATAAAAACAATTTTACCGATCAGTAGTAATGAAGTTCTGGCCGGATCGTTTGGTAATGGTTTATTCCAGATTATAACTGCCGAAAGTATTTCTTCATATAGGGTGAATGCTGATTTATCGGAAGGTTCCGCTAACAGTCATAATAAACTTTCTCAATCCTCCTTTTCGGATGGCTCTGACGAAATATCCGTGTATGAAATAGAGCAATACAATTATCAAATATGGAACGATAATTCCATTAGTAATAATTGGATTTGGTCGATATATCAGGACAATTCAGGCTTGTGTTGGGTTGCTACATGGGGAGATGGTATTAATAAAATAGACTTTTACAAAAACAGGTTTAAAACATTTTATCCGTCACCGGTGGATAATAACAATTTTTTTCATTATCAGATTTCAGCAGCTATAGAAATTACTCCGGGGGTACTGTTAATAGGAACTGTGGATGGTGGATTTTATCAATTTTTTAGAGACGAAAAAGTTTTTATCAATTTGGATGAAAGTGGAATCATTGAAAGAGCCAAAGGAATTACCACATTTGAAAGGGGAGAAGATAGTTGTATTTGGGTAGGAACCAGAGAAGGGCTGTTTCAATACAATCCGAAAAGAAGAGAATTAATGGAATATAAATATGATAATGTTGGCGAGCAATTATCCGGAGGAGAGGTTTCTGCCATACATTCGGATCGCTTAGGACATGTTTGGGTAGGTTTCAGAGGGAAAGGAATTGATAAGTTAATACCGATTAAGGAGAATCCGGAGAGGTATATTAAACACAGCTACCGCGAAAACCCATCTGATACCACCCGTTTGCCGTCCAATACCATAACAGCGATTTATTGTGATAATTATGATAATATTTGGATTGGCACTTTGGCAGGTGGAGTATGTGTTTATGATCGGGCAAACGATAGATTTAAGCAGGTATCTGTTGTTGATAAAAAGGAGGGTATCATCCTGAAAGATGTTCTATCAATATTTGAATCAGAGAAAGGAGAATTATGGCTTGGAACACTTTCTCAAGGCTTATGGCACTTCGATAAAAAAACCTCCGCTGTTGTTAAGTACTCTAAAAAAGAGGGTTTGTCAAATAATGCGGTTCACAGTATTCTGGAAGACAGGGAGCACAATCTTTGGCTTGCGACGGGGTATGGTATTTCTAAATTTAATCCGGAGACAAAGAATTTTATTAATTTTCAGAAAAAAGATGGATTGCATGGGAACAATTTCAATTTTGATATCTATTCAGCGGTCATTAAAATGTCAGATAATTCCATGTTTTTTGGGGGGAAAAACGGGTTTACCATATTTTCCCCCGAAGATATTCGAAGAAGTACTTATATTCCTAAGGTGGTGATAAACGGATTGACGGTGAACGGAAAGGAAGTTGAGGCAGGGGATACAATAAATGGCAGGGTTCTTATTAGTAAACCTCTTTATGCAACAGATAAAATTACGTTAACTTCGCATGAGCATTTAATTACTTTTGAGTTTGCATCACTTCATTTTGCCACCCCGCTTAATAATAGTTATGAATATACGCTGGAGGGTTTCGACGGGCAATGGTTTAAGGTGGACGCCTCGCGTCGGTTTGCTTCCTATACAAACCTTCCTCCCGGAGAGTATATTTTCAGAGTTAAAGCTTCCAACAGTCATGGAATTTGGCATCCCGACAGTCATGCATCTCTTGAAGTTATTGTGTTACCTCCGTTTTGGAAAACTCCGTGGTTTATTATTCTGATAAGTCTTCCGTTTTTTATCCTGGGATATTACATTTATAAATCCAGAACCAGATATGTCATGTTAGAGATGAGTATTCAGGAGAAAGTCATGGAAGCGGAACAAATTATCAGGGAGAAAGAATTGCTGAAACAGGAACAAGAAAAACTTACTAACGAACTCGATCAAAAGAATAAGGCTCTTGTTTCCAGTGCGATGGCGGTTGAGGAAAAAAACCAAAGGCTGAAAAGGGTAAAAAATTATTTGTCGGAAATTACGCCATATGTATCCGATCAGGCCAGAAAAAAACTTGAAAATGTGTATTCATTAATGGAAGAAAACTCTTATCCCATGGAGGATTGGAAATCTTTTGAAACAAGTTTTGATGTATTACACAATGATTTTTTAAGGCGTATAACCGAAACCTTTCCTAAAATAACCCATAAAGATCTTAGGCTGGTTAGTTATATAAGAATGAATTATAGTAATAAGGAGATTGCAGAAATGTTAAACATTTCTCTTAGAAGTGTGGAGTCAAGCAGGTATCGATTAAGAAAGAAAATGAATTTGGCTTCGGATATCAATTTAAATGATTATATAATAAGGTTTTAGTAATAGTGTACCTCCGATTTTTTTAATCTCGTAGTTTGACTGAAATTCAGGAACAAAATTTCTGTAACCCTTGAAAAAAGGGGATAATAAATAAGAAAAAGGAGTGGCTTTTATAGCGCACTCAATCATAAATCTCTCAGAAAAATTATCAGTAACAAATGAGCGTACTATTGATAACCGGTATAATAATTTTTTCCGGATTTTTATTTGGCGAACTGGCAGCCAAAATTTCACTTCCAAAGATATCGGGTTACATTGTGGCGGGAATATTTCTGAACCCGCAGGTTTTGGGAATTGTACCGCACTCTTTTATTGAGACGGGCGAGCCATTGGTTGATATTTCTTTGGCAGTGATTACTTTCCATATTGGCGGTTCATTATCGTTTGATAAAATAAAAAAAGAGGGCCGGAATTATTTTATTATGACTCTTGCAGAGTCTGTCTTTGCTTATCTATCGGTATTCTTTATGTTGTTTGTGGCGGTGGAATATGTTTTTACGATTTTTGACTCTGTTTATCTTTCTCTGGCTTTCAGTATGATATTGGCGTCACTGGCAGCACCAACGGATCCATCGGCAACGCTTGCCGTTATCCGGGAATACAAAGCCAAAGGACCAGTGAGTTCGTCTGTTCTGGGAATAGCTGCTTTTGACGATATTATGGGTATCATTCTGTTTACATTATCTCTGTCATTTGCAAAATTTCTGATGGGTCATACCGATGTTTCGTTCCTTAATTCCATTGAACACCTCTTTTCAGAAATAGTATTGGCCGTCATCGTTGGTATTGTCTTTGGTTCTATACTGAACTTGCTATCACGTATTTTTAAGCGGGAGACAGAAGGTGCCCTGATCGTTCTGATTCTCGGGGTTCTGATATTGTGCTTCGGGACTTCAGCTTATCTGGGTGTTGATGAGTTGCTTTCAACCCTGGCAATGGGCGTAATCGTTGTTAATTTTAATCAACAGAAAGAAGAAATTTTTGGTGTCGTGGAACGGTATACTGAAGAATTGATCTTTGTAATTTTCTTTACACTTTCCGGCTTACATCTGGATATTTCCCTGCTTTCAGGTAATTCGGCATTGGTTATTTTGTATATCATTGCGCGTGCACTGGGGAAATATAGCGGAATATCAGGCTCATCAACCTTTTTGGATATTTCAAAACCTGTGAAAAAATATACAGCTGGCGGTCTGCTTCCCCAAGGCGGAATCGTGATCGGGCTTGCGATCCTTGTTTCCGAAGAACAGGCCTTTCATGAATTTTCTACACTTATCATGACTGTTGTTATAGGGACAGCAATTATTCATGAACTGTTGGGCCCCGTTATTTCAAAATATTCTCTGAAAAGGGCCGGAGAGATTGAAAATTAGGACAATGGATCCGATGGATATTATTTCTGCAGATGATAACGGCTGTCGGTCAGGCAGGTAATACCATGTTCAACTGGAGCACTCTTTTTATTCAACTTCGAAGGATTTTATTGGCAGGCACCGTCCTGGCAATCCTTCGGAAGCTCTTCGGTCTCTGGAGGCATTGATAAGAAATGAATTGCTGGATAACAGAGTATCCGAAATCGGGCAATCGTTCTATGGTGTTTACGATGTATGAGTGCAGTATAAAAAGCATATTTTTGTCAAAATCAAGGCGTTTTAAATTTTTGTACCGGAGTTAACTTGCTGTTAATGAGGATGCAAAATTTAAAACAACAACGAGTTTGGCAACAAAGATGCTTTTTAGACCGGGCTCATGTATTGTTTCAGCAATGGACAGAGACTGTGTAAAACTGCTTTTCCCGACCGAACAATTTGGACAATAACATGTTTCTATAATTTAGAACCAATAAAAAGAATTGATATGGAACGACGTCATTTTCTTTCACTGGCAGGCATGGCTGCTATAGGAGCATGTATGCCCGCAGGTCAAAAACAGGGTGGTAATAAAGGAGTTGCCGCTGCAGCAGTCGCAGGTTCCGTTGAGAAACATAAATTTCCGCAGCTGGGTTATGCTTACAACGCTCTTGAACCCTATATCGATGCTCAGACGATGGAGCTGCATTACGATAAACACCATCGGGGCTATTACGGCAAATTTATGGCCGCCATCAAAGGTACCGATATGGAGACTATACCTATGCATCATATATTTGCCAATATATCTCAGCATAGTGAATCGGTACGTAATAATGGTGGCGGTTACTACAATCACCGTCTGTTTTGGGACAATATGTCACCCGATGGTGGTGATCCTTCAGCCAGGTTATCAGATGCATTGGTAAAGAACTTCGGATCGTTTGACGAATTTAAAAAAGAGTTTGGCAATGCCGCCAAATCACATTTCGGAAGTGGCTGGGCCTGGTTGTACCTGGATGCTGACAAAAACCTGAAGATAACTTCTACCCCCAATCAGGACAATCCATTGATGGATGTTTCGGATGAACGTGGTATTCCGCTGTTGACACTCGACGTGTGGGAACATGCTTATTATCTGAAATATCAGAATAAACGTGGCGATTATGTTGACAATTTCTGGAATGTGGTCAACTGGAAAACCGTAAATAAGCGCTGGGAAATGGCGATTAAAGGAGAATGGAAAGGGTAAAAATTGTTTGTACTTAAAGTGCCGGTTGCAATGCCTGCCCTGATATTATCGGGGGCTTACGTAGCCGTCAATAAAGGAGTCCCGAATGTGCTTTTTGTTGAGGGTATCTGATAAGTAATTCTTTGGAAAAACTGAATTCAATTCTTGCTGCCGAAGGTATTGTTTTTCAAGTAATTACATACAAGTGCACGGAGCACATCACAGATATCCACAATGGACTTTTTAGACAGCGTCTTTTTAAAGCTACTTTCGGGATGAGTAATCTTCGGACGATCGTAGCACAGTAAATGGCACTTTATGGACAGCTCCTAATTAAGTCAGTCGTCGTGAGTTAATAATTTATTTCAGTTTCCTGCAAACTCAAATATTTTGTTTCAACAGGCCGAGGTGGAACTGCGTGCTCTGCTTCTGCCTTTTTTTTATATATTTGCGACCCGGATAACTTCGTAATAGATAAATTTTATACGGATGACCAAGGGGAAAAATATCGCTCTTTTCTTGTTATGGGTGGCCGGTCTGGTCATCTTTTTACATGAAGTCATTCCCCATCATCATCATTTCCATTCGGTTTATTCGAATGTTCCGGTTGCGGGAGATTCTACTTCCTGCGAATATCCCATAGAACACAATGAATCGTTTGATGACGCCCGAAATCATTGCCATGCATTTAACGATATAACCGTTGAACGACAGAGCATTGTTAAGATCAGCCAATCCTGAGAGGTTAATGATTCTTTCCTGCTTTTATTGTATGTTACGCCAGCGGTTGATGATGAATCTGGAAATCGGATTATCCGTGTACTTATCCCGAATGTATCGCCTTTAGATATATTTATTCTTTCTGTTTTCCCTCACCGGGGCCCACCATTGGCATAGTTTCTTTTTCTTGGTAATTACATTTCATATTTTCCCGGCTCATCGGGATAATATTGTTAACAAAAGACTTACCAAAAGACTTTATTCAAAGACTACCAGAGTTCTTGCAAAGAAAGCCGAGCGGTCGCATGCTTGCGAGAATTTATTGCCAAACTTAAAAAAAACCAGTAAATGATTAACAAAATAATCGCCTTTTCAATAAAGAACAAGTTTATTGTGGGGCTGTTTATTTTTGCCTGGATAGGATGGGGTGTGTATGCATTGCTGCATTTGCCGTTGAACACGGTTCCCGACCTGACCAACAATCAGGTAAAAGTAACCACTTATGCCCCCGATCTGGCAACAGAGGAAATAGAAAGGCTCATTACTTATCCGGTGGAACTGGAGATGGGTAACCTTCCGGGGTTGATTGAGATTCGTTCCAAATCTAAATTTGGCTTGTCCGACATCACCCTTGTTTTCGAAGAAAAGATGGGAATGTACAAACCCCGTCAGCTGGTATCTGAAAAACTTAAAAGTGTTTCCGGAAAATTACCTGCAGGTGTTGGTGAGCCGTCGATGGGCCCCTTAACAAGTGGCTTGGGAGGTGCATTTACCTACAATGGCAAAGGTGAAGCTGTAGGTGGCAAAGTGATGATGCTGCGGGGGGAAAACCCTGCCGAAGTGATTGCCAATGTCAGGGAGCGCTTGCCGCGGGTTGAAGAAGCTTTGCCCGAAGGTGTTCAGATTGAGCCTTTTCTGGACCGTTCCTCGCTTATCAAAGATACAACGACCACGGTTGTTGAAAATCTTGTTCTGGGTGCCTTGATTGTCATTTTTGTTCTGGTCTTTCTGATGGGGAATTTTCGTTCGGGACTCATCACAGCTTCTGTTATTCCGCTTTCGTTGCTGTTTGCACTCGGCGTTATGTACACTTTTGATTTGTCGGCGAATCTGATCAGCCTCGGGGCGGTAGACTTTGGAATAATTATCGACGGAGCCGTGATTATTGTGGAGTTTGTAGTGTATCAGATGAGCCTGAGGATTTCGCATTTCAGACAATTAAGTGGGAGACAGATAAAACAAAGAGTTGAAGAAATCACTATTTGGGCTTCCGGGCGTATGATGCGTACTGCCATTTTCGGTCAGCTGATTATTTTGATTGTCTTTATTCCCATCCTGACGCTTACCGGACAGGAAGGCAAGATGTTCCGGCCAATGGCCATCACATTTGGGACAGCCCTCGTGGGGGCCATCATACTTTGTCTGACTTATGTTCCCATGATGGCTTCATGGATTTTAAGACCGGAGAAAACAGACAAGCCCAGGCTGGCAGACAGGGTCATCGGACAAATTCGTAAAAGTTATCGGAAAATGTTACGAGTAGCTCTGCACTATCGTTAGGCTGTTACCGGGGCTGTTATCGTGCTTTTTGTGATTGCCCTGGCAATTTTCACCCGCCTTGGAGCGGTTTTCATCCCCCAACTTGACGAAGGTGATTTTGCCATTCATCCATTGCTGCAACCCGGAACTTCGCTCACGGAAACAGTAAACATCAATACCAAACTGGAAAAGGTGCTGATGGAGAAATTTCCTGATGAAGTGGAACAGGTGGCTACGAAGATCGGTACCGGCGAAATTCCTACCGACCCAATGTCGCTCGAGATGGCCAAAATGATTATAAATCTGTCTCCCAAAGATGAATGGGTGAGGGCCGAAACCAAGGATGAGCTGGAAAAACTGATGAAGGAAGAGATGTCCGCAGCGGTTCCGGGTGTGAATTTCTTTTTTGCACAGCCGGTAGAGATGCTGTTTAACCACTTGCTTACAGGTTCATCGGCCGATGTTTTGCTAAATATATATGGAGAAAATCTTGACACGCTATTTCATTACGGAAATCGAGCACGTGAAATCATTGAAGACATTCCCGGTGCCGGTGATTTGAATGTGCAAAAAGTGATAGGATTGCCCCAGCTGGTTGTGAAATACGATCGTGATAAACTGGCTCAATACGGACTGGATATAGAAACGGTCAACCGTACCATACAGGCAGCCTACTCAGGCGCTGAGGCAGGTATTATTTACGAAGGCGAGCGTCAGTTCTCACAGGTAGTCCGTTTGGATGAGCAGTTCAGAAACGATCCTGAAGCTGTTGGCGATCTATATCTTAAAAGACCTAACGGCAACCAGGTGAAATTGAGTGAGGTGGCAGATATCAGAATGCAGACGGGCCCTGCAGCTATTTCACGCGAAGGTGTGAAGCGGAAGCTCGAAGTGGATGTTAATATCGGGAATCGTGATACCGAATCATTTGTTGAGGAGGTAAAACAAAAGCTTGATTCGGAACTGAATCTGCCCCGGGGATACAGCATTTCTTACGAAGGTGATTTCAAGAGTCTTCAAAGCGCCAAACAACGACTTTCATGGGTAGTACCACTGGTTCTGGCTTTTATCTTCATTCTTCTTTATTTTACGTTTGGTTCGTCACGACAGGCGTTGCTGGTATTTTCGGCAGTTCCCCTGGCAGCCATTGGCGGCGTCTTTTCTTTGTGGATACGCGGAATGCCTTTTAGTATCTCTGCAGGTGTCGGATTCATTGCATTGTTTGGTATAGCTGTGCTTAATGGTGTGGTGTTGATGAGTTTCTTCAATGAACTGAGAGCCGAAGGCGTTAACAATGTCTTTCGACGCGTCTATCATGGCACCGATATGCGGCTTCGTCCGGTTATTCTGACAGCACTAACCGATGCGCTGGGCTTTCTGCCAATGGCCATGTCAACATCATCGGGTGCTGAAGTTCAACGCCCTTTGGCAACGGTTGTTGTCGGTGGATTGATAACTGCAACATTTTTAACGCTGTTTTTATTGCCGATTATTTACACTTTTAAAGCCAGAACTATCAGGATTCCTTTCCTGTCGCAAATGCTGGCCAGGGATAATTCTTCTGAAAAACGTGATATTAGACCGTTTTTCTTTTGCCTGATTGCAGGAATGCTGATTGTGCCATCCTCTCTTCAGGGACAACGCCCGGAGCCACTTTCATTGAATGAAGCCATACAGATGGCTCTGGACAATCATCCGGAGATTAGGACCGGCATTCTGGGGGTTGAGCAGCAACAAAAGGAGAAAGTCGCTGCTTTTGATTTGCCCGATACTAAAGTGGCTTATGAAAACGAAAATGAGGGAAGCGGCCGTCAAAAATGGTCGGTAGAGCAGGAATTTAGCAATCCTGCCGGGTATGTAGCCCGCGGGAAACTGGCCAATCGGAATATTGAACTTTACCGGTCGCGTCTGAACCGCGCGAAAGCACTGGTGATACGTGATGTAAAAGAAGCCTGGAATGATGTTCTTTTTGCCAAAGAGAAGCTTGCTTTGATGCAACAATTGGAATTGTATTTTTCTGAACTCTATGAAGCCGGAGAATTGAGATATGAGACCGGAGATATTTCTTATCTGGAAAAAGTTTCGGCACAATCGAAATACAAAGCAATTGTGCAGGATAAGGAAATGGCTGAGATGGAGCTACAAAACAGCCTGAACCGACTTCAGGAAACTCTGTTTTCTGATACTCCCGTTGCGGTTGAAGATTCGGTGCTGCCAGTTTATCCGTTTCCGTTGGATACCATCGGACAACGGCTGCCCGACGGAAATCCCGATCTCATGGTTTCGAAAGACAAACTGAGTGCATCGGAAGCAGAGAGTAAAGCCATTCGTTCATTGTCATGGCCCGATCCTTTTGTCCGTTTAAGTAAAACAGATGTGAATGGTGGCGATGGATTCAGCGCTTTTGAAGTCGGACTGAAAATTCCCATTGACTTCTGGGGGGAACATGCTAAAAACCGGAGTGCCCGTATCGATGCCGAAATAGCGGGAGAGCAACACCGAATCATTCAAAAAACTTTGGAAACAGAATTTCAAAATCTTTGGAACAAAGTGAACAACTACCATCAGCAGTTGAAATTCTTCCGGGAAAACCGGCTGCAAGAAGCAAGTTTGATCTCAAAAAATGCCACTCTTCAGTATCGTGAAGGGAATATCGATTATCTGCAATATGTTCAGTATTTCGATCAGGCCACAACTATAAGGCTGGATTATCTGAGCCTGGTGAAATCATATAACGAGGCAGTTATTGAATTGCAATATTTAACAGGCAGAGGGTTGGATGGTAGATGAAGAGAAAGATAAAAAGACAATTTTGAGCATCTCAACTACAAAAAGTATAGTATGAAACGAGCATGACAAGGTTTGTCCCAACAGAATATGTATAAGTCCTTGCATGCGAGTTCCATCCGACCTTAATAATTAAATTTTATACGGATG
>NZ_AEWI01000014.1 GCF_000191885.1 Anaerophaga thermohalophila DSM 12881
ATTATCAGATAGTTGCAAAATAAAATAATCGAAATTTGTGCATTTTTTTTGTTTTTTTGGGTGGCATTTTTCACAAGTTGGGTTAATAACTTTATTTTTTAACAACAGTCTCTACACTCTTTAGATAATGTCATCGGTTTACCTATTGTAAAACCCCAATTTTCTCTTCAATGTTTTGGTATAAATAGTAAAATAGGTATCGATAAAATTGAAAATGCTTTGGAAGCCATATCTGCGATCGGTAACTAACTCTTCCTTTATTGTTATATTCATTCCCTCTGAAACAATGAAATCATCCGAAATATCCTCCCAACGTACTTTCCCATACCCATCAAATCTATTGGCAACATTTTTATCATGTATGATCGACATCCATAACCGCTTACCTTTTATTTGCAAAATATCTTTTTCTTTTTTCCATGAGGCATGATTTCTGGCCCAAATGGTTTTAGGATTCTCATTTTTTTCTATTAACGACAAAAAAGGATTAAATATATGTTCCTTCTTACCAAGCCTAAACGTTGGTGAAATTTGAAGCGTATATCCTGATATTGAGTCAATAACAGTAAAATTCTGATTATCAAAAAAACTTTGAATAGTATCAATATAGTATTTACTCAGGCAATCATCATTATCGATTCTTGAAGTTATTACATGTGACACATCCTGAGTTTCGTGCTGTATCTTTTTTGTAAGCGCAGGATAAAAAGCCTTCATGCCATCAATGAAAAAGAACTCAATATTTTCCTGCTCACCAAGTAGGGACTGAATTATTTTTCTGTATTTCAAAGGCGTTTTTGCATCAAAATAAATCAACCACGTAAATGACTGATTTGTTTGGTTCAAGACGCTCGGCAAACAAAAATTTTTGAAAAGCCGGATTCGATGATCCAACCAATTAGTGTCAACTAAAGGTTCTCTGTTTTTTGTTGTTTTCCACTCTTTATTTCTGAGATTGAAGCGTGTTATCAGATAGTGCTTAAACATTAATGTTTCTAATTATGAGTGCGGTCTAAAAAGCATCTTTGTTGCCAAACTCGTTGTTGTTTTAAATTATTGCATCCTCATTAACAACAAGTTAACTCCGGTACAAAAATTTAAAACGCCTGGATTTTGACAAAAATATGCTTTTCATACTGCACTCAATTATATTTCAAAATGACAGGTAAAATAATGCCTGTTTATCAAGTCGGGAAAGTTTCTCACATATATTTATCAATGCCATTCTCAACCCACCATGTATGTTTTTTTTTTACCTCACTTCTGATAGCTTTATTGCGACGAATAGACTCTTTAGTTTTGTAAGGCCTCTCATGCTCCAAATGGATACAGACTGCAGAATAACGGATCTGCCGGGATTTTATTCCATAATTCTGAAGTCTTTCGCCCAACTCTCTGTCCTGACCTCCGTAATGCATATTCTCATTAAACCCGTTCACAGCGATAATATCCTTCTTCCAGCCTGAAGAGTTGTGACCGTTCCAGGAAGCTTTCGTAGGAGTTAACCTATTCATGAACTTTGGATACCATTTACTCTGAAGCAGTTTTGTGCTTTTAAATGTCCGGGGCAAACCATTATCGTATAACCATCTTAAATCAAAAGCCCTTTCCTCCTCCACATCTTCCCGTAAAATTTTTCGGCTCAAATCCAAAGGCAAACGCAATGTCCCTCCCGATAAAAAATAACCCGGTTCTGCATATTTTAAATGAACCTCAACAAAATCTTTACGTGGAATACAATCGCCATCGCTAAAAATCAGATAATCAGACTCTGATGCAATAACCGCTTTATTAAGAATCGGACACTTCTGGTAGCCTTCATCCGGATGCCATACATGTTTAATATTTAATTGACTGTTCGTTTTAAATTCATCAATAACTCTTTTCGTCTCTTCTCCCGAGCCGTCATCGGCTATCACGATCTCAAAGTCTTTCTCTGTCTGACACTCATATCCCCACAAAACTTTTCTGAGCCATTCAGGTTGATTATATGTTGTGAAAATAACTGATGCCCGCCTTGCCATAAATTACGATTCTGAGATAATTATATATGCAAATATAATTATTTAGTTTGATGAGCCTGCGCAATCCATAAGAGTTTTAAGATACATAAAAAAATCTTGCTGCTCTGCCTTTCCGGCATTTTCATTATTTTTGCACACTCAATATTAACAGATTATTAACACAAAATGAAGCAGTTTTTTCATACATTCCTGCGGGTTTACCTGTTCTGGTTGCTGTTTTTTGCATTCTTCAGAGCACTATTTATCGTTGCAAATTACAGTTTTTCCAATGATACCCCCGTGGGTACAATATTGGCATCTTTCGGACCGGGATTGCGCATGGACCTCTCCTTTTCGGGCTACCTGATGTTACTCATCATCGTTATTCAACTGGTCGCTCTTCCAATCGGAAAACGTTTTTGTGCAAGATGCATTCGCCGGCTGCATTATTTTCTGATTCCTGTTTTTACCGGCCTCCAACTGGGCGACATTGATCTGTTCCGTTACTGGGGCGCCCATCTTAACAGGGAAGCCATCTCATTCCTTAAAACGCCTGACATCATTTTTAATTCCCTTCATTGGATGGAAGTTGTTTTGTTCTTCATTATCTGGGCAGCCATTTCTGTTCTGTTGATATTTCTTTTCAACAGGCTCGTGTTGCGGACTTCATTTAATGAAAGTTTTAACATGAGGAAGACAATCATCAACTGGGGAATTACTCTTTTTCTGGGTGCGCTGTTGATAGTACCCATCCGCGGAAGCTTCAGTGTTGCACCCATTAATACCGGAGTTGCCTACTTCTCCAACCATCTGTTTGCCAACAATGCTGCCGTTAACCCCCTGTGGAATTTTGCATATTCACTAAAACGAAGTGCTTTTGAAGATAACCAATACCATTTCATTAAGGATGAAAAAGCCCGTGAAATGTTCGACGAAATGATGCATCAATCGGGGCATTTCCCGAAAATCCTGAACAGCGAAAAACCGAATATCGTGGTTATCCTTCTTGAAAGTTTTTCTGCACAGGCTATAGCTGCAATGGGTGGAGAAGATGTAACGCCAAACCTGAATAGACTAATGGAAGAAGGCATCTTCTTCTCTAACACCTATTCAACCAGCTTCCGTTCCGATCACGGTATCGTTGGCGTTCTTACAGGGTATCCCGGCATTCCCGGCTATTCTATTATGCAATATCCCGACAAATCGAGACACCTGAATTTCATCCCTCAAAAATTAAAAGAGGCAGGCTATAAAGATTTCAATTTCTTGTATGGTGGCGATATGAAATTTAAAAACATGAAATCGCTAATTACACTTGCCGGTTTTGATGATGTAGTGGATATTGATGACTTTCCAAAGGAAAATCAGGGGAAGAAGTGGGGCGTTCACGATGAATACACTTTTGACCGGTTTGTTACCATGATACAGAATTCGGAAAGCCCTTCCTTCAATTTTTTCTTCACCCTGAGCAGTCACGAGCCCTTCGATGTGCCGATGGAACGCGTTTATGAAGACGATTATTACAATTCGGTTCATTATACCGACAGATGCTTAGGTAATTTTTTTGAAGAAATGAAAACTTCAGGCATCTGGGACAACACGCTTTTTATACTTGTAGCCGACCACGGGGTCGTTGGCCCCGAAAAACTGGGTTATACAAAATCGCGACGTTATCATATTCCCATGGTATGGACGGGCGGTCCCTTGACGGTAAAAGATACCAGCGTCAACACTTATGCGTCACAAATCGATCTGGCCTCAACGCTTCTAAATCAGTTGCAGATTGATGCTTCCGGTTTTAAATTCAGTAAAAATATTCTTGATAATGAAGTCAACGGTTTCTCATTTCTTCATTATTCCGACGGATTTGGCTATATTGATGAGAAAATTTTCCAGATGTACGACAAAGCCAACCTGAGACCGCTGGAGATGAAAGGGGCTGAAACGCTTGAAGACAGCCTGAAAGCCAAAGTTTTTTTGCAAATGGTGGCGAAGGATTTTAAAGAGAGATTGAGCAATAATAGATCGTTAGATCATTAGAATTTAAAATATTAACAGAGTAATGGACCGAAAAAAATTAAAACGGAGCGATTTTGAAGTCATGGCACCGGTGGGTTCCTATGAGTCACTCATGGCAGCCATTCAGGGAGGAGCCGATTCGGTCTATTTTGGGGCAGAAAAACTCAATATGCGTTCGCGATCGTCCAGCAATTTTTCCACCGACGATTTGCGGAAAATTGTTGACATTGCCTCGCGACACAACGTAAAAACTTATCTTACAGTTAACACTGTTCTTTACGACACCGACCTGCCTGTTATGCGGTCACTTATTGATGCAGCCAGAGAAAGCGGCATCTCGGCAATTATTGCTTCCGACCAGGCTGCCATCAACTATGCCAACAACATTGGCGTAGAAGTTCACATATCCACCCAGGTCAACATTTCAAATGTAGAAGCACTTAAATTTTACAGCCGTTTTGCCGATGTGGTGGTATTGGCCCGTGAATTAAACCTCGATCAGGTTAGCGCTATTCACAAGGCCATAGAAGAGGAACAAATTAAAGGGCCATCAGGGAAACTCATGCGTATAGAGATGTTTTCGCACGGCGCATTGTGTATGGCCATATCGGGCAAATGTTACCTGAGTTTACATCAGTTGAATTCATCTGCTAACCGGGGTGGATGCCTGCAGCCCTGTCGCAGAAGCTATATTGTCACCGAAAAAAATACCGGTCAGGAACTTGAAGTAGACAATGAACACATCATGTCTCCCAAAGACCTTAAGACCATTCACTTCCTGAATAAAATGATAGATGCCGGCGTGCGGGTCTTTAAAATTGAAGGCCGCGCCCGTGGCCCTGAATATGTAAAAACGGTCGTCTCCTGCTACCGCGAAGCCATCAACTCGGTACTTGACGACACATATTCGCAGGATAAAATCAACCACTGGGAAGAGAGCCTGGCATCCGTTTTCAATCGTGGTTTTTGGGATGGTTATTACCTGGGACAAAAACTCGGAGAGTGGACCGCAGATTATGGATCGCTTGCCACCCGTAAAAAAGTTTATATCGGAAAAGGAACCAACTATTTCCCTAAAATTGGTGTCGCCGAATTTCTTCTGGAAACAAAAAGTCTGAAGACAGGCGATGAGATACTTATTACCGGCCCAACCACCGGCGTGGTGGAAATGAAAGTTCCGGAGATCAGAGTCGACCTGAAACGGGTGAATGAAGCCCAAAAAGGGGACCGCTTTTCAATGCCTGTGGACGTTAAAATCAGACGGTCGGATAAGTTGTATAAATGGATGTCAAAAAAAGTCTAAACGCAAAGAGCCCATAATACTATGTTTTTATGAGCGCGGCATAAAAAGGCTCTTTATGGACAGACAAAAATAATTTAGAAACAAACCTCTTTATCTTGTGACTTAAAATTACTAACTTGTCGTTAAGAATAAATTAAAAAACCACCAAGTCATGCAAAAAGAAGAAAAAAATACAAAGAAAGACAGGAAGAAGTCATCAGGCGCCTGGACCATTGGTTGGGGCTGGTTTGTTGTAGTACCCGCACTGGCATTTTTGTCATGGGCCACCAGGAAAGGCATCAAAGATGTTATTGAAGAAGAACATCCCTCGCCGCTGACAATTCTGAAAGAACGGTATGTAAAAGGAGAAATTGACCGGAACGAGTACGAAGAGAAGCTGAAGGATTTAATGGGGACTTAAAGCAAACAACCATAACCACAGAAGCCTTTCAGGCGTCGTTACTATTGTGGATTTACTTATCTGTCTGTGCCTTTCGGCAGGAAGGTATCGAAATCTCTAACAATCTGTTCTAAATTAGCTCAATCTTAATATAAGTTAAGAGCTTGAATGGTTTATTTTTTAAAACTCAAGCGAAAGCATTTTTCTTCTTTCTCCAATCCTTTCATCCGTATAAAATTTATTTATTAAGGTCGGATGGAACTCGCATGCAAGAACTTATACATATTCTGATTGTGGCAAACCTTGCCATGCTCGTTTCATCAGTATAAAATAAGTCTAAGTCATTGGTCTGATGGAACTCGCATGATTGAGTTTTATACATGTTCTTTTGGGACAAACTTTGTCATGCTCGTTTCATTTTTTAACGGTCCAATATCCACTACCGCACCAAACTCTATAAATACATTATAAAATTTTTCAAAGTTTTTTCCCCAATAAATCATCGCACAAGACATTGGTGCTCCTTTCCCCACATCTAACCCCTTTTCAAGAAACTTTAATCTTGTGTCATATAAAAAACATATTGCTCTCGCTTGACCGAAAACACTTTGTTTCCAATGAGCTGTATTAGTAGCAACTGGCACAAGAGCAAGAACTTTTGAACCATATTTATTATGAGAAAATGTCCATTCTTTTATTTACGAATTTCAAAAACCATTATAAATACAACCCCCACCTTCCGGTCATAAAGCATTGAAAAAGGAGATGACACAGTTTTTTTGAACAACCCTGGCCCCTCAGCGTCATCGCGTCTTTGCGTTTAAACCCTTTTTAATTCCGCTATAGCTCTCCTATATTAATTCAATATTAACTCCTTCCCTCTCTTTTTAACGGTTAATTAAACCCGCCTTAAACTACACGCAATCTTGGCCTTGTTCTTTTGTAGTGTCAAAAAACAGATGACAAACCAAAAAAACAAGTAGACAATGAAAAATCGTTTTAAACTAATGAGCCTTCTCCTTGCAATAGGAATGGCTGTATCATTCAGCTCTTGCAGCGATGATGATGATGACAACAATAACACAGGAGATGACACAGGAAATGTTATTACAGGAAATGTTATTGTAACGGAAAACATTACCGAAAATACCACCTGGACCAGCGACAAAGTATATCAATTGGGTGGTAGAATTACCGTAGAAGCAGGGGCTACTCTCACCATTGAGCCCGGAACCATTATTAAAGGTGAGGCCGGAACGGGTGCTAATGCTACCGCACTATTAATTGCGCGTGGTGCCAAAATTATGGCTGAAGGTACCGCTGATGCACCCATTATTTTCACTTCTGTTGCCGATGAGATCAGCCCGGAACAGGTCGCTGAAGGAAACTTTAGGAGTCCTAACCTTGAACCAGACATCAATGGCCTTTGGGGAGGTGTTCTTGTTTTGGGAAATGCCCGTATCTCAGCATCCAATGAAGCAGGAGATATTTCTGAAGTACAGATTGAAGGCATTCCTACCTCTGATACTAACGGCCTTTATGGAGGAGATGATGATGAGGACAACTCAGGGGTACTGAAATACATTTCTATCCGTCATGGTGGAAGTAATATTGGATCAGGTAACGAAATTAACGGGCTGACGCTTGGTGGTGTAGGATCCGGTACCGTTATCGAAAATGTTGAGATTGTATCGAATCAGGATGACGGTATCGAATGGTTTGGTGGAACCGTAAATGTTAAGAATGCTGTTGTATGGAATGTAGGTGACGATGCGATAGATGCCGACCAGTCATGGACAGGAACTCTTGATAACTTTATAGTCATTAGTCCTTCCGATCATAACTTCGAGCTTGACGGCCCGGAAGGTTCCCAGGATTTCGGACCCTATACTATTAAAAACGGAGTCGTTATTGCCAATAGTGAAAACAAGAGTTCTTCGGACTTGATAAATACCGACGACAATACAAGTGTTCATTTCGACAATATCTTTATTACTGCCATTGCAGAAGGTCAGCAAATAAACAGAGTTGTGCATGAAGTTGGAGATGTAGTATTTGCCAACATCGTTCTGGACGTTGAAGAAGCCGAACTTCCAAATCATATTAAAGGTGATATTGTACCCGAAGGAATCACTGCAGGCAATGCTCCTGCATCACCCATTGATACATCACTCTTCGGATGGACATGGGCTGCTCAAAGTGGTGCAACCAATTTCTAAAAAACTTCAATAAAAAACAGGATTGAGTAAAGTAAAAAAGACAGGCTTGCAGATTCTTAGGTTTTGCAAGTCTGTCTCTTTTTCTTTTGAAAAAGAAACCATGATAAACAAACGGATGAACAATGAAACAAATAGCGATTGTTATATTAACCCTGATCTCAACTATTGCTTACGCGCAAAAAGGAACCATAAGAGGCACCGTATATGACGGATCAACAGGCGAAACGCTGGTAGGTGTCAGTGTAGTCATAAAAGGCACATATATTGGTGCGGCAACCGACCTGGATGGGCAGTTTTCTATAGAGACAGAACCCGGAACTTATGACCTTCAATTGTCATTTATCTCTTTCCAGCCCCTTACCATTGAAGGCGTAGAAGTAAAACCCAATGAAGTAACTTTGCTAAACAATCTTCAACTAAATGAAAGCACTGTAGAACTCGAAGATGTAGTAGTTACAGCCAAAGCCATTCGTAATACAGAGGCAGCGCTGCAGACCATGAAACGAAAATCAACCGTAATGCTTGACGGAATTTCCGCTGCAAAAATGGAACTAATTGGCGATGGAAACGCTGTTGAAGCTGCTAAAAGAGTAACTGGTGTCACCGTGGAGGACGGGAAATATATTTACGTTCGCGGGTTAGGCGATCGCTATTCCAAAACCACTCTTAATAATGTTGATATTCCCGGGCTGGACCCCGATCGCAATAGTTTACAGATGGATATTTTCCCTACCAACCTTATCGATAATATGATGGTGAGCAAGAACTTCACCGCAGATATGCCGGCCGATTTTACAGGGGGACTTCTGAATGTTACGACCAAGGATTTCCCCGAGAAAAAAATATTCAATGTCTCGGCCGGAACGGCTTTTAATCCTGATGTGCATTTTAATGATGACTTCCTGACCTATGATGGAGGCGATACCGACTTCCTGGGTTTTGATGATGGTACGCGGGACCTTCCCGATCGTGCACGCCAACCAAACATCCCTACCCCGGTGAGTGGTGCCCCCTTAGATGAAGTAGTGGATTTTATCCGCAGCTTCAATCCGCAGCTGGCAGCCAAAAGACAAACCAGTCTTTTGGATTACAGCCTGGGATTGTCCGTTGGAAACCAGATAAACCTGGATGCAGGCTCAGCAAAAGCCCCTAAGCTTGGTTATATTTTTTCGCTCTCGTACAAATCGGAATATGGTTTTGATGACGCTGTTCAATATGGCGAATATCAGAAGTCTATTGATCCGGATACCTATGAAATGCGATATGCCACTTTGCAGAACGGGGAAATGGGTGAACGCAATGTTCTAGTGGGACTGTTGGGAGGTATTGCCTACAAAACCAACTTCAACAAGATTCGTTTTACCGCAATGCACCTGCAAAACGGCGTAAGCCGTGCAGGCAAATTCAGTATTGACAATGATGCCTCGGCAGTAGGACAGTCAGGTTTCTACGCCGAATCAGATAACCTTGAATACAATCAGCGCTCCCTGACCAACTTACTGCTGCACGGGACACATGTTTTTCAGGCATCAGGGTGGGAAATAGACTGGCGCTTATCGCCCACTTTTTCGACTTCGGATGACCCGGACATCCGTAAAACAGCATTTACCTTCCGATCCAATAATGATGTCATGTTTAACGCAGGCGCCGGAGGAAATCCAACACGCATCTGGAGAGAATTGAGCGAAACGAATGCTTCTGCAAAGGTGGATGCTACAAAAGAATATCAGTTGGGAGGTGAAGATGCAACGCTGAAATTTGGTTTCAACTACAATTATAAGCAGCGGGATTATGAAATTCTGCTTTTCGATATCCAGTTTTTTGGAGGACAGTCGTGGGATGAACCGGATGCTTCTCAGGTATTAAATCCTGAGAATCTTTACCCCAACAAACCCAATTCAATCTATTACCAGTCGGGAAACAACAACCCCAACCCCAATGCTTATAAATCGAATGTTAACAATACGGCAGTCTATCTGTCGAATGAGTTCTCACCTTTCAGTAATTTCAAAACCATTCTGGGGGTGCGCATGGAAAACTATGTACAACGACACACGGGTCGCGATCAGCGTTATGCCAGTGGTGATACTCAAAACGGACGTAATCTGGACAATGATAAGGTGTTGGAATCACTCGACTTCTTTCCATCCGTAAATCTGATTTACGCGCTCTCGGAGCAACAGAACCTCAGAGCTTCCTGGTCCCAGACAATCGCGCGTCCTTCTTTTAAGGAGTTGTCGTTTGCCCAGATTCTTGATCCCATCAGTAACCGTATCTTCAATGGTAGTTTATTCCCTTATTCCGATTGGGATGGCAACCTCGAGGAGACACATATCAATAATATGGATGTGCGATGGGAATTGTTTGGCGACCGTGCTCAGAACATATCCGCAAGTGTATTTTACAAACAGTTTGACAAGCCCATTGAATTGGTACGGATTCCCGAACAGCAAACCAGTACGGAGTATCAACCGCGAAATGTGGGAGACGGGCAATTGTATGGATTTGAATTTGAGTTTAGCAAAAACCTTGACTTTGCATCTCCGCTGCTCAGGCATTTCAATGTTAACGGTAACCTGACATTGGTAAAGTCGGAAATTGAGATGACAGATGCAGAGTATAATTCCCGTAAGACGTATGAGAAAACTGGTGAAACGGTAGATGATACACGCGAAATGGCTGGTCAGTCTCCCTGGGTAGTAAATGCCGGACTAACGTACAATAATTATGAATCAGGATTGGCAGCCGGGCTCTTTTACAATGTGAAGGGAGAGACGCTTTCCATTGTCGGCGCCGGGCTCTTTCCTGATATCTACATAGAATCCTTTCACAGCCTCAACTTTAGTTTAAATAAAAAATTCGGGGAAGAACAAAATACGAAAGTAGAGTTGAAGGTTTCCAATATTCTTGATGAGAGCAAAGAGAGTTATTATCAGTCGTATAAAGCAGAGAATCAGGTTTATAATATATTTAATCCAGGCCGCACCTTTAGTCTTGGGTTAAGCTATGCGTTTTAATTGTTGAGCCCGGTATAAAAAGCATCTTTGTTGCTTTGTTGCCAAACTCATTGTTACAAAATATACAACCATCCGTTTGTTGAAGCCGGGAGAGGCCTGTCGGAGTAATCCTGGGGCCTCTCCTTTTTTGCCCCGGCCCCAGGGGTGAGAATAAATACTTCAATCCCAAACATACCGTTCATCAAACTCAATACTATACTTTTTCAAAAAAGCACGGTATTCATCCTTAAAAGTCCCGGACGTATGATGCACTTCCTGATTTAAGATATATTCCCTAACGACTTCTATTCCTTTCGGATTTACCGAAAATGCCCCATAACCATTTTGCCAATAAAAATTCCGATAGCTTTGCCCCTTGGTTTTTATCCATTTAGAAGAATGTGACTTTAATTCCTCAACCAATTTCATAAGAGCAACCTTCTTTGAAAGAACGCATAAAATATGAACATGATCTAAATATCCTCCTATTTCAACGGGCCAGGATTCATTGTTTTTGCAAATACCTGCTAAATAGGAGAACAACTCCCGGGCAATGGCTTTATCAATGAACGGATAACGTCCCTTAGTGCTAAATGTAATGTGCACGTAATTCTTAACTAATGATTTTGGCATAATCTTTACTATTACACCCTGTTGGGGCTATTGGTTAGTTTGGTTATAATGCCCGGGCCTAACGACCCGCGCATCATCTATTTCACCCCTTTGGGGCTTTATTATTAACCAATATAAGAGACAACAGCCCCAAAGGGGCGAAATAATGAACGAAGGGCTTCGCCCTTTGTCTGCCCCTTAACGGGGGCAGCTCTTCAAGCCCCAAAGGGGCGAAATATTTACTGATTTACTCTCCTGAACAGAAAAAAGACATGCATCATCGATGTAAGGAGGATTTTCATCCGTATAAAATTTAATTATTAAGGCCGGATGGAACTCCCCGCTGGTGCGGATTTATAATCAGCACCTCCTTTGCTAGTGGATTTCAAATCCACTTTTAACTTCCAATCATTTTGCACTAGTCCAACCAAGACTTTTCATCCGTATAAAATTTATTTATTAAGGCCGAATGAAACTCGCATGCAAGAACTTATGCATGTTCTTTTGTGGCAAACTTTGCCATGCTCGTTTCATCTTACATCTTACCATCTTAAATCTAAAAATCTATTAAACCAAACTTTGTCATGCTCGTTTCATCTTTCAAATTTTTATCCATTCATCCGTTTCAGCAGACTTTCGGACGGCATCAATTACTTTCATATTGTTGATGGCATCAATCCCGGAAACCGGAATAGCTGAACCATCCAGAACAGCCTTTGCAAAAGCATCGAACATCAACCCGTACGCATTCGATACGGGAAACTCAACATCCCGGATTCCGATACCATCTACGACAGTCAGCTTTGCCGGAACGTCCACATAAGTATTAAAGGGAATATGAACAGTAATACTGCCCGACGTACCCACAATATCCACCTTTTGAAAAGCCTGCGAAGTTGTGGAAACAGTAAATGTGGCACGCGGCCCGTCAAAATCGATAAGTGCAGAAGAATGCATGTCGGTACCAAACCCGGGATGGCTGGTTTGAAGTGCCATGACCCTCATAGGTTCTCTGCCAAAAATAAAGCGTGGAACAGAAATGGCATAACAACCGATGTCCATCAAAGCGCCACCTCCATATTCAGGAATATTCCGGATGTTGGAAGGCGAAGGATTATTGTACGAAAATGATGTGTGAATATACTGAATATCACCAATTTGTTTGGTACGGACAATATTCCGGGCGTGTTGCCACATGGGATGAAACATATACATGAACCCCTCCATCAGGGGCACGCCGGCATCCTGCGCCATTTTTATCATCGCTTCAGCTTCATCGGCATTCATCCCGATAGGTTTTTCGCAAAGCACCGGTTTCCCGGCTTCAATGGTTTTCTCAACCCATTCTTTGTGCAAATGATTGGGAAGCGGAATGTAAACCATATCCACATTCGCATCTTCCAGCACAGCATTATACGACCCGTACCATAGAGGGATATCAAACTCACGAGCCACATCTGCCGCTTTTTCAATGTTTCGTGATCCGATGGCATACGATTCACAGAATTGTGTATCTTTCAAAGGCAACACAATTCGTTTAAGATAATGATTGGAAGTACCAAGAATTCCGATTTTCAATTTTTCCATTGCTTTTTATATTTTCATCAGTATAAAATTAGTCTAAGTTATTCGTCTGATGGAACTCGCATGATTGAGTTTTATACATGTTCTTTTGTGACAAACCTTGCCATGCTCGTTGCTCCTGCTGGTGCGGATTAAAAATCCGCACCCCTTCGTAGTGGATTTCTAATCCACCATTAACTTCCAATTATTTTCATCAGTATAAAAATTTATTTATTTAATCTCTGATGGAACTCGCATGAAAAATTTATACATATTCTTATTGTAGAAAACCTATCTATGTTCATTTCATCAGTATCAAACAAGTCTAAGTCATTGGTCTGATGCAATTTATCATACTTTAATTGATGGTAGATTCTTCGCTCCGCTCAGAATGACAAACTGTCTAATGTCATTCTGAGGAGGTAACGACGAAGAATCTGTTACCTGTTTTTGGTTTCTTTGATGATTAGAGGTTAATTATACATGTTCTTTTGTGACAAATCATGCCATGCTCGTTTCATCAATATAAATATTTTTTCTTTATACGGGCAAACTGTAGTGTTGCATGGGATTAGAAAAAAAAGCTTAAACGCAAAGACGTATGTTGTGTTTATAATTCACACTACTGGCTATTGACTAAAAACTACTGACTAAATTACTTATATCTAAAAATCTGATAATCGGTTAAGGCAAACCTTGTCATGCCCGTTTCATATTACATTTAATAAATTGTTACGGCTGTTAGAATTGTTAAAGTTGTTAATGTGTTATTAGTTAGAATGTTATAAGTTTTATTACAATTCACGAAATTTGTTGACAATCAAAAATAATAAAACTTAATTGGTTTGGAATGAGGAATGGGGCAAATTCAGAATTTGTTCAAATAAATGAGATGAAGTAAAGTGCCCGTTACCGGAAAAACTCTGCCAGAAGTCTCTTGTACCTGCAAGCTTAATCCGCCCGAATACCTTTTATTTCCTGAAATATTCATAAATTTGAAGAATATGAAACGAGCAGAGCAAAGATTACTACAATAAAAATATGTATAAGTTCTTACATGCGAGTTCCATACAACCTATATAAATAAATTTTATACGGAAGAAACGAGCATGACAAAGTTTGTCACAACAAGAATATGTATAAATATCATCTAACCTGTAATCATCAAAGAAACCAGAGACATGGAACAAGATTCTTCGTCGTTACCTCCTCAGAATGACATTAGACAGTCTGTCATTCTGAGCGGAGCAAAGAATCTCATATCAATTAAAGCATAATAAGTTGCATCATTCCAATAACTTAGACTAATTTTAGACGGATGAAATTATTCATCATTGAGTGCAGTATAAAAAGCATATTTTTGTCAAAATCCAGGCGTTTTAAATTTTTATACCGGAGTTAACCTATTGTTAATGAGGATACAAAAATTTAAAACCACACCGAGTTTGGCAATAAAGATGCTTTTTAGACCAGGCTCATCATTTTAATCGGTAAAACGAATTTTTATGGGGCATAAAACCCAACAAATCCATCATGCAAACAGTAGATTCTGGTTTGGCCTTGATAATGCAGCAAAAATTTTCCCGGCCATTATCACCAGGGAGGTAACGGCCGTAATCCGCATTTCCGCAATCTTTAAAGAGCCTGTAAAAATTAATGCTTTCAGACGAGCCGTTTTAAAAGCTGAAAAACGCTTTCCCTATTTTCTCGTGCAGCTTCGCAGAGGTTTTTTCTGGTATTATCTGGAACATCTGCCCCGTCATATTCCCATCGTCCCTGATGATAATCAGGTTTGTGAAAAATTCGGTAAAGGCGGATTGTTAATGCGCTTCCTGGTTTGGAACAATTCTGTAAGTCTTGAAGTTTCGCATATTCTGACCGATGGTGGTGGAGCGTTTGAATTTTTAAAAACAGTCCTGATACTTTACTCACAAGAGTGTGGAGCTACCATTCCTTCGGATTACCCATTTAAAAACCCTGACGAAGAATATGAAGAAGAAGAATATGAAGACGCCTACAAACGTTACTTCAAAGAAGACATACCGCCAATAGTGAAACGTTCCAAAGCATTTCACCTTCCCTTTTCAGTCAGGCCTTCACCACGCTTCAGGAGAATGAATGCTGTCGTTTCCATGCCGGATATAAAACGGGTTTCGAAAGAAAAAGGCGTAAGCATCACCATTTACCTGGTTGCTGTTTATCTCTATGTGCTTCAGGACATTTTTGAAAACCTGAGTCCGCTTAACCGCCACAAGGTAAATAAAATCATCCGCGCACAGGTGCCCATTAATTTAAGAACGATTCTGCCTTCCAATACAATGCGGAACTTCTCATTGTTTGTTCTTCCCGAAATAGACTTGCGGCTTGGTCATTATACATTTGAGGAAATCCTGAAAACGGTTTTTCATCAGATGCACCTTGAAACCGATGAAAAATTAATCAACAAAAACATATCCCGAAACGTTGGCAGTGAGAAAAATATTTATGTCCGAAGTATCCCGCTGTTTATTAAAAGCCTGATTCTGAAAATGAAATTTAATTCTCTGGGAACAAGTCAATACAGCGGCGTTGTTACCAATTTGGGGAAAGTTGAATTACCTCCTGAAACCGGTGATATGATTAATTACTTTATATTAACAGCTCCTCCGCCAAACAGGTTGTTAAAAATTAGTTGCGCGGCGATAGGTTTTGGAGATAAATTGACATTGAATTTTGGAAATATTACAAACACCTGGGAATTTGAAGAAAAATTCCTGCATTTTTTAAAAGAACAGAATATTTCATCCGTATAAAATAAGTCTAAGTTATTGGCCGGATGGAACTCGCATGATTGAGATTTATACATGTTCTTTTGTGACAATTTTTGTCATGCTCGTTTCATCAGTATAAAATAAGCCTAAGTTATTGGCCGGATGGAAATTGCATATAAGATTTATATATCATATTGTGGAAAAACCTAACCTGGACAAGCCAGAGCCAAAAATAACTAAAAAGCTATAGTCATAATTTGTCGGATTAGCTAATTGCTACGCAATTATTTTTTGTCGTCATCGACACGTCTGGAAGGAGTTCGAGAACACCTTAAAAAATCAATTATGATGTTGTCAATGACACAAATGACTGTCGCATCAAAGATGCGACTAAATTCGCGTTAATTCGCGCAAATTCGGTGATCCAAACAACAAATGGCGCAGCCATTTTTAAAATATTTTGCCAAAAAATACAACAAAATTAGAGATAAGGTACTATGTTCACTTCATCTTAAATCTGATATCTAAAAATCTGATAATCTATTAAGGCTATCTTTGCCATGCTCTTTTCAGTTGAATCAAAAAAAACAGTAACGATCTATGATAAAATGTCCCTATTGCGGTGTGGAACTGGATGAAAATGCCAACTTTTGCTCTTTATGCGGCGAACCATTGCCGAAAATGAGCAAGGACAATCCTGCCCGTTTAGAAAACCGGAAAAACAGCCGGAAAGAAAAGCCAATGACCGATTTTCAGAAACTTTCAGCCTCCCAAAAAAGAAAAATCTTCCACAAGATTTCCGGCATTATCCTTCTTTCGGGAATACTTATAACTTTGGTTATTGATTTTGTGACAAACAACACAATAAGCTGGTCAAAATATCCTGCATCAGTGAGCCTGATCCTTTTCATCAATATCACAATGGCCACGCTCTGGTTCAAAAGATACTATCTTTGGACAACATTAAGTTTCCTGTCAGTTTCAGGCCTTCTGATACTTTTGGATATCTATTCCGGGGACTCGGGCTGGGGAATGAAATTGGGGATTCCTCTACTGCTGGCCGCCTATATTACTGTTTTTGTTCTTTTTAAACTAATTCACAACACGCGGCAAAAGGGATTGAATATCATTGCCTATTCCATCCTGGCCGCAGGTGTTCTCAGCCTCTGTGTGGATGGCATCGTTTCAGGTTATCATAATGATTCCCAATTATTTGGCTGGAGCCCCATTGTAATGGTTGCTGCAGCAATTATCGCCATACTACTGTTGTATATTCACTACAAACTAAAAAAAGTGACCGACCTGAAACGCTTTTTTCATATTTAAAATATCATCCACAATTCGCGCCACAAGTCCCTGTGCACAACAAGATACAGGAACAAACCGCCCAACCATCCGTGTAATATTCCAAGCGCCCAAAGATTTCGCCACCTAAAATAGGCAGATATAAAAAACAGCTCCATCACAAATGTAAATGCCATCAGAATCAAATCCGGATAATGGACGATGCTAAACAACAGGGAAACCACCAGAATTACATGATTATCGCTCATATTCAATGAGGAAACAGCCCGCATATTCCCTGCAATAACACTTATCATCAAAAATTGCTGGATGATTCCCCAAAGCGGATATAAAGCCAAAACAGGAACGAGATTCCATTTCAGAAATCCATTATTATAAAATATTTCATACCCGAAAATGCCGATAAGGGTAACAACCGTAAAAGGTAAACAAAAACGAAGGGTTCTCTTAAACCCCGGTTTGCGAAAACCCCAGTCCCGTAAAATGTCCCGGTTGACCTGATACCGCTTTAAGATATACAATGTCCAGAATAAACAGACACTGAAAATATAAAATACACGAAGCTCCAGCCAGTCCATTAAAACATATTTCAATAGGCCGGTAAGAACTACAGATAGAATTTCAAACCATCTCCTTTTATCTGTTGTTGTCTGCTTATTGCTCATAAATATCCTGAAAACTACGTTTTAGTCTGCTTCTTAAAGTTTCTTTTTGCCAATCCTTTTGTACTGTAAACAGTGCCGGTCTATAAAGTCTGGAAAGTTTTTAACTAAATCATTTGTCTGTTCAGTAAGTGTCCTTTACAAGGTTTGCAAAGTCCGAAAATACGGAGTTTACTTATCGTAAATAAGTACTTTTCGGCCAAGCGTAACAGAGTAAATGGCATTTTATGAACAGGCACAAAATAATTTAATCTTCCAAAATAAGAATGTTTACTCATAAAACCCCGGAATTTGTCAAAAAAATGAAACCATTTTCGCATTGCTTCACTATAAAGATTCAACAGATACTGCCCGCCCGACTTTAAGAATTTCCGACCCTGTATCATTCCTATTTGTAATTTAGGCAATGAAGTGCGATATTAAGTACATATTTAAAGCAGACCAGGCTTTGATTCTTTAATCTTTAAATCAGTGTGCCTGTCCATAAAGTACCATTTACTGTGTTACGATTGCTGCCAAAATACTCATCCGGAAGTAGCTTTGTAAGGTTTTTTCAAAAAAACATCGGGACTCCGTTTTTGGTGGCTTTGCAAGTCCTGCAACCGGCTCTTTCCGGGCAGACACTTGATTTATTACAACTTTTTCCGACTTTATAGACGGGCACTAACTAATACCACAATAAAATGAAACGATCATGACAAAGATTGTTACAACTTGTCCCGGTGTCGCTAAAAGAGTATCGGGATATCTACTCTTGTTGTTTTTTGCCGCTTTTCTCATCGTAATACCCCCTGGCTGCGGTAAAGAAGATGACCCTGCACCCGAATCGGAACAGGATAATCCTGATGAAAACGTTAATGATGAAAACGATGATGATACCACACAGCCGGAAGTGTCAGATTCGCTGACCATCATCCTGGATGAGGTTTCCTCCACGGAATCCTCCCAACTTATCTTTGACAGCAACAAAGATGCAGCTCTTCTGATTATTAAATCGAACAACTCGTGGACAGCATCAACCGGAAACGATTGGCTCGCGTTGGCTGCCACATCGGGCAATACCGGAGCCACAGGTATTATTGTCGGGGCTTCTCTCAACACGGGCATTCCCAGAACAGGTGAAATCACCATTTCATCGGGTGATAAATCCCACAAAGTCAATATTGAACAAAGCGGCGCACCGGTAATCACATTTTCAGTTAATGATAGTGTTTCCTTCAGAATGGTAAAAGTAGATGGCGGAACTTTTGAAATGGGTAGCAATGATTTACTGGGTCAGGGACCAGTGCACACTGTAACCCTGACAGATTATTATATCTGTGAAACGGAAGTCACCAATCAACTGTGGCAAACCATCACCGGATTTTTCCCCTATACTGACCTTGAATACTTTTCATCCCGGACAGGGTATGATTTGCCACAAAAACCTGTCAGCGCCGTTTCGTGGTATGACATAACAGTATCGTTCCTCCCGGAAATTAAGGCTCTTACAGGACTTCAATTCAAGTTACCGACCGAAGCACAATGGGAATATGCAGCCATGGGGGGAACTCTTTCCGAAGGATACGATTTTGCCGGAAGCGATGAACTGGATGATGTCGCATGGCATGAAGCCAACTCGGACGACCAAAAACACGAAGTTGCCCAAAAAGATCCCAATGAACTGGGACTCTACGATATGAGTGGCAATGTAAGCGAATGGTGTAACGACTGGTATGCAGACTACGATTGGCAGGAAGAAGCAACCAACCCCGTCGGCCCGGGTACAGGAACATATAAAGTAATTCGCGGCGGGAATTTTACAACCCCGCTTTATAGCATTAATTGCAATGTAAAAGCCAGGGATTATCAAATTCCGGATTGTTACGACGGCTGTTGGGGAAATACAGGCGATCCCGATGAACCGGTCTGTTTCTTTTGTCAAACAATTGGTTTCCGTTTTGTGCTGGATTTAGAGTGAGGCTGAGATTGAGGCTGAGATTGAGGTTAAGGCTGAGGTTGAGGTTGAGGGCCCATGACTTAATACAACTCAAGACTCAGTACTCAAAACCCAAAACCCGGAACAAGGAACAAGGAACAAGGAAACCCGGAACCCGAAACTCAGAACACTTAAAACAAAGTCATGAAACGAGCATGACAAAGGTTGCTTTAATAGATTATCAGATTTTTAGATATTAGATTTAAGATAAAAAAAATAACGGGCTTTACCTCAATAAAGACAAGTATAAATTCTTGCATGCGAGTTCCATCAGACCAATAACATAGACTAATTTTATACGGATGAAAAGGATAACTTTTACAACGCTGTTGCTTTTACTGCCGGGAATCATCATCCTGTCACAAACTGTTGTGAAAATGGAGATGCCTGCACAGTCGAAAGAGCCGGTAATGGCTGAGACCCTGTTTGACGAAAGTCTGCCCCTGGATATTCCAACCGTTCTGGGTCCTATGGGCTACGATGTAAAAGGGGGAACTCCTCCCTACAATTTTCATTGGTTCGAAGGTGAAAACAACATCAGTAATTACGACATTGTCACCATTACACCCATTGCAGGAAACAACTATACGGTCAAAATCTCTGACCGGAATAATTGTTCTGTAACTCTGACCATCAGTATTTCAGATGAAACACTAAAAAGCGGTTCACCACAACCACATGTTATAGCATTTGCGTCCGACCAGGGCAACTATTTAACGCTCAAACTTGACAAAACCATCAGCATTCCCGTAAAAATCGAAATTTTTGATTTAAAAGGGGTGAAACTTCAGGAAAATTCTATTTCGGAAACCACATCCATTCCTGTCAATCTGCAAACAGGTGTCTATATTCTCAACATTCAGAGTAGCAACTTTCAGCATACAGAAAAAATTATTATCCGGTAAATACTCGATGCCATGAAAACTTTACTTCCAAATAAAACCGGTTTTTCCTGTTTTCCCGGGATGTTCCTGTTAATAACCGCGTTGATTGTGTCGTCTTCGCTGCAAGCTCAAAAAGCAAGCAGCAGTAATCCCCGGGAAAAAGCCAAAGCCTTCTTTGCCGCACAGGATCAGCTAAAAAGCGCCACTGATATTGATGTTTATCCGATTTATCAGTCAACTTCTTCTGCCGGTCATCCGGTTTATATCTTCCGAAGCGACGAAGAAGGTTTTGTTGTGTTGGTGGAGAATGCCGGTGATTATGTAGTGGCAGGATATTCCCCCCAAGGAGATATCAAACCCGGCCTGATGCCGGAAGGATTAACTGCAATGATCGACACCTATGAAAAAGCCGGTCTGCAGCCTTCGTCCGAACTGAAAAGTCTGAAGAGTGCCACGGTAATAGTGGATCCCCTTCTCGATCAAAAAGGCATCGGTCTCAATCAATATGCGCATAGTGAAGCAGGTGGCTGTCCTACCGGTTGCGTAGCAACTGCATTTACCCAGCTCATTGCGTACAACGAATATCCGCCACAGGGAACAGGCTCGCATTGTTATACACATCCCATATATGGTCAGCTTTGTGCCGATTTTGAAAATACCACATACAACTGGGGAAGCATGACAGATGAGGATTACAAAAATCTGTCATTTCAGGTTGCGGTAGCTCTGGATATGAATTTTTGTGGGAGCCGGTATGGCAGCACTCCGGGACGGTCCAATTATCAAGACATTATGTGGAACCATTTCGGCTTGTATGCTTTCCCGATTATTACCGACAGTTACTACATTACCAACGAACTGGACAACCAACGCCCGGTTTATTGCTCCCTTCCGGGTAATCCGGGCCATGCCGTGGTTATTGACGGATACGACAGCGACGGCTATTTTCACCTGAACTTCGGGTGGGGTGGCTATTACAACGGATATTTTTTACTCAACACATCACAGACATTTTATGTAGGCAGTGAATTCTCGGGATATACTTTTGGCACCAATATTTCATCTTGTTATTATATTTCGCGTGACCCCATGTATGTTTCAGAGCAGGATTCCCTGGCACTCGTGGCTCTTTATAACAGTCTGAACGGAATCACCGGATGGAACCTGTCGGAGCCGGTTTGCCTGTGGGACGGAGTGGTGGTTTATAACGGACGCGTCAAAGAGATCAGACTTACACCTTTTATCCCCACGCTGCAAGGGACTCTTCCGGCAGATTTGGGAAATCTCGATGCATTAACCACTTTTTCTATTCATGGGGAAAAAATAGATGGCAACATTCCCGAAGCGATTTTTAGCTTATCCAATCTTAAGGAACTGTATATTAACAGGGGAAGCGGAAATCTGACAACCACGCTTCCATCAGAAATCGGGGACCTGACACAGCTTGAACGTCTTTCACTTCCTGAAATTGTAGAGGGCACACTTCCTTCAGAAATCGGAAACCTGACAAATCTGGAGTTTCTTGACCTTTCGAAAGGAAATCTTTCGGGAAGCCTTCCACCGGAAATATGCAATCTCATCAATTTGCGACACTTTGATGTGTCCGATAATCAAATATCCGGAGCATTACCCGTGAATATTGGTAATCTGTCCAAGGTGGTAACGCTCAATTTGTCGGGCAACAGTCTGAGTGGCGATATTCCCGTATCCATTGGCAATATGGCTGAATTGGAATATCTCTATCTCAACAACAATGATTTTGCCGGAGAATTTCCCGCAACCATTGGCAACTGCACCAAAATAAAAGACCTGAGACTGAATAACAATCAATATTCGGGTGATATACCTGACGGCATAGGTAACATGACCACGCTCAATTACCTGAACGTCAGAAACAACCAGTTCTCTTCACTTCCCAATGCTGTTGGTAATCTGACCAACCTTATTTCACTGGATTTAGGGAAAAATAATCTGACAGCCCTGCCCGACTCAATAATAACCCTCAAGGCACTAAAAACATTCCGGGCCGACAGCAACCAGATTTCTTATATACCGCAACACCTTGGCAGCTGGCCGGACTTAGCGACCATTGATTTGTCAAACAACCGGATTGAAATTTTCCCCGAAGAACTCAGTTACCTTACCCGCTTGTCGGAAGTAAATTTTGGAAACAACAATATTCAGGAATTGCCTGCATCCATTAGTCAATTGCGATCTTCGGCCTATGTAAACCTTAGCAATAACCAAATAAAAAGTAAAATTCCCGAACAATGTCTTTCCGGGGAATCCAATGTTTTCAATCTGACTCATAATTTTTTCAGTTACTCAGATATCCCTGTTTCGGATAAGCTCAACAAAACACTAACACCCCAGAAAAATGTTCCGGTTACCAAACATATTTTTAAAGGCAATATTGGCGACACAATCAAAATTGACATTCGGGAAATTTCCGGCTTAAACGCTGCCGGGAATGAATATTTCTGGTTTGAATATCCCGATGCTATTTTATCGGAATACGAAGTAATGACGGGAGAAACAGAAAATCCTCTACTCACCGTTGTGTTGAATGAAAAAACCCTGAAAGAGAAATACTATTGCAAAGTTTTCAATCCCGATGCGCCGAAATACACATCCTATTGGGATGGAAGCACATACGTCAACCCCGTTTTGAAATATCTGAATACCGATACCATCTCCTTTGCTCTGCTGACACAGGATGATGTTTTAAACGAAAAGTATCCCGATAAACGCATCATTTCATCCGGCGACATAGAGAACGGCGAAACCACCAATCATGAAGTAACGCTGGTTTCTCCCTTCAAGGTAAGAGGAAACATTACGTGGCAGGGTTCTGCCGACGGCCAGTCATGGGTTGACCTTTCAACTTCGATGGAACAAAACGACCTGAAGGCAAACATCGATTCCGTTTCGTCCGAAGCGCTGGTTCTTTCGCCACGAACACCGGCCTTTTACCGGTGCAAGCTCACCGAAGGCACGTGCGACCCCATTATCAGCGATACCATAAAAGTAAATCCTTTGGGAGAAGTCTTGTTCGATGAAATGGTGAATGTAGCCACCGACTCACAAACTGTGAAAGTTGACAGCATTGAAGTTATCATTCCTGCCGGGTTGTCGGAAAGCGACTTCAGAATGGTCATTACCAAATTGGATAATCCGCCGAAAGCACCCGCCGGAGTGAAGATGGGCTCGGTTTATGATGTAACCTTGAGCCTGGGAACCATCTTTGAACATCCGCTGTACATCAAGCTCAAAAACATCACGCCTGATTTGTCAAAACTATCGGATTACAAGGGCGTGTGGTTTGATGAAAAACGACAGGAATGGACGCCCTACGAAACCGGCGGTATCAATATGCAGGACGGAACCGTAGAATTTTATACAACGCATTTGACAAAAATTGCCTGGTGGGAATTAGAGGGTGCCTACACGCATCGTTTCAGAAGTGGTAATGTGGAAGTCCTTTACAAGTACGGTGTAGGCAACGAAGATTTCTTTTACAATTTTTATGAAGAAACCATCGGCGACTATCCTGCTGTTTCATGGCGAACGAGTAATACCGATCCCGAAGCCGGCGGAAACCCGGTATTGGTACAGGATATTGCCGGCTACCTGAACCAGGTCATCACCAAACTGGATGAAGAAGCAGTGGTTTCGGCGCCAAACTTTTTCTATTTCAGAGTTTATCTCAGCCTTAATGATAAGCCGGCTCTGGGGCATATCGGAGTCGGCGGATACGCCTTGGGACATATCAACCTGAATGTTCAGTACGCCTCCGATCCCGCCGTTGTAATGTCCACACTTGCTCATGAATACATGCATTATGCCCAAAGTAAATACATGCCGGTTTTGCTGGACAATTACTTCTTTGCCGAAGCTCATGCACCATTGGCCGACAGGATTGTCTGGAACGACACGCAACTCAAGCAGGCAGAACCCGTCAGTCATCTTAAAGAAGCATTGAATGCCACACAAACGAAGACCATTTATGATTTGCTGGGAAATTCGTGGGATGCAGCCACATCAACCATCATACTGGAAAAATTTACAGCCAAACCTGAAGAAAGCAATACATCGGGCGCATTTCTTCACTACATGCGTTCGCTCAGGGACGGAACCAAACTCGACCCGCTAAAAGTACTGAAAGATATCTGGTCGCTTTCCGGCATTACCAATCAAACATGGCGAACCTACATGAACAGTCAGATTCAGGAACAACTGGAATCGACCATTGGTGATGAATTTGACAATTACGTACGTTATCTGCTCGAAGGGAACAATACCGGCTTTACCATTCTTAATCAGAAAGGTGATAATCCGTTTACCAACATTATAAAAAACGCAGGTTCGGATAATAACGGAACTTTTGCCCGACAGCACATTTATTCTTTCGAAGAAAACGATAATACCCCACAGGAACAAACGGTAAACATAAATATTCCTTACCTGGCGGCTAAAGTAATGATGCTGAGTAACAACACGGTGCATAGCCCGGTCATCGTCAATTATACCCGCAATCACGAGCCCGATGAAAACATTAAAGTTTATTACGGCCGGTATGATTTCGACGAGCAGAAAATGATTTTTAAAGACATCTCGGATTCAACCAAATACGCCCTGTTGTTAAGCGAAAAATCTGAAAAAGCGGTGAGAGAGTATCAAAATACGGCGATGCTGTTGTTTGTTAACAAAAATTGCCCGGCAATGCTAAGCACAGACAGGTCGTTTAACGCCGGGTTTGATTTGCAGGCCATGCCTGTCCTCAACATCAACGACCTGGCTTACGCCAATGTGACGACCAATGCCATTCATTCCTATTCCAATGGGGAGACAGGCTATTTTATCGTACCGGGACGAATGAATTTGAGTTATCTGGGCGGATCACAGTTTTTCGATTTCCCTGATAGTTATTCCCGCAAAAAGACCACGCTCAACGACAGCACTTACAGAGTGGAAGTCTCATTCCGAGACTCCCTGGTGCTTGACAACGGGCCGTTGAACCCGCCGTCAATCGATGCCAAAAACATTCACCAAACCATCGACTACAATTTTCTCTCGGGGGAGATGACCATTACACAGCAAACTCACGAAGTCAGCCGCTACGGCGAATATACAAATCCGGTTACACAGGATTTCAAAGGCGGTTACATTCACTCCATAACGGACGAAACTCATACAATGAAATTGAAAAATGTTTTCGCCTTTAATCCGTCAGATTATGACCCGCTGACTGGCAAAACCATGGTGTTTACAACCTCATCAAGCGAAGAAACACAAAACACCATTGTGCAACTTAACCGTACTTTCACTACAACCGATTACGACGATCAGGGAGAAGTCACCGGGGGCACCAGCGGCAGCTACATAAGTACTGATTATTCGGGAACTGTAACACTGATTTTGATGTTTCACTATCAATAGCAAACAAAAAAGCCACTCACAGAAAACCTCTGTAAGTGGCTTTTTTTTAAGTGGGCCCAGCAGGGCTTGAACCTGCGACTCCCTGATTATGAGTCAGGTGCTCTAACCAACTGAGCTATGGGCCCGACAATATTTTATGCCTCTTGCCGAAGCGAATGCAAAATTACAAAAAGCACCGCAATTTTCAAATTTACATGTTCAAAAAAGAAATGTACGACACATTCAGCGTCAATTTTCTTTATATCTCAAACAAACTATATACAAGAGCCCATCAGACTCCGTTCTACTCAAGAAAAACGATAGAATCCCGAAAAGCCGGTCAAAATATTTATGAACCCGGCTTAAAAAGCATCTTTGTTGCCATACGCATTGTCGTTTTAAATTCTTAAACCCCCATTAACAACGAATTAATTCCGGTACGAAAATTTAAGCTGCCTTGATTTTCACAACAAAGATGCTTTTTAGGCCGCACTCATAGCACCTCAAAATAATAATATTTAGCCATCAATTGTTACTTTTGTACTGTATTTTCAGATAATTTGTTTTTATGAAACGAGCGTGGCAAAAATTGTTAGGACTGTTAGATTGTTAGATTGTTAGATTGTTAAAATTGTTAGATTGTTAGGATTGTTAGCTAATGTAATGAAACTCATAACATTCAAATAACTAACACATTAACAATATTAACAACTTTAACAATTCTAACGGCCCTAACAATTTATTAAATGTAAGATGAAACGAGCATGGCAACGTTTTGCCACAAACGAACATGTATAATTAACTTCTAATCATCTAAGAAACCAAAAACAGGGAACAGATTCTTCGTCGTTACCTCCTCAGAATGACATTAGACAGTCTGTCATTCTGAGCGGAGCGAAGAATCTAAAATCAATTAAAGCATAATAATTTGCATCAGACCAATAACTTAGATAAATTTTATACTGATGAAACGAGCATGGCAAAGTTTGTCACAAAAGAACATGTATAAAACTCATTCATGCGAGTTCCATCAGACCAATAACTTAGACTAATTTTATACAGATGAAATCACAAAATAACGGCTTAAAAAACATTATCTTCGATCTTGGCAATGTGCTGGTTCCACTCGAAACAGAAAGAGCACGCACTGACTTCAGGAAATTAATGCCCGAAGACAGCCGGTTTAAAGATCCTTTTTCACTTGTATCTCTCGAATGTTTTACACAGTACGAAATCGGGCAAATATCCTCTTCCGGATTTTTCAACTGCCTGAAACCCTATTTTCGGTCAGATATAACACAAGAGGATTTTTTTCACGCATGGAACCGGATTATCGGGGATTTCCCGCCGGAACATGTTGAAATGTTGAAGAATTTGCGAAAACGTTACAACCTGTATTTGCTCAGTAACACCAACGAAAGTCACGTTAAATATTTCGAAAAAAAAGTCCCCGGCGTCAATCACATCGGGGAGCTTTTCGAAAAAGTATATTATTCGAACATAGAAGGATTGCGAAAGCCACAACCCGAAATATACAAAGTTATTCTGGAGCAAAACAAACTCGCCCCTCAGGAAACACTATTTGTCGACGACCTGCCGGAAAACATTGAAGCAGCCGGCAAGCTTGGCATTCAAACGCTGCATGTTACACCCGATGTTGACCTGCCAAAATGGTTTTCAGGGTTATAGACTCTTGTCCCCATCGGCTCAGCCATTATTTCTTGACCAGAACCCAGACATCTTCCTTGCCTGGCTGCTGACGCTCCTCCTTCATTTTAGATATGGCCTCACCTTTATCTTGAAAGCCCATGTACGAAACCTTGTAAAATTCGCTGTTGACACCCCAGTTTCGGGTAATCACCTGCGCGTTAAAACCCTTTTCGGAGAGCTGTTTTTGAAACGACTCAGCGTTGGAAGGATTAACAAAACTTCCGGCAATCAGGAAGTACTTGTCAGGTTCCGGCTCCGGTTCGGGTTCAGGTTTGGGTTGTTGAACCGGCTGTAGAAGTGTATCCGCCCCGGCTGATGTTGTCACTTCTTTTTTAACCGGCTCCGGTTCTTTCTTTTCTTTTTTATCTTTGCAAGCCACACAAACAAATGCAAGGGTAATGGCTACCAAAAAAATCTTCTTCATAATTGTAAAATTAGATTTGCAATAACGTCAATACGCTACTTTATTATTGCAATTTAAAAATAAGTTGCATATAAAGTCAATATTTGACCCGATACTCCGTTAAACTTTTGCAATAAGCTGCAAACCATTTGTTTGTATTCAAAGACGTCCGCTTGTTAAAATGCAGAATATCAGGGCTATACAAAACATCTCATATCTTATATCTAAAAATCTATCGATCTATTGATCTATATTGACCAATATTGCAAAAAAATCAGTTCACAAATTTGTAGCCAACTCCCTTTATTGTCCTGATATGATTCTGCCCTATTTTCTCACGTAATTTTCGTATGTGAACATCTATTGTCCGGTCGCCAACAATTATATTATCTCCCCACACAGAAGAATATATCTCATCGCGCGTAAATACACGATCGGGTTTAGAGGCAAGCAGCAGGAGCAATTCAAATTCCTTTTTGGGAAGGACAAGCTCGTTATTTCCTGAAATAACGACATATTTTTCTTTATCGATTGTCAGATCCCCAACAGAAATTCTTGTATCATCACCTGCTGTATCCGAATATATTCCCGATCTGAACCGTTTCAAAAGTGCTTTAACCCGGGATATCAGCACCCGTGGTTTAATTGGTTTGGTAATATAATCATCTGCTCCTGCGTCAAACCCGGCTATTTGGGAATAGTCCTCCCCTCTGGCAGTCAGAAAGACAACAAGAGTGTCTTTTAAAGAAGGGATTTTTCGAATTTCCTCACAGGTTTCTATACCATCCATCCCGGGCATCATAACATCCAGAACAATCAGGTGTGGATTGAGAGATTGAGCTGTTTTCAGTGCATCTTTGCCGTTGGTGGCTGTCTCCACCTGAAATCCCTCTTTTTTCAGGTTGTAACCGATGAATTCCAGAATATCCGGTTCATCATCTACCAAAAGGATTTTGTAATCTGTTGATTCGCTCATTATCGTAATTTCTAATTAGTGTCTCTCCATAAATTACCATTTACTGTGGTTACGTTTGTCCGAAAATTACTCATTTACGATAAGTAAACTCCGTATTTTCAAACTTCGCAAGCCTTGTAAACAACAATTTCTGAACAGACACATGATTTGGTAAAACTTTTTCCGACTTTACAGACGGGCACTAATTTAAAAAATCTGCTTTCAGGCTTTTTCCAGAGTAAACGTGAAAGAAGTCCCCTTCCCCAACGTACTGTTCACATTAACGGTTTGGTTGTGGGCTTCTATAATATGTTTTACAATTGCCAATCCAAGGCCGGTTCCGCCCTGCTCACGTGAGCGGCTTTTGTCGGTACGGTAGAATCGCTCAAAAATACGTGGCAAATCTCGTTCTGCAATACCAATTCCATTGTCGCGTACTTCCACCAAAACCAGGTTGTCCATATCGTAAAAACTGACCGTTGTGGTTCCACCATCTTTACCATAGTTTATCGAGTTAACGATCAAGTTACTGAGTACCTGAAAAATTCGTGGTTTATCGGCCCGAACGTGAATGTTTCGATCGACAGTCCGGCCAAACCTCAGTTTTATTTTCCTTTTTTCGGCACGTACTTCCTGTAAATCGAAAACCTCTTCCACCAGCTGGTAAATGTTAAATCGGGTAAAGTTCAGTTCAAGTTCGCCCGATTCCAGCTTAGATATGGACTCAAGGTCTTCAATAATCGATATCATGCGATCGATGCTGCGCTCTGTTCTTTTCAGATAGAGCATATTGATTCCCGGATCATCGATACCGCCTTCAAGCAGTGTCAGAATATATCCCTGTATATTGAAAATCGGCGTTTTCAACTCATGCGAAACATTACCCAGAAAATCTTTTCGATACTTTTCCAGTTGCTTCAGCTGCTGTATCTCCATGGTCTTCCCCTTCATCCATTCGGTCACTTCACGATTTACCTGCGAAAAAATATCACTCCCGTTTTCATCCAAATCTCTGGCGGCAGACTTAAAATTATGAATGGTTTTATAGATGGGTTTGATCTTAGCATAAATAAACAGGTTGATAAAATAGTTGACGGCCGAAAATGCAATTCCCGTAAACAGCGGAATAGTAATAATCAGAGAGATGGCCAGGCTCGGGCTAAAATAATTAATCAAAAAAAAGAGCACGGCAAGAACAAGAAAAGTAACGGTAATGAAACCAACAATTTTTTGTGGGGCAATGGACTTCATATTTATCTATTAGAAAATTCCCAACTCCGTGGCACACAAATTTAAACGAAAAAATATTGAAGCAAACACTTATGCAAAATAACCCGTTTGTTAACCCAATGTTAAGTAAAGAAAACCGCTAAAAACAATTAAATTAAGAGTAAATTTGGGAAAAAATAACGGATAAATCTAACAAAAAATTAATATACCGGACTGAAAAGTCCCACCTTATGCGAGTATTTTTGTTGCCAAAACATACAGGAAAATGACATTTGTCTGGACCATTGCCATATTACTTTCATTGCTGGCCATTGCCGATTTGGTCGTAGGCGTATCCAATGATGCGGTAAACTTTTTGAATTCGGCCATCGGCAGCAGTGTTGCTTCCCGGCGCACCATTTACTGGATTGCCGGAGCGGGATTGATTGCGGGCACCTTTTTCTCGACCGGCATGATGGAAGTGGCCCGGAAAGGCGTCATTTATCCTCAAAACTTTTATCTGACCGAACTGATGGTCCTATTTCTGGCGGTAATGATTGTAGATGTCATTTTGATTGACACATACAATACGCTGGGTTTTCCTACATCCACGACACTCGCGGTCGTATTCGAGCTAACTGGTGCAGCACTTGCCATTGCAGTGCTTAGGACAAACCATACGGTTCCGGGCGAGATGGTTCTTACCGATTACATAAACACGGGCAGGGTGTTTTTACTCTTCTCAGGCATCCTGGTCTCGATTCTCTTTGCATTCCTCACGGGTGCAATTGTTCAGTTTATCTCAAGATTATTGTTCACTTTCAGTTATCACGGGCGGTTCAGGATACTTTTTTCATTTTTTGGAGCTTTTGCTATTTCAATTATTCTGATCCTGATTTTTAAAAAAGGCGTTGAAACCCCAGCGGTATGGGACGCCCCGGTATTGAAATGGTTCAGTACAAATCCCGTGTTTCAGTTCCCGACAATTTTTGCCATTACTTTTTTTGTTTTATACCTGCTTGGGCTTCTCTTCCAGATAGACATCCCACGCATCGTTGTCCTGTTTGGGACATTTGCACTGGCACTCTCTTTTGCTGCCAACGATCTGGTCAATTTTATCGGTGTTCCACTGGCCGGTATTGAAAGTTTTAAAGCCTTCCTGATTTCGGGTCATGGGGGCGGCCCCGACAATTTCAGCCTTTACTTTTTGAACGATGAATGGTTGCGCAATCATGGTTTTGAGGATGGTATTTATGTGAGTTTTTTCCTCCTGTCGGGTATCGTTATGATGCTCACGCTTTTCTATTCGCGAAAAGCCCGTTCAGTGACAGAAACGGAAATGTACCTGGGACGCCAGCTACCGGGTCGTGAGCACTTTGAACCTTCACAGCTTTCACGAACCATGGTCAGACACTTTCTGACACTTTTCAAAAAAATTGAAAATATCATGCCCGATAGGATGCATCGTTTCATCTCAAGCCGGTACAAGAAAGATGAAAATATTTCCGATTTCAAACAGGTTGACGAAGTCATCTACTTTGATTCCCTCAGGGCAATGGTGAATCTCGTTGTTGCAAGTATCCTGATCAGTATCGGAACCTATTGGAGATTTCCCCTTTCTACAACAATTGTTGTGTTCATGGTGGCAATGGGAACCTCTCTGGCCGACCAGGCCTGGGGACGCGAAAGTGCCGTTTATCGTATCTCAGGGGTATTATCTATTTTGGGAGGATGGTTCATTACCGCATGCCTCGGGTTCCTGGGTGCTTTTATACTGACCCTTCTTCTGTGGTGGGGAAGCTGGATTACCATTATCGTATCTGTCTTGTTTATGATCCTGTTTCTGTCCAGGAGCACAAAATATCACAAGAAAAGACAGACAGAACGCGAACTTTTCAAAGAAGAACTCTCCAACGAAATTTCCCGGAACATCGGATGGATAAAGAACACAGGTAGCGATACTGTGCGCAGGCTTATGCTGGAATCCTCAAAAATATACATGCTCATGGTACAGGGACTTCTGGATGAGGACGAAACAGAATTGTTCGAAATAACCCGCAAAACAGAAAACCTGAAAAATCAAATAAAGAATGCGAAAACAGAGTTTTTCTCAGCCCTTGGCCGCTTGCCCGAAGAGGCACAGGATTCAGGCCAGTTTTTTATCCAGGCCCTCGATTATCTGACCGAACTGGGAAACACGCTCTCAGCGATGGTCGTGCCTGCCTATAACCATATTAAAAACCACCACAAAGGTCTGATTGATTATCAGCAGGAAGACCTGAACACCCTTCTCGATGAAACCACCGCTTTTTTCAACTTCATGGTACACGTTGAAAAAGACAAGAAATTTATGATGTTCCATGAACTCATGCAGCGACAGGAAGCCGTTTTCAACCTCATCGAAAATTTCAGGCTGCAACATATCCGGAAGATAAGAAAAGGTTCGGGAAAAACCCGCATTAACATCCTCTATATGGAATTGCTGGGCGAAACCCGCAACCTGATCCTCTATTCGGTTAACCTGGTAAAGTCGTTGAAGAACTTCTTTGGGTGATCTTTTTCTCGCAGGTTTTTCCAGCCTTATTACCAAAATTTTTTGAAAAGAAGGCATATCGTTCTAAATTAAAGGCGGATACAATGAGAAAATCAAATAATAAATATATTCTTATATTTTCATGGCTGAATTAGAAAAAAGTGAACGGAAATGGCCGTTTTCACTGGGGGATATCCACCGTTTTTTCCATATTGAATAAATATTGATATAAGGCGGATTCCCAATCACCACATCAAAACCGTCCTTTTCTTTCCAAACCTCATGGAAAAAGAGTTTAAAATCAAAATCAATTTTATAACCGACTATGTCAGAGACAAACTGCAATTGCTCCTGAATTTTATTATCAATAATTTGCTTTTGTTCCTGTTTCTTTTCTTTATCGGTAATATGAAAATAGTGAGTAGTTAGTTTTTCAATTTCTGTGGCTAATGCATCGTTAATTGTAGTACCATCAGGAATATTAATCAAAGAATTTCCCTGCACGATTTTATATTCCAGGTTGGGCAAAGGCTCAATCGCATCTATTCGTTCTTCGTCAACAACCATCGAAAGCCACAAACGGAGCTTGGCAATTTCCACTGCACCGGCATCAATATCGACACCGTAAATGGAGTTTTGTATGGCATTTAATTTAAAACGATAGGCACTGCGTTCATAGTTCCTCAAGCTTCCAGCTTGAGTTTTACTTAAGTTGGAAGTTTGATGATCTTTTCTTAAACCATTCCTCAAACTGGAAGTTTGAGAAGTTTGAGGTGATACATTATTTCTCAAACTGGAAGTTTGAGGTACTTTGGAAAATTTGGGATTATCTTTTATATACTGCCGTATTTTATGTAATTGCTTTTCACTTCGAATAATATGGTCAAATGATTCGTACATCCAAACCTGCCCTGAATTCCCGGTAAATTTATTTATTTCATTTGCAGTAAATGACTTCCATGAGTGTGTTATTTTATCCAAAGTCCAATTTACTTTGGGCACAACTATGACATGCACATGGTTAGGCATAACAATAAATTCATCAAGAAAGTACCGTTTCCCATCGAAATATTTTAACGCATTTTCAACAATCTCTTTAATCTCAGGATTGGCTAAAATGCAGGAGCCATAGCCGCTGTCAAGTAATTCATCATAACGTTTTGAAAAAAGCTTATGATATTCAATTCTTGCATGCTTAGGGAGCTTTTTTAATTCTGAAGTATCTCTTATTTTATATTTATTCAACCAATTTTCGCGTTCATTTTTGATTTTATTTTTTGCATTATCAGGGATAGAATCGCCCAAACGGAAAGTTACAAAATAAGCTACTCCTTTTTGACACCAATGTGGGAGGTCTCTTTCGTGAATTTCAGTTTCAGCATTTTTGTCGAAATAGATAATGTCGAAATCATCATCTCTCAAGGTGGGTGGGTTTTCGCTCAAGCTGGAAGTGGGCGGGTTTTCGCTCAAGCTGGAAGTGGATGAGTTTTCGCTCAAGCTGGAAGTGGATGAGTTTTCGCTCAAGCTGGAGCCGGGCGGGTTTTCGCTCAAGCTGGAAGCTTGAGACACTATGAAGGGAGTCAACAATTTGCGCAGTTTTACAATTTCGTTCATAATACCCACAGGAAAGGCACCGGAACCCACTGCCGGGTCACAGATTTTTATGTTTTCTAATGCTTTATCAATGATATCAGCATACAGTTTTATGCTATCGGGTATTTTTTCTTTTTTGTCTGCATGTTTTAGTTTACCTTCTTGTACAGCAATATCTTTGTCAATAATATGTTCGCCGTAATGGATGAAGGTTTCCAAATCAGTGTGCCAATCGTTTTGTTTACTCACGTTTTGTTTACTCAAGCTGGAAGCTTGAGTCACTATGGTCTCTAAATAATAAAGCAAACTTTGCTGTGCCATGTAGTGCACAATTTCACGGGGGGTGTAAAATGCGCCTTTGCTTTTTCGCTCGGTTACATCGAGCATCCTTTCAAAAACTTTTCCAAGCATTTCGGGGTCAATAGCAACTTCGGTTTCCAGAGGTTCATCTTCTTTTACCGTAAAATTGTACAAATCGAATACATCAAGTATTCCATAAGCTTCCTCATTTTCTCCCAGGCTGGAAGCCAATGTTTCTCCCAAGCTGGAAGCTTGGGGTACTATGGTGGAAAATATTTCATTCGGGATAACGATATCTGTTTTTTGCCAATCGTAAAATTCAATGGGGTCGAACAATCCACCATTTAAAAACGGGATTCGTGTATTAAAACGCTCGTAATAATCGGTTACGCGTTTTTTGCTAAGGGCATCGTAAAACAGGTATTCGAGATAATCATTAAAAAAGTTTTCGCCCGGTTTTGTTTTATTAAACAGGCTGCGCAGGAAGTTCTTATCACCTTCACCGTATTTTTCTTTTTCGCCAAGGCCCAGCCAGCCTTTTTTCTGCAGGAAATACAAAAATACAATTTGCCCGAGCAGTTTTTTAGAGAAATTCAGGATGCTGATGTTTTTACTTTCAAATTCTTCTTTGACTGTATTATCTTTCTTTACAATTTTTTCAATCTCATCCACCAGGTTAAACAACAGGGCTTTGTATTTTTCGTAAAATTCGTCTGAAACGGCTTCAATGCTAAAAGCATCTTCAATATCGGAAAGATAAGGCGCATGGTCGTTTTTCAGCAAGTCAATCAACTGGCGTTGCGCAGTGTGGCTTTTACCTGATTCGCCCACCATAAAAGAGGAACGTTTGGCGGGTGTGAGTTCATCTGCTTTCTTTTCGAGGCTGTATTGCATTTTAATAAATGAAAACCGCCACTCGCTTGATTTTTCGGTATGAAATGCCACCAATGCTGCATCTCTATTTTTTCGTTTTAAGTACCAACGAATAAAATTTCTTTGAGTACTTCTCGCATAATCTAAAGAATGGTCGCGTTTAAGGTTTACAATCAATACATCAATTTCATAACCTTCTTCGTCTTTGTATTTACCAATTCGCTCGTATGAAGCAATAAAATCGCGAAATTCGGGAGGAATTATATTTCCGCTTCTTATGCCAAATTCAGCAGGATGAAGATTTTTAAGCAGGTTGCGTATAAAATAACTGAATTTATCTTTATCGAAAGGATTTTCAAAAACGTCGGTGATGATATTTTTGGCTTCGTATAGTTTCATATTACATTTCCTTTAATTCCTTTTCAATGTGTTGTTGCAAAATTTTGGCATCGGGCAGTTTCAGCATGTATTTTTTCACGAACAGATTTTGGTCCATTCCGGCAGTAGCGTATTTTACAAGGGCGTGGTCTTTTTCGGCAACCAACAAAATACCTACCGGTTGATTATCGCCTTGTTCACTTATCTCTTCTTTATAGAAATTCAAATAGGTATTTAGCTGCCCAATATCGCCATGTTCAAATTCGCCGATTTTAAGGTCGATTAAAACATGGCATTTTAATATACGGTGGTAAAAAACCAAATCGATGAAATAATATTTTTCACCAATCAGTATGCGTCTTTGGCGGGCTTCGAAACAAAATCCATAACCCAGTTCAACAATAAACTGTTGCAGCTTGTCGAGCAGGGCTTTTTCCAAATCCGATTCTTCCACGATTTCTTTAATTGGTAAGTCGAGGAATTCAAAGGCATAAATGTTTTTTACAATATCGGTACCTGCCTGAGGCTTTGTTTTCTTTTTAACCAGTTTTGCCAGTTTTTCCGGGTTTTTGGATAGGCTGCTGCGTTCGAAATACAGGCTGTTGATTTGCCTTTTTCAGTTCCCGCACGCTCCAGGCGCCTTTGATGCATTCAATTTCGTAGAAGGTGCGTTTGAGTGGTTCGTCAATGCTAAGCAGTTGTTCGATATGTGTATAAGAAAGTTTGGTAAGGATTTTTTCACCCGGCACAAATAATCCGGTTTTTAATTGTGGGGACGCTGGCCCCACTTTCTCAGTATCGGACAAAATGGGGGTCAGTGCCCCCCGAATCTCAATTTGTTCAAAAACGGGGTTCACCGACCCCCGAATTGTATCTGCAATTTGTGGATAATAAAGATAAAAAAGCCTAAACCGGCGAAGACTTCTTTCATCAAGTCCTTTGATGTGTGTCAAATTACCGGCAATTGACTTCAATAGTGATTTCCCATATTCCGCCCTGTCTTTTCCGTTTTGTTCAAACTCCACAATGTAGTAACCAATTAACCAGTTACGGATAGTCAGCATTTGGTTTACTGCGTTTACAGCCGATTGCTGTAATTGCTGATGCAGTTGCTGAATGGTCGAAACAAGTTTGTTAAAATTGTCCATGTGGCTATTTAATAAGATATTCTGATAAAATTACTTCTTTCGGAATACTCATTGAAACATCTTTTGCCGATGCAGTGTGATTGAAAAACTGCCCGGGCAGGTTTCGTTTAATGGCAGCGAGAATTTTCATAGGATTGGTTTCATCCTTTATTTCTGAAAAAATTCTTTTTGCCACTGTTTTTGGCATTGCACCTTCATCAAGCATATCTCTCACTTTTGTCAGGTATTCATCATCGGTATCGGTGAAACCATTGTAGCGTTTTATTTCTTTTGCATTCAGGATTTTCCGGATTCTTGTGGCATTATCCCTTCCACCTTTTTTAGAAGTATCTTCTACTTCTTCTTTTTCAAACAAATCAATTTCAATCTGGGATTTATTACTCTTGAGAAGTTCGTGAAAATCTTTATGAATTTTTTGTCCCGGTGTTTTTTCAGAAGCCTCAAAAAGTTTTGCAGTAGTCAAAAAATCGAGTTCGGTATTTTGTGATTCGCTTGCCAGATAAAATTTTTCCAGTTTCCCTTTTCGGAAATAGGTTATCAATGCATTTTCATCCAGTTTAAAAGCAACATTAGCTTTTCGGGCAACCCTGGCCTTACGGGGCAAATTTTTAATCAGAGCAAATAATTCCCTGTTGTTATCTCTAATATCTTCAATAACCCGTAGATATTTCAATTCGCTTTCCTCTCCGTCTTCGTCTCCGATAATAAACTCCTTAGAAGTCAATTTATTGAAGAGTTCAAACGACTTTACTTCCTCTCCGTCTGTAAGCAATTTTGCATCATTCCCGAGCATTTCAATAAAATAATTGATTTTGGCAATGGCTGCTTCTTTCAATTTTATAATGTCGTTGGCTTCTTCAGTTGGGAAAAAGTTGTATGTATAAATTTTGTTGAACGGTGTGTCCACCCGGTTAATCCTGCCCACACGTTGAATCATCCGGGTTGGATTTCATGGAATATCGTAATTGATAACCACATTAGAACGGTGCAGGTTAATTCCCTCCGAAAGAACTTCAGTTGTTACAATGATTCTATAATTATCTTTTGGGTTTCTTGCTTTAGCATCAAAATTCGAGATAACTGTTTTTAGTTCTTTTTCAGAAGAACCCCCATGATAAATCAACACTTTGTCGTTAAGCCTGATTTTCAGATTTTCGGAAAGGTATTTGGCTGTTTCTTTTGATTCTGTGAATATGATGAGTTTACTTTTTTGTAAAACTTTTTGTTCTTTGATTTTTTCAATGAAACTATCAAGTTTAGGGTCGTAGTTGATATTTTCCCAGAGCCCTTCAATTACTTTCAACGTTTTTAAATCGGATTCAACATCCGTTTTTAATTGAGGAGTAAAATCATTTTTACTATACTCTTCGGCTTTTTCATCGTCAATGAGTTTTTGAATAGCATCGTAATTTTCTGCCAAAAAGAAATCCATTATTTTCTGCCAGTGTTTTTTACTAACATAAACTTTCCCTTTGCTGTAAGCCGTGAGAAAATCCTCGTACGATTTGATAAAACGTACAAGTGTTTTTTTAAAAGCAAAAAAGCTGCTTTCCAATCGTTTGATAAGCAATACTTTCATAAAACCACCCAAGTTGCGCTGACTGGTTTTCTCAAAATCTGTTAGCTCTTCTTTTAAATAAAGCAGCGGGGTATATCTTGAGTATTTGAATTGCTTTTCATCTGTGATTAAAGCAATTGTTTTGATGAAGATATTATTTAATGTTGCGTCAAGTTTATAAAAAATAGATTCCGGAGGATTTACAACCGGGAATTTCAATCCCTGATTCTTCAGGTCATCTTTAAAATAAGTATCAATTTCTTTTCTGGTTCTGCGAACCATAATATGTTTTAGGACTTTATCCCGAATTTGAACAGCATTATCTTTCACAATGTCCATGTAAGCATCGTAATCGTCTTTTCTGTCCAGGTCTTTCAATCTTCGTTGAAGTGAACCAAAAAAGCTTTCAAGATTTTTGATTCCGGGAATTGTACTATTCTTAGCTTTTTGGAACAACTTTATTTGTGAAAGAATATCTAACGGAGAATTATTTAAAGGAGTTGCTGTTATCAAAATGACTTTTTTACCTCTACAAATGGCAGAAAGATTTTCGTAGCTCACATTGTTTTCATTTCTGAATTTGTGCGCTTCATCAATGAAAACATTGTCATAACGTTCGGTTCCTCGCTCTATTATTTTTTCAAGTTTTCCGATGGATTCAAATTCAGCAGCTATTTTAAAGTCATGAAATACATTTGGCCATGAATTCGGATTATCTTTTGTCAGCAATGCAGGAGAAGCAATCACCAAATTTCTGCCGGGTAATTGGTTGGCTAATAATGTTGCCATATAAGTTTTGCCCAAACCAACAACGTCTGCCAGGAACACACCACCATATTCATCAAGAATTTTTTTTGCATTTGTTACAGCTTGTTCCTGATATTTCAGCTTCATAAATCCTTCAGGAATGTTTTGGTAAAACAAATTCGGGTCGAGACTTAAATCTGTTTTGAAGTATTCATATAGAAGTTTCAGGTAAATCTGATATGGTGTGATATTCTCGTTTAAATGGGTTTTGGTTTGCACCGTATCGACATAATAATCTGAAATATCAACAGCTTGTTCCCAAAGTAATTCAAATTTTTCCAGGGCAAATTTTACATCCTGACTATTTTTTAGCTGAACATTAAATTCATAATTGGCAACCAGCCCGGATTCAGAAAAATTACTCGAACCGGTAATTACATTACCAAAATCCCTGTCATCCTTAAAATAGCGGCTTATATAAACTTTGGCGTGTAAGTTATGGCTTGGGTGTGCTTTAATTTCAATTTTTCCTGATTTTATGTATTCAATGAATTTATGAATTCCTTCCTCTACTTCCTGAGTATCTTCGCTTTTTTCAATTTCATCAATTAATTTTTCTCCGATAATTTCTTTTGTCCTGGTATGTGTTTCAAAGTCAAGCATTCCCTGGGTTTTACTTGTCTCGATTATTTGAAAAGTCTTTTTGTCAATATCCAGACCTACCAGAATTCTTATCTTTTCAATTTTCTCAAATGATTTGTATAGTTGATGAAATCCACTTATTCTAAAATAGCCAACAAGAATGTCGAAGAATTCAACCGATTTTAAAACAGCTTTAAACCTATCGAGTAATGAGTCTTCCGAATCGTTTGTAAAGAAGGTTAAATCCGTATATTTCTTTTCTATATCCATTAAAAAAATATCTGTTTCATTGAAGTATTATCAAAAATAGCTCTTTTGAGTGCAATGACAAAGAAACCATACCCCTCAAACCACAAAAAATATAATGGCATGAGCTCCTGATTTAACAACCTTATTGTATTCCCTCCTTTTGGTCAAAAACACTGTTTCTGTAAAGCATACAGGTCTTTACCACCTTAACAAAGATATCAAAATATCATACTCCTTTATCTTCATTGTCTGTTTTTTGATTAACAGAAAAAACATAAAATAAAAAATGAACAACAAAATTACATTATGTCGCGAAATTTTCATTAACTTACCGCTAATAAACGTTTTATATTTACCTAAATAAATTACAATGGGACTCTTACTTTCTATTCTAATCGGACTTCTGGCAGGCTACCTGGGAAGTTTAATTTTTAAAGGTTCCGGCCTCGGGTTATTCTGGAACCTGGTTGTAGGTTTGATCGGTGGAATCATTGGCGGGGCAGTTTTTGAGTTTTTGGGACTTACCACGCATGGTTTAATATGGCAACTCATTTCGGCAACAGCCGGAGCCATTATTTTGCTTTGGATCGTTTCTCTCCTGAGAAAGAAGTAATCACCGAAGCATAAAGAATGACCTTCCCTTTTTCCAGATATTTTTCAGGCTTGTCAGCCCTTCTGTTTCCTTCCATTTGTAAAGGATGCGGGGAGATACTGGGCGGTTCGCGAAGAGTAATTTGTCGAGCCTGCGAGTTAGGATTGCCCAAAACAAATTTTATTGAAGACCCTGACAATCCGGTGGCACAGATATTTTGGGGCCGGGCTGCGGTGGAAAATGCCACCTCTGTTTTTTACTACCGAAAAGGAGAACTATTGCAAAAACTCATCCATCAGCTTAAGTACAAAGGTGGAAAAGAAACAGGGATTTACCTCGGCAATATTGCGGGCAAATTATTAGCTGAAACCAACATACTCCGGCAGGCCGATGTTTTGGTTCCCGTACCCCTGCATTATCGCAAACAAAAGATACGGGGCTATAACCAGTCAGAACTTCTGGCACAGGGTATTCATGAAGTCACTAAAATTCCTGTTGTCAGCCAGGCTGTTATTCGTACCGTACATTCTCAAAGCCAGACACGACGCGGACGATTCGAAAGATGGCAAAATGTGGAAGGCATCTTCAAAGTTATAGATCCTCAACCGCTCATTGACAAACACATTCTTGTTCTCGACGATGTTGTCACCACGGGTTCTACCCTTGAAGCCTTTTCCCATGCACTGGAGGAAGTTGCAGGCAGCAAAATGTCGGTATTAACCATAGGGTATGCCGCCGGATAGGACTCAGTAATTCAATGCTTTTCCCGTAGCAGCCAGGAATATATCCAGGTCGCGCAGCTTATCTTTAATGGCAATCAGTTTATCCAGCCTGATGAAACCGATCTTATAGTGATATTTAGGTCCGTGATATTCTTCCGAGACCGATTTGAATTCAAAATTTCTCAGCACTTGCGGGTTGCTGTATCGGAGATATAGCTCAATCGCCGCTTCCTTAAAGTACTTGAAACCGCCAAAGTAGCTGGCTTTTTTATATTCGTAGCGATAATGGTGTCCCAGAGCGGTAATATCCGAAAGCACGGCCGACCCGGTAGGGTGTCCGCCGGCGCCTTTACCAAACATGAATTGTTTATCGTAGGCGACCCCTTTGATGACCACACCGTTAAATTCATCTTCCACACTGTAGATGTACTTATCGCGGGTTACGAACCGGGGCAGAACAAAAAGCGCGATCTTCTTGTCGCGCAGGCGTTCTACCTGAGCTACCAGTTTTATTTTGTAACCCTTTTCGCGGGCGTAATTGATATCAAATTCCGTAATATTGGAAATCCCGTAATTGAGAACCTCACCCGGAGAAACAATAACACCAAAGCTGTGCAATGTCAAAATTATCAGCTTGTATAGAGAATCGAATCCATCCACGTCGAAAGAGGGGTTAGATTCGGCAAAGCCCAATTCCTGAGCCTCTTTCAAAGCAACGGAATAGCTTTCATGGTTGTCAAAAATCTTAGAGAGAATATAGTTTGATGAGCCGTTAAGAATTCCTGTAACCGATAGCAACAGATCGTTGTCATAGTACTCCTCGAGATTTCGTATGACCGGGATGCTGCCGCAAGCCGAGGCTTCATAGAGTAACGAAACATTTTTCTCTTTTGCCAGAGCTACCATTTCCGAGAGATGCTCAGCCAGCATTTTTTTATTGGCCGAAACCACGTTTTTCCCCTTTTGCAGCGCCTTTTTCACAATAAAACAAGCATCCTCCGCATTGTCGATCACCTCAACGATGGTGTTGATGCTTTCATCTTCAAGAATTTCATCGGGGTCGTAACAAAACATATCATCGGGCAGCGACCGGTTAATTCTTCTCTTCACGCAAATTTTGCTTACCCTGGAATCAAGTGCCGGACTTTTTTCCAAAACGTCGTAAAGCCCCTGTCCCACAACACCAAATCCAAATAGTCCTATGTTTAATTTTTGTCGTGACATTTCTTTAAGTTTAGCGGAAGTGAACGAGTGCCCCCTGAAGTTCCGGGAAGCCGGAAATTCAGGAGGCACAAATATAAACAACAAAGGCGGTTTACTTTCCTGCCTTTTCAAAAGCTGCCGAAAAATCGGCTTTGAGGTCGTCAATGTGTTCAATACCTACCGAAACGCGCAACAATCCGGGTTCCACGCCCGCGGCTTTCTGTTCTTCAGGAGAAAGCTGTTCGTGCGTAGTCGAACTGGGATGAATAATCAACGTTTTGGCATCGCCCACGTTGGCCAGATGACTAACCAGCGACAAGTTGTTGATAAACTTATCACCTGTTCCTTGCGGCCCTTTAATTTTGAAACTAAAAACACCTCCGAAACCGCGTTTCAGATATTTCTTAGCCAGTTCGTGGTACGGGCTCGACGGCAGTCCCGGATAATTAACATACTCAACCTGTGGTTGTTTTTCGAGCCACTTTGCCAGTTCCAGAGCATTCTGAACCGTCCGCTCAACCCTCAAAGAGAGAGTCTCCAGCCCTTGTAAAAGCAAAAATGCATTGAAGGGGCTCAAGGCAGGCCCGAAATCACGAAGTCCTTCCACGCGGGCACGAATGGCGAAAGCGATATTGCCAAAAGGACTATCAGCACCAAAAACCTCCCAGAATTTAAGTCCGTGATAACTTTCGGAAGGTTCTGTAAAGGCAGGAAATTTACCATTGCCCCAGTTAAAGTTACCACCATCTACAATAACGCCGCCAATGGATGTTCCATGACCCCCAATCCATTTGGTGGCAGATTCCACAACAACATTGGCACCATGCTCCAGCGGCCTGAACAAGTATCCTCCGGCACCAAATGTGTTGTCAACAATCAGCGGAATACCGTGTTTGGCAGCAATCTGTCCCAGTTTCTCAAAATCCGGAATGTTGAATCGGGGATTACCAATAGTTTCAACATAAATGGCCCTGGTATTTTCGTCAATTCTTGCTTCGTAATCGGCCGGATCATCGGTTTCAACAAATTTTACCTGAATCCCGAGTCGTTTAAACTGAACTTTGAACTGATTGAATGTGCCCCCGTAAAGATTGGATGTGGAGATAAAATTATCCCCCGCTTGCAGAAAATTGTTGATGGCAATAAACTGAGCAGCCAACCCCGAACCGACTGCCACAGCAGCCACTCCCCCTTCGAGTGCCGCAATGCGCTTTTCGAACACATCGGTAGTGGGATTCATCATACGGGTATAGATGTTACCGAATTCTTTTAACCCAAAAAGATTGGCAGCATGTTCCGAATCGTTAAAAACATAAGACGTGGTTTGGTAAATGGGAACGGCCCTCGAATTGGTTACGGGGTCAACTTCCTGTCCGGCATGAAGTTGTAGCGTTTCAAATTTAAAATCAGACATAGTTTTAAAATTTATAGGTTAATTACTAAAAAATCAATTCTTCCCGGTTGCGCTGACGCACCGGTATCTGATTCAATTTGAAATTAAAATTTATCGGAATTTTGTTGCTAAGATACAGATATGATGCGTCAACGAGACTTATGCCATAAACATTCGTCCCATCATCATACCTGTTGTGGTAGTGAAGGAAGTTCCGCAAATATTGTTTGTTGCGGCAACCGGATGGATAATATGTGAAGCGTTATTCTTCATTCTTTGTATTATCTGTTTGCAAATATGGATAACTTTATCCAAAATACAAATATTTTTTTAAAAAATTTTTTCACCATTACCCGAATGATTTTATCACGGCCATTGTCAAAAGGATCAAAACAATAAAAAATAAAGCGTTATGAAAAAGTTAGTATTAACATTGGCAATGGTTGCAGGATTTGCATTTGCAGCCAACAACGTTCAGGCACAAAACAATGTCGATAACGATCAAAAGCAAGAAACCACCCGGAATGTACGTCCGGGATTTGTTGACAATAATGGCGACGGTGTCTGCGACAACTACAACGGTAACCGGCCGGGTAAAGGATTAGGACCGGGCAATGGAAACGGACAGGGACGTGTTAACGGAAACAGAGATGGACGTGGCAATGGCCGCAGAGATGGTTCCGGACCAGGGGCAATTCGCAACGGACAAGGCGGCGGTGCAGGATATGTTGACACCAACAACAATGGTACCTGCGACAACCTCGAAAACGGTACAGCACGGCAGCGTCTGCGTGATGGCAGTGGCGGCGGAACAGGCCGAAACAAAAATTAATGTAATTTTATTGTAACAGCAGTTCGTTGAAACAGCTTAAACGCAGAGACGCTATGACGAAAAGTGTTTATTATGTCTGACTTGGAGGCTTTGCTATTTGCCTTGTAAACAGTTTATTGTAAAGTGTTTGAAAAAATTTAACGGACTATTGTTATACTGTTCTAAATTTGTGGAAACGTTCACAGAAAGAACGTTTCCACAATTAATACTGAGTGCAGTATAAAAAGCATATTTTAGTCAAAATCAAGGCGTTTTAAATTTTTGTGCCGGAGTTAACTTGTTGTTAATGAGGAAGCAAAAATTTAAAACAACAACGAGTTTGGCAACAAAGATGCTTTTTAGACCGGGCTCAATACTTAAATTCAAAATCCTTTAGTAATCTGCATGCAGCAGCTATCGTCCAATGAAAACGAATTGGTAAATCAGGCGAAAGAGGGTCAAACCGAAGCCTTTTCCCGGTTGGTAGAGAAATACCGTCAAAAGGTATTTCAAACCAGCATGGGCTTTTTGCATAATGCAGATGATGCCGAAGACCTGACCCAGGATATTTTTGTTAAAGTCTGGTACTCATTGAAATCATTCGATGGCCGTTCCACATTCAGCACATGGCTTTACCGAATTGCTGTTAATCAGGCCATCAACCGGGTAAGAAAAAACAAATTAAGATCGTTTGTCGGAATCAACAGCGAGATTCACGAGTCGCAATATAGCGACGACAATGCTGAAGAAACCCTGGAAAGAAAGGAACAAAAAAAACAGATATGGCAGGCCATTGACAAATTGAAGAGCAATCAAAAAAAGGCATTTGTTCTGTTCTATTATCAGGAGTTAAGTATAAAAGAAGTAGCCGAAGTAATGGACTTGTCTCAGAAAGCAACCGAGAGCCTCGTTTTCAGGGCCAGAAAAAATTTACAAAAAGCATTGTCAAAAGCAGATCGTTAGAAGCAGATCGTTAGAAGTTAGATTTTTAGATGGTTAGACATAAATATAACAGACTACTTTTAGTGTCTGTCCTCAAAGTGCCATTTACAGTGTTACGCTTGCCGTCAACGTTTTGCCAGCTTCGCAATTATTACAACTGACACTTTCTGAACAGACACATACATAAGTAAGAAACTTTCCCGACTTTATAGACGGGTACTACTTAGTTAAAAATAAAAAAAGATAATGAAGTGCAACGAATTCCATAACCAACTGGCATCAATGGGGGATATTAGCCAACCTGCCCCGGAAATGATACAACACATGGAGACCTGTTCTTCATGTCGCGAGATGTACGTCAGGGTGCAGTCTCTGTTTGATGTTATAGCTGAAGAAAAAGCCGGAAAAGCATCTCCGTTTATCAATACCCGCATTTTAGCACAAATTGAAAAACAGGAGAAAAAAGTATGGCAGGCAAGACCGGTAATTGTGCCGGTAATGTCAGTAATGATTATGGTTTTAGGCTTTTTCACCGCCGGAATTTTCACCAACCAAAATCAGGTAGTATCCGATTCGACTGAGATTATTGCTTCGGAATATTATTTTTCTGATAATCCGGGTTCTCAATTAGAAGAAATATGGCTTAATTCGTACGTGTATGAGTAAAAAAACAACCATAGCAACCTTTCTCATTCTTGTTACAGCTTTTGCTGCCGGATGGGGTATTTACAAATGGGTCAACCCGATATCCGGGCAGGAAGAAACTATTTCCGCGCAGGATGTAACTTATACCGATACTTCTTCTGTAAACAATATAACGCCTGGCCCCGGATTTCGGCAAATGGTAAATATTCTGGACTTTTCGGAAGAACAAGCACGCACTTTTTCCCGGATTGAAGCCCTGTATCGCCAACAAATGGCAGAATATATGGCTCAAATTGACAGTATTGATCTTGCCATTCTTGAAGAAGTGAAAAAAGAAAAACCCGACAGGAAAAAACTCGATTCTCTGGCTGCCCGCGCCGGTGAAATACAATATGCCCTGAAAAAAGCTACCGGCGAACATTTTCTTCAAGTCAGAGATTTATGCACACCTGAGCAACAGAAACGGTTCATGCAGATCATCTCCGACCTTGATCGTTACCGCCGGGGACGGGGCTTCGGAAATGGCCCGGGACAAGGCCGGGGGAAAAGAGGTCAGAGAAGAGGATGGAGAAACAGGTGAAAAACCAGGACTGCAGACTTTTTCAGCAGTCTCTGTTTAAGAAGCAATCTCACTACGTCATAAAGCACGTTAGGAACATACATTTATTAAACATTTACCCTTCATTTCAGGTTAAAAGAGAAAACAACCTGATAAAAAGGGAAAAATATGGAATTAGGTATCGGAATGTTTGGTGATCTCACCTACAACGAAAAGCAAAAAAAATTTCAACCGGCCGGAAAACGCCTGAAAGAGATGGTGGAACAGGTAAAGCTGGCCGACGAAGCGGGTCTCGACAGTTTTGTTCTGGGAGAGCATCATCGTCCCGATTATGCGGTATCTTCAACCGAATTAGTTTTATCGGCCTTATCTTCCGTGACTAAAAAAATTAAGCTTACCAGTGGTGTGACGGTGCTAAGCTCTGCCGATCCGGTTAAAGTTTTCCAGGATTATGTTACGCTCGATTTGCTTTCTGACGGCCGGGCAGAAATCATGGCCGGCCGTGGCAGTTTTACGGAATCATTTCCTCTCTTTGGATATAATTTACAAGACTATAATGAACTGTTTGAAGAAAAACTGGATTTGCTGCTCAAATTGAACCGGGAAGAAACCGTATCATGGAAAGGTAAATTCAGACCTTCACTCGAACAGCAAACCGTTTACCCAAGACCCGAAAGACAGCTGCCCGTATGGATTGCCGTTGGTGGTACTCCAGAGTCGGTATTAAGAGCCGCACGTTTGGGACTGCCCATAATGTTTGCCATTATCGGGGGCAGACCTGTGCAATTCAAGCGTCTTATTGAATTCTACAAAGATGAATACAAAAAACACGGGCACGATCCTGAAAAGATGCAGGTTGGAGTTCATTCCCACACTTTTGTTGCAGACTCCCTGGACGATTTACTGGATAATTATTTCCCCGGTTATGCCGCGCAAATGACCCGCATCGGCAGTTCCCGCGGCTGGATGCCGTATACCAAACGTCAGTTTATTGACGGACTCAGTCCTGAGGGTGCATTATACATGGGCGATGCGACTGAAGTTACCGATAAAATTCTCAAAACCATTGAAATGTTTGGCCTCACAAGGTTTATAGCTCATATCGATGTGGGCGGGCCGACTCATAAACAACTGATGAAAGCAATAGAATTATTTGGAACCAAAGTTGTTCCTGAAATACGGAAAGCCTTAAAAAAATGAGTCTGCTATAAAAATCCCGTTGAAGCAATGAATTTAATATCATTATTACTCGACTTCACCGCCGTCGATAGCATCCACGTGGATGGTTACGCCAATCGCATATTTTTCCTCCACACGTGCTTCATATTTGCTCGCAATATTGTGCGCTTTTGACAAACTGTAATTACCGGGCAAACGAATATGAAAAACCAGCTCGGAATGGTTCCCGTAGTGATGCATCTTAAAATCGTGCGGGTCGAGGAATAAATTGCCATTAATATCGTGACCAATGGATTCAATTTCATGCCTCATATCCGGTTCAATATTTTCTCCCAACAAAACACTTATCGTCTCTTTCATTATCCTATAGGTGGTATAAAAAATCATTAATGAAACGAAAATACCTAAGACACTGTCCACCCACCAAAACTTGCCGCCCAGGAATATCCCTGTCAATATTACGATACTGGATATAGCATCCGATCTGTGATGCCAGCCATCGGCTTTAAGCGAATTGGACTTTAATTTCTTCCCGATGATTATCGAATAACGGGCCATTATTTCTTTTATCACCACCGAAGCAACAGTTACCCAAATGGCTATCGGCCCGTAATTAAAAACAGCCCGTTCCTTGAATTTCATCACCGATTCGGACAAAAAATTAAACCCTACAACCACCAATAAAATGCCGACAACAAGAGATGCGATAAGTTCGGCACGGCCATGACCAAAAGGATGCTTTTTGTCGGCCGGTATGTTGGAAACCTTTAAACCCAGAAGAACTGCCAGCGAAGAAACAGAATCGAAAAGCGTATGCCAGGCATCGGCCAATAGTGCAACAGAGTTAGAAACAACACCTGCCCAGTATTTCAAGGCAAACAAAGCAATATTTAAAAAAATGGATGTCCAGGTAGCAATGATCCCTATCTTACTCTTCATCATTTTAAAAATATATCAAAATTATTGGTTCCCGATCCTTCCCAAAACAGCCGGACTGACAGGAAGAACCGCCGTACAACAATTTATACATTTATGAGTGTAGTATAAAAAGCATATTTTTGTCAAAATCAAGGCGTTTTAAATTTTTGTATCGGAGTTAACTTGTTGTTAATGAGTATGCAAAAATTTAAAACAACAACGAGTTTGGTAACAAAGATGCTTTTTATACCTGGCTCATTTCTTATTCCATTATAACAGGCATAACACAGTAAATAGCACTTTCCGGGCAGTCACTAATTACTCTCATCTTCTATCGGACTGTAATCAACAGGAAAACCTTCTTTCCTCCACTCTTCATACCCATTCTTTAAATGAAATAAATTAGTAAAGCCTCTCTTTTTAAGAATTTTCATGACCGTTTCGGAACGTTCACCATACCCGCAATATATCAGTAGCGGAATATCTTTCTCAAAATCTTTAACCAAATCAAGAAGCACTTCTTTTTCGCCGGCATAAACAGCTCCCGGAATCCGGTCTTTAACAAACTCTTCATAAATTCTCACATCCAGCACAACAGCATTGCTGCACGTATCCAGTATGGAAAAAAATTCGCCGGATGATACGTTTTGTTGAGAAAACAAAGGTACACAACCGATACGAATCAACAATATCAAAAACAAAGCTCGTTTCATCACTCCAAAATAAAAAGGTCTTCAATTATTCCATCAATAACAAACCAACCTTTACGGGTTCCGTAAATATATCCGTTGCTTTTTTTAAGAAATTCCTTTTGAATCCAATTATTAATATAGGGTTCAATTTTGTTCCAGTAGCTTTCAAAATTTCTTTTAGCTTCATCAACATTGATTCCTTTACTGGTTCTCAGGCGCAGCATCAGGTATTCATTAAAACGGTCTTTAAGGTTTAAAGTTTCGCCAGATATTCCTGCCGAAAAGCCTTGCTTTATATACTGATGTAAATCAGATTTGTTCCAGTATCTTTTTGTGCCGTCAAACGAATGAGCTGCCGGACCGACTCCAAGGTAAGGTACATTATCCCAATAGGCAGTATTGTGTCTTGAGTAAAGTCCGTTTCTGCAAAAATTGGAAATTTCATAGTGCTCGAATCCCATTTCCGCAGCCTTGTCATGAAGAGACCAGAATATATTTTCACTTTCCGAATCGTCGGGTTCCGTAAGTCTGTTTTGACGCTTAAGTTTACCAAATTGTGTTCCTGGCTCAATGGTAAGATGATAAGCCGAAAGATGTTGAACCGGATAGTTGTTCAAAACATCCAGGTTAGATAAAAATGTCGGGCCATCCGACCAGGGAAGACCATAAATTAAATCAACGCCTACATTTTCAAAACCGCTCTGAAAAGCCCATTCAAGCGAACGGCGGCTTTGCATTGCATCATGTCTTCGCCCCATTTTCTGCAGATCAACATCGTAAAAACTCTGAACACCGATACTCAGCCGGTTTATACCTGTTTTACGAAGAGCTTCCAGGTATTCCGGACTCAAATCATCGGGATTAACCTCTAAAGTAATCTCGGCATCATCGTCTACACGATAATATTTCGATATGGTATTTAAGATATCATCAATGCTTTTTTCTGAAAAAAGACTTGGTGTTCCACCGCCAAAATAGATGGTTTGCAAATCATTCTTTCTATTCCCTAAAAAATGCCTTCTGTCTATTAATTCTTCCAAAAGCTTTTCAAGGTATTGTTCCCTAAAAATAAGCTTTGTACTTTTGAAAAAATCACAATAATAACAACGGGTTTTACAAAATGGAATATGAATATAAATTCCGGACATGATTGAAAACGAAATTACTAATAAAAAATAGCGAAAGCCCCTTCAACTCTTAAAATGTTCCACGTGAAACATTTTGAAACAGTAAGTTATCAACAATTATTAACCGGTTGTCAACAACTTTATTAACATGCACAAAACATTGAAACACATTGTAAATTATAAGTTTACAATAATCACTTTACTTACTATTTTGTTTTTAAGTGTTTCATCGGGAGAAAATATTAACAAACCCTGGTTTTTGAAATTTGAAAATTCCGACAAGCTCGTTCATTTTGGTATGTATGGCTTTCTTACCCTCATCTATTTAATGGAACGTACCCGGTTTTTAAGAATAAAAATCAAAACCAAACAAACCCGATGGTACTTTGTTCTCTGGATATTTATTACCGGAGGCATTATAGAATTGCTGCAACCTTTACTGGCCGAACGGCAGAAAGATATATGGGACTTTCTGGCTAATACCGCAGGGATTATTACTGCTTACCTGGTGTTTTTGCTAATTCGACGGTACATTAAGTACCACTGGAAAGGTTAAACATCATGCCCTATGCTCTATAATCTACAGCTTCAGTAAAATATTTTCATCGTTGTCCATACGTTCAATAATTCCTCCTATGGTTTCACTTTTAAAATATTTCACCACTTCGCTTCTGACAGCACTGTACCGGTCGTGAACGGGACAACGTTCTTTTTTGTGTGTTGAACTCTGGCACGGGCCGGTACCAATAAGGCAAGTCTCAAAAAAACCAGGTCCGTCTATAATTTCAACAATATCGAACATGGTAATATCATTTGAATCTTTAGCCAGATAAAACCCCCCTGTGGGACCTTTAAAACTTTTCAGCAGACCTTTTCGCACGAATATTTGCAATATTTTACTTAAAAACTGCATGGGAATTCCCAGCTCAGATGCAATAATTCGTGCGTTGGCCCGGTTTTCTTCACTCCCTTTCATCCCTATGAAAATGATTGCTCTGACAGCATATTTACAAGTTGTTGACAGCATAACTTTTAAAATAAATTAGTGTTTTTTGTTCTTCTTCCACTGGCGACTGAATGACGAATTAGCAAAATCAGGGAAAGCACGCTCCTTCCCTACCAGGGAATCTGCACCTGTAAATCTGATAAAGAAATTTTTAACAGGCCCGTTTACCATATCCATTAAACTGCGTGATTGCAATCCTCTTTCCATACCCTTCATTACTATACTTTCAAAAATTGGCCTCAATCCCTTATTTACTGCATCGCGCCGGTTTTTCAACAGCAATTCGGGCAATGGTATTTTTACCGGGCATACTTCACCACACTTTCCGCATAGTGAGCTGGCAAAACTAAGATGCTGATATTCTTTAAGGCCTTTCAAATGTGGCGTAATAACAGAACCTATGGGACCACTGTAAACAGAATTATAGGTATACCCGCCTACATTTTTGTAAATAGGACAGGCATTGAGGCAGGCTCCGCAGCGAATACACGACAAAGCTTCCGATTGTTCAGGTGTATTATACAGGTTAGTCCTTCCGTTATCAAGCAATATAACGATCATCCTCTCCGGTCCGTCGTTTTCATCTTGCTTTGCCGGTCCAAAAACCACCGAATTGTACACAGTAACCTTTTGACCGGTTCCGTGAACAGCAAGTAAAGGCCACATCACATCCAAATCTTTAAAGGAGGGTAACACTTTTTCAATTCCGGCCAAAACAATATGAACCTTTGGAAAAGAAAAAGAAAGCATTCCGTTTCCTTCATTTTCGGTAAGTGCAATGCCTCCTTCTTCTGCCAAAAGAAAATTGGCTCCGGTGATACCAACCTTAGCACTTTTAAATGCATCTCTTAGCTTTTTCCGGACAAACCGTGTTATTTCTTCTGGTGTAGAGTCTTTTGGAATATTGAATTTCTCATGGAAAAGAGATGCAATATCATTTTTTGATTTGTGCATAGCAGGCGTTACTATATGGTAAGGTTTTTCCCCCGCCACCTGCACAATAAACTCGCCAAGATCGGTTTCAATGGATTGAACACCCATTTTTTCCATGTGATGATTGATATCTACCTCTTCGGTAGTCATCGATTTACTTTTCACCAGCATCCGGGTGTCACATTCTTTTACAATAGAAGATATAATATCGACAGCTTCGGCACTGTCGGCTGCCCATTTAACCTCACAACCATTGGCAGTGGCATTTTTTTCAAACATTTCAAGATAATCGGGAAGATATTTCAACACCTTACGTTTCAAAACAGCTGCCTTTTGTTTGGCCAGTTCAAGGTCTTTATACCGATTCTTCCCTTTTTCCACGGCAGCATCATACCTTGAAATATTGAACCTTATGGTAGCTCTGTGCTTGTAATCGAAAGCAACCCGCTTAGCATCTTTCAAAAATTGTTTTTCCGCTCTTCCAGGCATAAATCACTGTTTCTTATATGGTATTTTATCAATTCTGCGTTTATGACGCCCCCCCTCGAAACCGGTAGTTAAAAAAGCATTAACTATCTTAATGGCTTCCTGTTGCTTAATAAATCTGCCCGGCAGAGCACAAATATTGGCATCGTTATGAAGCCTTGCGAGATAAGCAATTTCCGTATTCCAGCATACTGCAGAACGAATTCCCTGATGCTTGTTAAGGGTCATACTCATGCCGTTACCACTACCACAGATGGCAATACCTATCTCACATTCACCTTTTTCAACAGCTTCGGCCAGGGGATGTGCATAATCGGGATAATCGGTACTGTCATCCGAATCGGTACCAAAATCAACAACATCCAGGCCTCTTTTCAAAAGCTCTCCCTTAATGAAAGTTTTAAGACTGAAACCTGCATGATCACTTCCTATACCTATCTTTTTGAATAGCATATTTTTTATTTTCAAATATAATAAATATTCGGGCTTTTTTTTCCCTTTTAATATCCTGTTGAAAAGTTGTTCCTTTTTGGCAACATCTTCTTAAAAAAAAATCTTGACAATTTTAATATTTTATGTATTAGCAATACAACCTTTTGATATCAAAAAAATAAAACATCATTTTACAAATTAATTATTGACAGTTTTAACCGCCATAATTAACCGGTAGCCACTATTTATTTCTTAAATTTGTGTCATATTAACAGGTGTTGAAAACACTAAATAAAGAATTGAACTTTATATTTTTAGGGAATGTTATAACTGGTTGATAAGGGATGGTATTTTGTTTATTTCGATATATTCCAACAAAAAGACATAAATTTTTTAAACACTTTCAACAGGGTTATATCATCACTATAATTTTATAAAACATTTATAAGTATGTATAATGATTGGTTGAAAAAGGGATTTGTTGATGAAACAATTCCGGAGGATTTGGATTTGGTAGAGGAGATTAAAGCTCTGAAAAAAGAGAAGAATGCCCTGTTAATGGCGCATTATTATCAGAAGAATGAAATTCAGGATATTGCTGATTTTGTCGGAGATAGTCTTGCGCTTGCATGGGAAGCTTCAAAAACCAATGCTGATATAATTTTATTGTCGGGCGTTCTGTTTATGGGAGAAACGGCTAAAATATTATCTCCTGATAAAAAAGTTCTGGTTCCCGATTTAAATGCGGGATGTTCTCTGGCTGACAGCTGTCCGGCAGATGCTTTTGGCGAATTTATTCAACAACATCCCGGACATCTTGTGGTTACGTACGTTAATACAACGGCAGCCGTTAAGGCATTATCAGATATTGTCGTTACATCTACCAATGCCGTTAAGATCATTAACAGTATACCCGTAGACCAGAAAATTATTTTCGGTCCGGATAAGAATCTTGGTCATTATCTGCAGAGTATTTCAGGGCGTGAAATGGTATTATGGGATGGTGCCTGTCATGTGCATGAAAGATTTTCTGTTGAAAAGATTGTTGATTTAAAAAAGCAGAACGAGGATGCTTTAATTATTGCACATCCCGAATGCAAGAAGCCTGTTTTAACAATTTCTGATTTTATAGGTAGTACCGCCAGCTTATTGAAATTTACACAGGCGTCGGATGCTAATAAGTTTATTGTTGCCACTGAATGGGGAATATTGCATCAAATGCAGAAGGCTTCTCCTGAGAAAACATTTATAGCTGCCCCGCCCAGTGATTCCACATGCGGATGTAACGATTGTGAATATATGCGTCTAAATTCGCTTCAGAAGATTTATTTAACTTTAAAATACGGGTTTCCGGAGGTTCAGGTTGACGAATCGGTACGGCGCAAAGCCATTAAACCCATTGAGAGAATGTTTGAATTGTCTGAAGGACTTATAAATAAATGAAGGCTATTGCAATATCTTCGGTTTCGCGTATTTCCTGATATTCAAACATTACATCACGAAAGCTTATGAAACGGAAACCGCGTAATCGCGACAAGTTCCATTTGTCCTTAATAAATAATTTTTATAGAGATGAAAAAATCAGCTTAAATTTTTAACTTTAGGTTCACAAAATCCATTGATGTTTTCTTTTTGAAAAGCTTTTTCCATGGCGGGCATTAAGTTATTACTTGTTGAGGATAATGTTTTGAATCAGAAATTGATATATTTGACCTTGTCAAAGTACGGATTTAAAATTGATATTGCCAACAATGGACGGGAAGCTTTGAAATTACTGGAGGACAAAAAATACGATATTATTTTAATGGATTTGATGATGCCTGTAATGGATGGTTTGGAGACTACAAGACAGATCAGAAAGAATGAAAAGAAATCGGGGAGTGTCAATCGGAATATCATTATTGGTTTAACGGCTAATACTTATGATTCTGACCGGGACAGATGCATTAAGGAGGGTATGGATGAATATATGGCGAAGCCTTTCGATGTTGAACGTTTTGGAGAAATTATTAATAATTTTGGTTTCGAGATGAGTACTGTTTAATATTCGGGATGGATTTTGATATACGCAATACAGGAGAAGAGCAGACCAGAGAACCTGATATAGAGAAGAACCTCAGACCGTTAACCTTTTCCGATTTTCGTGGTCAGTTTAAGGTTGTTGAGAATCTTGAGATTTTTGTTAAGGCCGCTTTGATGCGTGGAGATTCGCTTGATCACGTCCTGCTTCATGGTCCTCCGGGACTTGGGAAAACTACTCTTTCCAATATTATTTCTCACGAGCTTGGTGTCGGTTTTAAGCTTACCAGCGGTCCTGTTTTGGATAAGCCGGGTGATTTGGCTGGTATCCTTACTTCTTTAGAACCTAATGATGTTTTGTTTATTGACGAAATTCACCGATTAAGTCCTATTGTTGAGGAATATTTGTATTCTGCGATGGAGGATTTCAGAATTGATATTGTTATTGACAAAGGACCTGGGGCGAAAAGCATACAGATTGAATTGAATCCTTTTACTTTAATAGGGGCTACTACCAGAAGTGGGTTGCTTACCGGTCCACTGCGTGCAAGATTTGGAATTAATTGTCATCTTGAGTATTACGATGCTGATGTATTAATGAAAATTGTAAAAAGATCTGCACGAATATTGAATGTTCCTATTTTGGATGATGCGGCTGCTGAAATATCACGCCGAAGCAGAGGTACCCCACGAATTGCCAATTCTTTGCTGAGGAGGGTGAGAGATTTTGCGCTGGTTAAGGGGTTTGGTAAAATTGATATGGAAATTACTAAAATTAGTCTCGAGGCTCTTAATATTGACCAGCATGGGCTGGATCAGATGGACCATAAGATTTTATTAACGCTTATTGAAAAATTTGAGGGCGGCCCGGTGGGTATCTCTACTATTGCCACTGCGATTGGAGAAGATAGCGGTACTATAGAGGAGGTTTATGAGCCTTTTCTTATTAAGGAGGGTTTCCTAAAACGTACCCCGCGCGGAAGAGTTGTAACACCCTTAGCTTATCGGCACTTTGGACGGCAACCTGGTGCTTCGCAATCTTCATTATTTTGATTTAAGAAATTTTGATATTTAGTTAATGTCATTAAGCTTAAAAAAGTTAGCAGGGGAGACCGTTATTTACGGTGCTTCTACCATGATCGGGCGTCTCTTGAACTGGCTTTTGATGCCGTTTTATATACGAACTTTAAGTACTTATGAATACGGTGTTGTTGTTAATTTTTATGGAATTATTGCTGTTTTATTGGTTGTTCTTACCTATGGTTTGGAAACCGGTTTTTTCAGGTTTTCAGGTAAATCCTATAATGAAAATTCTGTTTTTAAGACGCTTCTTACTTTACTGGGATTAACGAGCGGTATTTTTGTTTTAATTGGCTTGTTTCTGCATGGACGCCTTAGCGATATTTTTTATGAGGGTGAGCATAGCCTTTCTATACTTTTGGTTTTTTTTATTTTAGGTTTTGATTCTTTTTGTGCATTGCCTTTTGCCCGACTTCGTTTACAAAACAGAGCTGTTAAATTTGGCACTGTTAAGCTTGTAAATATCAGTGTTAACATTTTTTTTAATCTATTTTTCCTGCTGTTATTGCCTTATTTAATCAAAGAGGGTTTTATAAAAGGTTATATAGTTGATTTTTATAGTCGATTTGACGGCATTTTTTATGTGTTTTTGAGTAACGCTATTAGTAGTTTTGTTACACTTTTGTTGTTATTACCTGAGATTTTAAGGCTTAAGAGTTTTGTAGATTTTTCTGTTTTGAAACCTGTTCTGATTTATTCGCTGCCTGTCTTATTTGTTGGAATTACCGGGATGATTACCCAAAATATTGATAAAATATTACTTCCTGCACTTTTAAATGAAAATGGGTTCAGTCAGCTTGCTATCTATGGAGCCAATTTTAAGATTGGAGTGTTAATGAGCTTATTTACCCAGTCTTTCAGGTTTGCTTTTGAGCCTTTTTTCTTTAAAAACAAAGAAGAAGGAAGAACTTCGTATGCCAAAGTAATGGATTATTTTATTTTCTTTGGTCTTGTCATTTTTCTGGGTGTTACATTGTTTATTGACCTGGTTAACATTGTTCTTACCGAAGATTATATAAGGGGCAATACTATTGTTCCTGTTGTGTTGCTTGCTTTACTTTTTTACGGAATCTATTTTAATTTGTCATTGTGGTACAAACTTACTGACAGAACATGGATAGGAGCAGTTTTCGGTAGTATTGGTGCTGCTATTACGATTGTTTTAAATATAGTATTGGTTCCCTTGATTGGTGTTTTCGGTTCTGCCCTGGCATTGTTGACGGGGTATTTTGTGATGATGGTAATCTCGGGTATAATCGGGCATAAATTCTATCCTGTGCCTTACAAACCTGTCAAATACTTATTTTATTTTATTATAGCCGGTTTTATTTATTTTTTGGATTTAAAAGTAAGCATTGAATCAGATTTTTTTTCCTATCTGTTTAAAGCAACTATATTTGTTTTCTTTATTGGTTCATTTTTTGTTATTCAGAAGTATGATAAAGATAAAATTGGTTAACAGGAGTAGTAATGAAGTCCCTGAATTTGCCACCTCAGGTTCTGCAGGTGTTGATCTGCGTGCTTTTTTAGATGAACCCGTTATGTTAAAGCCACTTGAAAGAGCTATGGTTCCAACAGGTCTTTATATAGAATTGCCTGAGGGTACTGAAGCGCAGATAAGACCTCGAAGTGGTTTAGCTGCAAAGAGCGGGATCACTGTTCTTAATTCACCTGGTACCATTGACAGTGATTATCGGGGTGAGATAAAAGTCATTCTTGTTAACCTTTCCAATAATGAATTTACTATTAATAATGGTGATCGTATTTGTCAGATGGTTATTCATAAATATGAAACTTTTGAATGGGATCATGTGGAGGAATTGAGTGAAACTTTGCGGGGTTCCGGAGGCTTTGGACATACAGGATTGTAAAAATTTTTTCGAATGAGATATATTTTTTTCATACTATTTTTTCTTTATATATTTTCTTCTTGTTCTGTTTATAGAAATAGTCAGGTGCATGACGATAGCGGAGATAACGATTTTTCCGGAGCAATTATAAAATTGAGTGAGGAGGAGCAAAGAAAATTTGATTATTATTTTTTGGAAGCTAACCGGTTTAAGGCAATTAATGAAACCAAAAAAAGTTTCATGTATTTTGCTGAGGCCTTAAAAATTGATACTACTTGCGCTGTTTGTGCGTATGAGCTGGCTCGGATTCTTCTGTCCGGTGATAATATCGATGAAGCTGAAAAGCTGATGGAGAAAGCTGTTCGTTACAGCCCGGATAATCGTTATTACGTTACTTTGCTTTCCAGTATTTATCAGAATAATGGTAAAGGAGAAGATGCTGTAAAGGTGGGTGAACGATTACTTGATTTTTCCGATCCGCCTTCAGTGGATGATCTTTATTTTGTTGCTCAGCTTCATATAGAAAACGGAATGTATGATAAAGCTATCTCAAATTTGAAGAAAATTGAGGAGCAAGTTGGCATTAATGAAGCGATAACTTTCGAAATATATCAGTTATTTATTGAGAGCAATGATTTGAAAAGCGCTCAAAAGGAATTAGAAAAGCTGATTGAGGAATATCCTTCTAATGGTGATTACCGTGTTTATCTTGGTGATTTTTTTCTACAGAACAGAGATTTTAAACGTGCTTTTGAAGAGTACAAGAGAGTTTTGAAAATTCAGCCGGATAACGGGAAAGTACATTTTTCTCTTGCCAATTATTATTTTAATGTTGAGGATACTGTTTCTTTTAAAGAAGAATTACTTAAGGGATTTTCCTCGAAGGATGTCGATTTTGAAGATAAGTTCCGGCGGTTTATTCCTTTCGTTTCTCAATTTGGAAGTAAAGATAATCCGCTTACCAGGGAGGATGTTATTAAATTTTATGATGTATTGCTGAAAATACATCCATATCAGGCTGACCTTTACAGAAGTTATGGTAGTTTTCTTGTTGACCAGGGACAAAAGGAGGAGGCTTTAAAAATATATCAAAAAGGTATTGATATGGATGCTTCGAGGCCGGATCTTTGGCAAGAGTATTTGGTATTGCTTTCTGAAGTTGGTGATAACGAGGAACTCGCGTCAAAATCATCCTTAGCGATCACTTTTTTCCCTGAAGAACCGCTTTTTCGACTTTTTCATGGAGTTGCTCTTTTTCAGCAGGATGAGTTGGAGAAATCGGCTAAAACGCTTGAAAAGGGTTTAGAATATACTGACGATAATGTTCGATTAAAGGGACAGTTTCATGCCTATCTTGGTGATATTTACCATTCAATGGGGAATGTTGATAAATCGTTTCAGCATTATGAGGAGGCGCTTAAAATTGATGAGAATAATATTATCGTGCTTAATAATTACAGTTATTATCTGGCGCTTGAAAATCGTGATTTAGACAGAGCCGAAAGGATGAGTGCAAAAACTATTGAGTTGGAACCTGGTAATGCTACCTATCTTGATACCTATGCATGGGTTTTGTTTAAGAAAGGCCGGTATACTGAAGCTAAATTTATTATGGAACGTGCCATTGATAATTTGAAGGAGCCCAGTGGTGTTATTTATGAGCATTACGGAGATATTTTATATAAAACCGGCGATATTGAAGGGGCCGTTAAACAGTGGAATAACGCATTAAAATACGACGGTCATTCGGATTTGCTGGAAGACAAGATAAAAAGGAAAACTTATATTGATGGTGAATAAAGGTGTTACACTCTTTTTTCTTTTTCTGTTTTTAATAGGGTGTAAAACCATTGAAAAAGTTTCGGAAAAAGAGAATATTACTTCACTGAGTGAAAGAGAGATTTTAAAAAATGTCAGAGATTTCGAAAGTCGAAAGAATATCAATAGTGTTTTTTTTAGTAGAACTTCCGTTTCTTTTACTTCGGATGATAAGAATCAAAATTTCAGGTGTAATGTATTTTTGTATGTTGATAGTTTCATAAGAATAAGTGTTTTAGCGCCAATGGGGATTGAAGCGGCCCGAATTTCACTTGAGGAAGATGGTGTAATCATTATTGACAGGATTAACAGACAGGTTGTTTATTCCGGATATGATGAACTATATAGAAAGTATCGGATTAATCTGGATTTGTATTTTTTGCAAAATGTTCTTTTGAATAAGCCTTTTGACTTTACTGATAGTCTCGGTACGGATATTGATGATTACTATTATAGAGGGATTGAAAATTCGTTGTATAAATTTAGTTCAACGAAGGAGAGACACGTTAAATCGACGAATAACAGGAAATATAGTGAAGTACCTGTATTTCATCAATTATGGATATTGCCGGAGGATTTTTATTTGATGCGGAATTTTCTGCATTTTGGCGCTCAGGATGTGGATTTAGATATTTTATATGAGGATTTTACGAGAGAATTTTCCGGATTTTATTTTCCTTCTTCTGTTGTTATGAAAGGACAGTTTGGTGACAAAAAATTTTCTTTAAAAGCTAAGTTTGGAAATATACGTTTCAATGATGTCAACGGTATTTCCTTCAGTATTCCTGAGAAGTATGATAAGATATATCGGTAAAATATTTTTTCTGATGTTGTGTTTTACCTGGAATATTCAGGTTTCTGGTCAGAGTATTGATGATCTCAGGAAGGAAAGAGAATCGCTTTTGGAAGAAATTTCTAATACCAGCCGTTTGATTGAGCAAAAGAGGGAAACGCGGCAGGACAATTTGAGGGAACTTAATCTTATTGATCGTGAAATTGCTGCACGACGGAAGCTTATAGATAATTTTCAACATGAAATTGATCAACTCGATAATCAAATAGAAGTTAACCAGATGTTGGTTAACGATTTGGAGAGTGATATAAAACAACTGAAGGAAGAGTATGCGAGATTGATCAGGGATTCCTATAAAAGAAAGGGACAATTGAATCAGTTAATGTTTCTTTTCAGCGCTGATGGCTTTAGTGATGCCTATTTGAAATACCGGCTGTTTAAAGAGTATAGCCGGTACCGTCAGAAGCAGGGTGAAAAACTTATAGAATCGCAGAGTCGTGTTCAGGGGCTTTTAAAGGAAATTACCGAACAAAAGGGAGAGAAACAGGAAGTTTTAAATGAAATAGAGAATGAATTAAAACGTTTGGAAGATAACCGGGTGCGTAAAACCAGACTTGTACAAAGATTAAAGACTGAGCAGGAATGGTTACAGCAAAGTTTAAAGGAAAAGGAAGCTGCAGCTAATGAGTTGGAGCGCAAGATTAAGGATTTGATTGCGGCTGAAAAAGATGCTGAAATAAGTATGGAAGCTTCTGTTGAATTTGCCGATATGATGGGTAAGTTAATATGGCCGGTTGAGGAAGGAGTAATCGTAAATCCTTTTGGTGAACATGCTCATCCCGTTCTTAAGAATGTTATTATCAAAAATAATGGTGTTGATATTCAGGTGGTAACTAATACTGATGTCTTCTGTGTTCATCCAGGCCAGGTATCTACAATTGTTGCAATTCCTGGACTAAATAAAGCTGTTATTGTCAGGCATGGTAAATACCTTACTGTGTATGGTAATTTGGTTGATGTTTTTGTTAGAAAAGGCGATATTGTAAATGCCGGGCAAAAAATCGGCACAGTTTTTACAAGTGAGGCGGAGATGAAGGATGTTCTTCATTTCGAAATCTGGGAAGAGAGTACAAAACTTGATCCTGAGCGATGGCTTTTACGTTAATTTTTTGAAAAATGTGATTAATTTAGAAACCCTTTTTGAGGTTGTAAGTATAAATTAGTGTAATTTAGCCTGATAAAAATAGTCGGCCATAATCAAAACTTGTGGTAGTGAATAAAATGGTTTTCAAATCTGAAATTAAGAATATCAACCTTGTTGAGAGGTTGATTGATGATATTTCTGCAAAATACCAGTTACATTCAGATATTTACGGTAAATTGTTACTTGCTGTTGTAGAGGGTGTTAATAATGCAATTGTACATGGAAATAAATTGGAAAGTGATAAAGATGTTATACTTCAGTACCAGATTACCGATAAAGATATTCAGTTTGTGATTACTGATAGCGGGTCTGGTTTTGATTACTGGAACCTTCCTGATCCTACCAAACCTGAAAATATTGAAAAGACGCATGGTCGTGGAATTTTCTTAATGAAACATCTGGCTGATAAAGTACAGTTCAATGAAAAGGGCAATGAAGTTAGAGTTGTTTTCAATTTAACGTAATAAACGTGGCTATATCGTATTCTTCCTATGATATTGAATACAATCTGCCAGAGAAGCAGCAAATTAGTAATTGGATTACTCAAGTTATTGAGAATAAAGACTTTATGGTTGGCGATATAAACTACATTTTTTGTTCAGACAATTATATTTTAGAGACCAACCGTAATTTTCTTTCACACGATTATACTACAGATATTATTACCTTCGATTATTCTAAAAGACGATCGCTCTCTGGTGATATTTTGATTAGTATTCCTACTGTAAGTTTTAATGCAGAGCGTTTTGGTGTTACTTTTTTCAATGAGCTTCTCCGTGTAATGATTCATGGTGTATTACACCTTTTGGGATACAAGGATTCTACTGATCAAGAAAAGGAAGAGATGAGAAGGGCCGAGGATATATCTCTTCTTTTTTACGAAACAAATTTCGCGTAATACTGTTACTTTTGCGTTTCGTAGTTCATTTTTTTTATTATGGTTTTCGATTACGATGTTATTGTAGTAGGTGGAGGGCATGCTGGTTGTGAAGCAAGTGCTGCTGCGGCTAATTTGGGTGCCAGGACGTTGTTGATAACTATGGATTTGACCAAGTTAGCACAGATGAGTTGTAATCCTGCAGTAGGTGGGATTGCTAAGGGACAGATAGTTAGGGAGATAGATGCCTTGGGTGGCAAAATGGGTATTGTTACCGATTTGTCGTCGATTCAGTTCCGAATGCTCAATCGCTCAAAGGGGCCCGCGATGTGGAGTCCCAGGTCGCAATGTGACAGGATGGTATTTTCAGCTGAATGGCGAAAGCAACTTGAGAATACCAACAATCTTTATTTTTGGCAGGATGTCGTGGTGGATGTTGATTTTTCTCAGCCTGATGTTTTCCGTGTAATTACTTCCCTGAATGTGACATTCCTGGCAAAAAAGGTTATACTAACGAACGGTACTTTTTTAAACGGCCTTATGCATGTTGGGAAGGTGCAAATTGAAGGCGGTCGAATTTCCGAGCCTTCATCCAAAGGTCTTTCTGATAGATTTTTGGAAAGAGGATTTAAAACGGGAAGAATGAAAACCGGTACTCCTGTTCGGGTTGACGGTCGCACGGTTGATTTTACCAAATTAAAAGAACAACCGGGCGATAATGTTTTTTATAAGTTTTCATTTTTACCTGTTTCAAATAAACGACTTAAACAAAGAAGTTGTTATTTAACTTATACCAATCCAATTGTACATGATAGCATCCGGAGCCGACTTGAAGAAAGCCCCATGTATAATGGAACCATTCGGAGCATCGGACCGCGATATTGTCCGAGTATTGAAACAAAAATCGTAACGTTTGAAGAAAAGAGCGAACATCAGCTTCATTTAGAACCTGAAGGTGAGGATACGATTGAATTTTATCTTAACGGTTTTAGTAGTTCTCTTCCGCTTGAAACACAGGTTGAAGCTCTGAAATTAATACCGGGGTTGGAAAATGCCTATATTTTCAGGCCAGGGTATGCTATTGAGTATGATTTTTTTGATCCCACTCAGCTATACCATACATTGGAGACCAGGAAAGTCAGAGGTTTGTATTTTGCTGGTCAGATTAATGGTACTACCGGATATGAAGAGGCCGCGGCCCAGGGTTTGATAGCAGGTATTAATGCCGTTTTAAGCCTGCATAATAAAGATTCTTTTATTCTTAACAGGGACGAAGCATATATTGGAGTACTTATTGATGATTTGGTTACCAAGGGTGTTGATGAACCATACAGAATGTTTACCTCCAGAGCTGAATACAGAATTTTACTACGACAGGATGATGCTGACTTGAGGCTTACTCCAAAAGGAAGAGCTATTGGCCTGGTAGATGATTATCGTTATGGTTTGTTTGAAGAAAAGGTGAACTGGAGAAATAGAATTCAGGAATTTCTTGAATCTTACAGCATTATTCCTGGTCAAATCAATTCCTGGTTAAAGGGTAAAGATACAAGTCCACTTAAACAAAAAGTCAAAATCAAAGATTTAATTGCGCGGCCTCAGGTTAAGCTAAATGAATTGGTTGATGAAGTTGACGAGTTGAATGAATTGTGTTTCGATATCCCTTCGGAAAGACGACGTGAGATTTTGGACAGTGTAGAAATTTCCATTAAGTATGAAGGGTATATTTCGCGGGAGAGAGTCATTGCCGATAAACTTAAAAGATTAGAGAATTTGAAAATTAAAGGAAAATTTGATTATGGGTCTATTAAAAATATTTCTACGGAGGGCAGACAAAAACTTCAAAAAATAGACCCGGAGACCATTGGTCAGGCTTCAAGAATTAGTGGTGTTTCTCCAAGTGATATTAATGTGCTTTTGGTACTTATGGGAAGATAATGTTCCACGTGGAACAATTTTGTTACGGATATAAGGATAATGTTCCACGTGGAACAATTTGATATGTCTTTTATATTAATGTTTCCGTTCACAGGTGTTTTTGTGATAATTTTTTTATATCGGCCATTCAATTTTCTTGATTTAATGATTTTATTGAAATACTGATTGTCTGTAATATGTAGGCTAATGTTTTAGACTTGTTCGAAAGTTATTGATTCATGTAATTAAATGCCCTGTTTTCGGGTTTTGAAATTTCTGTAACGGTTATTTTATCGACTAACAAATGAGTAGTTATAAATTTGCCGATTTAACAGGCGGGTTTTTTATAGAAAACATGGTATAAATATTTTTTTATTTGAGATTAGTATTGAAGGATTTACACGGAGCATATCAGCAGATACATTGAGTAAAATGGACTTTTTGAAGAGTCTGCTGAATAATACTTAAATTTTAAATTATTTACATTGCATTTTTTTATTTAAGAAGTAAGGTTCTTCACAAAAGAACATGTATAATTAACCTCTAATCATCTAAGAAACCAAAAACAGGGAACAGATTCTTCGTCGTTACCTCCTCAGAATGACATTAGATGCCCTGTCATCCTGAGCGAAGCGAAGAATCTAACATCAATTGAAGTATGATAGGTTGCATCATTCCAACAATTCGGATAAATTTTATAAGGATGAAACGAGCATGACAAGGTTTGTCACAACAGAACATGTATAAGTTTTTGCATGCGAGTTCCATTTATTATTTTGAGGTGTTGGAAAAATATTCCACGCTAAGAACGCAAAATTAAAGGAACGCTATGATCGCAAAGAAGCGACTTCCGATTCTCGGGACGGGCTGCATCAGACCGATAACTTAGACTAATTTTATACGGATGAAAACCATTTCAGGAAACATAATCGACATTCACCGGCGGGAAATTTATGCCGGTACTCTCTTTTTTTCTCAAGGGAGAATTAATAAAATAGAAAAAAATAACAAATCTTACAGCCATTATATTTTGCCTGGATTAATTGATTCTCATGTGCACATAGAGAGTAGTATGTTGGTGCCTTCCAGTTTTTCACGACTGGTTGTTCCACGTGGAACAATTGGTGTTGTTACTGATCCTCATGAGATTGGCAATGTATTAGGGGTGAAAGGTGTTGAATATATGATTGATGATTCAAAGAAGACACCGCTTAAGTGTTTTTTTGGTGCACCTTCCTGTGTTCCCGCAACCAGTCTTGACTCTTCCGGGTCAATTATAGATCATGAGGATGTTGAATTTTTACTGGATAAAAAAGAAATTTTATTCTTGAGTGAGATGATGAATTTCGTCGGAGTTATTAATGGCGATAAGGAGGTGTTGCGTAAAATAAATGGCGCAAAAAAAAGAAAACTTCCTGTTGACGGACATGCTCCCGGATTAAGGGGCGAAGGCTTGAGAAAATATGTTTCTGCTGGGATATCAACCGATCATGAATGTTTTTCGCTGGAAGAAGCATTAGAAAAAATTGAAATGGGAATGAAAATTCAAATCAGAGAGGGTAGTGCAGCCAGGAATTTTGAGGCGCTTTTCAGTTTATTTGAATCTCATCCCGAATCTTTAATGTTGTGTACTGACGATTCTCATCCGGATGAATTGATACACGAAGGTCATATCGACAAACTTGTTAAATTGGGCATAAATAAAGGTGTGGACATTTTTAACCTGCTTAGAGCTGCATCATTAAATCCTGTAATGCATTATAATCTTCCTGTCGGATTGCTTAGGGAGGGGGATAATGCAGATTTTATTGTTATCGATCATCCCGACAAATTCAATATTCTGCAAACCTATATTGACGGACAGAAAGTCTTTGATTCTGATCGGGGACTTCTTTTTGATAAGCAAAGTGTGGAGATTGTAAATCATTTTGTTTCCAGGTTAGTTTCTGAAAACGATTTTAGCATTGATGTTCCGGAAGGAGCAAGTAAATTAAAAGTTATTCGTTGCTTTGATGGAGAATTGGTAACAGATGCTTTTTCAAAAGAAATCGAAGGAAAAGAGCATTTAGAGTCTGACACAGATAATGACATCTTGAAAATAGTGGTTGTCGACCGTTATCAAAATAAACCGGTTGCGGTTGGTTTTATTAAGGGATTTGGTTTGAAGAATGGTGCCATTGCTTCCTCTGTGGCACACGACAGTCATAATGTGGTAGCTGTTGGCGTCGAAGACCGTCACATTGCAAGCGCTGTTAATATGGTTATGGAGGCAAAGGGCGGACTTTCTGTCTCATCTGATGAATATGAAGAAATACTTCCATTGCCGGTGGGGGGTATAATGAGTGATAAAGACGGGGAAGAGGTTGCAGAAAGTTATGCCCGTATTGATAAGGTGGCAAAAAAACTGGGAACACAACTGAAATCTCCTTTCATGACCTTATCTTTTATGTCGCTTTTGGTTATTCCGAAAATGAAGCTGGGAGATAAAGGTTTGTTTGACGGTGAAAATTTTGAGTTTATTTCACTTTTTGAATAGACTTGATGGGGACTAATAAAGACAACAGAGAGAAATATCTGAAAGAAATAATTGCGGTTTTGCCGGATGACCCGGGCGTGTATCAGTATTTTGATGAGTCCGGGAAGATAATTTATGTTGGCAAAGCAAAAAACTTAAGGAAAAGAGTCTCTTCCTATTTTCAGAAAGTACCTGATAATGCAAAAACCCGAATACTCGTCAGGAAGATTCATGACATCCGATATATTGTTGTGGATACAGAAGAGGATGCGCTGCTTCTTGAAAATAATTTAATAAAAAAATATCAGCCCCGCTATAATGTTCTGCTTAAGGACGATAAAAGTTTTCCCTGGATAGTCATAAAAAACGAACCCTTCCCCAGGGTCTTTTCAACAAGACAAATTATAAAGGATGGCAGCGAATATTTTGGGCCTTACACCAGCGGTATGATGGTGAAGACGCTTATCGATTTGTTTCGTCAGTTATATCCCCTCCGAACTTGCCGGCATGCACTCACACAGGAAAATATTTTAAAAGGAAAATTTAAGGTCTGTCTTGAATATCATCTGGGCAATTGCAAAGGGCCGTGTGAAGGTCTTCAGCGGGAGGAAGAATATTTGGAATATATTGATGAGATAAGAAGCATTTTAAAAGGGAATATCACTTCGGTCATGAAGTACATGAAAAAAACCATGATGAAGCTGGCTGAAGAATATAAATTTGAGGAAGCAGAAGATATTAGGAAGAAACTGACAATACTTGAAGGATTCCAAAGTAAATCGACCGTTGTAAATCCTAAAATCAATAATGTGGATGTATTTTCTATCATTGATGATAAAAATGCTGCCTATGTTAATTTTCTGAAGGTAGTGAACGGTGCCATCATCCAGGCACACACCATCGAGTATAAAAAGAAAATGGATGAAGATATTACTTCTTTACTTGCCCTTGCTATTGCGGACATTCGTGAGAGACTCCACAGCAATGCTCCGGAGATTATTGTACCATTTAAACCGGATGTAGAATTCAGGGATGTTAAATTTCTGATCCCCAAGATTGGAGATAAAAAGAAATTACTCGAATTATCCGAAAGAAATGTAAAGTATTATCGTCTCGAAAAATTGAAGCAACAAGCCAATCATGCGAAGGTGCCCCGTAATGTTCAACTTCTTGAAACGGTCAAAAAGGACTTGCGCATGGATAAATTACCCGTGCATATCGAGTGTTTTGATAATTCCAATATTCAGGGGCATCATCCGGTTGCCGCTTGTGTGGTTTTCAAAAATGGAAAGCCGGCAAAAAAGGAATATCGCCATTTTAATATAAAAACAGTTGAGGGGCCTGATGATTTTGCCTCAATGCAGGAGGTGGTTTTTCGACGCTACAAACGTATTCTTGAAGAAAACCAACCAGTCCCGCAACTTGTTGTAATCGATGGAGGTAAAGGACAATTGGGTTCTGCAGTTAAAGCATTACAAGAGCTTGATCTCGACAGAAAAATTACCATTATTGGTATTGCCAAGCGGCTTGAGGAAATTTATTATCCCGGAGATTCGGTTCCTCTTTATCTGGATAAAAATTCCCCTTCACTCAAGTTAATTCAGAATCTGAGAAATGAAGCCCACCGGTTTGGGATTACTTTTCACAGGAATAAGAGAAGTAGTTCCTTTTTGAAATCCCGCCTTGAAGAGATTCCGGGGGTAGGACCGGAAACAATTAAAAAACTGATTAATCATTTTGGTTCTGCAAAAAACGTTGAGGAAGCAGCCAAAGCGAAAATAGCTGAAGTAGTGGGAGAGAGCAAAGCTGACAAAATTACCGCCTTCTTTAAAAAATAGTTTTAACCAACGCTGATTGATAGATAATCAGGGCTTGCTGAAAAATATCTAATAGTTTACAAATAAAGCGCTTATGGTGAATTTTTCCCTTTGAAGTACAAGGTTTTTAAGCAAATCTTAAATTAAATCTGTGCCTGAGAAGGGGTACTTGTAAACGACTTGCAGATTGAAAAACTGGTTTGTGATTAAAAGAGATTCACTGTTCAAAGACGCGTTGGCCTGTCCGTTTTCAGGCCTGGCGGTTGGCGGGAAGGCTTAATGGGCGCCTTTTCAGGCCTTCCGCAATGGCCGGAAATTAAGTCTGACGTGGATTGACAGGTTTAAACGAACCAGACCTTTTGGTTCTTTTTGGGGCGATGCCCAAAAGAGACTTTTAGGAGTGGACTCATCTTTTAAAATACCGTTTGCAGTATTGCTTCTGTTAATTCCGGGGAGAATCCGTTAAGCTTGGCTTTTAGGTGATTCTTTTCATGGTAGGTTTCCTTCATGGCATTTTGGGCTTTTTGTATTTCATTCTGATCTGGAAAGTTACTTTGAATATCAATATCTTTAATTATTCCTTTTTCTACTTTTAATTTTATTGAGAATATGTAATTTTGTGATTTACTTCTTTTTCTGAATTCATATACAGGACTGTAGCCATAGTTCCATTCCCACGTTTCATATTTTTCTTTTTTCAATTGGTTGATTTGGTGTAGCTCTTCATCAGTAAAATTATATGGTATTGCCTTAAATTTGAATGCCAGTTTTTGACCAAGTTCCTGCATAAACTCAGATGGTGACATATCAGTTTGTATTATATCAGAGATGTTGATGACTTCGCTTCTGACCGATTTTACCGACTTATCCCTGAATTTTACTGTCCCTGTTTTTAAACTTTCAGTAAGATGCTTCAAGTTGGTTTTATAAAGTAAGGTTCCATGATGCATTGATCGTGATTTATAAACATGGCAGGCATTTCCCGAAATTTTTTTGTAGCCTGCCAGCAGATCATTTCTTTTCCCGTGCCTTACCTCAATACCAAAACCCTTAAGAGCTTCAACCACAGGTGTGGTTGCCCGTACAAAATCGACCAATTTTCCTGGTTCACCGTTTTCAATGAGGCAGTAATTGATGTTCCCATGGTCGTGGTATACGGTGCCGCCGCCCGAAAGACGACGGAAAACTGGAATGTGGTTCTCCTCCAGATATTTGAGGTTGATTTCCGAGAGTGTATTTTGATGTTTCCCGACGATCACTGCCTCCCTGTTTATATAAAGAAATATTATGTCTTCTGTGTGATCTCTTAATAACACTTCTTCGGCTGCCAGGTTGAATGCCGGGTCATCTGTTTCACTTGTTAAGAATAGCGTACTTTTGTCCATTGTCGTTGTACATTTCTAATATTGCAATATCGGGGACTTAAAAGTCAAGTAATACTTCAATAAAAACGTATAAAATTTTAAATTACAATTTTTAATGCCATATATATAGTTGATATTCTTTGTTGGATTCAAATTCCTATAATAGCAACTAAGCTTTATTTAACGATCATAGATAATCCGAAGATTCCGTTCGACTATTGTGATGAGCCATAAAAATACTATTTTTATGATGCCGGTGTCGTGTCAATTATTAAATAATGTGTCAATTATCTTTACATTTATGAAATGAGCATAACAAGGTTTGTCACAAATGACATGTATAAACAGCATCTAACCTATAATCATCAAAGAAACCAAAAACAGGGAAAGATTTTTCGTCGTTACCGCCTCAGAATGACATTAGACAGTTTGTCATTCTGAGCGGAGCGAAGAATCTCATCAGTAGCAAAGAGTTTTTGAATAATAAAAAATGGCTAAAAAAACTTTGTTGTAACAAGAGAAAGATTCTTCGTCGTTACCTCCTCAGAATGACAAGAGGCCCTTTTTCATTCTGACGAAGGGGAGAATCTAAAAAAGCAAACAGACTAAAATGTGATTTTTATTGATGTTAATAAAAATAATCTGTGTTCATCTGCGTCAACTGTGATGAACTCTCAACCTTAACTTCAATCTCAATCTCAATCTCAATCTCAACCTCAACCTTAGCTGTTTGTCATTCTGAGCGAAGCGAAGAATCTAACATCAATTAAAGTATGATAAGTTGCATCTTTTTAATAACTTAGGCTAATTATATACGGATGAAAGTTGTAATTCAGCGTGCCTCGCGGGCTTCTGTAACCATTAATAAAAAAGAAACCCGAAGTATCGGAAAAGGTTTACTGGTTTTTGTAGGAATTGTTGAAAACGATGGTGAGGAAGACATCAAATGGCTGGTCAATAAGATAATTAATCTTCGTATTTTTGATGATGAGCGAGGGGTTATGGATCGTTCTGTTAAAGATATAAACGGTGAGATTTTGGTTGTCAGCCAGTTTACACTTCATGCCAGGACAAAGAAAGGCAACCGGCCGTCCTACGTGGATGCGGCAAGACCTGACGTTTCTATGCCCTTGTACGAATCATTCAAAACAACGCTTTCATCCGCTTTGGGGCATGAGGTCGTCTCCGGGGAGTTTGGCGCATCTATGGCCGTTGAGGTTATGAACGACGGCCCTGTAACGATTATTATAGATACCAAAAACAAACATTGACGATCATGCATATACGGGAAGCACAAGCCAGAGTTGACGAATGGATTAAAGAGCATGGAGTAAGATATTTTAATGAACTTACCAATATGGCCATACTTACCGAGGAGGTCGGCGAGCTCGCAAGGGTGATGGCTCGAAAATACGGCGATCAATCTGTTAAGGCCGGCGAAGAACTCAGTTTAGAGGAAGAGATGGCAGATGTTTTATGGGTTCTTGTTTGTCTGGCCAATCAGACCGGCGTTGACCTTACTGCTGCGTTTGAGCAATCGGTGATAAAAAAGACGCAACGCGATAAAAACCGTCATAAAAACAATCCAAAACTAAAATAAAATGGAAGTAACGGAACACCTTCTGGGGAAATATGGAAAATATCTTCAGCAAATGCCGTCGTTTGAAGGCTCCTCAAATCTTGGGGAGTATATGATTCCCGATAATTTGAAGACCATATTTTCGTGTATTGACCTTACGAGTCTGAATACCACCGACAGTGCAAATTCTGTTCAGGCGTTTTGTGATAACCTGATTTCTTTTCACCGGCAATATCCCGATCTGCCTTTAGTGGCAGCGGTTTGTGTTTATCCTGTTTTTGCCAGCGTGCTGAAAGCCCGGATTGGAAAGCTTGATGTTAAAAGAGCAGTTGTTTCTGCAGGCTTTCCTTCTTCGCAGACTTTTCTTGATTTGAAAATTCTGGAGACCAGAAAGGCGCTTGAACTGGGGGCCAATGAAATAGATATTGTCCTGTCGGTTGGAGAATTTCTTGAAGGTAACCACGAGCTCGTTATGGAAGAGATAAAAGCCATTAAATCAATAATGGGAGATGCTTTTCTGAAAGTTATACTTGAAACAGGAGCTTTAGTAAGCACAGAGAATATTTGGGAAGCATCGATCTTATCAATGGCTGCCGGCGCCGATTTTATTAAAACCTCAACCGGGAAACTCAGTCCTGCTGCCACTCCCGGTGCGGTGTGGATTATGGCTCATGCTATTAAGGCCTGGTACCGGGAAACCGGCATAGCTGTTGGTTTAAAACCTGCAGGAGGTATTTCAACTACCGACGATGCTTTGGTATATTATGGTATTGTAAAAGAGGTGCTTGGTGATGAGTGGCTTACACCAGAGCGTTTCAGGATTGGCGCCAGCCGACTGGCCAATAATTTGATGAGTGACCTTGCCGATCTTGAAGGAAGAACATATTCGAAATGCTTTTAAAACGAATAAAAAAATTGCGGGACAAAGATCATGAGTACAGTATAAAAAGCATATTTTGTCAGGATTCAGACGTTTTAAATTTTTGTACCGGAGTTAACTTGTTGTTAATGAGGATTCAAAATTTTAAAACAACAATGAGTTTGTCAACAAAGATGCTTTTTATGCGGGGCTAATATCATATTTTTCGGATAGTAGTATAATAAACCAACTCTTCCAACCCTTCGCGGACATCACTTTCGGGAAAGGTTTTCAAAATGGATAGCGCTTTGTCCCTGTATTCTGTCATTTTTTTTCGGGCATAATCTATGCCTCCGTTCTCTTTGACAAATTCAACGACGGGTGCAATTTTTTTCCCGTTTTTATGATGTTTTTTTATGGTGCTGAGAATCTGTTTTCTTTTGGCAGGAGATTGTTGCGAGAGCACGTGGATGAGAGGAAGCGTCATTTTTTTCTCCTTCAGATCATTGCCGGATGGTTTTCCTGCCAGGTTGGTCTTTTCATAATCCAACAGGTCATCCCTTATCTGGAATGCAATGCCCAGATTCAGTCCGAAGTCATGCATCTTTGACACGTCTTCATCCGTTGCGCCCACCGAATATGCACCGGCAGAAGTGCAGGCAGCGATAAGAGTAGCTGTCTTTTTTCGGATAATATCATAATAAATATCCTCAGTAATATTTAGTTTTCTTGATTTTTCAATTTGGAGTAGCTCTCCCTCGCTCATTTCTTTCACTGCTTCCGATACAATTCTGAGTACTTCGGTTTGGTTCTCTTCAAGTGCTTTAATAAGTCCCATGGCAAGATAATAGTCGCCAACCAGTACGGCAATTTTAGAGCGCCATAAAGCATTGATGGAAAAAAAACCACGCCGCTGATAAGTTTCGTCTACTACGTCGTCATGAATCAATGTGGCATTATGAAGAAGCTCAATTAATCCGGCTGCAGTATAAGTGCCATCGTTGACTGTTCCATTCAGTTTTGCCGACAGGAAAACCAGCATCGGGCGCATCTGTTTTCCCTTACGGCGAATCAGGTAATTGGTGATAATGTTGAGCAAAGGGATTTGTGTGTCGAAGTTCTTCTTATAATAGGGCCCGAACTTCTTCATTTCCTTTTCTATAGGAAATGTTATTTTGGATGATATCTTCATTGATATTGGTTTGTTTATCTCTATTTCTCTTTTCAAACCGAAACGGAATGATTGTTCCGGATTTATTTAGATTCTGTCCCTCAACTGTGAGTGCAGTATAAAAAGCCTTCAAACTGCTGATTTTTACCATTTTTACCCCTGACCCCTAAAGGGAACTGCTAAAAATCAGCAGTTTGAAAAAGTCCCCTTTAGGGGATTTAGGGGTCAAAAGGCTTTTTAGACTGTACTCAACTGTCAAAAATAACAAATTGATGCGTATTTGTGTTTTAACCGCTCTTAAATATCAATGTCATCTATATATTTGGATATTTTAAAAATTTAAATATCTAATAATCAAAATATCTTCATTATATTTGTCTGTTAGTAAAATGGTAATTATATCGTTTCCGGCGGTTAAAGATCAGATCATTACTGAATGGCTTTTAGGATATTCAAATGTTCAACGAACGATATGATGTAGAGAAGCAATAATGAGTGCAGTATAAAAAGCCTTCAAACTGCTGATTTTACCATTTTTATTCCCCTGAGCCCTAAAGGGAAAACTGCTTAAAATCAGCAGTTTGGAAAAGTCCCCTTTAGGGGATTTAAGGGTCAAAAGGCTTTTTAGACTGCACTCAATAATTTACCCCGAAAATTTTGTTGAAAGTTATTGACAATGGAAGTACAAGCAATGAAAATTAAAGACCTTGATGCTAAACAGCTCGATCGTGCCGCGAGTATGCTTAAGGCAATTGCGCATCCCATGCGTATCGCTATTTTAAGTCATCTTGAAGATGGTAAAAAGTTAACTGTCACCGAAATTCACAACTTGTTGAATATTGAGCAAAGTACTACTTCTCATCATTTGGGCATTCTTAAAGATAAAGGTGTTCTGGCATCTCAACGAGAAGGTAAAAACACTTACTATTTTCTGAAGCACGATAGTTTACGGAATATTGTTGAATGTGTCAGCCGTTGCTCGGTTGACTGAAATTTTTCTGATATTGTATTGAAGGGCAGATAATGGCGAAGATCAGATTAACGAAAGAGTTCCGTTTCGAAATGAGTCACGCTTTGTGGAATTACGACGGATTGTGCAAAAATATTCACGGACACTCTTACATCCTGCAGGTAACAATAATTGGCGAACCCTGTAATGATGAAAATAATCCCAAATACGGAATGGTCATGGACTTTGGCGATCTGAAGAAGATTGTCGAACAGGAAATCGTTGAAAAAATGGATCATTCTCTTGTTTTGAGTAACCGGGCAGATGCCGCTCAACTATCACAGATAACACAGCTCACCGACCGTCTCCACCTCGTTTCTTATCAGCCCACTTGTGAAAACCTCCTGCTTGATTTTGTGCAGAGAATAAAGACACGGCTTCCCCGTCACATCAAACTTTTTAGTCTGAAACTACACGAGACTTCCAATTCTTTTGCCGAATGGTATGCTTCCGATAATGAGTAGTTGTGCTTTTTTTCTTAATTTTCGGGAATAAAGCCGATACATCATGTCTGAAAAAGAAAAAAAACTCTTTCTTCTTGATGCTTATGCGCTGATATTCAGGGCATATTATGCATTTATCCGAAATCCCCGTGTTAATTCCAAAGGACTTAATACCTCGGCCATTTTTGGGTTTACCAATTCGTTGCTCGAAGTGTTGAACAAGGAAAATCCTTCTCACATCGCAGTGGCTTTTGATCCGTCCGGACCGACTTTTCGGAACGAACTTTACGAAGCATATAAAGCCAACAGGGAAGCGACACCGGAAGACATCAAAAAGGCAGTTCCTTACATCAAGAAAATATTGGAAGCCTTCAATATCAATATTATTCAGGTTGACGGGTATGAGGCGGATGATGTGGTGGGAACCTTATCGCGAAAGGCTGCAGCCGAAGGCTTTAAAACTTTTATGGTAACCCCTGATAAAGACTATGCGCAGCTCGTTACGGAACACACGCTGATGTACAAACCCAAATCGGCAGGAAATGAAATTGAAGAATGGGGCATTGACGAAATACGCAAAAAATTTGGTGTCGAAAATCCCGGGCAGGTAATCGATCTCCTCGCACTCTGGGGCGATAGTGCCGACAACATTCCTGGATGTCCCGGCATTGGTGAAAAAAGAGCGAAGGATATTATCAGCAAATATGGCTCTATTGAAAATGTTTATGCCCATATCGATGATTTTTCCGGTAAACAGAAGGAGAATCTCATCAAGTATAAAGATCAGGTCGAGCTGTCCAAAAAACTGGTAACCATTAATATCAATGTCCCGATTGAATTCGATGAAAAATTATTCCTGCATGGTAGTCCCGATCTTGAAAAACTTCAACCTGTTTTTGAAGAGCTGGAGTTTAAAACACTGTGGGAGAAAATTGCAGGAAAACCAGGAAATTCGGCCACTCAGGGCTCTCTTTTCGGGGATGAAGAAGCGACAGACATTCCTTCGCGATCATCGAAAAAAACAATTAATGAAACAAGCCATCAATATTATCTGGTTGAATCGCAGCAGGCACTTGATGCATTGGCAGCCGACCTGAGCGTGCAAAGCGAGTTCTGTATTGATACGGAAACCTCGGCCATTGATGTCTGGAAAAATGAACTCGTCGGTTTGTCTTTTAGCTTTAAGAAAGGGGAAGCCTACTATGTTCCTGTTCCTAAAGACAAAAAAGAAGCACAAAACATTGTGGGCAGATTTGCAAGTGTGCTTCAGGATAAAAAGATTCTAAAGATCGGGCAAAATCTCAAATACGATTACCTGATGCTGAAACGTTACGGCACTGATATAAAGGGACCCTTTTTCGATACAATGGTTGCTCATCACCTGGTTCAGCCCGGACTGAAGCACAATATGGATTTTTTGGCTGAAACGTATCTGAATTATACACCGGTTTCGATTGAAGAACTCATCGGTGCCAAAGGAAAAAACCAGGGCAGTATGATCAACGTCGATAAAAAAATCGTGGCCGAATATGCCGGAGAAGACGCCGATATTACTTTCCAGCTTAAAGAGCCACTCCTGAAAGAACTTCAGAAATATAATATGACCTCTCTTTTTCAGGATATCGAAATGCCGTTACTGAAAGTATTGGCGGAAATGGAATATACGGGTGTTTGCCTGGATACCGGTGCCCTGAAGGAGTATGCCAAAAAGCTACAAAAGCGTATCCGGGAATTGGAAGCGCAGATAGAACGTGAAGCAGGCACCGAATTTAATGTTTCAAGCCCGAAACAAGTGGGAGAAGTGCTGTTTGAAAAAATGAAAATCGACGATAAAGCCAAAAAAACCAAATCGGGACAGTACAGCACCAACGAAGAAATATTGCAGAAACTTCGCGACCGCCATCCCATCGTTGAGCATATTCTTGAATATCGAGGCCTTAAAAAATTATTAAACACTTATGTAGAGGCATTACCTAAATTAATAAATAAAGAAACGGGAAGATTGCACACTTCTTTTAACCAGGCAGTAGTGGTCACCGGCAGACTGAGTAGCTCCAATCCTAATTTGCAGAACATACCCATCCGTGAAGAAGAAGGACGCGAGATGCGCAAAGCTTTCGTGGTTTCGGACGATGATCATCTTTTCCTGAGTGCCGATTATTCTCAGGTGGAGCTACGTCTGATGGCTCATCTGAGTGAAGACAAAAACCTCCTGGAAGCCTTCAACAGAGGGGAAGATATCCATGCAGCCACCGCGGCCAAAATTTTCAAAGTAGAAGTTGATAAAGTCACCCCGGATATGCGGAGAAAGGCAAAAACAGCAAATTTCGGCATTATCTATGGAATTTCGGCTTTCGGACTTTCCGAACGATTAAATATTCCACGTGGTGAGGCAAAAGAAATCATTGATGAATATTTTCAGAATTTTCCCGGAGTCAGGCAATATATCGATCGTGCCATCAAGCAGGCGCGCGAAAAAGGTTATGTGGAAACCATGTTTGGACGCCGTCGCTATTTGCCCGACATCAATAGCCGCAACAGTGTTGTTCGGGGAGTTGCCGAACGAAATGCTATTAATGCGCCCATTCAGGGAGCTGCTGCCGATATCATTAAAAAAGCCATGGTTGCAGTGGACAGGGCTTTTGAACAGGAAAACCTGAAAAGCAAAATGGTACTTCAGGTTCATGACGAATTGAACTTTGAAGTTTTAAAATCTGAAGCCGATACTGTAAAGCAAATTGTTAAAAAAGAAATGGAATCGGCCGTTTCACTTAAAGTACCGCTTGAGGTGGATATGGGAATCGGGAAAAACTGGCTTGAGGCTCATTAGCTGTTTAATGAAATGGTCTATGTCCATAAGCCCGAGAAAATTTTCACTAACTTGTTCCGGCTATAAAAAAGTCGGGAGTTGTAACAAATCATGTGTTTGTTCACACAGTGCCGGTTGCAAGACTCGCGAAGCCCGCAAAAACGGTGTTTACTTTCATCCGTATAAAATTAGTCTAAGTGATTGAAATGATGCAACCTATCATGCTTTAATTGATGATAGATTCTTCGCTCCGCTCAGAATGACAAACTGTCTAATGTCATTCTGAGGAGGTAACGACGAAGAATCTTGTTCCATGCCTCTGGTTTCTTTGATGATTACAGGTTAGATGGTATTTATACATATTTTTGCATGGGAGTTCCATCAGGCCAATGACTTAGACTAATTTTATACTGATGAATATTTTGGTGGCTGGAGTAACTCACCAAATGGGTACTTTTTGAACAGATACTAACCACTTTTCTATGCAATCCTGTAAAAGATTCCCCGTTCTCCTATTTCGGTTGTAATTTTGCCGTTGGCATGTAAAACATCCAGGTATTTATTAATTTCATTAACATGTAATCCCAAAATGTATCGAAGATCATCAATGGTGCAGGGACGCCGTGCAATGGTTTCAAGAATGGCGTATTCGGTGTCGTTGCGGTAAGCTTTGGATTCTTGCCTTGTGGTGGTAGCTGCGACAACTTCAACATTTTTCGGCCCCAGTTTTTTCCGGATATTCTCCAGTTCTTCCCTTGATGCGGCTCTTAAACCCTCTATGGCTCCGGGGCGATCCAGCGTGTTTAGTTGAATACGGTGAGGCTGAATTTTATCAATCGCCTTTTTCAGTGCTTCAAGTTCTTCTGTGTTATCATTGTAGTCGGGGAGGATAAATATTTCGAGCCATATTTCGCCTTTAAACTCCTTTCGAAATTGGATGAGGCCGTTAATATGGTCATCAACCGACAAATGTTTTTCAGGACGGTTCAGCTTTTTAAAGGTACTGTTGGTTGCTGCATCCAGAGAGGGTAGCACAACATCGGCATTCATTAGTTCTTCTCTCACCTTCTTGTCTGAAAAGAGGGTCCCGTTGGTCAGCACAGCGACTTTTAAATCGGGATAATTTTCTTTGATGAATTTGAGAACATCTCCTATTCTTGAATTGAGCGTTGGTTCTCCATAGCCCGAAAAGGTAATAAAATCCGGAGCAGGCTGATTCTCAAGATAGGACGTCAGCTCATTTATCACTTTCTGATAAGGGACGTATTCCATTCGTTCAGTTGTCAGCTTAGTAGTAAGCCCTACTTCGCAATAAACACAATCGAGTGAACAGATTTTTCGGGGAACCAGATCGATGCCCAGCGACATCCCCAATCGTCTTGAAGGAACCGGGCCAAAAATGAATTTATACATAATTCTTTGGGCTGTTTTATGAATTTATGTGCTAAGGAAGTGACATCAATATTTTCTCAAAGTTATAACTCTTGTTTAGAAATTGTACAAACAAGTATGGTTTTAACATATTTTTTTGTCAGCCTGTCGGGGACGAATAGGGGTTTGCATTAATGCGCTGTGTCGATACTATGTCATATTTCTGCGTGTCGGTAACTTTTATCACATCTAAAAATCTGACGATTTGTTAATTCCCGGTCATTTTTAACGGGTTGGTGCTTATTTCTGTTATATTTGCATTCTGTTAGGGAAAATGTTTTAAACCCCATGAGCAATACTGCCGCCAAACGAAAACTTAGAAGTTCCTATGTAACAACCGTGATAAGTATATCACTGGTACTTTTTCTTTTGGGTATTATCGGGCTTCTGATCCTGAACGCTCAACGGCTGTCAACTTATGTAAAAGAAAACCTGGGATTTACCATTTTGGTGAACGACAATTCCCGCGAAGCAGAAGTTCAGAGGCTTCAAAAAATTCTGAATGCATCATCCTATGTTCGCGAAGCTGTTTATGTGAGTAAAGAAGAAGCTGCTGCCATCATGAAAGATGAACTGGGGGAAGACTTTGTCGATTTTCTGGGATATAACCCGCTGTTATCAAGCATCGAAGTTAAGGTTTTTGCCGAATATGCCAATCCTGACAGCATGGCGGTTATTGAAAATCAGATTTTGAACTTTCCACAGGTAAAAGAGGTTTATTATCAGAAGAATCTGCTTCATGCGGTCAACGAAAATATTGAGAAAATAGCCATCATACTGGGTGGGTTTGCCATCCTGCTGTTGGTTATAGCCATTGCTTTAATTAATAACACCATACGATTATCGGTCTATTCCAGGCGTTTTTTAATCAAAACCATGCAGTTGGTTGGAGCGACACGGGGCTTTATCCGGCGCCCCTTCCTGGTAAAGGGCATATTGCATGGTTTGGCCGGTGCTACCGTGGCCATTGTTTTGCTTTCGGCGCTTATTTACGGCCTCACTAATGAAATGGAAGGGATGATTGGTTTCGACAACTTTTGGTTGGTTGGAACTCTTTTTGCCATTGTGATAGTTTTAGGGATATTAATTACACTGGTTTCCACTTTTTTTGCCGTAAACAAATATTTACGACTGAAGGCTGAAGATTTGTATTTTTGAGCCTGCAAAAAATGTGATTGGCGAAAAGAGACTTTTAGGAATTAAAAAGAAAGGTAATATGCCAAAAAAAATGACAGAAAAGAAATCGGAGATGGCGCTTGAAAAACAGAATTACCGGTTACTCGCCATCGCATTCATCATTGTCGTCATTGGCTTTGTGTTAATGACCGGCAGTAGTAATGAAGACCCGCAGATTTTTAACGAAGACATTTACAGCTTCCGGCGTATTACCCTTGCGCCTCTTGTTGTCTTATTCGGCTTTCTGTTCGGTATTTATGCCATAATGAAGAAACCCGCCGATACCAAAAAAGGCAAGAAGCAGGGGAAAGAATAACTTTTTAAATTACCTGAGGCTATAGCAGAACCTGTTTTTCATGTCTGATTCCGGTTTACCCGCAAAATTTTAAATAAATCAGGTTAAGCACCATTCAACTATGTCTGCCTTTTTTATCGGGGCGGACATTTTTAACGTTAAATAGTATCTGTTCATAAAGTACCATTTGGTGCGTTACGCTTGTCGCCAAAATACTCATCCCCAAGTTGCTTTTGTAAGTTTTTTTAATAACAACCCAATAAAAAGTTCATTCGGGACACCGTTTTTGGCGGCCGTGCAGGCATTGCAACCAGCACTTTCTGAACATACACCAAACAGGAATATTTATTTGGCATATAATAAATTAGATGGATTGGTTTGAAGCTTTAATATTAGGATTGATTCAGGGATTGACTGAATTTTTGCCGGTGAGCAGCAGCGGTCATCTTGAAATCGGGAAACATCTATTTGGAATTGATTCCCCGGACAGTTTGCGTTTTACTGTTGTTGTTCACGGAGCTACCGTTTTGAGTACACTGGTGGTTTTCAGGCAGGATATTGTTTCGCTTCTTCTCGGGCTCTCGCGTTTTCGGTGGAATGCGGAAACACAATATATTGCAAAAATCGCTGTTTCAATGATACCCATTGCTATTGTCGGGTTGTTTTTTAAGGATTATGTGGAAGAGATTTTCGATGGTGACAATATGTTGCTCGTGGTTGGACTGATGTTGTTGATAACCGCAACGTTACTGGCTTTTACTTATTTCCGCAAATCGGGGGAGCGCGATATAGGTTTCTGGGATGCTTTAGTGATTGGTGTTGCTCAAACCATAGCTGTGCTTCCGGGAATTTCGCGCTCAGGGGCAACCATTGCAACCGGTTTATTAATCGGGAACAAACGTACCGAAGTGGCACGTTTTTCGTTCCTTATGGTATTGGTGCCGATTTTGGGCGAAAATATTCTCTCGTTGTTGAAAGCGGATGTTTCTCAAGCTTCTGTTGATGGAGCTATTGGCCCATGGTTTCTTCTGACAGGATTTTTGGCTGCTTTTATCAGCGGGTTGCTGGCCTGCCGGTGGATGATAGAGATTGTCAAAAAAGGCCGGTTGATCTATTTTGCCATCTATTGTGCCATTGTTGCAGGTTTGGCAATCGGGGCCTATTTGTGGTAATTTTGAATGAAGACCTGACTTAAATATTCCTGATAACTTTTGAGTTTCCGGTAGAGGTGCAACCGGAAAAGAAGAAAAGTTTTATTCAAACTTACATGGAAATAGAAATCACAACAGATATTTTACAGATTGATCACCCAAAGGCCTTTTCTGAAGGTCGGATTTTTTTGATTGATAAGCCCTACAGATGGACATCCTTCGACGTAGTGAAAAAGATACGCTCGCGCCTGCAGCATGGATTAAAAATAAAGAAAATAAAGGTTGGTCATGCAGGCACATTAGACCCGCTGGCTACTGGTCTGGTTATTGTTTGTACCGGAAAAGCAACAAAAAACATTGACCGGCTGATGGCTGAAGAAAAGCACTATTTTGCCAAAGTCAAATTCGGGGCTACAACCCCTTCTTTCGATCTTGAAACCGAAGTTGACAGAGAATATCCTTACGCGCATATCAGGAAAGATGAGATTGAGACTGCTCTGAATCGGTTTTTAGGCGAACAACAGCAAATACCACCCGGGTTCTCGGCCATCAGGATAGATGGCAAACGCGCTTATCAAATGGCCAGAAAAGGGGAAGAAGTGGAAATGAAGGCCCGGGAAGTGATATTTCACGAATTAAAGTTATTAAACTATCAAAACAGTGAAGCTGAAATCTTTGTGCGCTGCAGTAAAGGGACCTATATACGCTCTTTTGCCCGCGATCTGGGGATAGCCCTTGGTTCCGGAGCTTATTTGTCCGGTTTGAGACGTACGGTAATAGGGAATTATAGTATTGATAAAGCTATGACCATTGAATATTTTGATAATCAGTTTAATATTTTAATAGAAAAATGGAGAAACAACGGACTTATATAATTTATTGATTATTGTCGAAGAAAGGCAGTCGTTGTGTGAATCACAAATAACACCCGGGAATTGATGTGAGAGAAAAAATAAGAAAAAATTTTTTGAAACAAATTGACGATTCCTGCGTATAAATTAGGCTTATTTTTGTGCGAAATTTTGAATTATAAACCATACAAAACTACAAGGCGGCATTATGAAATTGTCAAAGTTTAAATACAAATTGCCAGAAGAGCTTATTGCATTGCATCCCGCACCTAACCGCGACGAATCGCGTTTGATGGTGGTGCATAAGGACACCGGGAAAATTGAACACAAAATTTTTAAGGACATCATTGATTATTTTAATGAGAAAGATGTTCTTATTTTTAATAATACAAAAGTTTTTCCGGCACGGTTGTATGGGAACAAAGAAAAAACAGGTGCCGAAATAGAGGTATTCCTGCTTCGTGAATTGAACAAAGAACAACGATTGTGGGACGTGTTGGTGGATCCCGCCAGAAAAATCCGGATTGGAAACAAACTTTATTTTGGAGAAAATGACACATTGGTAGCAGAAGTTATTGACAACACAACTTCACGTGGCCGTACGCTTCGGTTCCTTTTTGACGGCTCTTACGAAGAGTTCAAGAAGACGCTTTACAGTCTGGGAGAAACCCCTTTGCCCAAGTTTATTAACCGAAAAGTTGAACCTGAGGACAGAGAACGCTATCAGACCATTTTTGCCAGGCACGAAGGAGCTGTGGCAGCGCCAACCGCCGGAATGCATTTTAGCCGTGAATTACTGAAACGTTTTGAAATAAAAGGGATCGACTTTTCTTATATTACCCTTCATGTTGGCCTTGGCAGTTTCAGGTCTGTCGATGTTGAAGACCTGACCAAGCACAAAATGGATTCGGAACAGATTATTATTCCGGAGGAATCGGCCCGTATCATTAACAGAGCAAAGGATCAGCGCAGAAGAATTTGTGCGGTTGGAACAACCGTGATGCGAACCATCGAGAGTTCTGTTTCGACCAACGGACATGTGAATCCTTTTGAGGGATGGACCAATAAATTTATTTTTCCACCGTACGAATTCAGCGTTGCCGATGCAATGGTTTCCAATTTTCATCTGCCTTATTCCACGTTGCTCATGATGGTGGCAGCCTTTGGCGGTTATGATTTGATTATGAAAGCATACAAGACAGCCGTAAAAGAGAAATATCGGTTTGGAACTTATGGCGATGCAATGCTTATTATCTGATTGCAACGATAAAGAATTATATCCCCGCATTCTCTTATTTTTGAATGGGGGATTTTTTTATTTTTTTGTAACTTTTGCTGTATTATTGGGTAATTTGCTATAACCTTTTAAAGCTATGATAAACATCCTTGTTCCCGTTACATTTACCGATTATTCGGTCAATGCACTTACTTATGCATTGACCCTCGCCGGTAAATTTCCGTCGAAAATAACTATCTTGCATAGTTTTCCCGAATATGAAGACCTTGAAGAAGAGGCCGCACCCGACATGCCGAACTCCGAGGAGAGCATACGACGAAGGGAACAAGATGCCAGAGACAGGCTGACCGCGCTATGCCAGGCGACCATCAACAAGATGACTACGCTTCAGGATCGCAATGTTGAGTTGCAAAACAGATTTGAGTTTGGATATCCTGAAGATGTGATTATACAAGTGTGTAAGGAGATGAATTCCGATGTGGTCATTATGGGAACCAAAAGTAAAGGGGAAACCATAAAGGAACTGCTCGGAAGTATTACTGCTGATGTAATGAAGAGAGCCGAATCCCCCGTTCTTGCCGTGCCGGCAAATTCGAAAGTCGACCTCGATAAACTCAGTAAGGTTTTGTTTATTACCGATTTCAGCGACAGCGATTATATTTCCATCCATAAGCTGGTTCGCCTTATTACTCCGTTTCATACCGAAATACATGCCATCAGGTTTGTTAATCATAAACCCGATAAAGCAGAAATAAGAAAACAAGAGCAATTCAGAGACTATTGTAAAGCCACATACCGGAACCACCGGATGAAATTTGGCTTTGAAAAGGGCGAACCGTTTATTCCTGCTCTTGAGAAATATGTTGGTGACAATAATATAGATTTGATCGCTATGACCAAACGAAAACGCAATATGATTGCGCAATTGTTCAGCCCTGAAATTACGCGTAAAATTCTTTTTCATACCGATATTCCTTTATTGGTATTTCATCCCTGAACGGGATTGACTTTTGCCTGTTCTTAAAGCAAACCCGGACGAACAGATATATTTACTGAGAACAAACAGCGCTTAACATGGGAAATAAAAAAATGAAAATAGGGATTCTTTCTGCCGGAGGCGATTGTCCCGGTATCAATGCCACCATCAGGGGCATCGGCAAAACAGCTATTGTTGAATACGGGATGGAGGTGATTGGCATCGCCAATGGTTTTACCGGCCTGCTGGAGAAAGATGTTATTCCGCTGAATGAACAGCTTTTGTCAGGTATTCTCACACTGGGAGGAACCATCCTGGGAACTTCCAGAATGAAACCTTTTAAGCAACAGGAAGGAGACATTGTCTCTGATAAACCGCAGCTTATTAAGCAAAACTATAAAGAACTCGGCCTGGATGCATTGGTTTGTATTGGTGGCAACGGTACCCAGGAAACAGCTAACCTTCTCAGTCGCGAAGGACTTAATGTGGTTGGAATTCCCAAAACCATCGATAACGATGTATGGGGGACCGATGTTACTTTCGGATTCGATACGGCACTGCATATTGCCACCGAGGCCATCGACCGGCTTCATACCACGGCCAATTCACACAAACGTGTTATGGTGATAGAGGTGATGGGACACCATGCCGGATGGATCGCCCTTCACTCAGGAATTGCAGGAGGTGGAGATGTTATTCTTATACCCGAACTGGAATATGACATGAACGTTGTTGCCAACTGCCTCATTGAACGCAGCCGAAAAAAGAAGCCTTATTCTATTGTTGTTGTCGGTGAAGGAATTAAAACCGGCAAAAAGAAAAAAAACGCAGGCGCGTTTATTGCCAAGAAAATACGAAAATTGACCGGTCTCGAAACAAGAGAAACGGTTCTCGGTTATATTCAGAGAGGAGGAAGTCCGACACCGGCCGACCGGATTCTTGCTACCCGTTATGGTGCTTATGCTGCTCAAATGATCTACGAAGGAAATTTTGGACAAATGGTTGCCATACGTGGGAATGAGATCATCAGTATCCCGCTGGAAGAAGTTGGCGGTCGTCTGAGGCTGGTCGAACCCGAAAACGGACTGGTGAACAAGGCACGTCACATGGGTGTTTGTTTCGGTGATCAATAGAATACCGAAAAGGTCTGATGAGTGCGGTCTAAAAAATATATTTAGTACCTTATCTCTAATTTTGTTGTATGTTTTGGCAAAATATTTATAAATGGCTGCGCCATTTGTACTTTGGATCACTGAATTTGCGCGAATTAACGCGAATTTAGTCGCATCTTTGATGCGACAATCATTTGTGTCATTGACAACATCATAATTGATTTTTTAAGGTGTTCTCGAACTCCTTCCAGACGTGTCGATGACGACAAAAAATAATTGCGTAGCAATTAGCTAATCCGACAAATTATGACTATAGCTTTTTAGTTATTTTTCGCTCTGGCTTGTCCAGGTTAGGAGTGGCTCATTATCAGATATAAGATAAAGCAAACTTGATAAGGGATATCGTTGTTCCAATGACTCAATGACAAGAATATATGAGCATGTGAGTCCTTTTGATAAATCGGAACAGGCTATTCGGCCAATAACTTAGACTAAATTTATACTGAACTGATGAATAAATCTAAAATTGAAGAACTGAATAAACGATTTCCGGAGAAAGACCCCGCGGAAGTGCTTACCTGGTTCCTTAATGAATATGGAGACAGGGTAGCACTCTCGTCAAGTATGGGGGCCGAAGACCAGGTGCTGACTGATATGGTACTGAAAATTAAACCGGATGCCCGCATCTTCACGCTGGATACCGGGAGATTATTTCCGGAAACTTACGACCTGATTGACCGTACCAATAAAAAATACAATATCAAGATTGAAGTGCTGTTCCCCGATTACAAACAGGTGGAAGAAATGGTCAACGCCAAAGGAATCAATCTTTTTTACGAAAGCATTGAAAATCGTAAGCGTTGTTGCCATATCCGAAAGATAGAACCGTTAAAACGTGTTTTTAAAACTCTTGACGCCTGGATTTGCGGGCTGCGTGCCGGACAATCGGTGACACGCCAGAATATTCAGGTTGTTGAGTGGGACGATAACAACGGGCTTATTAAAGTTAACCCTTTGGCCCGTTGGTCCGAGTCCGAGGTGTGGAACTATATTAAAGAAAACAAGGTTCCTTATAATCCGCTTCACGATAAAGGATATCCCAGCATTGGTTGCCTGCCCTGTACACGGGCTATTGAGCCATGGGAAGATGTACGAGCCGGTCGATGGTGGTGGGAAAATCCCGAAAGTAAGGAATGCGGTCTGCACAAACGTTAACCTTTCGAATGATTTCTGTATGCGTTCCTGTATATAATGCTGATGTGCGAAGCCTCGCGCATCTTCTTTACAAACAGGCCGGGCAGTTGGCTGTCCCGGTGGAACTGGTTTTTATTGATGACGGATCCGATGAACATTTCAGGAAAATAAACCAGGAAGTTCATAAATTTGGACGATATATTGAGTTATATCCCAATATAGGAAGAGCCCGGATCAGGAACCTGTTTTTAAAATATGCTGTGTATAACTATTTGTTGTTTCTGGATTGTGATGCACAAATTATTTCAAACGATTTCTTGGAGAATTATTTATCGGCCATTCCATCCGATTATGCTGACGTGGTGATTTGCGGGGGCAAGATTTATCCGGATGAAAAGCCGGGACGAAATCGCCGTTTGCGATGGCGATACGGAATTTTGAAAGAAAGCTTTACGGCAAAGGAACGAAGACGATTTCCGAATCGTTCTTTTATGAGCAATAATTTTTTGATCAGTCGTCAATTATTGGTTAAATTTCCTTTTGATGAAAGTTTATCGGGATATGGACATGAGGATACACTTTTTGGGTTCAACCTGAAGAAGAATAACATCAACATTGTTCATATAGACAATCCTGTTATGAACGGGGAACTGGAAACCAACCAGGAATTTTTGAGCAAGGTTAATCAGAGCCTTTTCAATCTGAAGAGAACATTGGAAATAACCGGTTATGATCAAAATTATATAAACGATAATAAATTATTGCGGTTTTACTATGGCAACAGATGGATGCGATGTTTATTTATTCCGGTTCTCGGAATGGTCCATCCGGTGATAAGAATTTTACTTGCCAGAGGGTTTGTCAGCATTTGGTTGTTGAATATTTACAAATACAGGATGTTTGTTAAACAAATGCGGTAAACAATAAAGCTGAAACAAATGAAGCGGGTCAGAGTAATAATAAGTGGCAGAGTACAAGGCGTAGGATTTCGCTATTTTGTACAGGATAATGCACTTCGCTTTGGGATTAACGGATATGTAAAGAATATGCCGGGAGGGAATGTGGAGATTGATGCAGAAGGAGATGAAGAGCCATTGGAACGTTTTTTAATGGCATGCAGGCAGGGGCCACCACAGGCAAGAGTTGATGACTTTGTTATTCAGGATGTCCCGGTATATGGATATACCCGCTTTCGCATACGGCATTGCAACGATATTTGAGAATTTTTTGAGTATGAGTGCGGCATAAAAAGCATCATTAATCCTTTTCATCATAAAAAGTCAGCAGATCTTCAATTTGCTCACAATTGTTATCGGGGGAAAATTCAATAATTTGATATTGGCCGATTCGTTTTTTGTAAAAAGGGTCCTGATTCAGTAACGCATGCAGACTCTCAATATCTTGCAGGCAGGATATAATTACTTCGCCGGTATTGGGGGTTCGTGGGCCTGAGGTGATAATATTGCCCTCTTCCGTTTGTTCTTTAAGGAAGGATTTATGTTGTTGTTTAACGGCGTTGATTCGGGCATCAGAGCTGCGGTATTGAATCAGGATTACGAACATTGAGCAAAGATTTTCTATATTAAAAGTATATACGAAAATGCATAATTAAAGTTTCAGCCGATAGGAAGGCTGCTTCGTAAACTTTATGTATATTTCCGACCCGAAATCACAAAGTATTGTTACGATGGAAATTCAAAAGCTTAGACCAACTTTCAGTTTTGCCGGCACCATTGTTTTGTTTGTTATTCTGAGTTTCGTTTACTTCAGTCCCGTCCTGAAGGGATATGAGTTGCCCCAAATGGATAATATTCATGCCATCGGGATGTCTCGGGAACTTGTGGAACATGAAGAGGCTACCGGCGAACATTCATTCTGGACCAACTCTATGTTTGGCGGTATGCCGGCCTATCAGATTAAAGGCGACTCTTCGGCCAACATTTTCAGCTATATCAACCGAATTGTGCGTCTTGGATTGCCTTACTCTACGGTTGCCATTTTGTTTCTTTACCTTCTGGGCTTTTATGTCCTTCTTCGAAGCATGAAAATGGGGAAGCTATTATCCGTTCTGGGAGCAATAGCTTTCGGATTCGGGTCCTATAACATTATCATTATTATTGCCGGGCACATCACCAAGGCTTATGCCATTGCACTGATGGCTCCGGTAATTGCCGGTATTCTGTATACACTCAACAGCAATAAATGGAAGGGGGCATTTTTTACTGCCTTCACCCTGGGTCTGCATCTTGCCTACAATCATGTGCAGATTACTTACTATCTTTTTATTCTTGTTTTGGTTTTGATGCTCAGTCGTTTCATCTATGCCTGGAAAGATGGTCAAATCAGGGATTTTCTAATCAGAGCTGCAATCCTGGTTGGAGCCGCACTTTTGGCGGTTTTGCCAAACTTGCCACACCTTTTGCCCACATACGAATACGGAAAATTTAGTATCAGGGGGCCTTCCGAATTGGAGTCTTCCACGAAAGAGGGAGAACAGGATACCGGCCTCGACCGTGATTATGCTTTTGCCTGGAGTTACGGAAAAGCTGAAACGCTGACGCTCATGATTCCCAATGTAATGGGGGGTGCTTCCGAACCTTTGTCAAGAAATCCACGGGCAATGGAAGAGGTGGACAACAGGCTGAGAGAAATTGTAGGACAACAATCGCAATACTGGGGAAGCAAGCCCTTTACCTCAGGCCCGGTTTATGTGGGTGCGCTGGTTTGTTTTTTCTTTGTTCTCTCATTGTTTTTCTACAAAGGACGTGAAAAATGGTGGTTGGTTGCCGCAACGATACTTTCCATTATCCTGGCATGGGGGGAAAACCTGGAATGGTTTAACTATTTTATGTTCGACCATTTCCCACTCTATAATAAATTCCGGACTGTTGAAATGACGTTGGTGATTGCAACGGTCACGATCCCTCTTTTAGGGATGACAGGTTTAAAAAAGATCATTGATAATCCTGCATATATTCGCGAACAGAGCGGTAAGTTTCTTGCTGCTTTCGGGCTTACCGGTGGCGTTGCATTGATCTTGTACTTATTTCCCGATTTGTTTTTCAGCTTCATGAGCCGGGAAGAAGCAACTGCCCTTGCACAGCAAAAGCAAAATATGCCCGATCAGGCTGCCCTGATTGATCAGGTGATTATGAACATGAAACAGGCACGCATGGTTTTACTGAAAAACGATGCGTTAAGGTCATTCTTTTTCATTTTACTCGGGAGCGGCTCTCTTTGGTTGTACACGACCAATCGTGTTTCGAAGAAATACATTCTTCCGGGATTAGTCTTGCTGGTACTTATTGATTTATGGGGTGTTGACAAACGATATTTGAACAGCGACGACTTTGAAGCGCCCAGGCAGAGTGCCAGCCGGTTTGAGGAGACAAAAGCCGATGCATTTATTTTGCAGGACGATGATCCCAACTTCCGGGTTTTTACCATTTACCGCAATCCTTTTACCGAGGTTAATACATCCTATTTTCATAAGTCAATAGGCGGGTATCATGGCGCTAAACTACGGATATATCAGGACATCATTGATTATTATCTTCAAAACAACTGGCGTTTGCTCATGGGACATTTCAGAAACGGCGGTTCGGGAGACGAGGCGTTGGACCTCTTGGCCGGGATGCCGGTTTTGAATATGCTCAATACAAAGTATGTTGTTTATCATCCGGGACAAGAGCCCGTTGAGAACATCCATAATTACGGGGATGCCTGGTTTGTTGATAACGTCAAAGTTGTGACTTCAGCCGAAGAAGAGATATCCGGCCTGAAAAATGTGGATTTGCAGAAAACAGCTGTCATCAGACAGGACCGGCTCGATAATTCCTGGAACTCGTATCAGAATGACAGAGAAGGCGGGAACATTGAGTTAATATCTTATGCACCCGATAAGCTGACCTACAAAGTAACATCTCCCGGGAAGAAAGTGGCAGTGTTCAGTGAAATTTATTATCCTGCCGGATGGAATGCTTACATCGACGGAGAGAAAACTGAAATAAAAAGAGTGAATTATATCCTTCGGGCTTTAATGATCCCCGATGGGGAGCATACGGTTGAATTTCGTTTTGAACCGTCATCAGTCCATGTGGCCAATACCCTTGCCATTTTGGGAGGCCTATTAATCCTTCTTTTTGCCGCTTTCCTGCTGTGGAAATATAAACCCGGCTGGTTTAGAAAGTCTTGATATTTGTTGAAGAGAAGCATCCGGCATGGCATGATTTGTGTTTTATTCGATGAAGGGAGTATGATTTTCGTGTTACACGGAATATCTAATAAAAAAAGCAATATAATAAAGAAGGACGTTTTTTGTCAAAATCAAGGCGTATTGAGTTTTTGTGTCTGAGATAACTTATTGTTAATGAGGATTATCAATATAAAATTTGTCTGAGTCATTGATTGAATGAAACTCGAATGCAAGGACTTATACATATTTTATTGTGATAATCCTTGGCAGGCTGGTTTCAGCAGCCCTTGATTTTCTGGAAAACATTAATTATACAACAATAAATAGTAACAATGAAGAAATTAAGAGGAAAAAAGTGGCTGGGATGGACCACCGGGATAGCGATTGGTTTAATTATTTCTCTGGGATTTGTATCTGCAAATAATGAAGAGAGGAATTTTTCCATTGTAAAAAACCTTGATATTTTTTATTCACTCTTTCGTGAACTGAACACTTATTACGTGGATGAAACAGACCCGGAAGAACTGATTGAAACAGCCATAGAAGCCATGCTTGAGTCGTTGGACCCTTATACTACCTACATTTCCGAAACCGAGATGGATGATTTTAATTTTATGACCACCGGCGAATATGCAGGTATCGGTGCACTCATTACCCGCCTGGATGACTATGTTTGTATTTCCGAACCTTACAAGGGCTTTCCGGCCGATGAAGCCGGACTCAAAGCGGGCGACAAAATCCTTTCAATCGATGGCGTTGATATGAAGGGCAAAAGCACAGAAGAGGTGAGTAACAAACTAAAAGGCCCGGCTAATACCGAGGTGAAAGTAGTTGTTCAACGTTACGGAGAAGAGAAACCACTCGAAATTAGCATCATCAGGGAGAATATCCAGATAAATCCGGTGCCTTACTATGGTCTGGTAGAAAACAACACCGGCATTATTGTGCTGAATAACTTCACCCATAATTGTTCCCGTGAAGTGGAAAAAGCGCTTAACGATTTAAAAAAGCAGGGGGCTGAGAAAATTATTCTTGATTTAAGAGGTAACCCCGGCGGTTTGTTAGATGAGGCAGTTAAGGTTGCCAACCTGTTTGTTCCAAGGGGTTCGGAAATTGTCAGCACCAAAGGGAAAATTAAACAATGGGACAAAGTTTACAGTGCCACAAAAGCCCCTGTCGATACACTTATTCCCCTCTCTATAATGATAAACAGAGGCTCTGCATCGGCTTCCGAAATTGTGGCCGGCGCTATCCAGGACCATGACCGGGGAGTGATTGTCGGAAACCGGTCTTTCGGTAAAGGACTGGTTCAGACCACCCGAAACCTTCCATATAATGCTAAGTTGAAAGTAACAACCGCAAAATATTACATCCCCAGCGGGCGGTGTATCCAGGCGCTGGATTATTCGCATCGAAATGAAGACGGAAGTGTGGGATACGTCCCCGACTCACTTGTCTCGGAATTCCAGACCGATAACGGGCGTACGGTATATGACGGTGGCGGAATTTCTCCCGATGTGTTGGTGCCCCGCGATACCCTCAGTAATATTGCTTATGCCCTGATGGCACAGCAAACCATTTTCAAATATGCAAATGCCTTTGTTTCTGAAAATGTTTCCGTTGCAAAACCGGAAACGTTTGTGGTGTCGGATGATTTATATAGCGACTTTACTGATTTTGTGACCTCCCTTGATGATTTTAAATATACTTCTGCCAGTCGCGAACGTTTCAGAAAATTGGTTGAGGCAGCCAAAGAAGAGGGATATTATGACATCCATCTGAACGAATTTAAAGCACTGGAAGAGAAACTCGATGTGGATGTTTCGTTTGACTTAAAAACATTCCGTGATGAGGTGGATGACCTTCTGGGCAATGAGCTCATGAAACGTTACTATTATCAGGAAGGCGCCATTAAATATGCTTTGAAGCACGATAAGGTTCTCAAAAAAGCGCTTGAAGTTTTAAATGACGAAGCTCAATACCGGGGCATTTTGAGCGGCACTGTTTTAAGCCATGCCGGTGACCGGCTTCACCGGTAGAAATATCGGGAATTACTGTTTTGGGGTTTCTTCGCTCTTCATCGATCAGAATCAGAGAGCAGGGTGAAAGTGACCCCCGGGCAGAAGTAATAAATTTAGATGCTTTTTCGACCGTACTCACTCAATAATTGTATCTTGAGTTAGATGAAAGAGACTTTTAGGAATGAACTCAAAATGCCGGGGTATCTAAATGGATATCCCGGGTTTTTTATGAAACAGCAAAAGAATAAACTTTTTTTCTTTTCTGTCGTACAACGCATTAGGGTCAAAATTTTTCTTTTTGAATTGGAACTTTTAACATTTGGGTTCATTATTTTTTTCTCATGAGCGAAAGAAGCAAAAGACCGTACTCATGAATTATTTTCACATGTTCTCGTATCTTGCATCGGTTACCAGGGGAGAAACACAAGCACTTCAGTACAACAAGAAACAGCCAGTAAGAGTCTGTAGAAAATAGATTTGCAATATTCCCAAACTTAAAAAATATGAAAATACTTTTAAGTAGAAGCCTCTTCTTAATTAGCCATATTTACAGGCTTCCGGCATTTTCCACGTGGACATCGGCGAAACCGGCTTTTTTCGTCTCTTTTTTCCTGTTAATGGTCTGCTTTCCTTTTTCTTTTTCACAGGAAAATCCCAAAATCGATGTTAGTGAAATCATCTCCCGTTCCGAATATCTTGGAGAAGAATTTATTGTTGAGAAATTCAACGAAGCGGAAAAATATTATCAACGGGGATACTACGAAGGCAGTTACAGGGCTTTTAAACAACTTTACGCCATTACCGATGAGGTTGTTCCTCTTAACTATAAAATGGGCGTCAGCGCACTTTTGGGAGGACATTCCGATGAGGCAGTGAGGTATTTATTGAAGAGTCTGCCGGATGTTGCCCGCGATTATTACCTCCAACTCGGGTATGCTTATCAGGCAGCTCTTGATTATGATCGTGCAAAGGCAGCTTTCGAAAAATACAATGATACTTTATCAGAACGTGAGAAAAAAATTTTCAGAACCCGTTACAATCAATTGATCAGGGAGTGTGAATATGGAATGAATAATGCTGCTGACTCAATTCCGGCGTTTGTTATTAATATGGGGCCTGCGGTAAACAGTTATTTCGATGATTATGCTGCAGTTGAAAACAGCAGGCATGAAAGAATATTTTACACCTCAAAAAGACCGGATCGATTGTCCGAAGAGCCGCAAAGCCGTGAAAACTTTGAAGAACGTGTTCTGGTGGCAGCCTATACCGAAGGAATGGTATCCGAAGGGATCGAGGTTCCCGGGTTAAACAACAGGTTTAATACAGCTGTCGCAGGCATTTCACCCGAACAGAACTTTTTGTTTGTGTACAAGGGGAAAAAACGCAGCGGACAGATCAGATTAGCGGATATCACCGAAGAAAAGACAGCACGCCCGTTTGCTGTCAGGCACCGGATTGATAAAAAAACATCCAAAGAGACTACCCTCACCGAAGCCAAAGGCGGCACTGTGTTTTTTGTTTCCGACAGATGGGGCGGAGTAGGGGGCAAAGATATTTGGGTCACTACCCGGAAAAGAAATGATCGTTTTACACGGCCTCAAAATATTGGTCCCGAAATAAATACACCGCTGGATGAAGAAGCGGTTTATGTCACTCCCGACGGGCAGACACTTTTTTTTGCATCGAACGGACACCCGGGATTGGGCAGTTTTGACATATTTAAAACCGAAAAAAACGAGAACGGAGAATGGACTGAGCCTGTGAATATCGGACAGCCATACAACAGTCCTCACGATGACCTGTTTTACCATCCATCCGCTTCCGATTCACTGGTGGTGTTTCTTTCTTCCTCACGACCCGGTGGTTATGGGGGGCTGGATTTATATAAGATTAAGAGAGACCTGCGTGTTCCGTTTTACATCGGTGGGAAAATCGTTGACGGGCAAACCCGGGAGCCTGTCTTTGCGCAGTTGTCACTGGTAAATACAGTAAGGAATGAACAGATTTTCTCAGGAGAGAATGATTCTGTTACCGGTGAATTTTTCATTTCCCTTGAAGATACAGCCGGTTATATTTTACAGGCGGCTTCCGTAGCCTATAAGATGCAATCTGCCCGGGTTCCTCTACCCGAAAGAAGACACGACACGGTAATCCTTAATTTTGAGATGGAGAAATTAAAACATCCGTACACGGTAAAAGGAATTATAACCGATAAAGATACCGGAGAACCTGTGAATGCTGAAATCTTTTTTGCTGATCTCGAAACGGACTCTCTCATACACCGCATTTTCTCCGAACCTGAAACCGGAAAGTACGCCATTACCTTTGAGGACAAAATAAATGTTGAAATGACGGTGTCAGCAGAAAATTATTACAGCTATTCGTCCGAATTATTACTGGAAAAAACAATTGGGCAGGAAGAGGTGAAAAATATAGTACTCGAAAAGAGCGTCATTGCCTATACCTTGTCCGGGAAAGTCACCGAAGAGAATTCCGGCAATATTATACCGGCTGAGCTGGCAGTATTCCGCCCGGGAGAAGATGATGCATTTGAGGTTTGTTATGCCGATTCGGTTACGGGCAAGTATTCACTGACCGTTTATGAGCGGGGGCCCTTCCTCGTTGAGGTTAATGCCGACGGCTATTTTTTCAAAAATATGCCGCTTCAGTTCCATCCGGATACTACGCTGAAAGTTTGGAATATTGAGCTTCAGCCCATGTCGAAAGGTGCAAGCATTGTGGTGGAGAACATTCTGTTTACCACGGGCAAAGCTACCTTGCGGGCCGAGTCGTACGGACCACTCAACAGACTTGTTCGCCTGCTCAGGGAGAATCCCTCTGTGAGAATAGAGGTTTCAGGACACACCGACAATACGGGATCGGCATCGCTGAACAAACGCTTGTCAAGAGCCCGGGCATTGACCGTGAAACGTTACCTGGAATCTCAGGGTATTGCACCCGATCGTATTGAATATGAGGGCTATGGTTTTGACAGGCCGATTGCTCCCAATACTACTGCTGAGGGAAGGGCACAAAACCGAAGAGTGGAAATAGAAGTAATAAATTAAAGTTGATGATAAATTTTGACGTTATGAAGACTCACCACGGACTGATAAAAATTTTGTTTTTCTCCCTTTTGCTGGTGCTATGGGGATGTAAAGACGATGATATATGGGTGAATACCGATACCTTAAACGATAATCGCCAGGTAGAGATTGCTGCGCCTGCCGGTGAATTAACCTATAAAATTTCCGATTTGCTTGAGGATATTGATAACGAACATGTCTTCGTGGACGAAGAGGGGCTGGTCAATGCCAGATATGACCAGGAAGTTGATATTGAATGGGAAACACTTGTGACGTTGAACGACTTCGGAGAAACCTGGTATTTTTCTCCGCTCGACCTTTTGCTGTCACCGGGATTGCAAGGCGAAGCTGCCGGGGATTTTAAGGAAAAGGTAAAACTTAATATGCGCGATGATGTTCGTTACGATACTATTTTCATGGATGATGGTGTTTTAAATGCGGAACTGAGCATCCCAGACGGAACGACCGGTAATGTTTCGTTAACCATCCCTGAAGTGTTGAATAACGGGCAGCCTCTTGAATATTCATTCGTTGCGTATGGTTTCAACAATGTGTTCAATATTTATGAAAACCTTTCGGGTATGAAAGTCATACCTTCGCATTCGCAGGCACAGGATTCAAGTTATCTTTCCGTAATAACCACAGTTGACTTGCAAAATGCCGATCTTGGCGATGTGGAGTTGGATTTTGCTCTGACAGGTATGACGCCGGGGTTAACTTTTGGCTATTTTGGCCAACAAACTGCGTCAAAGCAGGATCAGGAGCTTAGCTTTGATTTTTTCGATGAGCTCGATGTTATTGACGAAATAGAATTTTTTGATTTAAACTTAAACCTCGAGGTAACAAGTGGAATAGGAGTTCCTTTTAATGTAAGGGTGGAAAACATGGAATTCTTTAAGCAGGACGACCAGCCATGCGGCGTTTTGACAGTTAACAACAACCCCTACATCGATCTTTTCCTGGAACCTGCTGTTAACGGCAATCCTGTCGGAAATTCGGTCACAACGTTCGACATCAACCGTGATAACTCTGAAAATATAGTTGATATTGTAAACAGCTATCCGGCCCGGATGGTTTTTGATGTCACTTCATCTTCCAATCCGGCCGGAGAAACAGGCGTTAAAAATTTCATGGGGCCTGATAATATTCTCAGGGGTAAAATGAATGTAATATTCCCCGTGTGGTTCAAAACCAGTGATTACAGTCGTAAAGATACGATCGACTTTGACATTCATGATATCGTTGGCGACGATGAAGAAGACGTGCGCGAAATTGAAGAATTCATAGTCTGGTTTGATTTTTACAGCAGAATACCTGTCGATATTGTAGCCAGCGCATGGGTCATTGATGCACAAGGTAATAAAATTAGTGATCTGCTTACAAGTGAGACGAATGTTATTGCAGCAGGCAATCCCGATCTGGAAGAGCCTGCCCATACGGCGTTTTCCGACAGCATTTCGGGAGAACAAATCAATGAGTATTTCGACAGGAATGCCATGGAAATAGTTATTCAGACAAAATATAAAACCTCTGAAGAGCAGGGATATATCAAAATATATGATGATATGGACTTCAGAGCGGTTGTTTCTTTTGAAGGGCGGGGTAGAATTCCTTCCTTCTAAAATTCATTGTATTATCCGAAAATAGCTGTTAGAGATGAACATCACAAAATATATACTTGCCGTTTCTGTTGCTTTGGTTCTTCTGTATTCCGCAAAAGGGCAAAGCCCGATGGGGCTTTATTTTATGGAAACCATACCTCAGTCTCACCAGATCAATCCTGCCATGCAACCCCGTGCCAACGCTTTTTTTTCTTTGCCTTCGGTCAATACTCTTTTTCAGAGTGATATGGCCTTTGACGATGCTTTCCAGGAAGCAGGTAACGAGTGGATCACGCCGCTGAGCGAGCGTTTCGACTATTCCGATTTTTACGGGACCATCGGAGAAGTCGCCAATATTAACCAGTATGGCGATGTCGATATTTTGGGGATCGGATTTCGCTCCGGAAGAGATTATTTTACTTTTTCACTCGGAGTTAGGAGTGTAATGCAAACCGGGTTGCCGTCCGATTTATTTAAAATTGCAGAATTGGGTTTTCCGGATGGTGAAAGTTTCGATTTTTCTTCAACCCGCATAAAACAGGCTCTATATCACGAACTGGCTTTCGGGTACAGTCGGGAATGGAACGATAAGTTCACCTTCGGGCTCAAGTTTAAGCCACTTTTCGGAATCGTTGGCGGTGTTACCGACATCGATCGATTTCAGCTGAACACCTCCCGGACACAGTGGGATATGATGGTTTCCGGTATGGTCTATTCTTCAGCGCCGATTGATGTTCAGGAAGGAGCTCCCGGTGATTTTCCGGAGTCCATAGATACCCGTGATCTTTCGGATGACGAAAAAACCGATTATTTTAAGTCGTTAAGCAATGGTGGTATGGCCTTTGATTTAGGCGCTGTCTACAGGTATGATGAGCAATTGACTTTTTCTGCAGCCATTACCAATTTAGGATATGTCAGGTTTAAAGATGATTTGAACAGCCTCTCCTTTAACGGAACCTACTCCTTCGAAGGAATAAATGTGGAAGGGTCGGATGAGGACGAGATCGAACAGGCCTTTGAAGATATTGCCGATTCAATCAAAACGATTATTGAGTATGATGTGAAGCATGAAAAGTTTAGTGTGCCGTTATCCCCGTTACTTTATGTCGGGGGGTCTTATCGGCTGACACCGGCTGTTACATTCGGACTCTTGTCGAGAAGTGTTTTTCAGAAGAATAATTTTCGTCAGGACTTTAATCTTTCCGCCAATTTACAGCCTTATAATTTCGTTGCACTTAACCTGAACTACGGCGTAAGTCTTAATGGCGGAAACGGAGTAGGTATGGGAACATCATTCCTTTTAGGCCCGCTACAGCTATATTTCGCGGCCGACTATATACCAACGAGTTATGCCGATGTTTCGTTCGACGATGGCGATTCATTTCCCATGTTTTATAAGCAGAAAGACCTGAGTTTCCGGTTTGGGTTAAATCTTATTTTTGGTCGTCATGGTTATCGCGACGAACCGATGTTAGCCGGTAACAGATAAGTACGGGAAGGTTGATTATGTGTTGTCATTTTTAAGCGGGAACAGGGATCATCTGTTGCCTGAAGCGCGAACAAGGCTCCTGGCGCTTAGTGGTAAAGAGTGGGTCGCCCGGTTACTTTTAATCCTAAAGGCGGGGAGGAGGTGGCATTCAATGTTAACAGTGCATTCCCTTCTCCCGACAATCCTTTTTATGATGAAGCTGAATGTACAGGGAATCTTTTGGAGTTATTCATGTCTGAAGAAATATCTAAGGAGCTGGCTATGTTTTGTGTTGACAACTATAAATCGGAATTACCTTTTTTTGCAGAAGAAAAAGGAAAATTGTATCTGGAGAATATTGACTTTTTACTGAGGTTCTGGAAGAAAAACAATTATTTTACAAAACCGATCATTTCGTTTACCGGTAACCCAAAGGAATAAGTTAATGTTTAATTTTCTATAAATGAGCTTACTCCTTAATATTTTGACCGACTTTTCGGGATTATATTGTTTTTCTTGAGTAGAACGGAGCCTGAAAGGCTCTATATTTATAATTGTTTGAGACATAAAGAAATCGACGCCGAAGGTGTCATACATTTATAAGTGCAGTTTAAAAAGCCTTTTGACCCCTAAATCCCCTAAAGGGGACTTTTTCAAACTGCTGATTTTTAGCAGTTCCCCTTTAGGGGTCAGGGGTAAAAATCAGCAGTTTGAAGGCTTTTTATACTGCACTTATATATGCCTTACCGGCTAATGTCTGAATTGATTTCCCCAAAATTATTCGCGATAAACATTTTTTCCCTTATTTTTGTGCACTTTACAAAGAGTGAATTGGACAATAAAAAATAAAACATCATTTTATGGCCCAGGAAGACGTGTTTAAGAAATTGGTAGCCCATTGCAAGGAGTATGGTTTTGTGTTTCCTTCCAGTGAGATATACGACGGTTTAGGTGCCGTTTACGACTACGGACAGAACGGGGTGGAGCTCAAAAACAACATCAAAAAATACTGGTGGGATTCCATGGTGCTGCTTCATGAAAATGTTGTGGGACTCGACTCTGCTATATTTATGCATCCCACTATATGGAAAGCTTCCGGCCATGTCGATGCTTTCAACGATCCGCTTATCGACAATAAGGACAGCAAAAAAAGATACAGGGCAGATGTACTGATCGAGGAGCTGATGGCCAAATACGAAGGTAAAATTAATAAAGAGATAGAAAAGGCGCGTAAAAAATTTGGTGACGATTTTGATGAAGCCAAATTCAGGGAAACCAACCCGCGTGTAAAAGCAAATCAGGCCAGGCTTGACGAAATACACGGAAGATTTGTAAAAGCCCTCAATGAAAATGATCTTCAGGAGTTGCGTCAGATCATCCTCGATTATGATGTGGCTTGTCCGGTTTCAGGTTCTAAAAACTGGACGGAGGTGCGTCAGTTTAATTTGATGTTCTCTACCGAAGTGGGGTCTACAGCCGAAGGTGCTTCCAAAATTTATCTTCGTCCCGAAACGGCACAGGGTATTTTTGTCAATTTCCTGAATGTGCAGAAGACCGGGCGGATGAAACTACCGTTTGGAATTGCCCAGATTGGAAAGGCATTCCGCAACGAAATTGTGGCGCGTCAGTTCATTTTTCGCATGCGCGAATTTGAGCAGATGGAGATGCAATTTTTTGTCAGGCCGGGCGAGGAAATGGAATGGTTCAACTACTGGAAGCAGGTGCGCATGAAGTGGCACAAGGCACTTGGAATGGGAGAAGAAAAGTACCGCTTTCACGACCACGATAAGCTGGCGCATTATGCCAATGCTGCTACCGATGTGGAATTTGAAATGCCGTTTGGCTTTAAGGAAGTAGAGGGCATTCATTCACGTACCGATTTCGATTTGTCGCAGCATCAGAAATACTCGGGCAAGAAGATGCAGTATTACGACCCGGAACTGAATAAAAGTTATATCCCTTATGTCATCGAAACCTCTATCGGTGTTGACCGGATGTTTCTGAGTATTTTGGCGGGCGCCTATACCGAAGAAGAAGTCCCTGGCAAGGATGGTCAGCCCGGTGATACACGGGTGGTATTGAAACTTCCGCCCGTACTTGCTCCTGTTAAGCTCGCCGTTTTGCCCCTCGTGCGTAAAGACGGACTGCCCGAAAAAGCACTCAGGATAGTGGACGAGTTTAAGTTCGATTTTAATTGTCGTTACGAAGAGAAAGATTCCATCGGGAAACGTTATCGCCGTCAGGATGCCATTGGAACACCTTACTGTATCACCGTGGATCACCAAACACTTGAAGATGACACAGTCACCATCCGCTACCGCGACAGCATGGAACAGGAACGTGTAAAAATTTCAGACCTTTACGACATTATCACCAACCGGGTGAGCATGAAAGAACTTTTGAAAACGCTTGTTTAATTTCTTGCCGCCAGGATACTCTATAGCGCGTTAATTTTTCTGTAAATATCTATGCCCCTCACGGGTTGGGGCTTGTGTTGCATTATTTCTTTAAGTAGATGTTCGTAGAATTCAGTCACACCGGGTATTTCAATATCGCTTAACCGGCAATTGTGCCAAAGCAGACTGAAAATGCCCCCGAATTTTTCAGCTTCTGCTGTATAATGCGCCACGGCTTCCTGCAATCCTGTAAAGCCCGCTTTCCGGTAGTTTAACACGGAGACTTCCATCATTACAAGAGGAATTTCCCATATTGGCATCATTTTGTCATTTTCAAAATCAAAGGGATGAAACGGCCAACAGTAACCGTTCCTGTAACCATCATGTTCGGCAAACGCCAGCGATGTATCATACTTAAAACCTGCCCCCTGCTGGTTTTTAAATGTCAATGGGATGGAAAAGCGTAGATAGTGCTGACGAATTCCAACCGGCTCGATGCCGGTAACCCGACTGAATTCACTCTTTTGTTGGAGCAGGTTTTTGGCATCGATAGCCGATCGCATTGTTCCATGAAGTCCTGCTTCAAATCCATCTTCCGAAACTTTTGTAATTAAGTTTTTTATCTTTTTGTAATGGTATTTGTAAAGTGAATTGTCAAAACGGTCTTCCTGTTTTAAAAAGAAGAAGGTTGAACGAATACCCAGGCGTTTTTCAAGGTTCATCATCCAGTCAAAGTTCCACCAGGGGTCTTCTCCTCTGAAAGGATTCAGGTTGTAAAAAACGCCCTGGAAAAATAACCTCGCGGCTTTAATTTTACTGTAATTGACTGGTGCTAAACCAATGATTTGTTTAATTTTATAGAGCACATTAAATGGGTGATAAAAAGCCACACGATCAACATCATGACTCAAAAAGAATCCGAAATTATCAAAGAGTTTTCGACGCCTGATTTTACTGTTGTTCAGTTGTGCGTGTGCTTCCAATCCTTCGAGAATCATCTCGAAATAATAGTTGACAAGGGGGAGATGTACGCAATTCAGCTTTTTTTGGATTGATAAATTGTAAGGAAATCTTCCGAATTGATCTGTCTCGTTTGCTTCGTATTCTTGCTGTCCGGACAATAAGTAGAATGCCGAAGAAAGTAAATCGTGGTGAAAAATTACGTTCCCTTTTTGGTCGATCTGAAATACGCTTTCTCTTTTGTGACTCTGTCCAAACAAGACAGGAATTTTTTTGCCTCTCCATGTGACCATAACCGGCTCAGGTTCTTTTGCTCCGCGCAAACTAAATATCAGTTTCCCTGAAGTGTTTTCAGGAACTGATTCTGATTCTTTCAAAACCAGAATATTGTCACGGTCGATTTCGGGAATGTGGTGTCCCAAATGAGTTAAAACATAAGATATTTTGTTTGGAGATAAGAGCATGTTTCAGTGTAGTTTATCTTTTAATATTTTGATTGCAGAGTGCCATTTAACGGAGAGCCAACTTCCTTTGGAATGAGCCCAGTGAAGTCTGCAATCTTTACATGTTGGATCGTCACAGAAAAAGAAATCGGGGTTTTCTTTCATAATTTCAGTGTCAATTTTCAGTGTTTGGTCCATCGGTGTAACATGGCAGATTGCATTTCCTATTTTCCCTTCAGTTACGATTCCTGCGTTTTGATAGAAAGGATGAAATTTTTTGTACCCTCTGGTGCATCCGCCCTGCCAGTTAACTTTGCATAATTGGATATTGCCATTTTCATCAATAAAATTTATGCCTTTTTTCTCGGGCTTTTTAATCAGGCCTGCATTTTTTTGAGCAACATGGATGGTTGTACCCCAATTCACATTTTTCCCTACAGAAATATTTAATGCACCCCTTGCAGCCAAATCCTCCAAAACAGCATCTGCATAACTTTTATATGTGTGATTATCGATAATATTGTGTGCCAGCTTGCCTATTGCAACGAATTTCCGAACCGGATGCTGACTCCTGACCATTCCTGGGTGTTGAATCATTGCATTTACTACAGCTCCTGTATTTGCCGGACTTTTTTCGTTACTTATTTTCTTAGCATTTGTCTCACTTAGGGGTAAGGGGTAAGTATCAACAATACCATCGCCCACAATTGTTCCACCGGGACCTACAACATCAAGGAATGCATCAACAAGGGTAGAAGCTCCTCCATCAATCCAGCCAATGGATTTCAATGAAATCTTCAAGTGAAGCAAGCTTCCCTGTTCAATTCCAAGTTTTTTTATGTCTTCAATTAACTGTTCTTTAGTAAAACCTTTCATCCTACTGTTTGATTCAGTGTCTGTTAATAAAGTGCCATTTACGGTGTTATACTTGTTCGAAGATTACTCATTTACGATAAGTAAACTCCGTATTTTCGGACTTTGTAGCTTTTAGTAAATGAAACGAGCATGGCAAAGTTTGCCACAAAATAAGAATATGTATAAGTTCTTGCATGCGAGTTCCATCCGACCTTAATAAATAAATTATATACTGATGAAACTTTCTGGATAGACACATAATTTGGTACACCTTTTCTTTCCTTTATAGACGGTCACTGTTTAAAAATCACACGTTTAGTTGAATTCTAAAATTCAAATGTGCAACAAAAAGTCAAAAATAACAATGAGTTTGGTAACAAAGATGCTTTTTAGACTGCACTCATTCTTATGTTCTGGCTTTTGATAGCAATAGTCAATTTGACGAGTGTACTTTTAGGTTGAATGGATACTGAAAGGCTTCAGCCTATTCTTCTTATCGACAGACGTGGGCAGTCGTGGTGAAAAATTTGTATGGATGAACTTATATCTACTGTCACTTTTTGGACGTTAATATTATTTAACCTCGTACATAAAATTGAATAGTCATTTCATCTAACTTTGTACCACGGTTCTAATTCTAATATCTGATTCAATGGAAGTTTTTACAACGGAGTATTTTGGCCTTTTCGTCATCATTTGCCTGGGTTTCATCCTGGGAAGCATCAAAATAAAAGGTATTTCTCTCGATATCTCTGCCATTATTTTTGTTGCCCTTATATTCGGGCACTATGGGATGACAATGCCGCCGATTATCGGAAAGCTCGGGCTTGTTCTTTTTATTTATACCATTGGTATGCAGGCGGGTCCGGGATTTTTTGAATCGTTCCGGAAGCAGGGACGGAATCTTGCCATTTTGGCTACCATAATTGTCGGGTCGGCGGCTATTATTACATTGATTGCGTTTAAGTGGACAGGTATTGAGACACCGGTTGCCATCGGACTTCTTTCCGGAGCACTTACAAGTACACCGGGACTCGCAGCCGCCATTGATGCCACGGGTTCGTCTCTCGTTTCCATTGGTTATGGAATTGCTTATCCGTTTGGTGTTATCGGTGTTATTTTATTTGTCAGGCTTTATCCTAAGCTTATTAAAGCAGATTTAAAGAAGGCCGAAAAGGAATTTGAGAAGCTGAACGAATCGGGATATCCCGAGATAAAAAGTAAAACTTTCAGGGTTGAAAATGAAAATGTTATCGGTAAATCGATATCCGAACTGAAGATAAGGTCAATGACCAAGGCGGTTATTTCAAGAATCATGCATGAAGGCGATGCAGTGGTTCCTTCTCCCGAAACTGTTCTTTTAAAAGGAGATCTCGTAAAGGCTGTGGGTACCGACGAAGCACTCAGTAAATTCCGGTTATTAATTGGAAATGAAACCGACGCGGAGATTCCGCTTCATAAATCCTATGAGGTTCAGTCGATTCTGGTTACCAATAAAGAAGCGGTTAACCAGCCATTGGGAACTTTCAACCTGTGGAGCAACTATCAGGCTACAGTGACACGGCTCAGGCGCAGCGGCATTGACATTACACCCTCACCATCCATGCGGCTTCACATGGGCGATAAGTTGACGGTTGCCTGCAGCCGGGAAAACATGAAACAGGTGGTTCGTATCTTTGGGAATGACGACAAAAAGCTTTCCGATACCGATTTTTTCCCTGTTGCAGCCGGGATTGTGCTTGGGATTTTGCTCGGTGAACTATCGCTTTCGTTTGGTGGTGGTATGTCTTTTAACCTGGGGCTCACCGGTGGAATACTGGTTGTGGCCATGATTTTGAGCCGTATTGGACGCACCGGCCCTGTAATCTGGAGTATGTCGGGTGCCGCGACTCAATTACTGCGACAAATAGGCCTTATGTTTTTCCTTGTTGAGGTTGGTACCAAGGCCGGAGCACAACTTGTTGACACCTATGCGGAATATGGGTCTCAGCTTTTCGTGATAGGAGGCGTTATTACTTTAGTTCCTATGATACTGGCTGTTGTAGCATCTCATTTTATGAAAAACATGAATATACTGACTTTGCTTGGCGGCCTTACGGGGTCCATGACCAGTACGCCCGGCCTGGCTGCTGTGGATTCAATGACCGATACCAACGCGCCTGCCATTGCTTACGCTACGGTTTATCCTGTGGCAATGGTGTTGCTCATTATTTTTATCCAGTTGCTTGCATTGTTTTAGGAATCCAAAACGAGGATATGTATAAGTTCTTGCATGCGGGATTTCTCCGATAAACGGGGGCAGGCTATTCGGCCAATACATTAGATTAATTTTATATTAATGCAATTTTCGCCACGAAAATTATCAGGCATAATATTATCCCGAAGAATGTTTCGTTTTCTTCTCGCAGGGATGATGGTGTTTGGGTTATTTCTTCTCGTTCCCGTTCCACGTTTTTCTTCATCTCTTTGTACCGTTGTTATGGCAGGTGACGGTTCACTTCTGGGGGCTCATATAGCAGATGACGCGCAGTGGCGATTCCCGGCACCCCGGCAACTTCCGGAAAAGTATAAAACATGCCTTCTCCTTTTTGAAGATGAATATTTCTATTTTCATCCAGGCATCAATCCTGCATCCATTTTGAGGGCAATGAAGCAAAACATCAGAGCAGGAAAGATTGTTAGCGGGGGCAGTACCATCACTATGCAGGTGGCCCGCATGTCTGGAAATGCACCCCGCACCGTGCAGAACAAGCTTTGGGAAATGATCCGGGCTTTGCGCCTGGAAGTGGCTAAAACAAAAGAAGAAATATTACTGATGTATGCTGCCAATGCGCCCTTCGGTGGCAATGTAGTGGGGTTAGAAACGGCAGCCTGGCAGTATTTTGAGCGACCTCCCGACCATTTGACATGGGCCGAAGCTGCCTTACTTGCTGCTTTACCCAACTCACCGGGGATGCTTCGTCCCGGATTGAATCAGGATAGACTAAAAGAAAAGCGGGACCGGTTGCTTCAAAAACTATTCGAAAAGGGACATATTGACACCACTGAACTACGATTGTCCATTGCCGAGCCTTTACCCGGTGGACGGCGTGAGCTACCCGGCGATGCTCCTCATCTGATCGACTATTTTCTGAAAACCAGACCCGGGCACAGAATCGTAACCACTATAGACAATGATCTGCAACGAAGGGCTTCCAGGGCCCTTCAGCGGCATTCAGAAAGATTGGCGGCCAATCATATTCGTCATGCCGGAGCTTTAATCGCCGACGTGGAAACAGGCTACGTTTTGGCTTATGTTGGAAACAGCCGGCCGGGGGAAAAAAAGGCAGGACATTCGGTGGATATGGTGAGAGCAGACAGAAGCTCTGGTAGTATTTTGAAGCCTTTCCTTTATATTGCAGCGCTTCAGGACGGATTAATTCTTCCGGAAACGCTTTTGCCCGATGTACCGACTCAGTATGGCAGCTATGCTCCAAAGAATTTTTATCCCCGCTTCGACGGAGCAGTGCCTGCAAACGACGCCCTTTCCCGATCCCTTAATGTGCCTTTTGTCAGACTCCTTAAGCAGTATGGCGGAGACAGGTTCCTGAAGAAAATGTCCGATGCAGGAATTTCCTCTTTGAACAAAAGTTTTGATCACTACGGATTGAGCCTGATTTTAGGTGGCGGAGAAGTAAACCTTTGGGAACTGGCCTGCAGCTATGCTTCTCTGGGAAGAACCTTACGGCATTATACAGAAGAAGGCAGCCGTTACCGGACAAACGATTTTCATTCATTGTTTCTTGAAATTCCGAATAAGAAGGAAGTCACTTATACCGATTATCCGCCTGTGTTTTCTGCCGGGGGCATCTGGTGGGCATTTGAAGCGATGAGAAGTCTCGCCAGGCCACCTGAAGAGTCAGGCTGGGAGAACTTTACTTCCGGACAGAACATTGCCTGGAAAACAGGGACCAGTTTTGGTTTTCGTGATGCCTGGAGTTTGGGGATTAATGGTCGGTACGTTGTTGCTGTTTGGGTTGGGAATGCTTCCGGAGAAGGAAGAGCCGGTCTTTTGGGTGGAACCACTGCCGGACCACTGATGTTTCAACTTTTTGATCTCTTACCTCAAGGGGAATGGTTCGGGACGCCATACGACGACATGACCGAAGCTCTGATTTGCAGTAGTTCCGGATACCTGGCGGGTACTTTTTGTCCCGATCCCGATACTTTACTCATCCCCAACAGCGTTAAAGCACCACCTGTTTGTCCCTGGCACAGGCTGGTGCATCTGACACCCGACCGTCACTTTCGGACCCGGATTTCGTGCGAATCAGACGGAGAGATTATTACTGAGCCATGGTTTGTGCTTCCCCCGGTTATGGGTTGGTATTATAGTCGGCGAAATGCTGATTATCGTTTTCTACCGCCCAAAAAACCAGGCTGTTTTGATGAAGAAAACAACCCGATGGAATTCATCTATCCGAATCCCGGGGCAGTGGTTATCCGCCCCGTCGACCTGGACGGAGAGAAACAGGATATTATCTTTAAAGCGGTGCATGCCAATGCCAGAGCTTCTGTCTTCTGGCATCTGGATAATAAGTACCTTGGGCGGACAAGTGCACCGCACGAAATAGTGTGCGCCCCCGATCCCGGAAAACATGTTTTGACCATTGTTGACAACGAAGGGAATCGTTTGAAGAGGATGTTTAAAGTTATCGAGTAAGGATTATTTAAAAAATATAAATAACTTTGGCTTTTGTTTGAACCTGTGTTATCTTTGCGATGTTAATTTCAGTAGTTTTGCTTCACAAAGAAAACATCTCAAATTTTCTCAAAATGCTTTTGAATTTGAATCCGGGTTCCTTTGTTGAGCGGGAAAATATTTTCCCGGTTGATAGGTTGCCGGACATTTAATTATCAACTTACTAAATGGATATGTATTATGGCTTTACTAATTAATGAGGATTGTATTTCATGCGGCGTATGCGAAGCTGAATGTCCCAACGATGCCATATCGGAAGGCGACAGCATTTTTGTGATCGATCCTGACCGTTGTACAGAGTGTGTCGGGTTTCATGATGAACCTCAATGCATTGATGTATGCCCTGTAGAATGTATTGTTCCTGATCCTGAGCACGAGGAGACAAAGGATCAGTTATTGGAGAAGAAGAAAAAACTGCATGGGGAGTGAAATAGCCGGGTTTAATCCCGTAAACTGATTGTAAAATTTGCCTTTGTGGCTGAAGGTTGGGGGTTCCGTTATTGGGACCCCCTTTCAGTATCCCGCCGGTGAGATTTGAATTTATGCGGCTGGTGCGGATTTAAAATCCACCTAACTCATTTTGCACTTGTCCATCCAAGACTTGTCATCCTTATAAAATTTATTTTTAAAGTTGGATGAAATTCGCATGCAATAACTTATACTTGTTCTTTTGTAACAAACCTTGTCATGCTCGTTTCATCCTAATAAAAAACTCTTGACTTGCAATAAAAACCAATTATTATGCTGTATTCTGTATATCTGCTATCCGGTTTTTTGCGTTTCATGTCACAGAAATTTTTTTTGAAGGGGTAGTGGAATTATTTCTTAGTACTCTTCTTTGGTTTCTCCTTTTTCCGTACATAAATCAACTTAAGCTGACCTTTGGAATTTTCCCGCTTTTCAATTTCAAAATCACTAATTGATTTTATAAGTGGTGTGAGTTTTTGAAATCCGTAATTACGCGAATCAAAATTGGGCTGTTTCTTTTGAATCAGGTTTCCTACATCCCCCAGAAAAGCCCATCCGTCATCGTCGGCAATGTCGTCAATGGAGCTTGAAATGAGGCGGATCACTTTGGGTGTGATTTTATCTACGGTACTTTTGGCCGGTTTTTTATCTTGTTCCGCTCCATCATCCTCATCGCCGGCATTTTTCAAAATTTCGATGTAAACAAACTTATCACAGGATACAATGAAGGGATCGGGTGTTTTCTTTTCGCCGATACCTATCACCATCATCCCGGCTTCCCGCAAGCGTGTAGCCAGCCGTGTAAAGTCACTATCGCTGGAAACCAGGCAGAACCCGTTTACCCGTTCCGAATATAAAATGTCCATCGCATCAATAATCATAGCCGAGTCGGTGGCATTCTTGCCCGTGGTATACCCGTATTGCTGAATGGGCATAATGGCATTTTCCAGGAGAATATTCTTCCAGCGCGCCAGATTTGGCTTGGTCCAATCGCCATAAATCCGCTTGATGGTAGGATTGCCGTATTTGGCAATCTCTTCCATCATCTCTTTTATATAGCCCGAAGGTATGTTGTCCCCGTCAATGAGGACTGCTAATTTTAAATCCATGCTTGCAAATTACGAATAATATTTTTCATCCGTATAAAATAAGTCTAAGTTATTGGTCTGATGGAACTCGCATGATTGGGTTTTATACATGTTCTTTTGTGACAAACCTTGTCATGCTCGTTTCAATTGAAGGATAGATTTTTAACTTAGCCCAACTTGTCATC
>NZ_AEWI01000013.1 GCF_000191885.1 Anaerophaga thermohalophila DSM 12881
AAATTTTATACGGATGAAACGAGCATGGCAAAGTTTTCCACAAAAGAACATGTATAAAACTCTTACATGCGAGTTCCATCAGACCAATAACTTAGACTAATTTTATACTGATGAAAACAAAACATTTCATTTCAACATTTTTTGCATTGCTGGTTTTGGCAATGGCAAATATCACTTTTGCACAGTCTGTACAGGTTGTTCAGAATGATATTGATAAAGCTCCGAAATTCAGAGGAAATCCGAAACAGGTTGGACGTTTTCTTGAAAAGTATATGAGTTATCCCGATGAAGCCCGGATTGGTATGATTGAAGGTGTTGTTGAAGTATCTGCAATTATAACCGACCAGGGCAAACTGATGGAGCCACAAATTTCGAAAAGCGTTGATGCTTTACTCGATTCAGAAGCTTTGCGTCTGGTTAGTCTGATGCAGGAATGGAAACCGGCAAAAAAAGACGGTCAAAATGTGGACTGTAAAGTTGTGATTAAGGTTCCGTTTTATTTATCGGAGGAAGAAAAGGAATTGATGCAAACACTCAATGAACACGGTCTGACCGAAAAAATGCCACTGTTTGTTATCGACAATAAAATCGTCAAAGAATACCTTGAGGTTCCTCATTACAACGTTAAGTCGATAAGGGTAATGAAGGGGCAAAAGGCCATAGAACGTTACGGTGATGATGCCAAAAACGGCGTGGTAATCATCACGACCAAACGGGGAACACCTCCGGTAAGATGATGGGCTTTTGTCCGGGAGTGTTTACCTGAATTGTTCCATTTCACTAAAGAAGAACCGTGATTCTCTCAGTGCATTTTCGTCACTGTCAGAGCCATGAATGGCATTATGTGTTTTGTCTTTTGCATATTTTTTGCGGATTGTTCCTTCGTCTGCTTCTTTCGGGTCGGTAGAGCCTATCAGTTTGCGAAAGTCTTCTACCGCATTTTCTTTTTCCAGCAGTGCTGCAACAACCGGCCCCGATGACATAAAGTTGATCAATTCGCCGAAAAAGGGCTTATCTTTATGTACGTCATAAAAAATTTCGGCTTTTTCTTTAGGCAGTTGTGTCATTTTCAGCGCGATAATGTGAAATCCTGCATGTTCGATTTGGGAAAGAATATCGCCTGCATGGTGCTCTTTTACAGCGACGGGTTTAATCATTGTCAGCGTGATGTTTCCTTTTGTCATAAAGCAAAGTTTTTGTGTATATTTTACTACAGTCAGATATTTAGATATAAGATACAAGATGAATCTAACAGAGCTGATAATGTGTAGTGAGATTACAAAAATTATAAACGCTTGATTTTGGCGAAAATACTGCACTCATCAATCGTTCGTTGAATTTTTGAAATAACCTACAGGTCAGTTGTTTGCAATCAAAAATATTTGTCCCTTAAATGCAGTTCCTCAATGCCATTCCGAGCCTTGCGAAGAATCTGACGTCTGAGATATAAAAATCTGATACTCTGTCGACACGATAATTTAGAGATAAAAATAGGAATTTTTCCACAAGGCCGGTAATTTATTACCTTTGCATTTTCAGAAAAATCTTGAAATGGAAATCAACAAAGGTCAGTTAGACACTTTTAGGAAAATGATTGAAAATGCTTCATCAATCGCGCTGATCCCTCATAAAAATACCGACGGGGATGCGATAGGAAGTGTGTTGGGCTGGTGGAATCTTTTGAAAAATAAGGGTTATGATGCATCGGTGATCGTTCCTGATGAGGTGCCGGCCAATTTGTTGTGGATGAAAGGTGCCGGGGAGATTATCGTCTACGAAAACAACCAGTTGACGGGTGAACGGAAGCTTCGTGAGGCAGATTTGTTTATATTGCTTGATTTCAATGACATGGAGCGGTGTGGCGATATGGCTGGGGTCATTAAGACCCTGAAAACACCAAGGATTCTGATAGATCATCATCCGGACCCTGATACCAGGATTGCCGGCCTGCTGTTTTCAGAAACGGAGGTTTCTTCAACCTGTGAACTATCTTTCCTGATTGCAGAAGCCCTTCAATGGGAGGATAAGCTGGACATTTATGCAGCCGAATGCTTCTATTCAGGAGTTATTACCGATACAGGGTCATTGAGCTATAATTCGTCCGATCCCCGAACCTACCGGATTGTCGGAGAATTGGTAGCCAAAGGAATTGATAAGGACAAAATTCATAAGGAATTGTTCCAAAGCAACTCCCTGGAAAGGATGCGGTTGCTTGGGCACGTTCTGGCTAATAACCTGGAGGTTATGGACAATCTGGCGACTGCTTATATTACCATTTCGAAGGATGAATTGGATAAATATCAATACCGTCCAGGGGATACCGAAGGCTTTGTTAACTATCCTCTTGCCATTAAAGGAGTGGATATTTCTGCCTTATTTACCGAAAAAGAAAAAGATAAGTTTGTTAAAATTTCATTTCGTTCACGGTCCAATATTCCTGTCAACAAATATTCCGAAGCTTTTTTTTCGGGAGGTGGACATCTGAACGCTGCCGGTGGCGAATGGAAGGGAACTCTGGACGAAGCGGTACAAAGGTTCAGGAATACATTTCCCGAATTTTTATCCCGCTTATGATAATTCTCAGCACTCCGTTAAATGTTTGTAATGGGTTGTAGATTTGTTGTTTGTAATTAAATGTTTTTTGCTTGCTATAAAGCAGTGTATCTGCTATTTAAAATCATCTTAAATCGTGCATCTAAAAATCTGAATATCTATTGAATTCTGGTATTGATTTTGTTGATAATAATGCGAATCGCAAACATAGATGTCTATGAGATTTTTACCGATCGTTAATCAAGTGCTCATTATCGCACTTTTATTGTCAGTTTGCAGTTGTTCGGGCTCGCAAAACCCCGATCGCCCGAAAGAATCGGTCGAAATCCCGCTGGAAACATACATCAAAGTTAATCGCAAACTTGTTGAGAAAGAACAGCAAAGAATCAGAGAGTTTGTAAAAGAAAACAAACTCAAAATGAAACCGACAGGCACAGGCTTATGGTACCGAATCGATAAACCTGGTGAAGGTGATTCTATCAGAAAGGGGCAGGTAGTGACGCTGGAATATCAGGTAAAACTGCTGGACGGAACTATCTGTTATGACTCGGAAGAACTTGGTCCCAAAGAGTTTCTGGTGGGTCGTGGTGGTGTGGAGTCTGGCCTTGAAGAGGGTATTTTACTGTTGAAAAACGGAGCCAGTGCCTCTTTTATTATGCCCCCGCATCTGGCACATGGTCTTGTTGGTGACGACGGAAAGATACCTTCAAGAGCCATTATTGTTTACGATGTAGAAGTGGTGGGTGTAAAAAATCAATAATGTCCGGGCAAAGCTATATTTGCTCACATCAACAAATTTCTGTTATTTTGTAACGATTAAAAATAACTGAAACAATGAAAGAGTGCCGTATAAAAAGCCTTTTGACCCCTAAATCCCCTAAAGGGGACTTTTTCAAACTGCTGATTTTTAGCAGTTCCTTTTTATGGGTCAGGGGTGAAAATGGTAAAAATCAGCAGTTTGAAGGCTTTTTATACTGCACTCAGGATGCGAAAATTTAAAACAACAACGAGTTTGGCAACAAAGATGCTTTTTAGGCCGGGCTCATGAAACGAGCATGACAAGGTTAATCACAAAAGAACATGTATAATTAACCTCTAATCATCAAAGAAACCAAAAACAGGGAACAGATTTTTCGTCGTTACCTCCTCAGAATGACATTAGACAGTCTGTCATTCTGAGCGGACCGAAGAATCTAAAATCAATTAAAGCATAATAAGTTGCATCAGACCAATAACTTAGACTAATTTTATACGGATGAAACGAATCTCACTTAAACATACCCTGATTGTTTTAATAATTATCGTTACAGCTTCCTTTAACGCCTGCGACGATGGTTATCGTATTAACACCAAAGAAATGATTCGTGAAGAGGAGCAATTAATGGCGGATTATCTCGATATCGTACATGACACCCTGAAAAATGTTAGCTACAATGTTATCGATACGGCTGAGGATAACAGCTTTCTTTATTTCGAATTAAAGCAGGGTGCCGGCGATTCGGTGCAGGTTGGCAAAGCGGTGGGATTCAGGTATATGTATTTTGAAATTGTACGGGATACCGCTGGAATTCCCTTTATCTATTCTTACGCCAGCAACTATGAATCCGATAGTCCTTTTACTTATGTTGTGGGTAATACCAACACGTATCAGGGAGGAATCTATCCCGGCATTGATATCGCCATACGAAATATGGCTTATGGAACCAAAGCCCGGGTATTTCTTCGCTCGAGTCTCTGGAACAATGATTATACGCCGCGGGTGGCCGACCTGGAAGTAACTTACGTGGAAAAATAGTAGCTTTTTTATTCTCCATACGCAACCATTTCTTTTATTCTTCATCTTTTAAAAAAGGAATTAGCGATTATACAAGAAATAAAACTAATGCGTAAAATGATTGTCTAACTTATTAAAGATGGAGAAGAGAACAATGAGAACTACTTTGTTAGCTGTGGTTTCATTTATGTTTTTTGCAGGCCTTACATCATGTCTGGATGACGACGATGACGCTGTACCTCAATACATGGAACTTGGTGTAACGGAATATGGGCCCGACAATGAAAAGCTGGTTTTTACCGATTCCGAAACCACCCTGCAGTTAAGAGACTATCCAGCAGGTTTTGAATTTACCGATAGTGTTCGTATCCTGATGAAGTATTCAGTGTTCAAAACCGGAGATGAAAACGTTATTTACGACTATATGGTCGATGCTCTTAGTATTCAGAATATTGTCCTTAAGGATATTATTGAATTGAATGAAGAGAACCGGGACACCATTGGTACCGATCAATTCTTTATTAATGACATCTGGATTTCCGGGGGGTTCCTGAATGTCGATTTTGCTTTCTATGGCAATGATGAAGTTCACTACTTCAATGTTGTTAAAGATCCGGACGATCAAACCGGGGATGAAACGGAAATTTATCTTCAGGTTCGGCATAATGCCAGGGGAGATGAAATGATAAACCGTTACCGTGGGTTAATGAGTTTCTATCTCGAGCCACTTCAGGTTGAAGGCTATAATAAGGTCACCCTGATATTTGAGAACCAGGAATTTTATACTGCCCCGTACGAAGAATTCGAAGTTGAATATGAATATTAAATGCCTTTCAGAAAATTTATTGTTCAAATTAGATGGGTTTCCCGGCAATATGAAAAGGGTGTCTTAACACAAGACACCCTTTTTGCGTTACGGCTGTCCGGAAGTAAACCCTGTATTTTCTGACTTGCGCATCTGTTCTTTTACCAGCCGCTGCAAATCAGAATATTACAAAAAATTATCATCTTTAATGACGAATTTATCGCTGTTAAGTTTTGTAAAAAATACAAATTTAAGGTATTATTGCAGTGCATTAATAAACACACAACTAAAAAAGATAATTGTATGGAACAGAGAAGCAGTAACTATGGTCTCGGCATGGGTGTTTTCGGTGCCGTTTTTTTTTATTTTTGGTTTTGCCACAACCTTCATCATTACAATGACGGCTCCGGTAAAAGCCATTTTTGGATTACCTGAATGGGCTGCACAACTTTTGTCATCAGCCTTTTTTGTTACCTATCCGATTCTTTCAATTCCTTCCGGGAAATTGGTTGCGAAAATAGGGTATAAATGGACGGTTATACTTGGATTGTTATTGATGGGAATAGGAAGTTTGATATTTTGGCCGGCTGCTAAAATTCCTTCTTTCCCGATGTTTTTAGTTGCTACCTTTATTCTTGCTGCAGGCGTGGTCTTTCTTCAGGTTGCAGCCAACCCTTACGTAACGGCACTGGGGCCCGAAAGCTCAGCTTCCAGCCGTTTGAATCTTACACAGGCATTGAACTCTGTAGCTACCATGATTGCACCATGGATTATCTCAGTAGCCATTTTCAGGGGGCTTGGTATTCCGGCCGATGAATCGCTAATGACACCGGAACACGGTCTTGCAGCTGCAGAAAGAGTTCCCGTACCATTCATCACTATGGCAATTGTCGTGATTGCCGTTGCTGTTATTTTATTCTCAATAAAACTACCGGTACTTGTTAATAACAACAAAAAAGAAGGAACTAAAAAAAGCGTTTGGAACTATCCTCACGTTATTCTGGGCGCTATTGCCATTTTTGCTTATGTTGGAGCGGAAGTTGGTAATGCCGGATTGATTGTTAATTATCTGCGTAATTCTGCCGGCATTGACCCTGAAAAGGCTTCCACGTATGCCGCAATTTACTGGGGCGGTGCAATGGTTGGTCGTTTCTTCGGAGCCATAATGTTCAGCGAGATTAAGAATAAAGCAAAAAAATACGCTTTAGTTGTATCGGTTTTAATTCTGGCACTTGTTTCAGGGGCATTTGTTACTGCCGACGGCTACACTTTTGAAACGTGGAATTTCAGTGCCGGTCAAATATTTATGATAATCGCCCTGGTTAATTTCCTGATCATGCAAATAGGAAGAGGCAAAGCTGCCCGCACTTTAGCTGTCTTTGCGATTATGGCAGCTGCCCTGGCACTTATTACCACTTTTACAACAGGTGAAATAGCGCTTTGGACGGTTATTTCAATCGGATTGTTTAATTCAATCATGTTCCCCAATATTTTCTCTTTGGGTGTTAAGGATCTGGATGGTGAAGAGATGGCCTCTGCATCAGGTATTATCAATTCATTCGTGGTTGGTGGGGCTGTTATACCTCCGCTCATGGGTGCAATAGCTGATGCAACCAGTTATACCTGGGCATTTGTAGTGCCGGCTGTTTGTTACCTTTACATTTTCTTTTATGCTGTGAAGGGGCATGCTATTCGGACAGAATAATTTAATTATATGATATCAGAGCCGGGAGTGCTATTGCTTCCGGCTTTTTAAAATAAAAGCTTATTTATCATGAAGAAAATTGCTATTGGAATTGATATCGGTGGCACCAATACCGTTATTGGAGCAGTGAATCAGAATGGAAACGTAATGGTTAGCCGCTCGATTAATACCCCTAAACATGGTGACTTTGACAAATATATCGCCGACCTTTCGGATGAGATTCAGGAGCTTGTAAAGTCGTTGAAACTGATGAATGAAGAAACCGATATTCTTGGTATCGGTGTGGGTGCTCCCAACGGTAATTATTACAGCGGTACCATTGAATATGCGCCCAATCTTTCGTTCAAAGGGGTTGTTCATGTGGTGGATGCACTGAAAAAGAATTTCCCCGAATCATACGCCATTGCGCTAACCAATGATGCCAATGCTGCTGCTATTGGTGAAATGGTCTATGGTGGTGCCCAGGGAATGAAGAATTTCGTAATGTATACGCTCGGTACCGGCGTGGGTAGTGGAATTATTGTGAATGGCGATCTGGTTTACGGACACGACGGTTTTGCAGGGGAGTGCGGGCATACTACACTGGTTCCGGGAGGTCGTGTCTGCGGTTGTGGCTCGCTCGGTCACCTTGAAGCATATTGCTCTGCGCCCGGTATGAAACGTACTGCTTTTGAGCTGTTGGCCTATTACAATGCTGAAGATAGTTTGCTGGCCAACAAATCGTACAACGAGCTCACTTCAAAAATGATTTACGAAGCTGCTGTGCAGGGAGATAAAATTGCTCTTGAGGTTTTTCAAAAAACCGGAGAATATCTGGGACAGGGCCTTGCCGATACTGTTCATCACCTTGCACCTGAGGCCATATTTTTGTTTGGCGGTCCTACCGCTGCCGGTGATTATATTTTTAAACCCACTTATGAAAGCATGAACCGGCATTTGCTCCCTATCTTCAAAGACAAGATCAAAATCCTTCCCTCTAAACTGAAGTTGGGTGATGCAGCTATTGTAGGTGCAAGTGCACTGGTTTGGAAAGAGCTTGAAAAATAATGAAACAGTATAAAACTTTTTATTCAGGGTCGCTCTTGACAGAGCGGCCTTTTTTAGTATTGATGTTGATCCTGAATTTGAACTGGTAGATGGTCCCGATTTCGGAGAATAATTTGATAGTAAATTTTGATAGTTTTAAACAAATTGATATCTTGCACACCGTTTTAATGACAATAATCAATATGATCGAAAAATATTCACATATTTGGTGGCGCGATCTTGATTCATAACAGGTGGAACAAGCTGTCACTTCGTGTGCAAGGATAAAAACAAAAGAACCGCAGGCTTTTCCACCTGCGGTTTTTTTTGTGTGTGAACGAACCGTTTTCCGTCTGAGTAGTGCCTTTGTCTATAAAGCAGGAAAAGTTTCCTACTAATCATGTGTCAGTTCAGAAAGTGCTGGTTGCAAGGCTTGCGAAGCCATCAAAAACACAGTTTACTTTTCGTAAATGAGTATTTTGGTGGCAAACGTAACACAGCAAATGGCATTTTATAGACGGACACTAAGGACAACAGTCAGTTACACTTTTACAATACGTTGCAAACCAGTTGCTTGTGATTAATAGGTTGTATTTGTTAAAATGCAGTATATCAAGATTATATGAATTATCTTATATCATTTATCTGACAAAATACACAAACCTCTAAAAACATGTTATTTATGCTAATTTGTTAGTTTTTGGAATATGTCAGTACTTGAAAAAAATTACTATTGACTATTGACTAAAAACTACTGACTAAATTAATTATATCTAAATATCTAACGATCTATTTTAGTAGTGAACTCAATTATAGAATTTAATAACACAAAGTCATGTCAGAAAATTATTTCAAGAAGTATCCGTCAAAAGATGGATTTTACAAAGAGTATGGAGGGGCATTTTTGCCACCGGCACTCGAGGAAGAGATGAAAAAAATTACCGATGCCTATTATGCCATCAGCAAGTCGCACAATTTTATTTCAGAGTTGCGGAGCATACGTAAGCATTATCAGGGACGCCCGACTCCGGTTTATTATTGTAACCGGTTGTCGGATAAATATGGCGGCCGTATTTATCTGAAGCGTGAGGATCTCAATCACAGCGGTGCACACAAACTCAACCATTGTATGGGAGAGGCGCTTCTTGCTAAATACATGGGCAAGAAAAAACTGATTGCCGAAACAGGAGCCGGTCAGCATGGTGTTGCTTTGGCAACGGCTGCTGCATATTTCGGGCTCGAGTGCGAAATTCACATGGGTGAGGTAGATATTGCCAAAGAACATCCTAATGTAGTGCGAATGGAAATTCTCGGGGCGAAAGTTGTACCTGTTTCAACAGGACTGAAAACTTTAAAAGAGGCTGTTGATTCAGCTTTCGAAGCTTATGCCAAAGACCCTGTCACTTCGATTTATTGCATCGGTTCTGTTGTCGGGCCTCATCCGTTTCCCATGATGGTGCGTGATTTTCAACATATAGTGGGGATTGAAGCACGTGAGCAATTTTTTGATATGACAGGCGAAATGCCCGATAATGTTGTGGCCTGTGTTGGCGGTGGAAGTAATTCCATGGGCATATTTTCGGGTTTCATGGAAGATGAAGATGTGGATTTGTATGGTGTTGAACCCGGTGGGAGATCAATGAATAACGGTGATCACGCAGCTACCATGATGCAGGGGAAACCCGGCCTGATTCACGGGTTTAAGTGTTATTTGCTTCAGGATGATGAAGGTAATCCCAGTCCTGTTTATTCAGTGGCCAGTGGATTGGACTATCCGGGAGTAGGGCCCGAGCACAGCATGCTCAAAGACATTGGACGGGTTCACTACGATATGGTGACTGACAAGGAAGCCATTGATGCCTTTTTTGAGTTAAGTCGTCTCGAAGGCATCATTCCTGCTTTGGAGAGTGCACATGCCGTAGCTTATGCTTTCAAACTGGCTCAAAAGGACCCGCGCAGGTCTGTTCTTGTAAACCTTAGCGGGCGCGGCGACAAAGACATTGATTTCGTAGTGGAACAGTATGGTAAGGATTATGGAATAGGATAATGATTAAATGAGAAGCACAAAGGCGCAAAGTTTATATTAAACAATTGGTTTGACGCACATTGCAAAAGTTTACCGAACTATTACATTCCCAATGAGCTTTAATTTACAACAGCTGTTTTTGCGTCTTTGTGTTTTTATATTTTGTAGCATTCATCCTACAGCCATTTATTTCGTTTGAAAACCAGGATCATTCCTATGGCGATAATTGCCATTAACCCCAAAACAGCCGGGTATCCGTATTTCCAACTCAGTTCGGGCATGTTCTCGAAATTCATACCGTAGAGGCCGGCCAAAAATGTGAGCGGAATAAAAATGGTGGCTACCATGGTTAGCACTTTCATTACCTCGTTCATGCGGTGGCCCTGGTATGAGAAAAACAGGTTGGTGCTCCCTTCGGCACGGGTCATATTCAGATCGGTCTCGTCGATGAGTTGTAACAACTGGTCTTTGAGGTCGGAAAAATAGGGAATTGTATTTATATGGATGTGCGGGGTTTGCCCTTTTTCCGTAAAAACTATGGCTTCCTTTAGGGGAGTAACTGCTTTTCTTATTGTAAAAAGACCACGCTTAATTTCTTCGAGCGTGGCAATGTATCCCGGGTCAGGGTTTTCCATGATTATTTCGGGCAGGGTGTTAAGTTTGTTTTCCATCCCGTAGAGCGTTGTAAAACAATTGCCGGTAATGGCGTCGAGCAGTAAATACAACAGATAATCGGCACCCGATTCCCTTACCAGTCCTTTATCCTCTCTCAGCCGGCTGCGGATGTGTTCAAAATGATCACCCTTCTTTTCCTGAAACGACAGTAGAACATTGTTTTTTAAGATGAAACTGATCTGTTCCGATTCAATATTGTTGCTATTGTTGTTGTTGTTGTTATTGTTGTTATTGTTGTTGGAAGGAGGCATTAATGACTTAACGGTAAAGAGTAATAAATCGGGTCTTATTTCAATTTTCGGCCGTTGAGTGGTATCTACTATGTCCTGAACAATGAGTTTGTCCAGAGAAAAATGGTCGGCTATGGTCTTAATAATTTCGATGTCATGAATGCCATGAATATTAATCCAGGTAATAAAGCGGTCATCGTCTTTTATTTTACCGGCTATTTTGGCAAAGTCACCTTCCGAAGTTACTTCCTCAATCTGATCTTCATTATATAAAAACATCTGGATGGAAGGAATATCCAGGAACTGCCGGCCCACAAATTGAATTTTGGGCTCTACCATTTTTCGCTGAAGCCGTAATTTTGCCATTATTTCGTGTTTTTTCCCTTTCCAATGCGTATTTCCTTCTTTGTTTAACATCTTAACTTCTAAGTAAGTTTTTACAAGCAAGAATTTGGGTTCTATTCATCTATGAACCCTCTTGTCAAAGCCACCATTTTTATTGCTGTAATGGCTCCCTCATCGCCTTTGTTTCCCAGTTTTCCACCGGCGCGGTCTTCGGCCTGTTGTTGATTGTCAGTGGTGAGGACACCAAAAATGACAGGTCTCTTGTATCTGACGTTCAATTCTGTGATTCCCTGCGTCACGCCCTGGCATACATAATTGAAATGAGGCGTGTCTCCTCTGATAACACATCCAAGGCAAATAACGGCATCTACATTGGTACGTTTGATGAAATGTCTTGCCCCGTGAGTGAGCTCAAAGCTTCCGGGAACGTGTGCAACAAGAATGTTTTCCTCTTTGGCTCCATGCCTTTTTAACGTATCGTATGCCCCTTTCAGCAGTGCTTCGGTAATTGCGGGGTTCCATTCAGAGACCACTATTCCGAACTTCATACTTTTGGCCGATGGAATCGCGGAAGCATCATAATCGGACAAGTTTTTAAGATTTGTAGCCATAGTTTTTTTATTAAAAAAAGGTTGCCTATTTCCTGACAACCCTTTAAATATCGTAAAAATTCAAATTAATTACCCCGAAATTTTCACTCTTGTGATGTATTTATCAATCTGGCGACCTTCGGTACTTTCTTTATACTTCTTTTTAATGGCCGAATAAGCTTTGAGGGCTTTCTCTTTTTCTCCTGTTTCTTCGTAAAGAAGTCCCAGTTTGAACAGATACAAGGGGGTAATCATTTCATTGTCGAGCGAAGTGGCTTTTCGGTACCATTCAATGGCACCGGCCGTATCACCGGTCTCAAGATATGCGTCGCCAATGGCACCCTGAGCGGTTGCCTTAAGCAGAGGCTCGTCGGTAGAAAAACCTTTTAAATATTTAATGGCATCTTCAAAATTTCCCATTTGAAGATGGCAAATCCCTGCGTAATACTCCGAAAGTTCACCAACGTCGGTAGCACCGTATTCATCAATTATTTCCAGAAAACCGGGATTCATTCCATCGCCGTTGAGGGCAAGATTAAAACTGTCCTTTTCGAAATATTGCTGTGCCTGAAAAATATTTTTCTGGGCTTCTGCCTGTTGCGGTTGCACGTACAGTTTCTTAAATGCCCAGTACCCGGCTACAATAACGATCAGGGCAATGGCGATAAAACTGATTAGCCTCTGGTTATCCTCAATAAATTGTTCGGTTTTGGTCAATGCCGACTCAACATTTTCAAAGCTGTCTTCGTGTTGTTGCTTTTTTGCCATATCTTTAAATAGTTTTTTTCCGAAGGCAAATGTAATTCTTTTCAGCCTTATTCAAAACAGGGTTTGTCATATTTTTTGGTTGGCAGGTTACGCTCTGATGTTGTTTCATTATTTTTGTACCATACCAAGCAAAAAATATGTATCTGAAACATCTTAATATACTGAACTATAAAAACATTTTACAGGCTGAGACAGCGTTCTGTGACGGCATTAATTGTTTTGTAGGCGCTAATGGTGCCGGTAAAACCAATCTTCTGGATGCCATATATTATTTGTCCTTTTGTAAAAGTTATTTTAATTCTATTGACAGTCAGAATATTAATCATAGCGAAGACTTTTTCGTCATTCAGGGAGCCTTTGAGCGAAACGAGCATGAGGAACAAATATATGTAGCCCTGAAACGAAATCAGAAAAAGCAGTTTAAACGAAACAAAAAGGAATACGGAAAACTGTCGGAACATATCGGGCTATTACCACTGGTGATGATTTCTCCTTCGGATGAACGATTGATACTCGAAGGGAGCGATCAGCGAAGAAAATATGTGGACAGTGTTGTTTCGCAATACAATAAACCATATCTTGACCGGTTGATTCGTTACAATCGTGCCCTGATGCAACGAAATGCATTGTTGAAAAAAAACGACCATTTCAGTCAGGGGTTGACAGCCCAGCTGGATGTTTGGGATGAACAGTTGGTGAGACTCGGGGAGGATATTTTTTTTCAACGTACCCGATTCATTGAGCAATTGGTTCCTGTTTTCCGCGAATTTTACCAGCACATCAGCGGGGGACACGAAGCCGTGGATATCTTGTATACATCGAATTTCCAGAAGGGAGAGGTATTGAATATGCTGAGAGAAAACCGCGAGCGCGATTTGATATTAGGCTATACCTCCCGTGGCATTCATAAAGATGATCTTCAGTTACTGTTGAACGGTCAACCGGTTAAAAAAGAAGGTTCGCAGGGGCAGAAAAAATCATTTCTTATTGCATTAAAACTGGCCCAATATGAATTCTTATCCAGGCACAACGGGTTTGGGCCGATATTGTTGCTGGATGACGTTTTTGATAAGCTGGATTCCGATCGTGGCAACCGCCTGATCCAGTTGGTTGCAGAGAGCAGGTTTCGTCAGATATTTATCACCGATACGCAAAAGGAAAGGCTTACTGAAATCGTGCGTGAGACGGGAAAAGAGAGTCGCTTTTTTAAAGTTGTGGAAGGAACTGTTAAGAGGAATAAAGATGGGATATAAAGAACGTGATTTCAGAAAAAATTCAGTACAGCCCCTTCAGGAAATATTAAAAGAAATAATGGGGCAGCCTGCTATTTCCAGAGGTATTTATCCTTCACGAATACCCGGTGCATGGAAGGCGGTGGTGGGCCCTTCGGTGGCAAGAGTAACTAAGAGTGTTTACTTCCGGCAAGGTGTTGTATATGTTACTTTGCACAGCAGCATTATTCGAAGTGAGCTAATGATGCACCGTGATAAAATTATCAGTCAGATGAACAATCATATCGGGCGGCCTCTTATCAAAGACCTTATTCTTCGCTGATTATTCAGGCGCTTTGACCTCGACCAGCACTGAATATAAATCTGTTAATCTTGTTAACAAAAAGGATGGGTTTGGGTTCAATTCGGAGGTTTGTTGGGATGCTTATAAACTTATTTAGCTGGCGATTCTGAGATTATTAAGAATCGGTATAAATTAATTGTATAGAGATACTTCATTTAAACCAAAATGTTATCTTATTGTTTAAATAAACATTAAAACTTGAAAACTATGCTAAACAAGAAGGTTGAAAAGAAACTGGTAGAGCAAATAGAGAAGGAAGGATATTCATCCAGTCTCTACCTTGCTATGGCAAGCTGGGCAGAATGGAATGGTTTGGAAGGAATTGCCAACTGGATGTATGCCCAATCCGATGAAGAACGGATGCACATGCTGAAGTTCATTAAGTATGTGAATGAGAGGGGAGGACAGGCCATAATAAGCTCCTTTGACAAGCCCCCTTCAGATTTTAAAAATGTTAAGGCAATGTTTGAGCAGGTTTATGAACATGAGCAAAAGGTGACCGAGTCCATAAACAATATTGTTGAAGTTTGTCTTAATGAAAAAGATTTTACAACGCACAACTGGTTGCAGTGGTTTGTAAACGAACAAAGTGAGGAAGAAGCTTCAGTGTCTGCAATACTTGATAAACTGAATTTGCTGGGCGATCAGAATCTGTATTTGTTTGATCGTGATATTATGGGAATGCGCGGACAACAACCGGCAAGTCAGGAATAAAACATACGAAACGAGCATGACAAGGTTTGTTTTAATAGATTATTAGATGTAAGTTGGTAAGATGTAAGATAAACCGGGCCTGACAAAAATTGTTAGGAATGTTAGATTGTTAGGAATGTTAGCTAATGTATAAAACTTATAACATTCTAACAATTAACACATTAACAATATTAACAATATTAACAACTTTAACAATTCTAACAGTCGTAACAGTCGTAACAACTTATCAAATGTAAGATAAAACGAGCATGACACGGTTTGTCACAAAAGACCATGTATAAAAACTCAATCATGCGAGTTCCATCCGACTTTAATAATAAAATTTTATACGGATGAATGGTATAAATCAAAAGTAACAGCGGACAAGGCCCGCTTTACATCCTCAAATTTTAAAACAAAAAAAGGTCTCCAAAACAAAGAAATCCGCGTTAGCGGATTTCTTTGCAAGCAAAGCGGCAGAGCGCGGCGGTAATTCTGCTCTGCTGCCTGGCTTGTCAAAGAATCCTGCTAACGTTAATTCGGTTATCAATTGCAAAAACAGAACAGGTCAGCGGAAGTCTTTCAGAAAGTACTTTATTGATTAGTGTCTTACAAATCTACTGCTAAGGTGGTGCAGATTAATAAATCCGCACCAGCAGGGGTTGCCGATGGTGGATTCTCGTCTTCATCGGCGGTGTTTTATCCGCCCGATTTTTTTGTTTTTGTATATCCGTTCTTATGGAGGTACTCAATTATTCGCTCGCGGAAGTCACCCTGGATAAGTATTTCGCCGTCTTTAGATGAACCACCGGCCCCGCAGATACCTTTCAGTGTTCTCTCCAAAACTTGCAGGTCTGATTCTTTACCTTCGAAACCGGTAATCAGTGTTACGGTTTTTCCTTTACGGTTTTTCCGGTCCAGCATTACCCTCAGATTTTGTTTTTCAGGGGGAAGTATTTCCGTTTCTTCATTTTCTATAAAATCGTCGGGATTAAAATCCGGGTCTGTACTGTATACCATTCCCCCGAAATTTTTCTTCTTTTTTTTACTCACAATTCTTCGCAAAATTATATAACAAGTTGTCAATTAGAAGTAAGACACTAACAATTCAACATTCCACACCTATTGAGGTTGAGGAAAAGGTAAAGGTTGAGGCAAAGGTAAAGGTTGAGTAACAAGCAAACCGAAACCAGCAACCTAACAATCCTAACAATCCTAACCCCCTAATATCCTAACCCCCTAATATCCTAACCCCCTAATATCCTAACCCCCTAATATCCTAACCCCCTAATATCCTAATATCCTAACACCCCTATGCCTGTTTAAAAATTTCCCAGGCGGCTTCGGCCTGAAGATGCAACATTTCAAGTCCGTTTTTCGTGACGGCTCCGTTTTCTGCACATTTTTTCAAGAACAGCGTTGTTTGCGGATTGTATATCAGATCGAAGGCAAGATGTTCTTCTGTGATGCCCTGGTAGGGGATGGGAGGAAATGCGTCTGTTTTCGGAGACATCCCCAGCGGAGTTGTATTAATAATGACTTTATAGTCGTTGATGATTTCAGGTGTCAGAGATTCGTACGACACTTGCGAAGGATGCTTTGGGTACCTTGATACGAACCTGTAAAGCAGTCCCATCTGCCTGAGAGCATAAGCTACGGCCTTAGATGCGCCGCCGGTTCCAAGTATCAGCGCTTTTTTATGACGGGCCTTCATCAGAGGAGCAACAGACCTGGAAAAACCTACTATATCAGTGTTAAATCCTTTTAAGTAAGGCTTTTCTTTTTTCCAATGGATTTTAATGACATTCACGGCCCCTGTTTCTCCTGCAACCGGATCAATTTCATTAAGATACTTCATAACCTCTTGTTTGTAAGGTATGGTAACATTTAATCCGGCAAGGTAGGGATGTTTCCTTAACAGTTCCGGAAACTGATCAATGCTTGAAATAGGGAAATTCAAGTACCTGGCATCAATGTTTTCCCGGTTGAATTTTTCGGTAAAGTATTTTTGAGAAAACGAATGTTCCAGCGGATAGCCAATTAATCCGTAGGTTTCCATAAGATTACTCTTTTTGTTTCTTTTCAGCCCATATTTCGGTGATTGCTATACTCAGAATGCCTAAAGTAATAAAAATAACCGCCAAAATAAACTGGTGGTTGATTTCGGGCAGAAACCAGTCGTAGCCAATAACTTTGGTTTTGTCGCCAAAAGCCTGGGTTATCTCGTTTTTCCATGGCCACAATATCCCCAGGGAGCCTAAAATGAAACCGGAAAGCAAGGCAATTGTGGAATCGGGGAAACGGTTCATCAGCCAGGATAAAAAGCGGCTGAATAACACCAGTCCGGCTACTGCACCAATTCCAACGGGCAACAATATGTCAAAGTCAAAATTATTAACCGCTTCAATCATCACCAGTTGGTAATTCCCCATCAGCACTAATACAAATGAACCGCTCAGTCCTGGTAATATCATGCTGCAAATGGCAACCACTCCGCAAATAATCAGATAGAAAAACGAGCTGTTTTCTGATGCCGGTGTGAGCACCGAAATGGAAATGGCAATTCCGGCTCCCGTAATAAAAGAGATTATAGCGCCTGCATGCCATCTGTTAACTGTTCTTCCGACAAAATAGACCGATGCCAGCACCAGCCCGAAAAAGAAGGACCAAACGTATATGGGGTGATGCTGAAACAAATATTCCAGCAACTTTGCCAAAGAAATAATGGCTGTCAATATCCCGGCTAAAAGACAAAGGAGGAAAGCCAGGTCGGTATGCTGTGCAAACTCCCTGAATTTTCCACGCAAAAGGAGTTTTAAAGCTGCGGCATCAAACGATTTTATGGCATTTATCAGCCGGATAAAGATGCCGGTAATTAATGCAATGGTGCCTCCCGAAACGCCGGGTATGACATTGGCGGCACCCATTGCAACTCCTTTCAGAAAAGGCAGCAATGTTTTATTTAGCATCAGGCAGGAAGTCTAAAAGTGTATCACCACGAAGACCTAAACGCAAGGTTTCGAGAGGGATAACCTCTCCGGGAGCAATGTTCCCCAGGTTCACATTGTGCCCAAAATGCTTGATAAACCATACCTGTTGAGGCTTTTGAGGTGCTTCCCACAAAATATTATCGGCATCCAAATGTGTGCGGATATCCTCAATGAGCTGAAGATTGGCCGAACCGTCTTTGTTATAAATGCCGGTAGTTCCGCTTTCCCGGGCTTCGGCTATTACTTTCCATGAGCCGGCTTCCAGTTCCGTCTTCATCATCGAAATCCATTCGGTGTTGGGAATAATTTTATTGGCAATTTTTGAACCGACTTCGCTGACAACAATATATTCTTTGGCCAGCTCTTCGATATACTTTAATTTGTCTTCATGATTAAGCGAGATAGTGCCGTCGCTCACTTCAACATATTCCATTCCAAAACGGTCGAGATAACGACGAAACTCGTCGAATAAACCGCGGGCAACAAAAGCTTCGAACAGAGTACCGCCGAAGTAAGCATTTAATCCGGCTTCGCGATAAATGTTAAGTTTGGCTTCGAGACTGGGTACCAAAAGGCTGGTTCCGAACCCGAGTTTCACCAGGTCGGTGTATGGGGCGTTTCCTTCAACAAAGTTTTCCGATTCCCTTACGCTCAGGCCTTTGTCCATCATCATGGTAAGACCGTATTGACGAGGTTTTTCGGGTCGTTCTGGTAAATTTGGTAAATTAAAGTTCATAATTTCCATTATTGAGTTCGATTAAACTGGTGAGTTTTTTATTGTTTTTGGCTATTGTGATAATTTCAGGAAAGACATCTGTGAATTCTTCCATGAAACCGGGGGCATATACAGATGCTTCTTCGAGATGATAAATCCCGTTTTCGAAGTTTTCCGTGATCAGAAGATGGTAGGCGGCCAGCATATATTGAAACGAGCCGGTTTCTATAAAATCGGGTGTATACTGATCTACAAAAATTTCAATGTTATATTCGGGATTGAGCGCCAGGTTCAGTTTGTACAAAGCCGCTAAGTGCCTGAAGTCCTTTCGGTTGCTTAAAGCGGCATTTTTGAAGAATTTTTTTGAACGTTCCCACTCTTCATCCAGAACATACGATTGACCCATAAGATGGTAAAATGTTCCCAACTCTTCATCGGTCATTAGCTCCCTTTCGGCCAGTGCCTGATTGATGACCTGTCTGCAAGCCTGAGGTTCCTGTTGTTCAAGATAGAATCGGGCATAACCTTCCCACGCATCAAAATCCATAAAATCGGTATTTACCGCCATTTTAAAGAATTGCAAGGCTCTGGAAGAATTTCCCAGATGGTTCCAGCAATCGGCAATATAGTGAAGACATTTTGACTGCCGTATGTCGTAAGAGATACACTCAAAATAGCTTTCAAGTGCTTCCAGGTATCTGTTTTGCTGGGCAAGGTTGTTCGCCTTGTTAAAATGTGCCTGGGCATGATCGGGACTGATTGCAAGGCAAAAATCAAATGCTTCGTTCGCCTCCTTAGGCCTTTCAAGCTTTACAAGCGAAATGCCTGCATTGTACCAGGCATTTTCCGAGTAGGGATTAATGTTGAGCAGTTTTTCGTAAATATTGAAGGCCTTCTGGTTTTCGTCAACTTTATCCAATGCATAAGCCAGCTCAAAGAGAAGATTTTCGTCGTCACGAATCTCGCTGTAACGTTCCGAGAGAATTTTTATGGTCGATTCGTATTCGTAAAACTGATTAAGATACAAAACGATATCCAAAAGAACCTCTTCTTCGTCGCTGAAAGCAAACTCAAGACCATGCTCAAATATTTGAAGGGCTTTTTCGTTCTGTCCGTCGCGTAAATAAGCGTATCCAAGATTTAGATATACTTCAGGATTGGTTTTTTCGATTTGAAGAAGATTTTCGAGAAGTATGATTGCTTTGGAAAGTTGTCCTTTCTCGATGTAGAGAATGGCTTCTTTTATTTTTAAAGCAGAGGCGCCCGGATGCTGGCGGATGCCTAAATTTATAATTCTTTCGGCTTTATTAAACTGAAGTTTATCTACATAGAAATCAAAAATATTCTCTATGCTGTGCACGTCAAAGAAATATTCCTGCCCGCTGTACTCCATCTTCTCAAACCGTTCGACGGCTTCTTTGATTTCATTAAAATGTGCAGACCACGATTCAAACATAAGCACTAATTTTAATCATGCAAAAGTACACATTCTTTATGGAAAGCCAATATTAAAATGAAGGTTTAGGTTAAGGTTGAGGTTGAGGATGAGGTTAAGATTGATTTCCGGATTGATGCGCAGGTCTCAAAAGGTCATTGACCGTTTTAACCGGATTGAATGTTTCAACCGGTACTTCCACAAAAATGGTCAGCCAGTTGGCCATGGCTCCGTTCCAGAGGCCTGGTCGCTCCAGTGCTTTAATGGTCTTTCCATTGACCGATTTTTCAGAAATAAAACCGGTTTCTTCATCGATGTATGCTGACAAATTAAATTTTTCTCCTCTATGATTTTTGGTAATACACACTAAATCAACCGGGTTGAAGTGTGTGCTGGCTTCAAACATTTCTTTCTGTCCGGGATCATTCAGGTTGATTTGTGAACTCTCAACAATCTGAAGGGTTTCCTGGCCAAATTGATCCCTGACCCAGAATGGTCCGCCCCCGGGTTCACCTTCATTTTTTACCATTCCACATACCCTGATGGGACGATCCAAAAACTTCAAAAGATAGGCTGCCTGTTCCCCCATTGAGGTATCGGCCAGATGGCCGGGAATGTCTGTGTGGAGAAATTCCTTCATGAACTTTCTGATTTCAATGATGAGTTCGATCGAAAGCTCCTCTTCAATTCTGTCGATATAGCCGAATACTTTGTTGCGAATATCGAGTGCCAGACCGGCCAGTGCCTGCTTGTAATCCACAATTTCCTGAAGCAGATGTTCGGGTACTACATTATCAATATTCTTGATGAAGATGATTCCGGCATCACAGTCGTTCAGATTTTCTATGAGTGAACCGTGACCTCCGGGTCGAAAAAACAACCGGCCGTTTTCATCGCGAAAGGGTGTATTGTCAGGGTTGACTGCGATAGTGTCGGTATGAGGTTTCTGAAAACTGAAGGAAACATCAAAAGAAGCTCCCGTGCTTTTTTCTGCCTTTGATTTATCTTCGTTGAGCTGTTTCGTGAAATACCCGAGATGTTCGGGGCTGACGGTGAAATGGATTTTGGTTTCATCATTTTTATTTTTCGCATATTGTGCCGCCTCAAACAGATGCTCGGTCATGGCCGTACGCGGACCGTCCTGGTAACGATGAAAGAGGATAAGTCCCTTGGGCAGAAAACCGTAATTCAGTCCATCTTCGTCGAGTACCTTTTGGATTATCTCCCTGGCTAGCGAATACCTTACTTCTGTTTTATCGATATCATGACTTTTGAAATAACGCTTTAGCTGCTGATAAAAAGCAAACTTGTGCAGTTGGGTTAAAAACCGGCGAACCGGATGATCGTCGGGCAGGGTTTCCGGACTTTCCGGTTTTTCAAGGAACTGGTACAGGGACTTGAACATTCGTGTAGCGGCGCCCGAGGCAGGAACAAATTTCAGTGGATCAAGATTATTGTTGATTTCCCTGCTGTAGATGTTTTTATAATGTTCGATCATTGGCTCCGAAAAAGGAACAATGCCATCAGTTAGTGTTGCCGGTCGTTCTATCTTCAGTGAAGGAAATCCTTTTTTGAATCTCTCGATCTGCTGTTCCACTGACTCTATGGAAAGACCCTTTTCTTTAAGTTGTTCGATATCGGATTGTTGAAGCATATCTGTTGTGTTTTGTTTCGGTAATGTAATAAAATTTTCCTGTGAGAGCAAACAGAAGAGAAGTGAGTTGGATTGTGTCTTCTTGTGCCAATTAGAGAAAAAATACTTTAATTGTTTCGACTTTTTTGCTTGAATTTATTCGACCCATAGTTAAGTATCTTTAGATTATCCACTTGTTAATATACTGAAAACCAACAAAATAATATTTCGACTTTTTGAATAAACGAATATAGAACATAAATATTCGTATCGTCTAATAACTAAGAAAATGCCGGTCGGAAGATATTAATTACTTTCGACCGTCTTTTGATTGAAGCAAGGTAGCGTATTTGTTTAAATTCAATTAGTGTTTTACGAATTATCTCACATCTAATATATGAGCCCGGTATAAAAAGCATCTTTATGGCCAAACTCGTTGTTGTTTTAAATTTTTGCATCCTCATTAACAATAAGTTAACTCCGGTACAAAAATTTAAAACGCCTTGATTTTGACAAAAATATACTTTTTATACTGCACTCATATTTGAAAAACTAAAGATATATTGACTTTACTACAGTGTATTTTCACAGACAAAAATTTTAACTACAAGTAATTGTTTGCCAATTTATTAAAAAAATAACAGCGTATCGATATTATGAAGTATTTATTTTTAACTTTTGCAGCTTTTATGCTGTTAACGTTTCCTGTAAAAGGAGAGGGGTATCAGGTGAATTTGCAGGGACAAAAACAAACAGGGATGGGACATACCGGAACCGCTCTTTTGTTGGGACCGTCGTCGATCCATTTTAACCCCGGTGCTTTGTCTTTTCTGGAAGGCAATTATTTTCTGTCTGGCGGGATAAGCGGGGTAATTTCGCGTAATACTTTTGTTAAAGCTCAACCTTCGGTTTATTCTGCTGAAAGTGATAACCCTATGGGAACGCCGTTTACTTTTTACGGCGCAGTCCGGCTGAATGAAAGACTGGTTGTAGGAATCGGAGCCAACTCGCCCTATGGTAATTCACTGAAATGGGGCGATGACTGGGATGGCCGGTATTTGATTCAGGATATTTCTTTACAGGCCATTTATGTACAACCTACCGTTTCGTATGCCATCACTCCGAATATCAGTATAGGTGGCGGTCCTGTTGTTGTTTTCGGAAGCGTTGACCTGAATAAGGCTCTTCCGTTGGAATCGGCTGATGGCGAAGGTGGAGTGAATTTAAAAGGGAGTACAACCGCTTACGGGTATAACTTAGGTTTGTTTTTCAGAGTAAGTCCGAAATTGACGGCCGGAGTTAATTACCGGTCTGAAGTTTTGATGAAAATAGATGGGGGAGATGCTGTTTTTACTGTACCCCCCGGCATGGCCGGAAATTTCCCCGACAATAATACTTTCTCGGCAGAATTGCCAATGCCATCCAACCTGACTTTTGGCATTGGCTGGAAAGCAACAGACAAGCTCTTACTTGCTTTAGACCTGCAAAGCGTCGGGTGGTCATCGTATGACGAACTGACCTTTGATTTTGAAAAAAATACTGCTGCTCTGCAGGACTCAGAGAATCCAAGAAATTTCGAAAATTCGATGATTTATCGTATCGGGGCCGAATATACAGCTTTGCCGTCCTTAAAAGTCAGAGCCGGTATTTATTATGACGAAACGCCAATACCTTCTGATTATCTGACTCCGGAAACCCCCGGAACCAATAAAACAGGGTTATCTACAGGCTTTTCATGGGATTTGAACACCAATCTTACCGTTGATGCTTCCCTGTTGTACATTGCCGGCGAAGAGCGTAAAGATGGATATGCCCCGTTGAATTTTTATGGCACCTATAATTCATCGGCGTGGATACCGGGAGTTGGACTGAGCTGGTCGTTTTAATGTCAATCAAAAATAGATTTCATCAGTATAAAATTAGTCTAAGTTATTCGGCTGATGGAACTCGCATGATTGAGGTTTATACATGTTCTTTTGTGACAAACCTTGTCATGCTTGTTTCATCAGACCAACAGGCATATCCGACCGCCTTCGGGGTCATTGATTTTAAATGCGACGTTGAAGGTGTCGTACAATTTATCGAAAACAGATAATCGTTATTTAAAAACGGAAAAATAACAGTAATATGATTAAGAGAGTTCTATATTTTTTACTTTTTGCAGGATTGGTTCTATCGTGCAAAAATGAAGTTGATGTACCGACACCCCAAAGTGGAGATGCCGATTTCTCGGTATTTGTTTCGTTGGGAGATTCTTATACCGCAGGATATACCAACGGGGCGCTTTCTGCCGATGGCCAAAGGTCGTCCTTTGCTACTCTGATAGCCCGGCAAATTTCGGAAGTTGGCGGCGGCAACTATACCATTCCGTTGCTTCCGGAAGAAACAAGTGTGAGTTCATCACTCGGGGGAGAAATGGTTTTGCAAGTTACCCCGGCAGGCTTATCGCCTGTGGCTACAGAGGGAAATCCGGAACTGTTGACGAATCCATCCACATGGATAAATAAAGATGCACCTTACCACAATCTGGGCATTCCGGGGGCCAAAAGTTTTCATCTGGTTGTACCGGAATATGGTGACCCCGGGCAAGGGCCGGGAAATTTTAATCCGTTCTATGCACGTTTTGCCTCTGAACCCGGAGTATCGACGGCTCTGACAGATGCTTTGGCTCACAATCCTACATTTTTTAGTTTGTGGATTGGCGGAAACGATGTATTGGGTTATGCCCTGGCGGGAGGTGAAGGAGAAATTGCCGGTACAGCAGATGCCGATATTACACCGGAGGCTTTATTTAATCAAAGCTTTAACGGCATTTTGGGAGAATTGACAGAAATTGACGCCGAAGGTGTTATAGCCACCATTCCGGACATCAATATGCTGCCCTTTTTCAACGTTATACCGCCCAATGCGCTGGAGCTGGACTCAGAGCAGGCCGTGGCGCTGAATAATGCATATTCACAATACAATGCAGTTGCAGGACAATACGAACTGGATGAAATCTCTTTTTCAGAAGGGTACAACTTTTTCGTGATAGAAGATACTTCGCATCCGCTCGGAATGCGGCAAATTAAATCCGGCGAAAAACTTATTCTGAGTCTTCCACAGGAAAATATTTCAGATGCCGGCTGGGGCACATCAAACCCCATTCCGAAAGAGTATGTTCTTGATGAGGAGGAACTGACCAATATTTCGGAAGCCACCGCTGCATTTAATGACATTATTCGAAATAGTGCCTCTCAATTCGGTCTGGCGCTGGTTGAAATGGATGAACTTTTGCAGAAAACTGCAGAAGGAATGATCGTTGATGGATTTACTTATTCCAATGAATATGTTACCGGAGGTGTTTTTTCTCTGGATGGCATCCATGTTACCGGCCGGGGCTCGGCAATCGTTGCCAATACTTTTATTGATGCGATAAATGCACATTACGGCAGTTCTGTCCCGCATGTGGTTGTGAACGATCAGGAGGGAATCGTGTTTCCGTGATAATATCGGAACCTGCGAAAAAGAAGTAATACATTCAATCTTAATATTGAGTCTGGCAACAAAGATGCTTTTTAGACCGGACTCATTATTACAATGGTATATTTTTTGGAATTGAATGAATTAAATAGTACCCGTCTGTTAAGTCGGGATAAGTTGCACCAAATCATGTGTCTGTGCAAAAAGTACCGGTTGCAATGTTTGATTTTTAAATCATTAATAAAAAGAATTGTACCATGTTCAGGAATATAGAATTTTATGACAGATTGACAGGTTTTTTTGTCCGTCCGTGGTGGATTTATATGCTTATGGGCATTGATTTTATACTGTTGGCTGTTTTAATAGTAATATTTCCTGCACTGGCAGCATACCTGGTTGCGGGATTTTTGTTGATAAACGGCGTATTATTGGTTTCACTGGGATTTAAGTACAGGAATTTGAGAAACAAGTATAAAAAGTGGAAAGATTCGTACTGGATTGATATTGAGTGAACTGAAAAAGTGTCCGGTTATGAATATAAGTTTTTCATATCAAAATGGTGTTCCGGAAGGAATAGAGAAGGCTGAATTTGAAAAATATGTGTCGGACCGCTTCGATGATTTGCACAAGTTCTTCAGACATTATCTGAAGAGGGAGCCCGAAATTATTGTGCATGTATCGAAAGTGAAAGATACTTTCAGCCTTTCGTATGTACTGAAAGGACGGACTTCGGTATATGCCCACTTACGGGGTGAGAATTTGAATGAAATATCGATCCTCCTTCTGGAGAAATTTAAGTCGAAAATTAGCCGGGAGCTTGGTAAAACCCGAAAAGGAGCAATTACAAGGAAAAGAATCCATCAGAGGCTGCGTTTTGAAGACATCGTGCCCGAGCTGACCCGTCACAGAGAAGAAGAAGACTGGGATGCTTTCAGCCATTTGTTCAGCACTATGCTTCCGGAAATCAGGAAATTTCTGGAAAGACGATATAATGAAGTCAAGGGTACCGGAGTGGATGAAAGCACAATTGGAAATCTTCAGGACCTGGCAGATGAATTATACCTCGATATCTGGCGAAACTTTGACAAGCGACCTGCCGACCTTCAGGAGATGAAGGAATGGATTTATTCAATGGCTGATAAATTTGTCACCCGAAAACTCAGCTATTCTCATCCGGAAGGAGAAGCGGTTAATGTCGATAATCTGGAACGTCAGGAGATAGGGGAGTTGCAGGAAAACTTTTCATGGGATGCTGAAGGTGAGATTTATCTGGAAGAAGAGTTTGCCGACCCCGTGGAAGTCCTGAACAAATATTATTATCACGATTTCTTTTCCGACAAACTGATTTTCGATCAGTATGATATTGAGGATTACAACAGGTTCATCGAAGATTTCAATAACCTGGTATTGCAAGAGTTGTCCAAATTTCCGGTTGAAAAGAGAACGACTTTCGATTTTTACTTTAATGAGGGGTTATCACTTAAAGAAATAAGCCGTATTCGCAACATGCCTGAAAGGGAGGTGCAGAGAACTGTAAATGAGATTAATTCGCATCTTACTACCGCGCTTAAAGGTTGGGTTGAAGCCAATTACAGAAAACCGGCCGAATAGTGAACCGTTGAAATTTTGCTTTTCTCCAAAAAAAAAAAAAATTGAGGAGGCTGTCTAAAAAGTCCATTTTTCTCTGTGAATCACTGTGATGTGCTCCGTGCACTTCTGCGTATCTATTTGAAAAACAATACTTGCGACAGAAAGTACTGAATTCATTTTTCCCCAAAGAATTACTTTTTAGACACTCTCCTCAAACAAATTCAGTAAGATGGCCAGGTTTATTTAACCGGAGCTTCCGGAATTTCCGGCAGCGGTTCACGTTTGTCCAGTTGTTTCATTATTACTTCAATGGCTTTGTTCAACTGCTGGTCTTCGCCGTTAAATTCTTTCCACGGATCGTTCTCAATGACAATATCGGGTGTTACACCAACACCTTCAATTATCCAATCGCCTTCCATTGAAAGAGAAGTGAATTGTGGAATACGCAGATCGGTGCCATCGATAAACGGCAGCGGGCCGGTGATTCCTACTATGCCACCCCATGTGCGGGTACCGATGGTTGTTCCTATTCCTAAGGCTTTAAATCCGTGAGCGAACAGATCGCCATCCGAAGCAGAATACTTGTCAATAAGTGCTACTTTCGGACCTACAAGAGTTTCGCTGGGGACAGGCGTTACTTCAGGAGAATTTCTCCGCATATTGACCCGGTAGGCTTCACGGGCCAGGCGTTCGAGTATCATGGGAGATACATTACCACCGCCATTTCCACGGTCGTCGATGATCAGCCCTTTCTTGTCGAGTTGCGGATAAAAGAAGCGGGCAAACTTATTCAGTCCGTTAGGGCCCATGTCGGGAATGTGAATGTAACCGACCTGACCGTTTGTTGCCTCATTTACCTTGCGAATGTTTTCGTTGACCCACTTGAAGTAATAAAGCTCACTTTCGTCGTCAATAGGCGTAACAAGCACTTTTTGGGCACCTTCAGTGACCGGTTTATTGTTTACCAGCAATTCAACGGTTTGTCCGGCTTTTCCTACCAATAATTCAAAAATGTTATTGACAGATTTCGTTGATTGCCGGTCTACCGCCAGAATGTAATCTCCTTCGCTAACATCGACTCCGGGGGCCTGTAAAGGCGATTGCAAATTGTCGCTCCAGGGAGCACCATCCAGTATGCCGGTAATTTTAAAATAGCCTGACGCATGAGGTTGGATGGTGGCTCCAAGCAGGCCGGTTTTGATTCGTTCGGGCTTTGGTGCTTCGCCGGTGTTAACGTATGCGTGGCCTGCATTGAGTTCGCCAATCATTTCGCCAATGACATAGTTCAGATCGTTCCGATGATTAACGTGTGGCACCAATACTTTATATTTATCGTGAATGGCCTGCCAGTCGCGGCCATGCATGTTTTCCACGTAGAAAAAGTCACGCATCTGGCGCCACGCTTCATCAAAAATCTGTTGCCATTCGGCACGGTAGTCAACTGTTGTTTTCATACCTGAAAGGTCGATGGGGTCTTCAATTTTTATGGCTGATGAAGGGAGGTCAATCACCTTCCAGGTTTTATTTTTGCCTGCCAGCATTTTCTTATTATCGGGTGAAAGCGTGTATCTGTAATCACCCAGCGCCTCTTCTTTCTCTTTCTCAAGGTCGAAAACGAACAAACCTGTGCCTTCTTTTTTAACCTGGAACCGGCGGTTGTAATAAACCTTACCGTTAACACAGTTAATGCTGTAATAATGTCCCGGTTCAACAGGTAATGCAACGATGCGACGGCCGATACCGTCAAAGTCAATTTTTACAGTAGTATCCTTTTTCTGCTCATTGTCGTTTTTCTTTTCTTTTTCTTCTTCCTTTTTTTGCTCAACGGGTTTTACATCTTTATTTTCAGGTGCAAATGGCGAAGGTGTTGCCTTGTCCAAAATGGCAAAATAGATTCTGTATGAATTGATATAGGCGTGGTTCCACTCGGTTTCGCTGTATGTGGGGCTGAAATCACGCTGAGATGTAAAGAACAGATATTTTCCGTCGTCGGAAAAAGACGGATAGCCGGAGTCGTACCATTTTTCCGTAATCATTTGGATATCCCCGGTTTCAATGTTGGCTACCTTGATCACATCCATCTGATTGGGCCTACCATCGGTAAACGCAAGCCACCGGCTGTCGGGACTCCAGGTAAAATCGCCAAGTTGGGAATAATCACTTTTGGAAATCAGACGTGTATTGCCGGTAGGCACTTCAGTTATCATCAGGCGATAATGCTGGTCGTTCCAGGCAATGTAACGACTGTCGGGACTCCAGCTGATATTAAATTTGTAGGTATCTGCTCCCGATGTAAGCTGCCTGGCATCTCCTTCACCGTCGGCAGGTTTTATCCAGATTTCGTATTCACCGCTTTGGTCAGACAGCCAGGCCATCCATTTTCCATCGGGCGAATATTCGGCATCGCGGTCGTGAACCCCCGGCGTACGCGTGTGATTATAGGTGATGCCGTCTTCGGCCGGGACAGAGAATAGTTCTCCCCGGGCTGAAAAAAGAATGCGTTCGCCGCCAGGAGAGAGGCTTGCACCGGTGATATTATCTGAAACATCTTTAATTTCTTCACGTGCGAAGATCATGTCGTTGTTGATGGTTACCGGCACCTGCCGGAGTTCCCTGGTTCTGGCATCAAAGGTATAAAGATAACCGCCTTTTTCGAATACTATGGTTTGCCCGTGGTGAGAGGGAAACTTGATGTCGTAATCGGTGAAATTGGTAATTTTTTCTGTTTCGCCGCTATTGGTGTTATATACGAACAGATTCATAGTGCGGTCACGATCCGAGAGGAAGAATATCTCGTCTTCGATCCACATGGGAAAAATATCCTGTGCATCGTTGTCGGTGACGGCCTTGGTTTCATGGGTGTTGAAATCATGAATCCAGATTTCATCGGCCATTCCGCCCCGATAATACTTCCAGGTACGAAATTCCCGAAATACACGGTTATAGGCAAGCTTGCTGCCGTCGGCATTGAAAGAGGAAAAACCTCCTTCGGGGAAAGGCAGTTGCCCGGGCATTCCGCCGTCAACCGGTACTTTGTACAGATGTCCTTTAAACGAATTAAATGATTTTTTTCGGGTTCGGAACACGATGTTTTCACCATCCGGTGTCCAGGTCATAACAATGTTGTTGGGGCCCATGCGGTCGGCTACATCATCGCGTTGCAATGTCGCGGTGTAGGTTAAGCGTTTGGGAATACCGCCTTCGGCCGGAACTACAAAAACTTCGGTGTTGCCGTCGTATTGCCCGGTGAAAGCAATGCGGGAACCATCGGGTGAAAAGCGCGCGAACATTTCCATCCCCTTGTGGGAGGTGATTTTTCGGGCCGTTCCGCCATCAATAGGAACGGTGTAAAGATCGCCTGCAAAAGTAAACACAATTTTGTTGTCACTAATGCCCGGAAAGCGCATCAGACGGGCCTCTTCGGCTACGAGTAAAGCCGGTAACCCAATGAGTAATGATACAAGGAACAGTTTTTTCAGGTTCATAATTCTTATTTATTTAGGTGTGCAAATAAGGCAAAATCAGGTGATGTTTTGGTAATTCGTGCGCCGGTTAATTTGTTAACCGGTTTAATAGGACTAAAACATAAAAATATTCAAAATTGTTTGGCAGGGATAAGAAAGCAGTATCGTTTTTTGATAGTACCACATTTGTTTTGAAGATGCTTGTGGTTCATTTTCAGGTATCTGATGAAGCTTTAGTTTAGAATTTTTCATAATGTACTTTTTCCCATAAAAGCACATCTTCGGAATAAGGGGCTCGTTCTTTGGCTTTGTATCCAAATGCTATTATGTTCAGCACTTCCAGACTCCCGGGAGCATTTATTATTTTTTTGACGTTTTCGGATGCCAGGTTTCCTTCATCATCAGTACGCAGCCTGATCTGAATCCAGGTAGACCCCAAGCCAATCGATTCGGCAGTTATTTGCATCAAAATGGAGGCGATGGAGCAATCTTCGATCCATACATCACTTTTTGCAGGGTCGCCTAAAACAACAATAGCCAGGGGAGCGCCGGACAAGAATGCTGCACTATGCGATTTACATTTAGATAACCGTTCCAACGTTTCGGGATTTTCGACCACGACAAATTCCCATGGTCGATTGTTTTTTGAGGTAGGTGACCATAAAGCAGCTCTGAGCAATTGGTCAATTTTATCTCGCTCTACTTTCTTAGGTTCAAATGTTCTGCAACTTCTCCTTTTTTGAATGATATCGAGCATAATACTGAACTATATTTTCGGCAAAAGATTAAAAATAATTGTCGGGGGTAGAAAAACCGAAAATCTTATCGTTATCCTATATGCCTACGGGCAAAACAGTGAGCATTAAAAAACTCTGTTTGGTAAAAATTTCTAATATATTTAACGGTTTAAAAATTTAGAAAGTGTTTCAATTAATACCTGTAACCGGATTGGTTTGGCAAGATAGTCATCACAACCGGCCTCCATGCATTTTTCTCTTTCGCCCGACATAACGTGAGCCGTTTGTGCAATCACGGGCACGTCGGGTTTGATCTTCTTAATTTCGCGGGTTGCAGCATAACCATCCATAACCGGTAATTGCAAATCCATCAATACAAGGTCTACGTCATTATCTTTAAAAAGATCAATGGCCTGCTGACCGTCTTTTGCCCACAAAATTCTGGCACTGGTGCGACGAAGCGCTGCATCAAAAAATATTTTATTGGTATCAACGTCTTCGACAACTAAAATAATTTTATCGCCCCAGTCCTGGTTAAGTGCGTTACTTAAATTTGAATCCGACATAACTGATAAGGTTAATATTTGTTTGGTTGACCTTTCCTTTTTTTAGTTTGACCAAAATAACACTTTATTTTTTAAATTTCCTGATATTTAAGGTAAAAATTTATTGATAAAATGATTCCTTGGAATTATATGGCGGTTTCGCTGTTTTTTTGTTGTTTTGGCATGTTGTTGCGGACGATGATTCATTAAATGAGTGCAGTCTAAAAAGCCTTATTACCCCTAAATCCCCTAAAGGGGACTTTTTCAAACTGCTGATTTATAGCAGTTCCCCTTTAGGGGTCAGGGGTAAAAATGGTAAAAATCAGCAGTTTGAAGGCTTTTTATACTGCACTCATTAAATAGTATCTGTCCATAAAGTAAGTACCATTTGCCGTGTTACGCTTGCTTCCAAAATACTCATTTAAGAAAAGTAAATCCCGTTTTTGGCGGCTTCGAAAGCCTTGTAACCGGCACTTTCTGAACAGACAAGCATATTGTGAAATCTTTTGCGGGTTTATAGACGAGCACTAAATTAAATAATAAGGTGAACATAAAGATTTTTGCGGTAGAAGATAATCGATATTAAGAATGGCGATCAAAATATTGTTCTGTATATATAGTATTTTTTTAGTTGCCGAAATGGTTGGAAATGCTCAGGGATTTGAATCTGATGCTCTTGCCGGATACTCATATCAAAAGGTGAATTCTGTAGAAAATATGAGTCTGGAGCAAAAAATCAGCCTGATACTTGTTCCCACCGGTCATCGTGCCGACGGATCGATGGTATATTCCGGTCTCAGTAAAAATAATGCAGGCTTCTGGAAGGAATATAAGGTGCTTAATATTACTGAAGGCTTTAGAACCTCAGATTCTGACGTTCCGTTTCCCGATTGCCGGGCCATTCAGAATATTAATGATTATCGGATGAAAAGTATTTTGAGGGATGATCTGATTAAATATTTGTCTGATAATAATGCCCGGGGTGTACTGGCTTCCTCGTCTTTCTTGTTTGAGAGTTTTTCTTATCCTTCATCGTGGCTGAATGGGTCCAATAGTTATGCACTGTGGCTGTTTTCAGATGTTAGAGATGTGTTTCTTAGCATTCCTGTTACCTGGCTTCCGGATAAATTATTTTCCGGAAATGAGCCCCTGTCAATAATTCCTTCGCAGAAGAATGACAGTAATGTTTTTTCTCCATGGGTTGATCATTCCGGGGGAAGTGATATTCATTTTGAAAAACGGATAAGGCAAGGCACGCTTTTTCTGACTTCAGATTATGAATCGGATTTCACCCGCCTGGTCAGAGCTTATCGAAACAAAATGTTGATAGAAGATGATCTGGATGAAGGTTGCAGGAAGATTCTGGATACTTTGGGCAAATCGGGCAAACAAAAGAATTTTACCACTGAAAAGCAAATAACATGCTGGCTAAAAGAATACGCACGAAGAAGAACTTTTGAAGAAGGTATTCATCTTTTTAAACGAAGGGAGTCCCCGTTTCTTCCTTCTGATTTGCGTAACATCAGCATAAAACTGGTTTCAGATATTGCCGACAGTCTTGCATCTTCATTTATTTCCATGGCAGAAAATCATTATACAATTACTGTTGCAGATTCTGCCCGTGCCGATTATGTGTTTTGGTTGTATGGAAATAAGCCGTTGACCGGGCCGAATCTGAAAACCAGAGCCCAAAAAATAAGAAACGAGAATCCGGATGCAGAGATAGCTTTATTTTTGGGTGACCCGTGCAATTATTTTGAAAAGAATACCATCCCTGAGAGCGTTGATGCTGTTTTTACAGGCACATCGAATTGGTCTGTGGTGTGGGAATATCTGTCACAGGCTGTCTTTTCCGGAATAAATACAGAAAAAGCATCACCTCGCGAATATTGGTTAAAAGGCATTCGTCCGCTTTCAGTAAGAACTCAGAAATCAAGATTAAAGTTTGGAGTACCTGAGGAGGTGGCTATGCGAACCGACAGTTTACTGAAAATTGATACTTTAATGTGGGAGGCCATCAAAGAGAAGGCTATACCAGGCGGCCAGGTATTAGTGGCCCGTGACGGAGTTGTTGTCTGGAATAAAGCTTATGGAAATCATACCTACAAGGGAAACAGGAAAGTGGCACAAAGTGATATTTATGATTTGGCCTCAATAACCAAAATTGCAGCAACACTTCCCTCGCTCATGAAATTGTATGACCAAAAAAGATGGTCATTGTCTGACACCCTTGGTGCCTTTTTCCCCGAAGTTGATACGACCGATAAGGCATCTATTACCATACGGGATATTTTACTTCACGAAAGCGGATTGGTTTCTTATATCCCCTTCTATTTGGATGCCATTGATAAAGAAAAACTGAAAGGCAGCTTGTTTTCCAGAAGGTTTTCGTGGCTTTACAATATTAAGCTTGATGATTATGTGTATTTAAACCGGACTGTATCTTACCGTGAGGATGTATTTCAGAAATTCCGGGACCAGGTTTTTTCAGTGCCGGTTGCCGATAAATTGTACATGAACAAGCATTATCTGGATACAATGTTTGTCAGTATCATTACTTCTCCATTACGCAGAACACACGACTATTTATATAGCGATGTCGGATTTTATTTTTTGGGAGAAATGGTACACCGGCTTTCCGGTAAACCATTAAATTATTTTGCTGCCGAAAATTTCTTTGAGCCGCTGGGAATGATAAATACATCTTTTCTGCCACTGAATCATTTTGACAAGGAACGGATAGTTCCTACTGAAAACGACAAAGCCTTTAGAAAACAGTTGCTTCATGGTTGGGTACACGACCCGGGAGCTGCAATGATGGGTGGAGTAGCCGGTCATGCCGGGCTCTTTTCGAATGCCGGCGACGTTGCCAAAATGATGCAAATGTTCTTAAACGATGGTCGTTACGGAGGAAAAGAATATTTGAACGCCAGTACCGTTGAACTGTTTACCAAACGTTACAACGGCACAAACCGTCGGGGGCTCGGATTTGATAAACCTGAACCTGATACCTCAAAAGTTAGTCCGGCTTCACGACTTGTTTCTTCTTCCTCTTTTGGGCACAGCGGATTTACAGGTACCCTGGCTTGGGCCGACCCGGAAAATGGTATTATCTATGTCTTTTTGTCCAACAGGGTACATCCTGATCAGTACAACAAAAAATTAATTGAAAACAACTACCGGACAAGAATCCAGGACATCGTATACCACTCCATAATCAGAAAAAAGAATGATGATTGATTTTCTTAAATCTGATGTATCCCGAATACTACAACGACAAAGTGGTTCGCTATGGCTTCGTTATGGGAGAGGAACCCGTCAGTTATGTGGAGCAGATTCTGAAACGTTACCAACATTATGCACGTCTGACAAGCGGGGTGAATTCCTGAAGGTCAGGATAAGTGTCGTGTTTCCGGGTAGGTTTATCTCAACCTCAACCTCAACCTCAACCTTAACCTCAATCTCAATCTCAACCTCAATCTCAACCTTACCCTCAACCTCTTTTATTTCCGGTCTTCAAAAAATTTATCAAAAACCCGTATCATATATTCATGGTCTTTAACACCGGCCAGTTCTCTTACCGAATGCATGGCAAGCATGGGATTTCCAACATCTACCGACCGGATATCCAGTTGTGAGGTGGACACATTCCCCAAAGTGGAGCCACCTGCCATATCACTTCTGTTGACAAATCTCTGGCACGGAACACCGGCCAGTTGGCATAACGATTCAAAGACGGCACCACTGTCGCCATCGGTGGTATATTTTTGGTTAGCATGAATTTTAATGACCGGACCTTGATTAATCAGTGGATGTAGAACCGGATCGTGTTTCTCGGGATGATTGGGGTGCACTGAATGAGCCATATCTGCCGATATCATAAACGACCGGTAAATGGCACGCTGGATTGATTCTTCATCGTTTCCGGATTGTTTAAGAATACGGTAGAAAATGTTTTTAAATACAGGAGACCCGGCCCCCTGTTTGGTCTGGCTGCCAACCTCTTCATTGTCGAAAATGCAGAGCATCTGAGTGGTTGATGAGGGAGAAGCCTTGGCTATTGCTTTTACGCCTGCATGAACCATGGCTAAATCATCCAGCCTGGTGCTGGAGATAAATTCATTGTTGGGCCCCATGATGCATCCTCTTGAATGCTCAGAGAGTGTAATATCAAAATCCAGTATTCGGCTTGCGTCCACACCTGCTTCTCTGGCAAGCAATTCTTTCAGAAATCCTTTCTTCTGGTCTCCTTCATTCAGGATGCCGAGCAACGGTAGCATGTCTTTTTGTTTATTAAGTTCAACACCTTCGTTAACGGACCGGTTTAAATGAATGGCCAGATTTGGAATAATAACCATTGGCCGGTTAAAATTGACCAATCTCATGTCGGGAGAAAGTGGGTCATTCCCCTGAACAGCAATCCTGCCTGCCATGGAAAGCGGTCTGTCGAGCCAGCTCATGAGAATAGGACCTCCGTAAACTTCGGTATTCAATTTGAGATAATGGTCATCTTCTGTCATTTCCGGTGAGGGTTTAACCTTAAAGGATGGAGAATCACTATGTGCGCAAATAAGTCTGATGCCCGTTTGGGAAGGCTCTTCTTTGCCTGTAATGAATGCAAACAAGGAGGAACCATTACGGGTTGTGTAATATTTTTTCCCGCTTTCAAGTGTCCAGGCATCATGTAATTCCAGCTTTTCAAATCCGGCTTTTTCTAGAAGTTTAGATGTGTTTTCAACAACATGATATGGACTGGGACTTTCATGGATAAAATCAATCAGTTCGGTGGCAAGTTTCAGTGGCTGTTCCATTTTATATCTTTTTTAAATACGTGAGCCCGCTCTAAAAAGCATCTTTGTTGCCAGATTCATTGTTGTTTCAAATTTTTGAAACGAACATGAATTTTGGATGGCCAAATTTTCAAAAAGGCATGAACAAAATTGGCTGACGCCGATCTTACGATTCATCATGAGTTCCATCAGACCAATAACTTAGACTAATTATATACTGATGAAACGAGCATGACAAATTTTGTCACAATCAGAATATGTATAAGTTCTTGCATGCGAGTTCCATCAGACCAATAACTTAGACTAATTATATACTGATGAATCCTCAATTAACAACAGGTAACTCCGGTACAAAAATTTAAAACGCCTGGATTTTGACAAAAATATGCTTTTTATACTGCACTCATATCTCATTGAATATAGCGATTCTCTACTAACAAAACAAAAGTATCAAGCTTCTGTTTTTTAAAAAAGGAGTTTTGTTAGCATTCTCTTGATGTGAGACAATTAGCTTTTTGGATTTTCCCTATTTTCCTGAAAAGCTGCGGCGTTATACCAGGATATTTAACATAATTTCGATATGATCAAAATTATAAATGATATGTCTTGAAAATTTATATTTTTTGTTATAAATTTACTTAAAGGGATAATAAAAATGTTTACTGATTCTGAAGTGGTACAATATTTGAAAATATTACTTTTATTCAGTTATTTAATCCTTTTTTATAAAAGGAGAAGGAGGGCAGAATATAATACTGTTTGCTAATTTTTAAATATTGATGATATGAAACATTATCGTATAAAAGTAAGAGATGATAAAGCAAAGTTTTTGCAGGAATTGTTGCGTTATCTGGATTTTCTGGATTATGAAGAGGTAGAGAATTTTTCTGAACCAAGGGTATATACGAATTTTGAACTGAAATCAGGTCAGGAAAAAAAGAAAAGGAAGCAAAGCAAAATAAAAGAACAGGCCTCTTCTGCAAAGAGTAAGGATAACAAGCAGGAATCATCTGCTGAGAGTTTGCGTGAAGTTCTGGCACGAATTGATCAGATGCGTGACCAGGTCAGGAAAAATAAGTAGTTATTGAATTCTTTGATGAAGTTGATTCGTGCGTCTGCTTCCGAAAGAGTTTTTCTGAAGCAGACGCACATTTATTTATACCCAGGTAATGTTTGTCCACAAAGAGCCATTTAATTTGTTAGGCTTGTCCGATAATTACTCATTCCCAAGTAGGTTTTGTAAGGTTTTTTCAAAAAAAGCAAAAAATGCACATTCGGGACTCCGTGTTTTCGGCCTTTTCAAGCCTTGTAAATGATACTTTATGAAGGAACGCATGATAGTAAGAAATTATCCCGACTTTATAGACGCTCACTAAGTAAAGCAATGCTTCGTGTTACTCGTATGGCGCGGCTCTCTTTGCAGAGCAAAGCGGCATAGCCGATCATCGTACCATCCCTATTAATGAACAATATATTACCGGAAGTTACCTCAAAAATCGCTAAATTCTTTGAGGGTAAAGAGCTCCATGAATTGAAAAAAAAAAGCTGTTAAACTACAATTTTGCGTCATTGTTCAAAAAAAATGATGTTTTAGAGCATTTTTTATGCTCTGAAATTTGGTATACACCAAAAACCGTCTATATTTGTGGAAAGAAGATTGGGAAACCTATTTTTTAACCCTAAAAATTAATTTTTTATTATGAACAAAGCTCAATTAATTGAAGCAATTGCTGGTGAATCAGGATTGACTAAAGCCGACGCTAAAAAAGCATTAGATGGTTTTATTAAAGTAACCGGCAATGCATTGAAAAAGGGAGACCGGATTGCACTGGTCGGATTTGGTTCTTTCTCTGTTTCCAAGAGAAGTGCCCGGACTGGTAGAAACCCTCAAACCGGTAAGGAAATCCAAATTCCTGCCAAAAAAGTAGTTAAATTTAAAGCTGGTAGTGATCTTACCGATGCAGTAAATTAATTCTTTTTTGGTCAAAAGAATAAGAAGGGGGCGTTTCAGTTTTGGAGTGCCCCCTTTTTTTTGCGCCACATAGAGTAGGATATCTTTATCACAGGGGAACGACTGTAGTTGTTTTAAAATGTTTTATCGCAGCGAACCAACTGTCTGACGGTAGTTGTTGAGAATATTTTTATCCGGAAATGCTTCGGCAGTGCTCAGAAGTTGTGATTGCTTTGACATGCAGGATGTTTATATAATTGAAGACCGTAACAGGTATGAAGTTAATCCCGATTTAATCCCGATATTGCTCTCAGTGCCTTTAAATGGTTGTCTCTTCACAAAATAATATACTTCCGATTCAAAATCGGTTTTTTCGGAGTTGAAGAAAGGCATCTTCAGAATATTTGCAGCTGTACCCGATCAGAGTGCAGTTATATTTACACAGGCGGATATCAAGTAAGTGCCCTTTTGCAATGGTTTTCGGAAGTTTAAGAACGGTGTTTCGGAAGATGTTAATGGCTGACGGGTATTTGACCATTCCGCTGGCAGGTTTTACCGAAAACTTGAATATTTGGTGGCAGCGGCCATTATGCTGCAACATTTCACATCCTTTATTCGTACAAGAACAGGCAAGTCTGTCTGGTCATTCCGGCAAAAATATTGCGAACAGTTATTGCTGTGCCGGATGCGAAAAACAATAAAAAGAGTTGATTAATTGAAGAATTTTTTTTGAAAAACCAGCGTTGACGTTGAAATAGAGCCGGGTGGTTAAATTTCAGTCTTAAATTGATGGTAAAAATTAAGTTATTTTGTATTTTTGAGCAAAATCTCAATCTATGAATTGTATTATTATTGATGACGACAAGCTGTCAATAAAAATAATTGAAGAGTTTGTGGGCAGAACAGAGGGTCTGCACCTCGCCGGGTCTTTTTCCAGCGCGGTGGCGGCCATGAATTCACTTAATCAGCCTGATGCTGAAAAAGTGGATTTGATCTTCCTTGATATTGAGATGCCCGAGATGTCTGGTATTGAATTTTTGGAATCTATTGATATTATCCCTCAGGTAATTATTTATTCTTCTCAGGAAAAATATGCTCTTGAATCTTATGAATATGATGTTACGGATTATCTCTTGAAGCCTGTTCAGTTTGGCCGGTTTATTAAGGCTGTCAACAGAGCAAGAGAGCGCTACGAGAAAAAAGAAAGCCCGGTTAAAGAAAGCACCGAAATTTTTATCAAGAACAACGGTTCGCTTGTCCGCATCAAATACGAAGACATCCTTTGGATAGAGGCGCTCGAAAACTATGTGGTACTTAACACGTTCAGTGAAAAATATACCATTCATTTTACCATGAAGGCGATTGCCGATAAGATGCCATCAGACCGGTTTATGCGTATTCACCGTTCGTTTATCGTTAACTTCAGCAAAATCAAGGTGATTGAAGATAATTCGGTGGTTATTAAAACCGACAGCGGTACCAAAGTTATCCCGATCGGTAAATCATACAGGGATAAACTGATGAACGACATTAATCTCATTTCGAAATAGTAATTGTTCGTTTCAGGAAATCAAAACGGGATCGCGTTTTTATTCGATCCCTTTTTTTTTGCAAAATTTTTTGAAAAAATTAATATTCCCCTGGTAAAAGTAATTCTTCATTATGAAGAATACTCCAGTCTTTCAGCCAGCTGTCGGTTCCAAATGCTCCTTTGAAGCCGGTTTCCTCAAACCAGCTGTTGTTGAGGTTATAGATTTCTCCCAGTTCACTGTTGGAAGGCAGCAGATTCATGGCATCAATATGCTGTGGATTGTAAAGAATTAATGGATTCTCCAGCAAATTGTTTCCATCCTCAAATGCGGCATTGACAATTTCATCCTGTTCCGTTACATCGATTACGGTGTTGGAGTAGACACCCAGAATTTGGCGAGCCGAATTGTTCCCGACCATGTAGAAGACATTATTCATAATATTAATGCGTCCGTCAATAAATTGCTGGTAACTATCCAGGTTATCGCCGGAGTATTCAATGCCGATGCCATGTTTTTGATGCAGAAACAGAGAGTTGGCAATGGTTCCTGCCGAACTGTTGTCGAATCTGGCGGTTTCGCCGTTTTCATCCATGCCTTTTCCGATGAGTGTAGCATTACTAATGGCCGGACGTGTTTTCGGATATCCCTCGTAATCACTGAGTTCAATGAGCAGGTCGCCGGTTGCTCCAGCCTGAAGTCCGACAATAAACTGGCAATTACCGGTGTATCCCAGATCAAAATCGAAAGCATCGTCACCGCAAAAAGCTGAAAGCAGGTAACGTCCGTTAACGGTTCCCCCGAAAAATTCGAATCCATCATCCCGGTTGGATATTACTTCAACGTATTCGAGGGTGGTTCCGCTGCCGACTCCGCCAAGCGTGAGACCATTGATTTCATTTCCGTCTTCAAGTTTGGTTCCTCCATGCCGGATGGAGACATACTTTAAAATTCCCGAATTATCCTTCACATGAGTGCCTCCATACAAAGTTCGTGAGTCTTCCAGGGGAAGTCCTTCAATGGCGCTTTCGCCGTCGGGCGCATTAACGGGAGCGTTTCCCAATATTATCACGCCACCCCATAAGCCATTGTTTTCAATGGGTACAGACCCCTCGAGGTCGTCTCCCTTTACGGTGAAGATAATAGGGTTTTCTGAAGTGCCTTCAGCTATTATTTTCCCTCCACGCGCTACAACCAGTGCACTTGCATTTTCAGCCTGTCCGGTTTCTGCTCTGATCACTGTTCCGGGCTCAATGGTGAGTGTTTGTCCTTCATTGACGAAGACCACTCCGTCCAGCAGGTATTCCTTGTCTGCCGTCCAGATTGTTGTTCCTGTGCCTCCGCCATTGTCGGTAATTGTCACATATTCATCGGGAAGAACATATTCCGTTTCCCGGCATCCGGTGAAGGAGAGGAACAGCAAAATGCTTAATGCGGATAATATAGATTGAATTTTATTCATGGGCGGCCTGTTTAAAATGATGCTTCAATATTAAGAAATAATGCGGAAGCCAACTCGGCATTTTTTGCAGCCGGGTAGTGATCCTGATAATTGGCAGCGATTTTGATGTTCTTTATGGGGATGTATTCTATCCCTGCAATCAGACCTGTTTCATCATTAGCCAGATTCCATGGAACAGATTCACCACTCAGTATGTTGGAATCGATTTTGTCGTACCGGGCAAAAATTCTGGTGGCAGGGAGAATTAAGAAATCACCGGTAATAGAAAATCCATAAACATCGTGATTGTCCTGAAATTCACGGTTCCAGTGCATGGCATATTCTCCCCCGAAAGAAAATATTTTATTGGAATAACCGGCGAAAAAAAACTGCTGTTGACTGACTGACTGTCTTCCTGGAGATATCACCATAAATTCGCGTTACAAGGCCATCAACAGGGTAAACTGTAATTCCCACGGCACCTTTAAAAGTGTCGTCATTTTGGAGACTTGAATAGCCTTCCCCGTTAAAAAATGCAACATCCACATCGAAGAAGTCCATTTCCAGTTGAGCCTTGGCTCCTATATCGGCACTGGGGCCGAAGTTATACACATCCATGAAGGGTTTGGCGATATAACGTCGTTTCCAGAATTTTTCCTGAACTTTAAATTGCACTGCATCCTGAAGTCCGAATGTCAGTTTAATGTTTTCAAGGAGTTGATAATAAACAGCAGCAGTTTTAAAATATCCGAATCGACGAAGGAGTGAATATTCGGCATCGTTTGGAGAACCAATATCGAGTTTTATTTCAGCCGAAAATTCGGGGGAAATAAAATATTCATATCCCAGATAAGCGCGGCGTACTTCAAAGGCCGTTTGTTTTTCGCTTCCCTGAAGGGATGTGTTGAAATTGGTAAATATTTTACCGTAAACACTTCCCGAAGGTTCAAATTTTCCGGTTTGCCCCACTTCCTGGGCACTGATATAGCCAAAAGGCAATAGCAATAGCATTACCCCAGGGAGGGCAATAAAACAGTTTCTTATTCGCATTTCCCAACAATTATTAAAAAAAAGGGACATTGTCCTGTGTGAAACAATGTCCCTTGGAAAATAGTAAAGATTATTTTTTTATCGCTGCCACAAAATCGCGTTGCGCCTTCAATAAATTAACAAGGTGCAAGAGCATATTTTGTGTTTCATGCAAAATCGACAGATAAAGCATGCTTATTTTTGTGCCTGCTTTTTCCTTCTTGATGCGCTTCAATTGTTTTTTGCGCATTCCCTTGATAACATCAATCAGTTTTGATTGTTCGTCAACCAAGTCCTTAAGGTGTGAAAAATCAGACTGGTCAATTATATTGTTGGCCTTCGTGATCAGTGATCTGACTTTGCTTTCCAGAATATTAATTTCTTCAAACTGTGCCTCAGAGAAAACTTTGTGATTGTTGTCCAGATGCTCATAACAAGGATTCACAATGAACGTAAGCGAGTGTACGGTTTCACGAAGGTAGTCCACCACCTGTACATAATAGAGGCCTGAATCAATCGATTCTTCCTGAAGTTTGCGTACGGTATTGTAAATATTGTTTTTCAGTTTCTTGGTACGCTTGTTAAGCGAGGCAACTTCTTTTGTGTTTTCCTTCAGGTGTTTTCTATCCTCAGCTTCGAAGAAGTTAAGAGATTCGCTGTAGAGTTTTGAAATGTCCTTCAGCACGCTGGAAACACTGGAACGGCATTTTTCCAGAACTTTTTCGGAAAGTATTTCACCATTTACTTCCTCTATTTCCATTTCGTTGTAAAGTTTGGTTTCGCTATCCTGCTTTTTGGTGATGACATGTGTGCGGTAAACCATGAAGGCCGCAAGCAGTACCAGTGCGAAAATGGCATAATTTCCACCAAACATCAGGATGGTTGCCATGATAAAAGCCACTGTTGCTGCAGAAAAAGCAGTAAGGAACCATCCGCCGATGACCGAAACAACACCTGTAATCCGGTAAACGGCACTTTCGCGTCCCCAGGCTCTGTCGGCCAGGGATGTTCCCATTGCAACCATAAAGGTAACATAAGTGGTGGACAGCGGAAGTTTCATGGATGTAGCATAGGCGATCAGGATACTTGCTACAACAAGATTTACAGAAGCCCTCAGAGCGTCGAACGACGAGGCTTCTTTCCCCTTTTTTTGCTGTTCTTCTTCGTATGCTGAGATATCGAACTGTTTGTCGATAAAGTTGCGAACCTTTGCCGGGATTACCGCATTGAAGGATTTGGATATAGCTATGCTGCCTCGAACAATGGAGCGTGCAAAAAATGAAGAGCCAAATCTTTCTTCTCCTTCCGATTGTCTTCCCAGGTCGAGCGAGGTTTGAACAACCCGCCTTGCTTTTTTGGATGTCCAAAGTGTAATGACCATAATGAGTCCGGCAATTATCAACAGGTACCCTTCGGTTTTAACTTCACCTGCCAGTGAATTCATCAGTAACTGATCGGCAGGGGTTCCGGATGCCTGGTATATTTTAAAGGATTCCAGACCTGCCAGTGGCACTCCAATGAAATTGACCAGATCGTTGCCTGCAAATGCCATGGCAAGTGCGAATGTTCCTGCCAGAACGATTACTTTCAATATGTTGAATGTAAACAACCAGTTGAGTAATTGAATTACTACGGTCCAGAATATCAGGCTGTAGAGAATGATCTGGTTCTCGTTGGATGTAATCCATGTTTGAACCTCTTCCGACATAAATGTAGCCCCCTTTGCCCCTTTGACAATCAGGAAATAGGTAATGGCTGTAATGGCGATGCCTCCCCAGAGAGCTCCGAAATATTTAAGTCTTCGTTTATAATTGAAAGAAAACAGAATCCGGGTAAAATACTGAACGATCATCCCCACGGTGAATGCGATAACCACGGAAAGCAAAATTCCGGAAATGATGGCCAGCGCTTTTGCAGAATTGATGTATTCGGCCAGCGACATATCAGGATTGTTGGTCGATTTAATGGCTGCAACACCAATGGCAGCACCAAGTAATTCGAACACAATAGATACTGTCGTGGAAGTCGGGAGTCCGAAAGTGTTGAAAAGATCCAGAAGAATTACATCTGTCAGCATCACAGCCAGAAAGATAATCATGATCTCTTCAAAGAGAAAAAACTGCGGATTAAAAATGCCTTTCCGGGCAACTTCCATCATGCCTCCCGAGAAGCTGGCTCCCACAAAGACTCCGAGAGCAGCTATTATCATTATTACTTTAAAGGATGCAACACGGGCTCCGATGGCAGAATTAAGAAAGTTTACAGCGTCGTTGCTGACTCCTACCACAAGGTCAGAAACAGCCAGAAGAAAAAGAACGCCGACGATTACCAGGTAAATTGTTTCCATTTGTTGAAGTAAAGTTTAATTTTCCGGTGGCAAACATAGTTTCTATTCAGATGCAAAATATTTGGTTGTTGTTAATTCTGTGTTAAGGAATTGTTAAGGATTTCAATTAAATTGTTTATATTTAGAGATTTAACACCTAATCGCTACAGGTATGATGAATTTATCTATCCACCATTAATTGCGATGGATACAATTCATCGTTCCTAACAGGCTTTTTTCTTGCTCAAGGCAGGTTATGCACTATTCAAGGCCAGCGTCTGAGCTACTTAGATCAATGAGCCCGGTCTAAAAAGCATCTTTGTTGCCAAACTCGTTGTTGTTTTAAATTTTTGCATCCTCATTAACAACAAGTTAACTCCGGTAAAAAATTTAAAACGCCTTGATTTTGACAAACATACGCTTTTTATACTGCACTCATCAACAGATTTAAAATTAGTATAATTTCAACAAAGTTATTGGCCGAAAGAAACTAAATTCAAAGATATGGAAATGTGGATAAAAAAATAACAAATATTAAAGGGTGTTTTTTTCAATTTTGCAATCTTTGTGGGCGAAAATTTGTAATTGATGTACTGGAAAACACTTTTTGACGGAATAATAGTCGGATTTTCTGCATCCGTACCTTTGGGACCAATTGGTGTTTTAATCATTCAGCGAACATTGCAGAACGGCAGGTTATCGGGTTTTTGTTCGGGTCTTGGCGCTGTAATGAGTGATGTAATTTATGCCATAATTGCGGGTTTTAGTTTGTCTTATATCGTGTCGTTTGTAGAAGCTCAGATGTTGTGGCTTCAGTTGGGAGGCGTGATTGTATTGACAGCGCTGGGAATTAAAATTTACCGCACCAACCCGGCGGTCGGATTACGACGTCAAAAGAAAGGGAAGCATAACTTGATTAAAGATTTTGTTTCAACCTTTTTTCTCACGCTCAGCAATCCGTTGGCGATTTTTCTTTTTATCGCTTTTTTTGCCATTTTTAATGTTTTCAAACCGCAATACGGATTGGCAGACCACATGATTATAATTTCCGGTGTTTTTATGGGAGCTTCCTTATGGTGGCTGATGTTGACCTCTTTGGTAGGATTGTTCCGCTCAAAAATTAACCTGCGACGACTTTACTGGATCAATAAAATTGCAGGCTCGCTTATAATTTCGCTTGTTCTGGCGGCTTTTATTGTCTGGTTAGTTAAGGAGTATGTCTGAGGAGATGATGTCCGTATTTTTTATCAGGCGTTGAAATGATTAAATCCTTGTCCGGAAAAATCTACAGTTTTACCGTTTTCGGTCCATTCGATTTTCCCGGGGGTATTTCCATCAACAATGACACCAATGGGAGAGAGGGGATAGGGAAATTGTTTATTGTATCGGTTGGCCAGTTCGCTAAAACATGATTTTTCAACAGTAAGCAGTAACCGATAGTCTTCACCGGCAGTAACAGCCAGATTTATTGCGTTCCATCCCTCTTTGCCAGAAACTTTTATCAGATCATCGGAGAGTGGAATTTTTTCCAGTTGGATGGTCGCTTCGCATCGCGATGCTTTGAGTATGTGCGTCAGATCGGAAGCAATACCGTCAGAAATATCCATCATTGCCCTGACACCGGGATAAGAGGCGAGCCATAGTCCCTCTTTCACAGCCGGTTCAGGTTGGTTATGCCATCGGGTTAACCGATGGTATGCGTCGTCTGTTTTGTCGATGTTTTCCAGAATTATTTTCAGTCCGCCTCCTGAATCACCCAATGGACCAGTAACACAAATTATATCACCTGGTCTGGCAGACGACCTTCTGCGGGCTTTTCCCCGTTCAATTTTTCCCAGGACACAGACATTGATGGTCAGTTTTCCGGGTGATTTAGTGGTATCTCCTCCCAGCAACGGAACATCATATTTTTCGCTCAGCTCCTTATAGCCCTCCATGAACCGGTCAAGATATTCAACTTCGACATCAGGAGGGATGGCTATAGAGAGAAAAGATGCCGTTGGTTGTGCGCCCATGGCGGCAATATCACTCAAATTGACAGCCAAAGACTTGTATCCCAGGAGGAATGGTGAAACTTTCTCTCTCAGAAAATGTATGTCTTCAATAAGCATATCCGTAGTTACGACCTGCTCAAATTTGTTATCAAGCGGCATGATGGCACAATCGTCACCTATTCCGGTTACTCCTTTTTCTTTTTTTTGTGCAAAGTTTTCAGAGAACCGCTCAATAAACCCGAATTCGCCAATTTCAGAAAGCTTCATCAGTACAAATCAGTTTTTATCCTCGGGAGGAAGTTCCTTCATTTTCAATTTTTCTCCTGCATCTTTGACAACGTTTCGGTAGTACTTCTCATCATAGCCGGGAAATTTTGGCGGATACGGATGGCCATAGTCATTTCGAAGAAATTTTCCGTCCTTTTCGGGATGAATGTTCCCGTCGAGGTACTTAATCATCAGAAACTGTCCGAGTTTCCGCCATTTTTCAACGGTTATGCGTGCCTGGTTGTGGGTGTATTCGGTGAGATATTCTCCGGCCAGAGATGGTTCCTGTTCATATAACAGGCTTGCCGTGTTATCGATGGCGGGTTGCATTTTCTCAAATTTATCTTCCAACTCTGTCTGCACTTTCCGGATATCCTCAATCATGTAGCTGTAGCGGCTGTATGACATATTGGAAACCCAGTTGAAAACCCAAAAAGCAGCATCCGGGCTAAACTCAAGCATATTGCCGTTTCCTTCTGCATATTCGTAAGGTGCACTTTCAATGCCGGCATACATGGGAACATAGACCGAAGCATTGGCATCATCAACACCAAACCAGAGAATGCCACCAACAGGGTTTGGAAGCCAGTTACGCATTTGTGCCACAAACGAGAATCCGGTTTGCTGAGTGGCAATGGCACGTTCGTTGAGGTATTCCACGCTGTCTACTTCCCATGTCAGGGGTCGCCAGCGATAGGGCACTTTAAACGGACCGGCTCCTGCATCTTTTGTCATGTCGAGTGGCGTCCCTTCAAAATGATCGCGCATGATGTTCATAATATCTCTCGTGCTTACTTTTTTCGCGGGTTGGAAAAATAAAGGCATCCGCTCCTCCGATTCGCCCATGATGAAATCCGTATATCTGTCGGCCTCTTTTTCATTGACATGACGAAATGCACTCCATACCCTGGCTTCGCAAAACCGAATGGCACCGTAATCTAAGGGAGCATAAGCATCGGCAAAGCTGAAATCCTTGTTTTTACCATCAAAATACCCCTGTTCACGGGCAAAAGAGATGACATCGTGTGAGTAGAGGCAATTTTCTTCATCGTTCAGAGGAAACGTAGTAATACGGGCCTGGTTGGCGTGTGCAGTCATGTATCCATCAGGCACTTTACGTGCAACCCATACAGCTCCTTTGTTGTTCGGCCCTTTGCCAATCATTTCCATGATCCAGACTTCATTGGGATCGGCAATGGAAAAGCTTTCGCCTGAGCTGTAATAGCCGTACTCTTCAACAAGCGACGTCATGATATTGATGGCATCGCGAGCGGTTTTTGCCCGTTGTAAAGCAACATATATCAGGCTTCCGTAATCCATAATGCCTGTAGTATCGCGCAGTTTACTGCGACCACCAAAGGTTGTTTCGGCTATTGAAACCTGGTTCTCATTCATGTTTCCGATTACTTTATAGGTATGGGAAACCTGCTTTATCTGTCCCAAATATTTTCCGGTATCCCATTCATATATATCGAGCATAGCATCTTCGGGATGGTCCTGAGCCGGCCAGAAATACAATTCGCCGTAAAGAACATGCGAATCGGCGGCATACGTGATCATTGTGGAACCGTCCACGGAGGCATTCTTTGAAACCAAAATGTTAGTACAGGCATAAATTCCGGATGTGTTCATCGAAAATCCGGTAATCAGGGCGATTATCCCAAGTAAATTCAGTGTTTTTTTCATATCAATTCAATGTTATGCTTTATTGTTTTGAGGGGGAAGAGTTGCAAAAATAAGAAAAAACGGGTGACCGGACATGATAATTGACAAGATATTGGAAGAGGGGTTTAAAATGGGGTAGTAAGCAGCCTCGATGCTTATGATGATCTGCCCGAAAACATCCCTGACCTTTTTGCTGAAAGACCCATAATCATATCCGGGAAATACAGGGGACAACCGCAAGGTGTATTAAAAGTAACTCAACCTCAACCTCAACCTCAACCTTAGCTGTTTGGGGACAACCGCAGGGTGTATTAAAAGTAACCGGAAAATCAGGAAAGAATACCATCTCAAAAAGCCTTGAAATTAATGCTGATAATCATGAGAATAAGGCTCCTTATTTTATTAAAAAGGCGGAACTGTTTATTCCGCCTTTTATCAGTATAAAATTAGTCTAAGTTATTGGTCTGATGGAACTCGCATGATTATGTTTTATACATGTTCTTTTGCGACAAACCTTGTCATGCTCGTTTCATTCGTATATAATTATTCTAAGTTATTGGAATGATACAACTTATCATACTTTAATTGATGTTAGATTCTTCGCTCCGCTCAGAATGACAAACTGTCTAATGTCATTCTGAGGAGGTAACGACGAAGAATCTGTTCCCTGTTTTTAGTTTCTTTGATGATTAGAGGTTAATTATACATGTTCTTTTGTGACAAACCTTGCCATGCTCGTTTCATGGTGATGATTTTTTATGGTATTGTTTGTAAATTACCACCTCTTTATGAAAAAAATCAATACCCGGTGTGATTATTATTGCTTGCAACTCTTTGTAGACAAGCTTGAATATTATAAAATCCCATTCTTTTATTAATTTTACCTGTCGACTTTTTCGAAAAAGGATTATTTACGACATCGTGAAATCATTAATAAAAACATATTTCCAGTTTAATGAATAGCAAATTTTTCACCAACGAAGAATCCGATACATTATTAAATAAAATCAAAGGAGTATTTGAATATAAGAACATTTACTTTTTTGATGCTCTCGTGGGATATTTCCGGGCTTCGGGATATTTTCAAATTCGTGATTTTGTTGAGAAAGCTGCCGAAATTCGGGTTCTTGTGGGGATTAACATTGACAAGTTGGTTTTGGAAGCGCATCAGCAGGGTTTGCTTTTTGATCCAAATGCGGAAAAGGCCCAAGAGGAGTTTTTCCAGAGTGTCAGGCAAAACATTCAGGAGGCAAAATATGACCGTAAGGTGGAGGATGGTATGTTGCAGTTGATTGAGGAAGTGGTTAAAAAAGGGAAATCAAAGACATTGTATTCACGAGTTATCCCTGTTATTTTGTTGCGCAAAACCTTGCCAGGGCGGGAAATTAAGGGGCATAATCTGACGTGTAAGTTGTATGAAGCTAAGTCCGGAATAATAAGAATTTATCTTTTTCATGAAGAAAATAAGGGCAGAGTTATTGTTGTTGGAGGTCTTAAGGATAATCAGGATAAAGACTTGAAATCAGTAAAAAGGATAATAAAAGATTATCAGGATGAAACGAGCATGACAAAGATTGCCACAAAAGGACATGTATAAGTTCTTGCATGCGAGTTCCATCCGACCTTGATAAATAAATTTTATGCGGATGAAAAGAAACGAGAATATTAAAGAAAAAATACTTAATGAACCTTCCTATTGGATCGAGGGAATTAATGGTTTTCTATATGATGCCATTGTTTCTTATATGGAAGAAAATGGCTTAAACAGGACGAAACTGGCTGAATATTTAGGAATAAGCAAAGGCCGTATTTCACAAATTCTTAATGATGGAGATATTAATTTCAGCATTGCCAAAATTATTGAAATTGCACTGAAGGTTGGTAAATATCCTGTTTTTGAGTTGCAGGATAAACAAGAATATTTGAATCGTTCTCCAAAAACAAAAAATGTGGTGAATATGGTTATGGATTATGACACGGAATCTTTTGCTGACCAGGAAATTCATGAAGATGGTTCAGATGCTGAGACTCCGGTTGTGTCCATAAATAATAATTATACTATAGAAAATCAATTGGCTTATAGCGAATAATGGCAAAAGACAAAGGACATATAAAAATAGAATATAAGATCATTAAGATCCATACAACGGAATTCTTTTTTGAAGATTTAAGTGAACAGGAAATCGATCAGTTGATACAGAATTCAGGTTCACTTGCCATTAATATTAATAATACGGTGAATATTGATGCGGCGAAATCTGTTATTGCAATAGATGTTTCATCCAGACTTTTAAAAAAAAGTGATGAAACGGTATTGATCCGTCATACTGGCCGAACAGCTTTTCAGATCAAAAATCTTCGTGAAACTTTTGACGAAGAGCAGCAAATGTATAAGATTCCAACCGATTTGTTGGTACAGCTGCATAGTCTGGCTTATTCTCACGCACGAGCATTAGCTGCAACAGAAGTTAGTCCGACAGCTTATAAGGATAAATTTTTCCTTCCGGTGGTTGACCCTTCTAAATTTATTCAGAAGGAATAAAATAGTAAAGGATATTTCAAACTTAAGAAGGGGCCGCTGAATAACACTTAAATAATTAATAATAAATTTGAAACAGACTGCTGACTTTTTCAGCAGCCTCTAAGTAAATGGATTTCGGCTGGTAATAACAATCGGGAAAGATGTCTTCGAAATTCTTTTAAAAGGTTCGCAATCTTTAATTCTGGTTCCGGCCCGCAATATTGTAAACCGAACCTCACCTTCCGGTTATTTGTAAGTAATTCACGCATGCGATTTTATACTGTATTTGGGCTTCAGTATAATCGTTAAGTGACTTTTGAAGTTGTGCCTGAGCATCAAGCACGTCCGATACGTTTACCATGCCGGCTTCGTAACTGTTTTGATTAAGCCGGAGATTTTCGTCTGCTTGTTCTACTGAAATTTTTGCCAATTGCAATTGCTTATAGGCTTCGTTAAGCGTATTTCGTCCTTGTTGCATTTGTAACATCAGTTTTTCATTGGTGTCGTTTACCCTGTTCCGGTTTTGTTCCTCTTTAATTCGGCGTTCTTTCAATTTGTGTTTGGCTTCCCACCATCCCGATATTGGTACGCTGATGGTTCCGAATGCCATTCCGAATCCGTCCCCGCTATCGTCCATAATATCAAGATATAATGCTCCTACACCTATTGCTACCTCCGGCAGATATTCGCCTCGTTGCATTCTTGTCAGGTACTTTTCGGCATCAATGCTTCGTTGCAGCATCATGTATTCTTCCCTGTTTTTCAGAGCTTCGAAGTGATCCACGTAGTACATTTCAGGTGTTTCGGATATCTCTATATCATCAACGAAGTTGATGTTCTCTGAGTATTCTACACCAATAAACTGGCAAAATGCCATTTTGGCCAGTTCTATTCCGTTTGTCAATTGGCTGAGGTTCATTTGCAGTTCATTCTGTTTCAATTTAACTTTTAGCAAATCATTTTGTGTAACCATTCCGGCCTCCCACGCGTCGAAAACCTCTTTGTGTAAAGTATCGACAAGATTAATGTACTTTTCAAGGGTTTCCTTTTTTTTGTTGAGTAAAATAATTTGCCAAAAATTTTTTTCGGTCTCCAGTATCATCTCCTTTTCAGTGATTCTTAACTGAAGTTCGCTTACCTCAACTCCTATATTGGCGAGTTTATTCCCTGTGGATATTCTTTGTCCGGCATAAACGGGCTGAGTGGCCGTTGCGATGCCAATAACTCCTTCTTCCAGCATAGGGATTGCAGCCCCGGGGAAATAGGCAAATTGTGATGCTGTTTGTAAATTCGCGGGATTACCATCATAAACCGGTAAATCTCCGCCCGGCATCTCCATGTTTATCAAAGGGTCGGTAAACCGGTAAGTAAAAGCAGTAGCGCTGACCTGTGGAAAATATTTTGTATAGGCGGCCTTTTTCGCCTCCTTAGACGCCTCCACTTCAAGCATTTTGTTGTTCACACGGGCATTGTTGCTTAACACCATTTCTATACACTGATCCAGGGAATAGGTCTGTGCTTTTACTGAAAAGGGTAACAACAATACAAAAACTGATATGATGGAATATTTTAGGTTCATTGTACTAAAATTTATAATTGTCTTATTTTCGTGTCCGGGATTTCACTTGATTATTATCTTTATCTCTGATGTCAAGAATTTTAACACGGACAAATAGTTTCCAATAGACAACAGGTAAGGTCAAAACGAGTAATACCATTCCAAAAATAGTTCCCCAAAAAATTGTAATACCCGTAGGCGACCATAGCGATGAATTGCTGATAATCATGGGAATAATTCCTATTGCAGTTGTCATTGAAGTGAGAAAAATAGGAACGATGCGTCTTTTACCGGCTTCGTAAGCAGCTGTTTTTGCATTTTGCCGCTCTTTCGTTCGTGAATTTTCGGCATGTTCAAACAGGATGATTGCATTTCTTATGGTGATACCGAAAAGCGTGATAAGTCCCATAAGTCCGGTTAAGCTTAACGGGGTACCTGTAATCCATAACCCGAATGCCATTCCGGGAATAATCAATGAGAGTGACAGTAAAGCGGTAAGCGCAACACTAATTTTCATAAAATTGAACAATAATAATAAGAAAAACAGACAAATTGCGACAATAATTGCCTTCGTAATCAATGGTATAACCTCTCTGTCGGCTTCATAAACACCTCCATATTCAAATTTTATGTCATGAGGTAATATAGGAGATATTTTGTTTTCCATAATATTGCTCATTGCTGAAAACGCATCTGATTCGTTTGCCCCTCTTTTCACATCAGCTAAAATGCTGATTGTACGTACACCGTTGCGGCGTACAATTTGTCCTTCGTTCCATACCGGTTTAACTGTGGCTACCTGACGTAATGGGACCGATATCCCGGGAATGGCGGTTGAGATGTATTTATCTTCAACTTGCTCCGGATTATCAAAATCTTTTTCTTTCGCCGTTTTCATCACAATTGACAAGGGATAATCCTCCTCCCAAACCGTTTCAACAGGAATGCCTGAATAGTATCCCGCGAGTTCCAATTCTGTTAACCCTCTTACAACACCCAACCTTGAAGCTTCAGTTGTATTAAGATTTATTTTCATGCCCGGCAGCGGTTCTTCATAATTGGTGTGTAACCAAACCAATTCCTTAATGTCACTAAATGATTGAATGATCGTGTCAGCATATTGTTTTAGTTCAGAAATATCATCACCAGATAAGCGCACTTCCATCGTGTTTTCTGCCAGGGTGTACTCTAACTGCTTAAATTTGACGAAAGCATTGGGATAATGATTCTGATATTTTGAAGCATAGTCATCGAGTACATCGACCGTTGCCTGGTTCGATGTGGTATTGACTATAAACTGTGCAAAGTTTTCCCCACCAATATTTGGAGCATAAGTGGATTGGAAACGGGGGGATGACATCCCTATAAATGAAGCTATCGAAGTCACCCGTTCGTCTTGTGCCAACACTTTATATACACTGTCAGCAACACTTCGTGTCTCTTCAACGGGTGTTCCGTAAGGCAGGTATATCTCAACGGCAAACTGATCCCGGTCGGCATAAGGAAACATTCGCGTATCAAGATTGAAAAAAACAACCAAAGAAAAGATTACAATAACAGCTGTTGTACATATAGTAATATAGGGATACCTGAAAGTCCAGTCCAATGCCCTATTGTAAACATTCTGTACAATTCTGTTCAGATTAAATTTTTTATTGTTCGAAATAACCTTTCTCTTTATGAACAAATACTCCATAAAAGGGATATAGATCATTGCCAGGATGAAAGAAACAAACAACGCTATGCTGAATGTCCATGGGAAATGAATGATAAAGTCTTTCCATATTCCTGTAAGGATAGTTAAAAGAGGGAAAAAGACAATACAAATCGAAAAAGTTGCGAGCAAAATAGCTCCGCTGTAATTTTGGGCACTGAGTACAGCCGACCTCCAGCGCGAAAACCCTTTTTCAAGATACTCAAAATAACCGTCTATAACCACTACGGAATTATCCACAATCATGCCCAATACAATAATCAGAACCGCGAGGGTAACCATATTGAGCGGGATGCTGAATATGTACATTATACCCAGTGTTATAAATATTGTGATGGGAATGGTTGTAGAAGCTATAACGGCCGTTCTGAAAGGGAAAAGAATCATCATAACAAGAATGACCACTATAATGGCTATTATGAGGTCGCGAAGGAATGAATTTATAGAGTTTTTCACTACTTTGGGTTGGTCGGCAATGCGTTCAATGGATACATCGTCGGGGATAACAGTGGAAAATTCACTCAGAATCTCATCTACATCTTTGCCATATTTTACGATGTTAAACCCCTCGCGCATTTCCATAGAGAGGATAATTGATTTTTTCCCGTTATTCAGGGTATAGCTCGTCGGACTTTCGTACTCTCTTTTTATGGTTGCAACATCTTTTAGCCTTAAAATATTTCCCTGCGGGTCGGAATAAATGATTTGTTCCGCTACTTCCTTCTCTGTATCGTATAAGGGCGAAACGTATAAAGGCATATTTCCCTGAGTGGTTTCTATCATTCCCGAGTAGGTCGTTACCCCCTGAGAAAACAGGGTGGTTGCCAATAGTTTGTAATTGAGGCCGTACGCAGCCAGTTTGTCCCGGTCTAAATAAACGGATATCTGTTCTTTCTGAAGCCCGTATTTACGCAGATTGGAAGCTGATTTAAGCCGACGTAATCTGTCTTCCAATATCTCTGCATAATCTTCCAGTTCGCGGTAGGTACGGGTATCCGATTCCAATGCAATAAGTAGCGCTGAGGTATCTCCAAAATCGTCGTTTGCAATAACGGCCAATACACCGCTGGGAAGCTGTGATTTAAAACCGGATAATCCATGTTTAATTTTTGACCATACTTTGTCCTTGTCTTTTACATTCTCCTCTAATTCTACCATCACATAAACAATTCCGTCGCGGGACATGGAATAGGTTTTTTCTCTCCTGACTTCATCATAAGTGAACAGGAATCTTTCCAACGGTTTTGTAAGTTGTTCTTCAACTTGTGCCGAGGTGGCCCCGGGATATACGCCGACTACTAATCCCTGCCGAATGGTGAATTCAGGGAACTCCTGCTTGGGCATTTCAATTAAACCATAGACGCCCAGAATCATTAGGGCCACTATAAAAAAGAACATTATCTTATGGTGGCGCATGGCCTTTTCTATTAATTCATAAACTTTACTCATAATGTTCTTAATTTTTGCCCGTCAGACACTTTTTGATACCCTTTTGAAATAATTTCATCTCCAATTGAAAGGCCACTGATTATCCCGACGCCCTCACTTTTTTGATGGCCTGTTTCGATGATCTGTTTTTTGGCTTGTCCGTTGACTACTTTCCATACAAATGTGTTCCCGTTACCATCCTGAAGAATACAATGATTGGGCACTACAATTGTATATTCACTCATGTTGTTCCTGATTGAGACATTACAAACCATTCCGGGTAATAGTTTATTATCGTGATTATCAACTAAAATCCAGGTATTGTAGGTGTGGGATACGGAGTTGGCGCTAACTCCTTTTCTGCTTACAGTTCCTTCAAAATGATCATCACCTGCTGCTGATACCCGAATAGTAGCCGGCTGTCCGATGTTAATAGTATTTATCTCTTTTTCGGGAACAGCTATTTTAATATTCACTTTCTCTATTTGAAGAACGGTTAAAACCGCTTGATTGGGAAGTATGTTTTCGCCTGCATCGGCCATCTTTCGGCCAATTATGCCACTAAATGGTGCATAGATGCGGCTATCTTCCAGTTTTTTTCTGGCGATTGCTTCTGCTGAGCGTGCTTGTTCAAGTTTTGTTTGCATCTCGATATACTGAATTTCCGGAAGGCTATTTTTGTCGTAGAGCGACTGTAGTCTTCTCATGGCATCTTCAGCCTGTCTGAGAGAAGACAAAGCGGCAGCATGCAAATTTGTTAAACTATATGAATTTAACTCTGCCAGCAGGTCTCCCTTTTTAACTGGTTGTCCCTCGTTAACATATATTTTTTCAATATTTCCCGTTACCGGAAAACTGACTGACACAGACAAGTCCTCCTCTATAATTCCGATATATTCACTGCGAGATGGTGTTTCGTCTTTTACAACCGTGTAAGTCTCCACAGAAATGTAATTTTCCTGGTCTGTATGGTCACTATTTTCTTTGCACGAGTATGCACTAAAAAACATCGCAAACCCCAAAAAATGAATCCAAAGCGGTTTTTTCATGTTCTAATCACTTAATTAAGTTGTTTTTTTTTAGGAAGTCAAATATATACCTGAATTATTAAAAAAAAGAGGATTGACCCTGAAAATTTTCTGAAATTGAGTTATCCTGGCAGGAACCGGGAATTGCATTTAGGGTTATTACAAATACAAACTTCCAAAAGCAGCACGAGTTACAACACGAGTTGCAGCACGAGTTACAACACGAGTTACAACACGAGTTGCAGCACGAGTTGCAGCACGAGTTACTACAAGAATCAAAACAAGAGTCTGTCTATAGTAAAGTGTTAAAGCTGTTAAATGACAAAACTCTATCCACCAGGGATATTTCCAGGCATTTAGGGCAAAAATCCATTTCCGGCCACTTGAAAAGAATATTGTCCAGATTAATTAAAGATGGATTAGTGGAATGGACAGAACCTGATGCCGTGAAAAGCTCAAAACAACAATATAAAATTACTGAAAAGGGTAATTTGTTCCTGAAGCTTATTGATAAAGACGAATTCAAATAATTTTCCAATACCCGGGAGAAACAAACTTTCTCTATTATTTAAAGTCATTATTTCTTCACAAAAATGGATTATCTGGGCAACAAAGAACTCTTAAACCTGCATAAAACCGGATTCCTATCATCCCGGAAGTGCCCGGCCAGTGTTGTGTTAAAAAGTTACGAATGGGCCAAAGCACAACGGCAACAGGGCAACTGTATCGTGTGCGGAAACCATTCAACAATCGAGAAAGATGTCTTCGAAATTCTTTTAAAAGGTTCGCAACCTTTAATTCTGGTTCTGGCCCGCAATATGAAAAGCCGTTGGGATGAAAACATTACAACTGCACTTAACCAGAACAGACTCTTAATTATTAGTCCTTTCCCTGAAAATGTAAAACGCATTACAAGGGAAACTGCTTATTGCCGAAATCTTGAAATTATAAAAATGTGTGATTGTCTTACAGTCGGGTACGTATCACCGGGCGGACAATTAGCGAAATTACTTGAGAAGAAAAATTTTAGTTATCTATAACCCAAACTGGTCTGGGTACACGTCTTACTTTCCGATACAAAAATTCTTAAAAATATTCCCCAATACTTCATCAGTAGAAATTTGTCCGGTGATTTCTCCTAAATAGTGGAGTACTTCGCGGATATCCTGAGCAATGAAGTCACCCGAAATGCCGGTTTCGAGTCCCTGGCGGGTGCGAATAATTCCATCGCGGGCATTTTTGAGGGCTTCGTAGTGACGGGCGTTGGTTACCACCACTTCATCGTTGTCAATGGCACCTGTATCGACTGTTTTCAGAAGTTCGCGAACCAAATGATCGAGATTTGTGTGGTGTTTGGCCGACAAGGGAACAATGGCATCGGCGCCTGTTAATTCCCGAAAAGATTCTTCGGAAAAGCGTTTTTTAATGGTATCGGGACTTACCAAATCTGTTTTATTGATGACAACAATAAGTTGTTGATGGCCTGAATTCATGTGATTTTTGACATCCGAGACCGCCTTGTGAATTTTTTTGTCCTCATCGCGGGCATCCATGATCAGGACAACGACGGAAGCTTGTTTTATTTTATTGTAGGTCAGTGCAATACCCATACTTTCCACCTTGTCGATGGTTTCGCGAATGCCGGCAGTATCGATAAATCGGAAAGTAATACCTTCGATGTTCATTACATCCTCAATAACATCGCGGGTGGTGCCGTGAACATCGGAAACAATGGCTCTTTCTTCCTGCAGGAGGGCATTGAGGAGGGTAGATTTTCCGGCGTTGGTATGACCTACTATGGCAACAGGAATACCGTTTTTTATGGCATTGCCCAGCGAAAAAGAGTCGATGAGTTTTTTGAGTACCCTGTCAATTTCGTTGACAAGGTTGATTAACTGAGAACGGTCGGCAAATTCCACATCTTCTTCACTAAAGTCGAGTTCGAGTTCGATAAGTGAAGTAAATTCAAGAAGTTTAGCCCGCAGATTGATCAATTGGTTTGAAAAGCCTCCTTTCATTTGCTTCAGAGCCACCCGCCGGGCCGATTCGCTGCGAGCTGCAATAAGGTCGGCTACGGCTTCGGCCTGACTCAGATCCATTTTTCCGTTGAGGAATGCGCGCTGGGTAAATTCTCCAGGTTTGGCCATGCGAGCGCCATTATCAATAAGAAGGTTTAATATTTTTTGTTGAATGTAGATGGCACCGTGACAGGAGATTTCGACAATGTCGTCTCCGGTAAAGGAATGGGGTGCACGGAAAAGTGACAACACAACTTCATCAATTTCTTTTTGGCCGTCTGAAATGGAGCCATAATGAATTGTTTGGGCACGTTGCTCACTTAACTTTTTGTGTCTGGATGCGGGCCTGAAAAGTTTTTCTGATATACTAATTGCCTCCGGACCGGCAATTCTGATCACGGCAATAGCACCGGTTCCGGGAGGGGTAGATATGGCACAAATGGTATCTTCGAGAATCATTGACTAATTTTTCTGCAAAGTTACTTAGAAAAATACACTTGCAATAGACCCTTAGATTTTCGGTTTATTTTTCAGGTATTTATTATATTCACGCAAAAATATTGACCGGCACTGATGCAAGTAGATTTATCGAAATATGACAACAGTTGGTATAACCCGGGACGAGGAGCAATAGGGCGTGGAATCTGGTACCTGATAAATGCGGTATTTTTTATAAGTCCCTTTTTCCCGGTTTCCTCACTCAAGGTTTGGCTGCTCAGGTTATTTGGTGCAGAAATAGGGCAGGGGGTTGTCATAAAACCCCGTGTCAATATTAAATATCCCTGGCATTTGAAAGTGGGGGATTATTCATGGATTGGCGAGGGTGTATGGATTGATAATTTATCTAAAGTTATCATCGGTTCCCATTGCTGTCTGTCGCAAGGAGCAATGCTTTTATGTGGTAATCATGATTTTACCAGTAAAACATTCGATTTGATGATAGGTGAAATTATTCTTGAGGATGGTGTCTGGATTGGTGCAAACTCTGTAGTTCCGGGAAATACTACATGTGGCTCGCATTCTGTGTTGGCCGTTCAGAGCGTTGCATCCGGGCGGCTCGAATCCTGTTGGATATATCGGGGGAATCCGGCTGAGAAGGTGAAACCCCGTGCAATTACTCATTGAAAAAAGTCATAATAGATGTTACGAAGTGAAGTCCTGAAAGCTGCATAAATATAATTTCCCTTTATGGTTTCCTCGTCGTTGCTCATTTTCCGGTATCTGGCACCAATGGTCAGGTTCATATTATTCTGAGGGTTGATGAGAAAAATGACATTCATTTCAGCCTGGGTAAGATTGGATTTAAGGCCCTGACCGATGGTGTGACCATAATCACCGGGTCGGGTGGTATTGGGCTTATGAATATCTCCTCCATAGCTTATATCCATTGAGGGATCAAGGCCTTTGGTGGCGAACTGGAGCTTTGTTTCAAAATGCCACCGTTTGATGCGGTATCTTAAAAAAGAGATGCTTTCACGAAAGTTAGCGCCCAGGGGATGAGCCAGTTCCTGGTAAAAATGGCCGTAATTGGTAATGGGCTGATAATGCGAATAGGTGTAAGGGCGTACCTGACTATATTCGGTCAGAAGGTCGAGATTATTAATGCCAAACAAATTAAAAATTTGCAGGCCGGCAAGAAATCCCTGTTTATTGGCCCACCATTTATTGGATGAAAATACCTCATCAAATTTAAATTCTCCGAGCACAAACTGACCATAGAGGGCGGCATCTTGCCAGGGAATGTATTTCATACTGATTCCCATCGTGACATTATCCGGCGAACCCAGATTGTATTCAACAGGCCGGAATATTACAAGTGGCGTGAGGTAATTCACGTCGAGTCCCCGGTATCCGACCGTATCTTCAGCTGCCCAGATTACACTTTCGAACAAGCCGAGGTTAAACCGGTCTCCCAGGTTCCAGCTGAGATAATGAAAGGCTCCGTACTTACTTTCATATCGCGTATCGCCAAGCGTTATATCCCTTTCGTAATGCTTCAGCTCGCTCACCATCATCATATATTTGGCATTCAGGAAAGTAGCGGTCATTTTCAGGTACGGATAGCTGTAGGCATTATCGGACAAAAAGAGCGAGCGATGTCCTTCGCCAATAAAATTTTTTCCGAATCCTGCCTGAAAGTTAAACCAACGGCCGGCATTGTATGAAATGTAACCCGTCGATTGAGAAAAATCGTGCCCGTTATCACCAAAATCTTTTCGTCGTCCCTGGCCCGGGACAATCCCCTTTTTGGCAATAAAAGCATCGATATAGCCGGGGAAAGTGGCCTGGTTTTCATACAAATCAACATAAAAACCAACGTTTTTGCCCAGGGAACCTTCAATCATTGCTCCACGGGTGTTGACAAACCAGGAATCGCCGGTCTGACCATCATGGCCCGCCTCGAAATTAAACAGCGGGTTAATACGGACGGATACACCGTCTTTATTCCATTCAAAAAGATTGTCGTGGAGGAAACGGCCGAATATATTCCGATGATCCTTTGATCGTGGTATTCCCCTTTGAATTAAAGAATCCACATTGTAGTATTCTTCTATTTCGTCCAGTCGGAGAGGAGCCAGGGCACTGTGAATATTCTGTCCGGGCACGTTGGTGATACGTTCAACCGGGTTTAATCCGTTGTGTTGCAAGTGATTATATATTTGACCATTTGCACAGGAGCAAAGCAGAGTAAAAACTATAAAGATTTGGTATCGCAGATTCATATCCTTTTAGTGGTGCAAAGATTACAACAAATATTGATGAGCCCAATCTAAAAAGCATCTTTGTTGCCAAACTCGTTGTTGTTTTAAATTTTTGCATCCTCATTAACAACAAGTTAACTCCGCTACAAAAATTTAAAACGCCTTGATTTTGACAAAAATATGCCTTTTATACTGCACTCATTGATCATTTAAAATCTGATAATCAGGGATATCAGCTTTCTTCATAATAACCCTGACCATATCCGTACCCGTAGCCGTATCCGTATCCGTAATGGTACCCATATCCATAGCCGTATTTCAGTCCGCGTTTTCCCCGTTTTACCATCAGGTCGTTGAAAAGGACACCTACATTATTAATACCTTCTTCCTCGATATGATTAAGCGTTTGAGTAAAAGCTTCCCTGATGGTAAAATTTTGACGGGCAAGGAAAATCAAGGTATCGGATTTTCTGGCCAGCAAAATGGGATCGGCCACAACACCCAATGGAGGCGTATCCAAAATAATAACATCAAAACGCTTTTTAAGCTCATCGAAAAGCCGATCGGTTTTAGCGGAGGAGATCAGTTCGGAGGGATTTGGAGGAACGGCTCCGGAAGGTATTATTTCCAGGTTTTCCTGATTTCCGCTGTAGATGATTTCATCAAGAGTGGCCTTGCCAATATAATATTGAGAAAGTCCGTTACTGTCGTCCAACTCAAAAATTTTATTCAGCCCGGGTTTTCTCATGTCGAATCCAAGCAGGATGGTCTTTTTCCCGGAATAAGCAAAAACTCCGGCCAGATTAAGTGCACAAAAAGTTTTTCCTTCGCCCGGCATGGAGCTGGAAACCGCGATAACAGGAGTTTTGGTTTCGGCCGTCAGATATTCGAGTCTGGTCCTTACTCTCCTGAAAGTTTCGGTAATAACAGAGCGTGGATGATCGACTATAATATTCGCGATGCCTTTGTAGCTGTGCATGATATGTCCGATAACGGGTTTATTGGAAAGTCGCTCGAGTTCTTCCGAGGTTGAAATTTTGTTATTCAATAATTGCCGGAGTATCAAAAAAGCCAGCGGAACAAGTATGCCTGCAAAAAGAGCTTTTTGGCGATTGGCCGATTTCCGGGGGGATACAATACCTGCAAACCGGGGAGTTTCCAGAACCGAATGGTCGGAAGTGTTGGATGCTTTCTGAATCTGAGCTTCAGATCTTTTCCTGAGCAAAAATGTATAAACCTCACTGTTGAGGTCAAACTGCCGTTCAATGCCCAAAAGTTTTCTTTCTTTTTCGGGAAGCTGATAAAGCTGCCTGGTCACCACCATTTTTTCATTCCGAAGTCGCTGAATGGATTCCTTAATAATGTTTTTTTGGTTGATGATGGCTTCAATTAACGTGTTCCTGGCTACAATGATTTGTTTATCCAGTTCCTTTTTGTAAGGGTTTGATTGTCCGTCCAGTGTAAGTCGTTCGTTGTTTAAATCGATTATTTTTGATATCTGTCCGGCGATGATCGGGTTATCTATTTCGAAAACTGCAGGAGCCAGCCGTTTTTCAAGAATACTGTCTGTTGAAAAATAATCTCCCAGATAGTTGTAATAGTTCAGTGTCAGATTTTTCTCTGATATTCGTGTATTAAGTTCCTGAATTTGTGTAAAAAGATGTTCTGCTTCGGAACTGATATCCTGAATCTGATGTTCGGTACGGAATGTACTGAGCTGACTTCCTTTCCTGGCAAGGGAATCGGAGATTATTAAAAGCTGTTCTTCAATGAATCTTATGGTATTGGTTGCAATTTCATTTTTCTTTTCCAGGTTTGCATTGATAAAGGTTTCGGAAAGTTTTTTGAGAAATGCAATATTTTTTTGATGGTTCGGACCGGTCACGGACAAATTAACAATGGTACTGTTTTCGCCGGCCTTCTGAGCCTGAAGAATACGGTAATAATTGGAAACAAGACTTTCGGGATGATTAAAAACAAAATAATATGATTTTTCCCCGGAACTTCCCATACTTTTATTTTCTATACGCGCTGTAAGCCAGGGAGTATGAATCCATTCACCAAAATTATATACTTCACTAAAATCAATTCTACCGTTGTGTCCCGAAGTACTTTCAGTTTTATAGATCAATGTAGCGTAATTATCGGCTTTAACCGAAAGTTCAAACCTGTTTTCGTCAAGAACGGTTATATACAATGGCACGTTGATGATTTGAGAAGCTGCCGGATCGTAGTGAACAACAAATCCCGGATTGGGATATATTTCAGTATCCTTAAGCCTTCCGGCAGCAAAATAGCTGATATGAAAATCTAACTGGTCGATGGTTTTCCTGATGATATCGCGGGATGTCAGCACAGCAATCTGATTATCAAGATTTCTTTGGCCGGGCGTAAGGCCAAATCCTTCCATCATGTCTTCTTTTGCCCTGTCAGCCCCTCTTTCTTCCATCAGAATAGACATAGAAGCTTTATAGGTGGGGGTGGAATAGCGGTGAATGACAAAAACCACCCCGAAAGACAGAAGAATGGCAACGGCGAAGAGCCACCAAAACTGCAGCAGATCATACAATAGCTTTCTGTAGTCGAGCATGAACTGAGGTGAACCTTCTGAATCGTGTCCGTGGTGGAAATTGTTTGTGCGAATCGTTGTCTTGTTCATTAAATTGCCGCTTTTCCTTGTTTCCTTTAAGTTATTGAGTTATTGCTGTGATGGAAAGATAAATGGCAAGTACTGAACTGATCATACCGAATGAGAATGACTCGCCAATACCAAAACTTTTGGCCTTCATAGGTCTCACGTAAATAAGGTCATTAGGATAAATGTAATATTCATCCGATCCTACAATATTTTTATCGGTAATGTCAACGAAAAAAGTTTTGTATCCTTCACCTTCAGGCCGGATAATTTTAACCTGCTTTCTTTTACCGAAAGTTTTTATATCGCCGGCCAAAGCAATTGCCTCATAAATGGTGATCTGTTCTTTGCCCATTTCAATACGTCCGGGCTTACCCACTTCGCCAAGTATAACAAACGCATCATTGGCCAGTCGTATTTTTACGTGTGCATCACTGACCATGGGTTCAAGAACTTTTTCCATTCTTTCACGGGCTTGCTGCAGCGTGCATCCTCCGAGGTCAACTTTTCCGACGAAGGGAAAATCAATTTGCATACTGTCGTCGATCAGATACGTGTATAACGACTGATTGAGTTGATTATTTCCACCTGAAGAACGGGTAGGATTAAAAAATTCCGATAGCTTTGGATTGCTTGTATTAACCTGGATATATAGCAGATCATTTGGTCGTAGAACATAACGCTCGGTAATCGTTGTAAGTTCGTTGTAAGGATTCTCATAATCCTTCCTGTCATCCTGATCCTGAAGATAGACTGTTTCTTTTTGTGGAATACAGCCGGTAGTCAGCAATACAAGCAACACCAAATACAATACAAATCGCATAAGAGGATGGTTTGGTTTTAAAGGAAAACTAAAATATTTCTGCATGACATCTGAAAATCTAAGGATCTGTTCCTGCTTTCTGACGGGAAATATAAAAACAAAATACTAAAAACAAAGGTATTAACGTTGGTTATTTACTGATTTTGGATAATGACCTTCATTTTCACGGCCAAATTTATGGTTTTCTTTTAAAAATTTAAACATTCATAAATTTAAGTTTTTCAAAAGGGTTTCATAAATTTGCAGCGAATAAACTTTCTGGTTCATAACAATTCTATGACCGATTATACGACAATTTTAACAATAACATGTGCTGCTCTGATGTCGTTTTTACTTGTGTTTTTGTCTGTACCGACAATACTCAGAGTGGCTTATTACAAGAATCTGTTTGACGAGCCTGGTAAGCGCCATATCCATAAAAAGAAAGTTCCCAACCTTGGTGGTTTAGGGATATTTATTGGATTTTTGTTTACCTACACGTTTTTTCTCAACTGGTTCGATTTCGATTCTGTTCCTTTTCTCATTCCTTCTTTGCTGGTAATTTTTTCAATAGGTATTAAAGATGATATTCTTGTAACAGCTCCCATGATGAAGCTTTTGGGACAAATTCTTGCCGCGTTCATTGTCGTTGGGTTTGGCGATATACGAATTACAGATTTTCACGGATTCTTCGGCCTTCAGCCCGATTATTTTACCAGTTTGGGAGTGTCTATTTTACTCATTATTTTTATTGTAAACGGGTTTAATCTTATTGACGGGGTTGATGGTCTGGCAGGCATCAGCGGAGTTATTTCCACGTTAAGTTTTTCCGTATGGTTTTTTCTGAATAATGATATGCATGCAACCATTATCGGGGTTATTGTAATTGGTTCGCTGCTGGCTTTTCTGTATTACAATGTCTTTTCAAAAACGCAGAAAATATTTATGGGGGATTCAGGCTCAATGGTCATTGGTTTTATTCTTGCCGTCCTGGCCATTCGTTTTATGGAAGCCAATGCCAGTGCTGTAAGGGATAATTTAAATATACCCATGACATCGGCACCTGCTGTTGCCGTGGGCATTCTGATTGTTCCCGTCATCGACACCATTCGTGTTTTTTTTCTCAGGTTATCGCGCGGAAACTCACCTTTTGTAGCCGATAAGAATCATATCCATCACCGGTTGCTGACATTAGGGTTCTCACACATTCAGGTAGCGCTTATTCTTGGATTGGTTAATATCCTTTTTATTGCCATTTCCTTTTTACTGAAAGACTTTGGAATGTTGAAACTTATGGCACTGAATCTCGTATTGGGATTTGTTGTGTTCTACATTCCGGCCATTTTTATCAGGAGGAAAGCAAAAAAAAATACGCAATTTGTGATGCAGCCGCGATTAGTTGGGAAACCGGTATATTTTAACACTTGTATCCGATGAGCAAAAAAATATCGCTGATAACAGTAACCTACCAGTCGGCCAGGACGCTAAAAGCCACCATTGACTCGGTTCGTCTTCAAAAAAATGCCGATTTTGAGTATATAGTCGTTGACGGCGGGTCTGACGATACTACAGCGGATATCCTGGAAAACAGCTCCGACATTATTGACAAGTGGATAAGTGAACCTGACAGAGGCATTTACGATGCCATGAATAAAGGTATCAAAATGGCCGAAGGAGAGATTATCGGGTTTATTCATGCCGATGATGTGCTGGCTACCACGGGTGTATTGAATCAGGTAAGTGAAAGATTTGATGAATCTGAATTTCATTTGCTTTACGGAGATTTGGAATATGTGAGTGCAACCGATCCACAAAAAGTGGTACGCTACTGGCGAAGCGGTTCATTCCGGCAGCAACGACTGCAACGTGGCTGGATGCCACCCCATCCCACTGTTTACTTTAGTCGTGAACTACTCAGAAAGGTAGGATTATACAATGTTGAATACCGGATTTCGGCCGATTATGAATGGCTTCTGAGGGCGCTCTCCGTACCATCGGTAAGAGTTGAATATTTGCCTGAAGTAATGGTTCGTATGAGATTGGGAGGTCTTAGTAACGGTGCTTTGAGAAATGTCATAGCAAAATCGAGTGAAGATCTCAGGGCTTTGCGGGAAAATAACGTGGGTGGAATACGTACTCTGTTTTTAAAGAATGCCTCGAAATTGACGCAGTTCGTTCGACGTAACTGATATAATGAGTGAGTGCAGTATAAAAAGCCTTTTGACCCCTAAATCCCCTAAAGGGGACTTTTTCAAACTGCTGATTTTTAGCAGTTCCCTTTAGGGGTCAGGGGTAAAAATGGTAAAAATCAGCAGTTTGAAGGCTTTTTATTCTGCACTCAAAAAATTAAAACAACAACGAGTTTGGCAACAAAGATACTTTTTAGACCAGACTCATGAGTCCCTTTCTAAAAGTCTCTTTTTTTGCCAATATCACCAGTATAAAATTAATCTAAGTTATTGGTCGAATGCAACTTGTCTCGACATATCGGAACTCCTCATCTTATCATACTTTATTTGATATTAGATGATTAGAGATTAGAGATTAGATTCTTCGCTCTGCTCAGAATGACAGACTGTCTAATGTCATTCTGAGTGACTCCCCCAAAAAATTTTGGGGCACAATGCATCTATGACAGAAATGTTAATTTACCGAAAGAGATAATTATTAACGGCTTGTTTTTTATTTTATTACAAAAATCTGTCATTGGTAGCAGGTAACGACGAAGAATCTGTACCCTGTTTTTGGTTTCTTTCTTTAATGATTAGAGGTCAGATGGTGTTAATACATGAACCCGGTACTTCTTCGTTTTTTTAATTTCATTTTGTTGGCTATTTTAGCAATCCAAATTAAATAATTAAAGCATGGTCATGCGCTCAACAGGAGCTTCTCCCACAAGGAATTATATTCCTTCCGGTAAAACCGACGGCTTTTCCGATATTAAGAAAATTGCCCGGTTGGCCTGGCGACACTGGGTATTATTTGCCATTAGTATTCCTCTTTTCCTGGGGGCCGTCTATCTCTATCATCGATATACTTCTCCTGTTTACAAAGGTTCGGTAACCATGCTTTTCAAAAGTGACTCGGAAAAAATGCTCGACGAGATAAACCTGATGGAAGGATTTGGACTTTCGGCCGAGGTGCGAAACATCGAAAATCAGTCTTTCATCATCCGTTCTCAAAAAACCATCAGAGAGGTGATCGACCGGCTTGATTTCAGGGTTTCCTATTTTGCCGACGGACGCTTTAAAGACACAGAATTATATCATTCTGCTCCATTTAAGATCGAAATAGAAGAGAGCCATCCACAGATATTAAGTGTTCCTGTTTATATAAACATCCTGCCGGGAGGAAACTACAAGGTTACCTCTGCTTCAGAAGAAGGTATACTTCACAGATTTGACCTTTCGGAAGATGTTTCCAGAGCGGTACCCTTCTCTTTCGAACAAGAGGTGAAAGCGGGGGAACTCGTTGAACATCCTAACTTCTCGTTCCGGATTATTAATGACAATCCAAACTTTCAACCATCTGTCAAAGAGTATTTTGTTGAGTTTAAATCGCATCAGCAACTCACTGCGCAGTATCGTTCACGAGTGGCAGTGAATAATTATCGCGAGGGTTCATCTATTGTTTTTATTACCGTGACGGGTCATAATCATCATAAAATAATCCGTTTTCTGAATGTTTTATCGGAAGTGATTGTCGAAACCAATCTAAAACGGAAGAACGATATGGCTACCCGTTCGCTCGAATTTATTCAGAAACAATTGAAAAATGTTGAAGACACCCTGAATCAGACACAGGAACAGTTGATGGATTTCCGTAAACAAAACCGTTTTATGGTGCCGTCGGAATTTGCAAATCGTCTGGCGGATGATTTTCTCGAAAAGGAAAAAGAGATACGGTTGCTGAAACTAAGGTACGATTATCTGTCACAATTAAAAGACAGGCTGTTGAATGGCAGGATGGAAGAGGATTATCTTCTCACCGCTTTTGCAGAAGACGAAGCAGGCCTTGTAAACCAACTGGTCGGAAAATACATGGAAATCTGGTCGGAGATGAAGGCTTTGAAAAATTCTGCCGGAACAGATAATCCTTACTATTCACAACTTAACGATGAACTGGGGGTGATTAGTGAAACCCTCCTGCAGGCAATTGACAAACTGATGGAGACCATTGTGATACGACAAAACGAAATTCGTGAGCAAATCAGCGACTTGTCGGTCAGAATGGATCACCTTCCGGAGCTGGAAAAGAAATACCTGGAGTTGGAAAGAGCTTTTAAACTGAACGATGCTATTTATACATTTCTTCTTCAGAAAAATTCCGAAACCCAGATCGCCAAAGCATCCAATACACCTGACAATGAAGTTCTTGATCAGGCTACCATCACAGGCATTGTTGCTCCGGATAAAAAGGGTAATTACGGAAAGGCATTTCTTTTGGCACTGATTATCCCTGCTGCTATAATCGGTCTGCGGGAAGTACTCAATAACAGAATACGCGACCGGGAGGAAATGGAGGCAATTGCCGGCGAAATACCCTTAATGGGAACCATTGTCAGAAATAATACGACCCACGAAAATATCATTACACAAATGCCCAATTCGTTGCTGGCAGAGTCTTTCCGGTCGCTCAGAACAAAAATTAAATTTATGTCGCCCGACAACGACAGCCTTGTAATACTTGTTACTTCTACAAATACCGGTGAAGGAAAAACTTTTTGTGCTTTAAACCTGGCCTCTGTTTTTGCAATATCCGGTAAAAAGGTCGCTTTACTGGGGTTCGATATGCGAAAACCCCGCCTTTCTGAGATATTTGACAAACAACAGAAGGCAGGAATATCAAACTTTCTGATAGGGCAGAGCAATTTGGATGAAATAGTGTATCCTTCGGAGTTGAAAAATCTCTGGCTGGTGCCTTCGGGGGTTACCCCCCCAAATCCTTCGGAGTTGATAACCGGTGAAAAGACTAAAAAATTGTTTGAACATTTCAGAAGCCGTTTCGACGTGATTGTTGTGGATACACCACCTGTTGGATTGGTTGCCGATGCCCGCATTTTGATGCAATATGCCGATTGCCGTTTATTCATCGTCAGAGCAGGGTTGACGCATAAAGAGCATTTTGCATCAACTATTGAAGACCTGAAGAATGAAGAGATCAATCATCTGGGACTGGTATTGAACGATGTTAATCCGTCTGACAAAAGATACGGCTATTACAACACAGGCTATTACGGACATCCGTACGACAGTTGAACCAGGATTGTTTTAATTGACAATAATTTAATGGATTATTATACCGATTATTCTCTTGAGGAATATACAACGTTCGGGGTAGCAGCTCAGGCAGCCCGGTTTTTCAGATTTGATACCGAAGATGAATTAAAAAAATGGATTCGCGACGAAAGCCCTAATCATCCTGAGAAGCTGGTATTGGGAGGCGGCAGTAATCTGTTGTTTACCGGAAATTTTGATGGTACGGTATTATATCCTGCTTTTAAAGGAATAGAAATCACCCGGGAAGAGGGGGATTCAGTTTTGGTGCGCATGGCGGCAGGAGAAGCGTGGGATCGTTGTGTTGAATGGTGCGTGGAAAAAGGTTTGGGAGGCATCGAAAACCTCTCTTTTATTCCGGGACATGCCGGCGCTGCCGCGGTTCAGAATATTGGTGCTTATGGCGTCGAACTTTCCGATGTACTGGCGGAGGCACACGGGTATTATTTGGATAGCGGTGAAGCATTCAGTCTGGACTGCCGGGATTGTGATTACGATTACCGGTACAGCATTTTTAAAGGACCGTTGAAGAACAAAGCAGTTATTACTTCTGTCGTATTGCGATTGTCGAGGGTACCACGGTTTAATTTGAGTTACGGACAGGTACAAGAGGCTGTTAAAAAACGGGGAACTATAAATCTGAGAAACATCAGAAATGCCATTATTGATATCCGGAAAGAAAAACTACCCGATCCGGCTGTCTTTGGGAATGGTGGTAGTTTTTTCAAAAATCCGGTGGTAGACAGAGCCGATTTTGAAAGGCTGAAACATGCCCATCCCGGAATTGTGGGCTATCCTTTGGAAAATAACAAAGTTAAAATTGCCGCGGGATGGCTGATTGAAAAAGCCGGATGGAAGGGGAGAAGCTCAGGAAAAGCCGCCGTGCACGAAAAACAAGCGCTTGTGCTGATAAACAAGGGGGGAGCCAGCGGAAAAGAAATTGCCCGACTGGCGTATGAAATTCAGTCCGATATCCGACAAAAATTCGGGATAATGCTGGAACCGGAAGTGAATATCATTTGACGTTTTTTTTTTATTACCGCCAAATACGACGCTCACGCAAAGCCCGACGGTACTTTTCGGCATTGATATTATGCTGCCGCAGCGTTTTGGCGAAATTATGATATCCCGAAAAATCGTCTCTGGCACACATGTACAGGTAATCGTGCTTTTCGTAGTTCAATACCGCCTGAATTCCCGAAACAGATGGAAACCGTATGGGGCCTGGCGGTAATCCTGAATAAATATAAGTATTATACGGCGAATCAATCTTCAGGTCGCGGGAAAGTATCCTGTTAATTGAAAAATCACCTAAAACAAACTTGATGGTCGGGTCGGCCTGTAATCGCATGTTTCGTTTCAGTCGATTAATGTAAAGTCCGGCTACAGCAGGTTTTTCATCTTCTCTGACTGTTTCTTCATCTACAATACTTGCCAACGTGGCTACTTCAACAGGAGTCAGGCCTGCTTCGCGTGCTTTTTCTTTTCTTTTTTCGTCCCAGAAAATTTCATATTCCCGGTGCATCCGTTCCAGAAATTCATACGCATCTGTATTCCACCACATTTCATAAGTATTTGGAATAATCATGGCGTAAACAGTTGCAGTATCGAAGCCAAAATCTGCTAACACATTATTGTCATTAAGCAGATCAAGAATGGCAGAGGAGTCGGCTTCTATCGTATCTGAAACTTTTCCGGCTAAATGTTGTTTTGTACGTACGTCGCTGAAGGTAAGGTGAACAGGTGTTTGGAGTCCGCCTCTCAGCATATTTACCAGCTCATTGTTGTTCATTCCGTTCTTTAGCAGGTAATGGCCTGGTTTCACATTGCCCGGATACCCCTTTTTTTCAGCCAGCCATTTGAAGTTATCCAGATTCTTTATTGCACCCGAAATTTCAAGCAGACCTGTAACTTCTGTATAGGTTGCACCTGTGGGTATATAAAGACTTTGAGTTTCGCTGTTCGCTATCTCTACATTTGGTGAGAATATTTTATTTCGAAAATGTAACAGAAAATATAATCCCACCCCCACAATAAATGCAGCAACAATAAAAAAACGCAAAAGATTGCGTCCGGTGTTTATGTTTCGTGTATACGTTCGTTTTATTGGCATGAATATTTTTAAGCTGATTTTTAATATTACTCACAGTTCAGAGGGTGTTTAGTCCAGAGCAATAGTGGGACAAAAACAGGGCCTCTGATCCGCGTTATCGAAAAATTCGGGTTTTATCTGTCAGACGACAAAAATAGGTTTTTCTTGTCAATGACAACACCATCTTTTTTATTTGATTCCACTGATTTTTTTTGCAATTTTGGTGCCGTTTCCTGAAACCTAATTTTATACGGATGAAACGAGCATGGCAAAGATTGTCACAATAAGAATATGTATAAGTTCTTGCATGCGAGTTCCATCAGGCCAATGACTTAGACTAATTTTATACGGATGAAAAAAATACTCATATCATTACTAACCATGATGCTGGTGGCCTCATGTGGTTCTTTGCGGAAGGGATCAACCAGGATGAATGAGTCGCCCTATGCCGATGGCGTGAAAAATGAGGGCATTGAGGTTCGTGAAGACCAAATGCCGGCAGCAGAAAAGACGGAAGAAAAAACGAAAGAGCCTGAGATAGTTGTCAGGGAGGAAAAGGTGAGGTCGGTCGATGTGACGGAAACAACTGAAAATATTCATCGCTACTATGTCATTATTGGTTCTTTCCGGTATCTCGATAATGCCAGAAACTACAAAAACAGGCTCATTGAGGAGGGTTTTGTCCCGGCAATTCTTGAAAATGAAAACGGCTTGTTTCGGGTGTCGGTGGCTGCATATAATAATGAAGAACCGGCTCGCCGTAATATTGCCTCGATACGTCGAAACTACCCGAAATATAGCGATGTATGGCTGTTAATCAGAAAACAATAACAATAAAATAAAAAATAACATGTATCAACCCGTTCATTTATCCGATGATATTTATTATGTAGGCGTTAACGATCGCCGCACCGGACTTTTCGAGAATATATGGCCTTTGCCACGTGGTGTTGCCTACAACTCATACCTGATCAACGACGAAAAGGTGGCCCTTATCGATACAGTAGAAATAGGACAGGTAGAGAAATTTCTAAAAAAAATACACGCCATAATCGGGGATAAGGCCATTGATTACTTGATAATTAATCACATGGAACCCGATCATGCCGGGGCTGTTAGTATTATTCGCGAACTGTATCCGCAGATCAGGATCGTTGGAAACAAGAAGACGCTGCCAATGGTTGAAGGTTTTTTCAGTATTAACGACAATACCATCGAAGTAAAGGAAGGTGATGAATTGGACCTTGGAAAACACAAGCTCCAGTTCTATATGGCGCCTATGGTGCACTGGCCCGAAACCATGATGACTTATGAGGCTTCCCGGAAAATACTGTTTTCGGCGGATGCCTTTGGAAGTTTCGGCACATTGGATGGTGGTATATTCGATGATGAGATGGATTTTTCATATTTCTCAGATGAAATGCGCCGTTATTATTCCAATATTGTGGGTAAATACGGAAATCCGGTTCAGAAAGTCCTCGGAAAAATTAAAGAACTTTCTGTCAACATAATAGCATCTGCACATGGCCCCGTTATCCGCAGTCATATAAACGAGGTGACTGAATGGTATGATCGCTGGAGTCGTTTTGATACAGATGAAGGTGTTGTTTTGGCTTTTGCTTCAATGTATGGAAATACAGAAGAGATGGTTGAAGTAACAGCACGTGCTCTGGCTGAAGAAGGCATCAAAGAAATCAGGATATATGATGTTTCCCAAACACATTCTTCTTTTATAATTTCCGATATTTTTAAATATAAAGGTGTTGTTTTGGCAAGCCCGACTTACAACGGCAAGTTACATCCCAAAATGGAAGCACTGGTCAACGAACTTTTGCACATTGGGGTAAAGAATCGCTATCTCGGCATCCTGGGGTCTTTTACGTGGGCCGGAACAGCCGCGAAACAACTCAAAGAATCCGGCGAATCACTTAACTGGGAGTTAGTTGGACAGCCGGTTGAAGAAAAGCATGCTTTAAAGAAACAAAAATACGATGAATGCCGTATACTGGGCAAGCATTTAGCTGATAAGCTGATAAGTGAAAGAAAGTAAAAAGAGCTTCTTTTCCTTTCCTTTAAGACCGAGGCTGTCCCTGCATTATTGGGGATGGCCTTTTTCTTTAACCAGCAACCGGTAACTACCGCAACCCTATTTCTTCTATATTTTTATGCAGACTGTTAAGCGCTTTTCGAACAGCATGGTTGGCGGATTCACCGGCATCTTCAATAATACGCCTTCCAAGTTCAAACGATGGAACACCTGGAGGCACCTGTGTTGCAGTGGTGTTAATAAGTCTGGCAACTTCTTCGCGGGCCTGACGAATCAGTTCCCATGTGTCGGAAGGAATGTAGATTTGCATAGCCATGTTGTGATTAAACTCATTGCGAATGCTTTTTAAAAGGTGATTTTGAAGCTGAAAAGCGTTCATCTCTTTTCTTTGTTCTCTTAAGACCAATGATTCGGGCGAAATTCTTTGCAGGAACAAAGCGAACCGTTCAAAGGCCTGGAGCTTTTGCTTAAGAATGGTTTCTCCGCTTCTCATCAGGAATTCCTGCTTTCTTCGACGTGATTCCTGGTTAAGAAACCACCTGACCAAAATCAGGGTAAATGCAGCTATAACAATTGAAGGAGCCAAAATCCAAACGATTTCTGTTGTTTCCATATCTCTTATTTTGTTTCAAAGGTTCCATAGATCAGGTTAGACAAAACTAATCAACCTTTGTTTTCCAAAGGTCTTTTTCTGAAGTTTTTTTGAATGTCTGACTCACTAATCTTTTACCAAAACATAATCCAGGCACTTGCCACCACTGAAAAAAAGCCTATTTTTGAGCTTTCTTTTTTAACCGGCTTTATGCATAATATTTTCTGTTACGATGCTCAACACCAGGTAGCATACAAGCATCCTCAAGAATATTGACCTGAAAATAAAATATTGTACGAATGAGAACCTATTTATCTGAACGACTATCCCGTTTGCCTGAATCAGAGACCATTGCCATGTCGCAACGGAGTCGCGAATTGCAAAGCCAGGGGGTCGACATTATTAATCTGAGTGTCGGGGAACCGGATTTTCCCACCCCGCTCCACATAAAAGAAGCGGGAAAGCAGGCCATTGATGACAATTTTACACATTATCCGCCTGTTCCCGGAATTCCCGAGTTAAGAGAGGCTATTGCACGAAAATTCAAAAGAGACAATGACCTGACATATACCCCTTCACAAATAGTTGTATCAACGGGAGGGAAGCAGGCGTTGGCCAATGCCATCTACTCACTTGTAGATGAGGGGGATGAAGTAATTGTTCCGGCCCCTTACTGGGTGAGTTACCCGGCGATGGTCCAATTGGCGGGGGGAAAGCCCGTTTTCGTGAGTGCTGGTATAGACAGTGATTTCAAAATCACCCCTGAACAATTGGAGGAGACCATCACTCCACGTACCAAGGTGTTATTGATAAACAGCCCCTCAAATCCGACCGGAAGTGTATATTCCTATAACGAATTAAAAGGTCTGGCAGAAGTTTTATCCCGTCATCCCGGGGTTTTTGTCATATCCGACGAAATTTACGAATACATAAACTATGAAGATAAACATCATACGCTTGCTTCTTTTCCGGGAATGCAGGAGCGGGTGGTTATTGTGAATGGCGTTTCGAAAGGGTATGCCATGACCGGCTGGCGTTTGGGCTATATTGCTGCTCCCGAATGGATTGCATCGGCCTGTTCGCGTTTGCAGGGACAGTATACATCCGGCACCAGTACCATTTCTCAAAAAGCAGCTTTGGCAGCCATAAACGGACCACAGGACGATACCCGTAAAATGGTGGAAGCCTTCAGACGCCGTCGCGATCTTGTTGTCAAACTGGCCAATGAAATTCCCGGTCTGAAAAATAATAACCCGGAGGGGGCGTTTTATTTGTTTCCCGATATCAGCTCATTTTTCGGGAAAAGCTATAAGAATAAGACGATAAATAATTCGAGCGACCTTTGTTTTTATCTTCTCGAAGAAGTCCATGTAGCAACAGTTACAGGAACGGCTTTCGGCTGCGATACGTGCATTCGCTTTTCGTATGCCAGTAGTGATGAAATACTCAGGGAAGCCATGAAAAGAATTAAAGAAGGACTGGCCAGACTAAAATAATTTCAACCTGGGTTTTTGCTTGCAGGAATTTGGGTTCAAGGTTTTTGATAAGTCATATACAGGTCTTATCTTTACCTCTCTCATTAATGGAGATTTTGCTACCATGGGAAAAGAAACACTTCCGGTTGTAAACAGCCACGGCAATATTATAGAGATAAACGACGGACTGGTTCGTCAGAGAGAACACATTATTCTCCGGGATGTAAACCTTCATATAAAACCCGGTGAATTTGTTTACCTCATTGGCCGTGTAGGAAGCGGTAAATCAAGCCTGTTAAAAACCTTTTATGGTGATTTGCCTTTTAATGACGGATATGGATTTGTGGCAGGCTATCGTCTGAAGAGCCTCAAGAACCGTGAATTGCCATATCTGAGACGTCGAATGGGGATTGTTTTTCAGGATTTTCAGTTGTTGACAGACCGGAATGTTTATGATAATCTGCTTTTCGTGTTGAAAGCCACCGGCTGGAAGAATCAGAAAGAAATGGATCATCAGGTCAGGGATGTGCTCTCGAAAGTAGATATGGTGCACAAAGGCTACAAAATGCCTCATCAGCTTTCCGGAGGCGAACAACAACGCGTGGGAATTGCAAGAGCTTTGCTCAATCAACCCGACCTTATATTGGCCGATGAGCCTACCGGAAACCTTGATCCCGATACTTCAGATGATTTGCTGGAACTTCTTCATTCCATCTGCCGTGATGGAAAAACCGTTGTTATGGCAACCCACAATTACGGGTTAATCAAAAAATTTCCGGGAAGAACCATTCGGTGCGAAAATACCCGGTTATCCGAGTCGGCCACAGAAGAAATTGATTTCGACCAGTTGATTGAGTGACGATTAAAAGAAGCGGAAGTAAAATAATTCTGATTCGATAACTTCAGGCATTTGGTGCAGGGTGTGCCGTTGTTAACTAAGTGGTTGACTATTTCCCGGAACCGTTTATAATTTTTTAAGTCATGGATTTGATTTAGAGTCAAAATCTCTGTTACTTTGCAACTCAATCAAAACAAAACAAAACAAAAAGTTAGTCAGAATGGAAATTGCAAGAAACAAATTTGTATCGCTTTCATATCAATTGCGTCTCAATGGTGCCGAAGGTGATTTAATTGAGGAAACCGGCGAAAGCAATCCACTTCAATTCGTTTTTGGAACCGGTAAAATGATTGAGATGTTCGAAAACAAGCTGGAAGGCCTCAAAGAAGGCGACAACTTCGATTTTGAGCTTAAATCTCATGAGGCTTATGGTGAAGTTAATACCGATGCTATTGTTGATCTACCGAAGAATATTTTTGAAGTCAACGGGCAGATTGATGAATCGCTGCTTAAGACAGGTAATATGGTTCCTATGCAGGATGCCAATGGTAACCGGCTGAACGGAATAGTACTCGAAGTTACCGATGATGCCGTGAAGATGGATTTTAATCATCCCCTTGCAGGAGATGACCTCCATTTCTCCGGTCAGGTACTTGAAGTGCGTGATGCCACAGAGCAGGAACTGGTTGAAGCCGTCGGAGGCGGATGCAGTTCAGGCAATTGCGGTGATGGTTGCAGTTGCTGACAAAACAAGATAATTCGAATGAAACGAGCATGGCAAAGATTGTCACAAAAGAATATGTATAAACACCATCTAACCTCTAATCATCAAAAAAACCAAAAACAGCGAACAGATTCTTCGTCGTTACTTCCTCAGAATGACATAAAGCAGCCTGTCATTCTGACCGAAGCGAAGAATCTGGCATCAATTAGAGTATGATAAGATGAGTCCCGATAAGCCGGGACGAGTTGCATCAGACCAATAATTTAGATGAATTTTATACGAATAAAAAGGTGCTTCACTGGTGATGAAGCACCTTTTTTTTTGCTCATGTTTGTCTGATCAGCTATTTTTACCGGTCTATTGGACATTAAAAAATAATAAAGATGGCAGGAAATACTTTCGGCAGCTTATTTAAGCTAACTTCATTCGGTGAATCTCATGGAAAAGGCATCGGCGGTATCATCGAAGGTGTCAGGCCAGGACTGGTGCTCGACATGAATTTTATTCAGCATGAGTTGGATCGACGTCGACCCGGTCAATCGAAAATAACCACGCCACGTGACGAAAAAGACCAGGTGGAATTCTTGTCCGGCGTTTTTGATGGCAGGACAACCGGAACCCCTCTTGCGTTTGCCATCTGGAACAAAGATCAGAAATCGGGCGATTACGACAACCTGAAAAATTTGTATCGCCCTTCGCACGCCGATTATACTTATGATGCCAAATATGGTATTCGCGATCACCGCGGCGGCGGGAGAGCTTCGGCAAGAGAAACCATAGCAAGAGTGGTTGCAGGAGCCGTGGCCAAACTGATGCTGCGTGAAACCGGACTTGAGGTTACAGCTTTCGTATCGCAGGTTGGCGAGATAGAACTAACCGAAATACCATCCGATCTATCTTCCATTGAATCAACACCGGTCCGCTGTCCCGATCAAACGATTGCCCGGCAAATGATTGAATACATCGATAATATCCGGAAAGAGAAAGATTCTGTTGGTGGAGTTGTAAGTTGCATTATTAAAAATGTTCCTGCCGGGCTCGGAGACCCGGTTTTTGATAAACTTCATGCCAAACTGGGACAGGCGATGCTATCGATAAATGCAGTAAAAGGATTTGAATATGGCATGGGCTTCCAGGCAGCTTCGATGCGCGGATCGCAGCACAATGATGAATTTATTAACGAAAACGGACAAATAAAGGCAGAAACGAACCGATCGGGAGGCATACAGGGCGGCATTTCAAACGGTGAAGATATTGTATTCAGAGTAGCATTTAAGCCTGTTGCTACTATTCTGAAAGACCAGAAAACGGTTGATAAAAGTGGTAACGAGGTGGTTATGAAGGCACGGGGACGTCACGATCCATGCGTTGTGCCACGTGCCGTACCGATTGTTGAGGCCATGGCTGCCATGGTTTTGGCAGATGCATGGTTGATGAACAAAACCTATAAATAGGGTGTCCATAAAATGCCATCAGAACTGAGTGGCGTCAGATTAATTTTGACGGAATGATGTTTCTGTTTCGCTCAAAAGCTCATAGTTTTCCTCCCTGAAACACTGATTGCTGTGAAATTTAAGTATCGTCACCGAAAAGGAAAACAGGAATGTTGATCCTTTATTTTCATCCGAATAGAGCGTTAATTCTCCGCCCAATAATTTTACAATAGCTTTGCAAATAGAGAGGCCTAATCCAACTCCGTCGGTCGTGTTTCGGGATGAATGACTGTTATTAAGCTGGCTGAAACGCTCGAAAATCTTTTTTTGTTGTTCTTTCGGAATGCCGGGTCCCGTGTCGAAGACAAAAAAGCTGAGCTTGTCTTTTTTCCTGCGAACTCCGAATCTCACCTCGCCTTCGGAAGTTACTTTCAGCGCGTTGGTAATAAGGTTGGAAAAAACTTCAAACAGCAATGTCCGGTCGGTTTCTATAACCGCTGTTCTTAAATCGTCGGGCAGGTCTTTTTCCAGGTAAATACCTTTCTTCCGGGCCTGGTTGATATGAGCATTGTAAACCTGAGTAAAAAGAGAGTTCAGACAAAATTTTGCCGGTTTTATAGTGATCAGGTTTGCTTCCAGTTTGGAAAGATCAAGAATGTTGTTGATCATATTAAGGAGCAGCTCGCTGTTTTGCTGTATAATATAAATATATTCCTGTTGTTCTTCCTTTTCTGTTTCGGGATGTTGTAAAAGTTCGGCAAAACCCACAATGGCATTCATTGGTGTACGTATTTCATGGCTCATATTGGCAAGGTAGGCTGATTTTTTCTGATTATCCCTTTCTGCCTGTTCCTTTTCATTTATGATAACTTTCCTGACATAGGCTAAAGCAGGAATGGCTGTGGTGAAAAGAAAAGCCATGACAATTATATGATCCAAAATTCTTTGTTTATCTGAGAAATATGGTTGTATCAGTTGAGGATATTTCCATTCGATCAGAAGTAATATAACAATGTTTATCCCGGTCAAAACAGAGATAACGTTAGCACCGGGTTTGGGATTAAGATAAACAATAAGGGCCATGAAAACTACAAAAATGGCTGGGGTAGGACTCATTGAGCCTCCGTTAGAAACCCAGAGTGCATTAAGTGCGGCAATAGAAGAAAGAAAGAAGAGTATTCTTCCCAAAAACCGAAGCTTTTTGTTATTCTGTTTATAAAGTAAAAGAACAATAAGAAATATTAAAGCAACCCCGCCACTCAAAAAAGAGACTTCTTTGGAGATGCCAATCAGTAAATTACCGATGGTAACAACACAAGCAAAACAGAAGGAAAGACAAACAACTAAACAGAAGAAATGGTCTGCATAGTTGCTTTCCTTCAGTAATAACTTTTGGATTAGTTTGTGAGTATAACTTTTTAGCATACAGTGCTAAAGATTTATCTCGCACAAATTTCCAAAAATATATTAACAATGTAAAGGCATTTTTGTAAAAAAAAACCATATTTTTGTGCCCGAATCCGAAACAGAGGAACACGGGGTGTAGCGCAGGCCGGTAGCGCGCGTCGTTCGGGACGACGAGGTCGTGGGTTCGAATCCCGCCACCCCGACTGGTCAGAGTTTTAAAACCTGAAGACAATGCAAAAGCCGCATGAACACCAATATTCATGCGGCTTTTGCATGAAAAATCATCTGTAAATCTTCATCTCAAAAGAAAAATCTCAAAGCAGCTTTTCTGTTCTATTTCCTCAAATTGTTGTTAATTTGCATATAGTAAAAAGAGTACCATAAGACGTGTATGATAGAAAAGCTAATTTATCTTGAATCGGTTGACCTGATTGAGTTTTTGGGCGTGAAAAACGCTAAGCTCGACCTGATTAAATCCCGATTCCCAAAACTGAGGATTGTCGCAAGAGGCAATTGGTTAAAAGCGATGGGGGATGCCGAAGAAGTGGCGGATTTTGAAGAAAAGATCAATCAACTGCTTGAACATTATGAGCGATATAATGTATTAACTGAGGATTCGATCAATAATATTTTATCCGGTAAAAAAGTTGCTCAGCCCGGGAATCCCGATGATATTATTCTGTTTGGTGTAAACGGAAAACCAATAAAGGCACGTACGGAGAATCAGCGTAAACTGGTGGAGGCCTATGAAAACAACGACCTGATGTTTGCTGTCGGCCCTGCGGGATCAGGAAAAACATATACTGCCATTGCGCTTGCTGTCAGGGCTTTGAAAAACAGAGTGGTGCGTCGTATTATACTTAGTCGCCCTGCAGTCGAGGCCGGCGAAAAGCTGGGATTTCTGCCGGGTGATATGAAAGAGAAGATAGACCCTTATCTTCAGCCGTTGTATGATGCCCTTCAGGATATGATCCCGGCCGTGAAGCTGAAGGAGTATATGGAGAACGGTACCATACAGATAGCTCCCCTGGCATACATGAGAGGAAGAACACTTAACAATGCTTTTGTAATCCTGGATGAGGCACAGAATACAACCACCAATCAGTTGAAAATGTTCCTCACCAGAATGGGAACAAGCGCCAAATTTGTGGTTACCGGCGACATCACGCAGATTGATCTTCCCAACCCATTGACTTCAGGACTGGTGCAGGCAATGCGAATACTGAAAGGCATTGATGGTATTGAGCGCATCAAATTTACAGTCAAAGATATTGTTCGTCACCGGTTGGTGCAGGACATTGTCGAAGCTTACGAAAAAGAATAACCATATATTTTTGATCTATGCAAAACGCTATTGTAGAAACCAATTTCAGTTTTCCACGTCAAAAAGACGTTTACAAAGGGAAAGTTCGCGATGTTTACAACATTGATGACGAGTTTTTGGTCATGATTGTCTCCGACCGCATCTCGGCCTTCGATGTTGTATTGCCCAGAGGAATACCTTTTAAAGGGCAGGTGCTGAACCAGATTGCCTCGAAATTTCTGGATGCCACTGCCGATATTGTTCCCAACTGGAAAGTGGCCACTCCCGATCCTATGGCAACTGTCGGATATTATTGTGAGCCCTTCAAGGTAGAGATGGTTATACGCGGTTATCTGACGGGGCATGCGTGGCGGGAATACAAAGCAGGAAAACGTGAGTTGTGCGGAAATCCTTTGCCCGAAGGGATGGTGGAAAACCAAAAGTTTGAAGAACCGCTTATCACACCTACCACCAAGGCTGTTGTGGGTCACGATGAAGATATTTCCCGGGAGGAAATATTGAGGCAGGGTTTGGTGAGTGAAGAGGACTACATTCAGTTGGAAAGGTATACTAAAGCCCTGTTTAAGCGAGGCACCGAAATGGCTGCTGAAAAAGGACTTATCCTGGTCGATACAAAATATGAATTTGGTAAAAAAGACGGCAAAATTTACCTGATCGATGAAATTCATACCCCCGATTCATCGCGTTATTTTTATGCCGATGGCTACGAAAACCGTCTGAGAAACGGTGAACCCCAGCGTCAGCTGTCCAAAGAGTTTGTTCGCCAGTGGCTAATCGAAAATGGTTTCCAGGGTAAGGAAGGACAGAAAGTGCCTGAAATGACCGATGATTATATTGCCAGAGTATCGGAACGTTACATCGAACTTTATGAAAAAATTACCGGAGAAACCTTCCAAAAAGCCAAAGCAGAAGATGTTGCCAGCCGGATTGAGAAAAATGTGACCGAATATCTGAATCGTATTTTATAATAAATGAGTGTGCTATATAAAGCATATTTTTGTCAAAATCACGGCGTTTTAAATTTTTGTACCGGAGTTACCTGTTGTTAATTGAGAATTCATCAGTATATAATTAGTCTAAGTTATTGGCCTGATGGAACTCGCATGATTGAGTTTTATACATGTCCTTTTGTGACAAACGTTGCCATGCTCGTTTCATCCGTATAAAATTTAATTATTACGGCCGGATGGAACTCGCATGCAAGAACTTATACATATTCTGATTGTGACAAAATTTGTCATGCTCGTTTCATCAGTATATAATTAGTCTAAGTTATTAGCCTGATGGAACTCGCATGATTGGGTTTTATACATATTCTTTTGTGACAAACCTTGTCATGCTCGTTTCATTCCTTTTTGAAAATTTAGCCCACCAAAATTCATGTTCGTTTCAAAAATTTGAATCAACAATGAATCTGGCAACAAAGATGCTTTTTAGAGCGGACTCATAAATTTATTACAACACATTAACACAAAGATATAAAGAACCGAATACGAGCCACATGTGCCAAGTTGTTGGATTAAGAGGTTATTGTGCTTTTTCGGGTTTTGCTTTCTTATGAGAATCTTAAAATCTTCCACAAAAAGAAAACTTGCCCTGGCAGGGAAATTACTGCCGGGCATGCTGCCATTGATACTTTTTGTCATTGTAGAACTGATGTGGGGAACCACTGCAGGTTTAGCTTCAGCACTGGCACTGGGTATTATACAATTGTTATGGTTCTGGTTTCGCGAAAAGCGGGTCGATAAGTTTGTTCTTGCTGACATCGGGTTTCTTATTGTTTTGGGTGGGCTGGCTCTTCTTTTTGACAATGCATTGCTGTTTAAATTAAAGCCGGTATTCATAGGAGCTGCTATATTACTACTAATTGGTTATTCTGCTTTTTCAGATCACAACCTGGTTATGCTGATGAGTCAGCGATATTTCAAGGGATTCATTGTCGGTCCTTTTGAGTCGTGGCTGATGCAGCAAATGCTTAAAGTCTTTTTCTGGTTGATGGCTGCGCATACTTTAATGACACTGGCTTCAGCTCTCTGGCTGTCACATGCCTGGTGGGCTGCCATTAGCGGACCCGGTTTCTATGTAGTTGTTGCTCTAATGTTTGTGGTTTCATGGCTGGGAAACAGGCAGCGTAAAGAAAGGTGGAGTCGGGAAGAGTGGTTGCCCATCGTTGATGAAGAGGGAAAAGTGCAGGGACATGCACCACGAAGTGTGGTACATAGTGGGAAAACCAACTGGCTTCATCCGGTGGTTCATCTTCAGGTTATTACCCCTGATGGCTTATGGCTTCAAAAGCGACCTTTGCACAAAGCTGTTCAACCCGGAAAATGGGATACTGCTGTCGGCGGACACGTATCAAAAGGAGAAGACATACCAACAGCGCTTAGGAAAGAGGCAATGGAAGAGATTGGGATTAAACCTGATAACGCGATTTTTTTAGGACGTTATCTTTGGCGAAGTGAAATTGAACGTGAACTGGTTTTCGTTTTTGCTTTATGGTATGATAAGGTGATTACCCCCAATTTTAAAGAACTTGACGGTGGAAAGGTGTGGACATTCCCTGATCTGGAAGCAGCAATGGGAAAAGATGTGCTGACACCTGATTTCGAAGAAGAATACCGGAGGTATGGCAATGCCCTGAAAAGCATGTATAAAGAACAAAAGGCAGTTTTTTGATTGCCATTTTTCAAACGGCCAAACAAAACTTATCCCTGTAACAGAAACATAGTTGGTTTCTTATGCAAATCGGGGAGTTTACCTTTCCATTCCGAAACAGGCCGGGTTTCTATAAATTCATCAGGCAGTGTGATGTTACAGGCGATGCAAAGTAAAGTGGCGGAACGGCAATAATTTAGTATGTCTTTGGCCATGGCATTGTTCCGATAGGGAGCTTCAATGAATAGTTGCGTCTGATTTTCTTTTATACTGAGGCTTTCCAATTGTTTCAAAGCTTTTGAACGCTCATTTTTTTCGATGGGAAGGTACCCGTTGAAGGCAAAATTTTGTCCGTTCAACCCTGATGCCATAAGGGCTAAAAGGATGGAGGAGGGGCCGGTCAATGGTACTATTTTAATACCTTTTTGATGAGCCATTTTAACGATTTCGGCCCCGGGATCTGCCACGCCCGGACATCCTGCTTCTGAGATGATGCCGGTATCGTGTCCCTGCATAATTGGTTTCAGAAATGAAGCATATTCTTTAGTTCCTGTATGTTTATCAAGCACAAAAAATGTAGAATTGTCAATGTCCATTTTGGGGTCAAGCAGTCTGAGATAACGTCGTGCCGTTCGTAAATTTTCCACAATAAAATGGCGCAACCTGCAGGTCAGCATCGCCACATCAGAAGGTATGGTAAAGTTAGTTTGTTCATTACCGAGATGATTCGGTACCAGATAAAGTTTTCCTTGCATCGGTCATTGGATTTTCTGCAAAAGTAGGAAATTTGAGAGAGAAAAGCATAGGACAGAGAGCATGAAGCGTGGGGTGGAAAGGTTAGACGGTGAGAAGGTGAAAAAGTAAAAGGGTCGAAGTGGGAAAGGTTGGATGGGAAACGGCATTCATTCATTCAATCAATCATTCAATCATTTCTCATTACTTCAGCAGAGTTAATCAAACCGATCACTGAATGAGAGAGATGGTTGCTCATTAATTCACCGGTTCATCGGATGCTTGGTGAGATTCTTCGCTTCGCTCAGAATGACACAGTTTACTCACCAGTTCATCAGTGATTTGATGAGATGCTTCGCAAGACTCAGAATGATACTTTTGACTTGCCAGGTCATCACTCACCATATATTGCAGATTAATCTTTACATTATCGGGGAAAAAATGTAATTTTGTCCCGATATGTTAGCACATCAGGAAATAGGGAATCCACATAATACAGGTGAAAAGCGAAGAATCACTTTTCAAACATGCAGGTTTTTCCGTTATTCAAAATATTTTTAAGACCTGGCTTTTTATTGGCCGGGTCTTTTTTTGTGCCTTGATTTAAAAAATGTTACCATATTTTTTAAACCACACATAAAAATAACCCATGCTTCAGATGAAAAACCGGAGTCTTATCTCCATCAATGATTTCAGTCGCGAGGAAATTCTTCATGTATTGGATGTTGCTGAAGAATTTGAGTCGGACACCAATCAGTCCTTACTTGAAGGGAAGGTGGTTGGTAGTCTTTTTTTTGAACCGTCGACCCGGACAAGATTGAGTTTCGAAACCGCTATCAATCGTTTGGGTGGCAGAGTGGTCGGATTTTCTGACTCAGCATCCTCTTCAACCACTAAAGGAGAGAGCCTGAAAGATACCATCCAGATGGTGAGTCGTTATGCCGATCTGATTGTTATGCGACATCCGCTCGAAGGCAGCGCACGGTATGCCTCTGAGCAATCATCCGTGCCGGTTATCAATGCCGGGGACGGTGCCAATCAGCATCCGACACAAACCATGCTTGATCTTTACTCGATCAGGAAAACACAAGGCAAACTGGAAAATCTGGATATTTTTCTTGTGGGAGACTTGAAGTATGGCCGCACTGTCCATTCTTTGCTAATGGCAATGTCAAATTTTAATCCTACGTTCCATTTTGTTTCTCCCGAGGAACTCCGAATGCCAAGAGAATACAAACTTTTCCTGGAAGAACATGGCATCACTTACTATGAGCATGGTGAATTATCAGAAATTATTGATGAGGCCGATGTCATATATATGACGCGTGTTCAAAAAGAACGTTTTTCCGATCCCATGGAATATGAAAGAGTAAAAAATGCGTATGTGTTGAGGAAAAGCATGCTTAATAACACCAAAGATAATCTGCGTGTGCTGCATCCACTTCCCCGGGTTAACGAAATCCACACCGATGTTGACAGCAGTCCTAAAGCTTATTATTTCGAGCAGGCCAGAAACGGCGTCTTTACACGAATGGCGCTTATTGCTGTTGTGATGGGATACAAATAGAGGGTTAAATGATGCCTAAACGCAAAGACGCGAAGGCGCAAAGGTGCAAAGTTTTTATTAATGAAACGAGCATGGCAAGGTTTATCACAAAAGAACATGTATATAATCAATCATGCGAGTTCCTTAAAAATAGAAGATAACCATGGTGCACAATAAAGAATTGAAAGTGAGTGCGATCGAAAACGGGACGGTCATTGATCACATTCCTTCGGATAACCTGTTTAAAGTAATAACCATCCTGGGACTCGATAAAATTACGACCCAGGTAACTTTCGGAGCCAACCTCGACAGCAAAAAACTGGGACGAAAAGCCATAATAAAAGTTTCGGAGGTATTTTTTGAGGATAACGAAATAAATAAAATTTCACTGGTGGCTCCTCATGCCCGGCTGAATGTAATAAAAAACTATGAGGTGGTTGAGAAAAGAGACGTAACCATTCCCGATACCATTGTGGGCATTGTGAAATGTTTTAACCCCAAATGTATTACAAACAACGAAGCCGTTACCACTCACTTTAAAGTTGTCAACAAAAAAGAGGTTGCCTTAAGATGCCACTATTGCGAAAAAATTACCACGCAGGAAGAACTAAGATTTGAAGCTTCGTGAAAGGGGCATTACTATTTCCACCAATCATAAAAATGATGCACCGGGCCGTGACCATGTCCGATTTGATAATCAGCTCCGGCTTGAATGGCTTTTGTAATGTAATTTTTTCCATTCCGGATGGCAGTCATAAGATCGTCACCCCGGGCAAGAAAGGATGCTATGGCCGATGAAAGCGTGCAACCCGTGCCATGTGTGTTTGGGGTCTGAACGCGCTGCGATTCCAGAGGGATTACTTCATCGTTTTCTGCATCAAAGAAGACATCTTTCAGTGCCTCATCGCTCAGGTGTCCTGCTTTCAGCATCACCGAAACCTTTTTGTTGTAAGACAGGCTTCGTGCCGCATGGGGTAGATCAGACTGACTTGTTATTGCCTTGCCAAACAGGATAGAGGCTTCGGGAATGTTTGGAGTGATAACCCTTGCTAACGGGAGCAGTATGGTTTTCAGGGCGCTGATGGCATCGTCCTGCAAAAGTTTATCACCCGATGTGGCCACCATAACCGGGTCAATCACCAGATTTCTTATATTGTACTGCTTTATTTTAGCGGCAACAAGTTCAATAACTTCCGTTGAATGCAACATCCCGATTTTTACCGCATCGGCACCAATATCAGTCATCACGGCATCCATTTGCTTCTCAATGGTCGATAATTGCACCGGAAAAATATCCGTAACGCCTGTTGTATTTTGAGCTGTAACGGCAGTGATTACGGACATGCCATAACAGCCACATGCCGAAAATGTTTTCAGGTCGGCCTGTATGCCTGCTCCACCACTGCTGTCACTCCCGGCAATGGTTAGTGCTGTTTTATATTTTCTCATAAGCTTTTCTTTGTTGTGATGATTTCCAATAATTCACGGGAGGCCTTTTCAGGATCAGGTGCCGAACAAATTGCCGATACTACCGATATTCCGTCAACACCTGTTTGCAGGACTTCCCGGGCGTTTTCCTGATTAATGCCGCCTATTGCAACAGCCGGATGCCTGGAAAGCTTTGCTATATGGGTCGTTTCGTTCAGGCCAAGACCTTTTGTCAGCTCTTTTTTGGTAGGTGTTGCAAAAACCGGGCTTATCCCGATATAATCAATATCCGCCGCATTGGCCTCCTCAATCTGATCGGCAGACTCAACAGAGAGACCGATGATTTTATCAGGACCAAGGAGTCTTCTTGCCATTCGCCAGGGCATATCATTCTGTCCCAGATGAACGCCGTCAGCATCTGTTGCCAGAGCCACATCTACCCGGTCGTTGATGATTAGCGGCACATTGTATCTTTTCAGCAGTACTTTTATATTGAGCACTTCCCCTATAAATTCTCTTGTGGATGCCTCTTTTTCCCTTATCTGAACCATTGTGACACCCCCTTTCAGCGCCATTTCTAATACCTCTTTCAGCGAGCGGCCTAAAGATAATCCGCGATCGGTAACAAGATAAAGACTCAGATCAAATTCGTTTCTCATATCTTCAAATATTTGGCAATATCACGATCATTCAAATTATAGAGTGCGTCAAGAAAATATATTTGAAAAGTCCCCGGGCCCCGGGCCTTATCTTTAGCCATTTCACCTGCAACGGCCATTACAGCCATCGCCGTTGCAGCGGCCTGCATGCTGTCTTCACATACTGCAGCAAAAGCCCCTGTCAGAGTCGTGGCTGTACATCCCATACCGGTTACTTTCGGCATAAGGGGAATATGATTTTTAATACTGATGACATGGTTTCCGTCAGTTATGTAATCAACAGGGCCGCTGATGCTGATAACAGCTCCGGTTTCATTGGCAAATGTTTTTGCCACTTCCAGGGCCTTATCGGACGATTCGGTACTGTCAACCCCTTTGGTTTTTACATCACTGTTGATAAGTGCCATTATTTCAGAAGCATTTCCCCTGATAATGGTTGGCTTGCATGCTTTAATCAGTTGATGACAGGTATCCGTCCGAAAAGGTGTTGCCCCGGCACCCACAGGGTCCAATATTACGGGTATGCCTCTCTTCGACGCTGCTTTTCCGGCAATCAGCATTCCCTCGATCCACTCTTTACTAAGCGTACCGATGTTAATAACCAGTGCCGAAGCATTGCCGGCCATGGCTTCCATTTCCTCGGGAGCATGAGCCATTACCGGACTGGCACCAACGGACAGTAATGCGTTGGCCGTGTTATTCATCACCACATAATTGGTAATGTTGTGTACCAGCGGCGCTTGTTCTTTCAGTTTTAACAGATCTTCCGCTACGCTTTGGGCTGTAATCATAGTAATAAACCTTTTATGAGCCCGTTCTAAAAAGCATCTTTGTTGCCAAACTCAGTGTTGTTATAAATTTTTGCATCCTCATTAACAATAAGTTAACTCCGTCACAAAAATTTAAAACGCCTTGATTTTGACAAAAATATGCTTTTTATACCGCACTCTTTTATGCTAAAAAAAAAGCTGTTCTGCAAGTAGCAAAACAGCTCTTAAATGATTTATTTCCTGGAAAATTTTATCTCATTTAACCAACTGTTTCCCTACGCTGTTATTATACATCTCAGGTGCAAGGGTTTGTTCTCAGCCCCAAATTCGGAGCACCCCTAACAGTGTTCTACAAATTTAATAAATTAAATCAACAGCATTACTCTAAATCGAGAACTATTGAAATATTTTCTTTTACCAAATCAGCCACTTCATCAGGTAATATACCGATCTTTTTGGTCAACCGTTTATTATCAATTGCCCTGATTTGGTCAATCATAATGTCGCACGCCTTATGGAGATTAGCCATTCCTTTTTTCAAATGTACTCTTAAAATATCCGAATCGTGTCGTACATTAGTAGTAATGGGACAAACAATGGTTGATGGATGTGGAATTTTATTGAGTAAATCTGTTTGAACAACTAAAACCGGTCTTGTTTTTCCCGGTTCAGTTCCAACCCGGGGGTTTAAATCTGCAATCCAGATTTCGAATTGTTTAATCGCCATAGTCAATTTCCTCGAAATCTTTTAATACAGACATTGAATCATTTTTTACTACTTCAGATTCTTTCTTAAGCTTCTCCTCAAGAATCTGTTTACGCTGCACTTTATTGTAATGCTCTATTGCTTCGTTGATGTAACGGTTACGTGGCTTTTTAATCCTGGCAAGTATTTTTTCTGTTTCGCCGAAAATCGAGTCATCAATCTTTAAGGATACTGTTTTCATGATATTCTATTGTTACATATTACTGCTGAAAGTATATTACAAATATATATCTTTTTGGAGTATCATTCAAGTATAGTAAATATTGTTTGTAATTCTAAATCCACGAATGTTCTTTGGAATATCGCATCATCTGCTCGGCATACCCTTCGCTGTAATCAGGTATTACATCCAAAATGTTTCCATCATTATCTTTTTCCAGCCTGTAAACAGGATTTACAAATCCGCTGTAGGGGGCAAGATTAAGTTTTTTGTATCTTTCGAGGACTTCGGCATGAAGATTTCTGTCAATTTTTACACCGTAGTTTTCAACGAGTTGCCTGGCGGTTTCAAAATCCCCTTCCGATTTTACCCGCTGTATTTCAGCAAGTAATTGGGCAAATAGTTCACGCAAAGCCTGATAATTATTGATGGTGAAATAGGTTTTACCGTTTTTGACTTTCCTTTCAATTACATTATCGGCTTTACCTTTTTCGAAACACCACGATGCGATGAGCTGGCGGTTACGCATATGAGCCTCTTCAATATTATCACCGGGTTGAATACGGGTGATCTGCGTCAGGAGTCCGTTCCTGATGTAATTGTCGTATTCGGCTTTAAAAGCCTCTTCATCGGGTAAAAGTCCCAATTCAACCAGTTTATTGTCGGCAATAAAATACAAAGCAAATAAGTCGGCGCGGGTTTCTTCAATAACAGCACCGTAAGCTTTCAATTCGTCGCCGGTAACCCCTTCCAGCAGTTGTCCCGAGCCATGCCCCAGGCACTCGTGTAAGTCAGTATGCAGGTTGCCGGCCATAAAACCATATTTATTGTGGCGTTCAATTTCTTCCTGTGAATAACAAAACGCTTCTAAAAAACCGGTTCCTTTGGCAGCCTCATCATAAGCATAAGTAATGTTTTCAATGGTTACCGACTTTGAGCCATACTCTTTACGGAGCCAATCGGCATTGGGGAGATTAATGCCGATAGGGGTGTGCGGATAACAGTCGCCGCCCAGCATAGCAACATTAATTACTTTGGCCGAAACGCCACGAATCTCTTTCTTTTTGAACCGCGGATCGGTTGGAGAATGATCTTCGAACCACCGGGCATGGGCACTGATTATCTCCGTTCGTCGCGAGGCTTCAATATTTTTGAAATTCACCACGCTTTCCCAGCTTGCCTTAATGCCAAGAGGATCACCATAGGTTTCTATGAAGCCGTTAATAAAGTCGATCCGCGATTCGTTATCCTTCAACCAGGCGATATTATAATCGTTAAAAACCCCCAAATCGCCGGTTTTGTAAAAATCGATGAGTAACGAAATAATTTCTCCCTGAGTTTTATTTTCAACGACTGTCAGTGCTTTTTCAAGCCACCCGACTATTTTTTGGATTGCCGGGGAGTAAAGGCCTCCAATCTTCCAGACTTTTTCAACAAGCCGTCCGTTTTCTTTAACCAATTTTGAGTTCAATCCATGCGAAAGCGGCTTCTTTTCTTCCGGGCTTTTTTTGGATGCATAAAATGCTTCGGCTTCCTGCCGGGAAACACCTTCGTAATAATTATTGGCCGAAGTCGCAATCAGGTCTTCATGTTCGGCCTGGTTCACACGTTTTGCATCAACAGTGGGGTCAAAGAGGATGGGGATCAGTTTTTCAACAAGTTCCTTTTTTGTTTCTCCGTTGTTAAGGGGAAGTTTTTTATCATCAATATTTCCGATTGTCTGTTTAAAGAATTCAGGGCTAAACCCGGGCTCTAATTTGGCAGTAGAGTAATGGTGGTGAATACCGTTGGAAAACCATACCCGTTTAAGAAAAACTTCAAAAGACAGAAATTCGTCCGAAGAACGGTTGCCGTTAAAATTTTCATAAATAGCCTCCAGCGTCCTGCGAATAGTCAGATTATGTTTATAATTCTGGTCGAAAAGGATATCACGCCCTTCAATGGCTGCCTGCGACAAATAATAAATCAGTTTCTTCTGTGGTAAAGTCAGTTCTTCAAACCCGGAAACAGGGTAACGAAGAATGCGTAAATCGGCAAATTGTTCTACAACGTATTGAAAATTATTGTTTTGCATTATATTTGCTTTTGTGTGATATCTGGTTTTATTACAGTTAACTGTACGATACTTTCAGCATCGCATTTCAAAGCATTAACCTATTGTAAATCAAAGTAGGGTTTAATAATATCAACCAGGTACTGAGGAATCCTGGTAGGGCGACGGGTTTGGCTATTCAGAAAGGCCAGCACCGTTTCGCCTGTCACCAGTAATTTTCCCGTTTCGTTGTAGATGTTGTATTTAAAGCGTATTCGTGCTGTCGGGAATTCTTCAACATAGGTCTCGATGGTCAATTCTTCATCGTAAACAGCCGGGTGATGGTATTTGATATGAAGCTCGGAAAGCGGCAGGAGGATACCTTCCTGTTCTATTTTACTATAGGGCAGGCCCAGATTGCGAAACAATTCTGTCCGGCCCACCTCAAAATATCTGGAGTATACGGCATTATTGACGATACCCATTTGGTCGGTTTCACCGTACCTGACACGTATTTTTGTAGTATGTTTAAGCATAAAAAATTAGTTAAAAGGAGAATCCGGTTCTTTAGCCATGTGATTGTATGATAATTTTTCGATAAGTGACGGCCACCATTTGTTAATAAAAACAGTTAATTTGCCTTCTTTAAAAGTCAGAACAAGGGTTCTTTTACGTTTTATTATAGCTTTGGCAAGATGTCGGGCCACCTCTTCGGCGGTCATCATTTTTTCTTCGGCACGAGGGGTTTCGCCCTGTTGACTTCCGTTGGCTGTCAGTGCCGATTTACGAACGTTGGTACCTGTAAACCCCGGAGCAGCAAGAAGGACATGAAGTCCGTTTTTCAGATTTTCTGTTCGCAGGGTTTGAAGAAAACCGTGCATGGCAAATTTGGACGCCGAATAACCTGTACGTCCGGGTAATCCAATAAACCCTGCTATAGAAGAAATGCCAACCACCGAACCTTTGACCGCCAAAAGATAGGGCAGGGCATATTTTGTGCAATAAACAGTTCCCCAGAAATTGACATCCATAACTTTTTTCAGAACACTCAGGTCTGTATCGATAAAGAGGGCACGCATAGAAATGCCGGCATTGTTGACCAGTATATCAATTTTTCCAAAAATGATTTACCGTTTTTTCTATCAGGTTTCTGCAATCTTCTTCTTTGCTCACATCGGTGGGAACGACCAGGACATCATGGCCCTGACCGGTCAATTCTTTTTCTATTTCCTGAAGTTTGCCGACATTGCGGGCAGCCAGCGATATTTTTGCTCCCCGTCGGGCAAATTCCCTGGCGCATGCCAGTCCTATGCCCGATGATGCGCCGGTTATTATTATGACTTTGTCTTTCATCCGTATAAAATTAATCTAAGTCATTGGTCTGATGGAACTCGCATGCAAGAACTTATACATATTCTTATTGTGACAATCTTTGCCATGCTCGTTTCATCCGTATAAAATTAGTCTAAGTCATTGGTCGAATGGAACTCGCATGATTGATTTATACATATTCTTATTGTGGAAAACCTATCTGTGTTCATTTCATCTTAAATCTTATATCTAAAAATCTGATAATCTATTAAGGCAAACTTTGCCATGCTCGTTTCATCAGAGAAAAGCAATTGCAAAAATGATGTTTTTTGATGAAAGAAAGAAACAATTAAGTTGTTTACAATGGCAAAAAAGAACAGACAAGTATTGATTATCACTTAAGTTAAGCGATACGAGTTGTGCGAAGTATCGCTCGCTCCACTGCCAAAATGGTGGCCGAAGGGCCAAAATACACAGGCCTCCTTACGACTATGCGGGTGAATACATCGGCAAAGTAACCAGGAGAATTTTTTATCGTCAGCCGCCATCGCATGAAATCGTTTAAAAACTGGCCTGAACAAAAACGGTAATTTCTGAAATAACTGTTGTAAAACACACATTTTTTCTTTCTGATTTTATAGTAATAGTGGTTTAATTCTGCTAATTTTGCGGAAAATTTTCTTTAAACACCTTTAATCGTTGGATTCTTAGATGAAGGATGTGAAATAATTCGTATACTTTTGATATACTGCATTTCAACAGTCAAAAGTCTTAAATCACGACCAATTGATTTGTATTTTATTGTATGTTTTTAATTATGTATTGTTTTTTATATGAGTGCAGTCTAAAAAGCCTTTTGACCCCTAAATCCTCTAAAGGGGACTTTTTCAAACTGCTGATTTTTAGCACTTCCACTTTAGGGGTCAGGGGTAAAAACGGTAAAAATCAGCAGTTTGAAGGCTTTTTATACTACACTCTTATATAATACAGAAACCTCTTTATTAGTCCGGCTTGATTTTCTGAGTGGAAAGGATGTAAATTGTTTGCAATAAAAAAAAATATGAAATAAAAATATATTTTTATTATGAAACCAACGCATATTGAACACATCGGCATTGCCGTAAAAAGTCTTGATGAAGCAATACCCTTTTACGAAAAGGTTTTTGGATTGAAATGCTATGCAGTAGAAGAGGTAGCCGACCAAAAGGTGAAAACCGCCTTTTTCAAGGTAGGAGATACCAAGATAGAGTTACTGGAATCAACAGATAGCGAAGGACCTATAGGTAAATTCATAGAAAAGAAGGGAGAAGGCATTCATCACATGGCCTTTGCAGTAGAAGACCTTGATACAAAGCTGAAGACCGCGGAAGAACAGGGCGTACGTTTGATTGATAAACAACCCCGCAAAGGCGCCGAAGGACTTAACATTGCATTTTTACATCCAAAGTCAACCTTTGGCGTTTTGACTGAATTATGTGAAGCCCCGAAATAAGGACTGTCACAGTCCTTATTTTTTTGAATAAAATATGGAATTGTCATACAAACAAAATTTTTAAATATGTCAAATCAGGATAAAATAACACACTTAATTGAGTTGCGAAACCAGGCACGGCTTGGCGGCGGAGAAAAAAGAATTGAAGCTCAGCATAGCAAGGGAAAATTCACTGCCAGAGAGAGGATCGAGATGCTTCTTGACGATGGTAGTTTTGAAGAATTTGACATGTTTGTTACACACCGCTGCACTAATTTTGGCATGGAAAAGAAAAAATTTTTGGGCGACGGTGTTGTTACGGGACATGGAACAATAGATGGTCGGGTTGTTTATGTTTTTGCACAGGATTTTACCGTGTTTGGTGGCTCATTGTCCGAAACGTTTGCACAAAAAATATGCAAAGTTATGGATATGGCCATGAAAGTGGGTGCTCCCGTAATTGGAATTAACGACAGTGGAGGAGCCAGAATTCAGGAAGGTGTAACTTCACTGGCCGGATATGCCGAAATTTTTGAGCGAAATATTCTTGCTTCCGGTGTTATTCCTCAAATATCAGCCATTTTCGGACCTTGTGCCGGAGGTGCTGTTTATTCACCTGCACTGACCGATTTTGTCATGATGACCGAGCAAACCAGTTATATGTTTGTTACCGGACCTAAAGTGGTAAAAACCGTGACCGGAGAGGACATAACCGTTGAAGACCTTGGCGGAGCTCATGTTCATTCAACCAAGTCGGGTGTGTCCCATTTTGAACTGGAAAACGAGGAAGAAGGCATTATGCTGATACGGAAACTTCTGTCATATCTTCCTCAAAACAACCTGGAAGAACCGCCCCTGATTGATTCAAGCGATCCGATTGACCGGTTAGACGATAGTCTGAATACGATTATTCCGGACAACCCCAACCAACCGTACGATATGAAAGAAGTCATCTACACCATCATTGATGACGGTGAGTTTCTGGAAGTTCATCGCAATTATGCCAAAAATATTATTGTAGGCTTTTGCCGAATGGGGGGTGCCTCTGTAGGTCTCGTTGCCAATCAGCCGAATTTTCTGGCAGGGGTGCTTGATTCCGATGCTTCTCGTAAAGCTGCAAGGTTCGTGAGATTCTGCGATGCGTTCAACATCCCTATATTAACATTGGTTGATGTTCCCGGATTTCTGCCGGGTAGCGGTCAGGAATATGCCGGTATCATTTCTCACGGTGCTAAACTGATGTTTGCTTATGGAGAAGCCACTGTTCCCAAGGTGACTATTACACTGCGTAAATCTTACGGCGGTGCTCACGACGTGATGAGTTGTAAACAACTTCGTGGCGATTTGAATTATGCATGGCCATCGGCTGAAATTGCTGTTATGGGTGCATCAGGTGCTATTGAAGTATTGGAAGGCCGTGCGGTTAAAGAAATAGAAGACCCCGAAGAAAAGAAAAAATACATCGCCAAAAAAGAAGAAGAATACAAAGAAGCATTTGCAAATCCCTACAAAGCAGCTTCTTACGGTTATATCGACGATGTAATCGAGCCGCGCAATACACGATTCCGTATTATACGTGGCTTCCAGAGTCTGCAGACGAAAAAATTGACAAATCCGCCTAAAAAACACAGCAATATACCATTGTAAAACCGGAAACACTTATGATTCATATACTCGAAGCTGTCAACTGGACACAGATATGGGTAATTACTGCTGTCGGATATTCAGTAGTTTTTACTGCCCTGGTTCTTCTGATATTTGTTTTCAGGTTGGTGCCTAAGGTGCTCAATCTGCAAATGAAACGTAAACTGAAGAAAGAAGGAAAATATGTAGAAAACCATGGAGAGGAAGAACAGTATATTGCCGGAGAAGTAAATGCCGCCATAGGCCTGGCACTTTCTCTCTATTTCAGTGAAATGCATGATGACGAAAGCAAAATTATTACCATTAAAAGGGTGGAAAGAAGATACTCTCCGTGGAATTCGAAGATTTATAACATTAATAACATTTTACCAACAAGAAGATAGCAATGAAGAAATTTGACTTTTCCATAAACGGGAACAAATATCATGTCGATGTGAAGGACATTGATGATAATATTGCCACCGTAGAGATTAATGGAACGCCTTATACAGTAGAAATAGAGCAAGAGGTAAAAAAGGTAAAAACACCTAAGCTGGTAAGGCAGGAAGTAAAACCAAAACCGGGAGAAGGACATATTATCAAGAAACCATCCACAGGCGGACATCAGATTTTGGCGCCATTGCCGGGAAGTATTTTTAAAATTCTTGTAAAAGTAGGCGATGAAGTTAAAAAAGGTGATACCCTTATGATCATGGAGGCCATGAAAATGGAAAACAATGTAATGGCCGACAAAGAGGGTACCGTTAAAGAGATTAAAGTAAAAGAGGGTGATGCGGTACTTCAAAGCGATGTATTGATGGTGATTGAATAGCATATTTGTTCCGATTGTTTAATCCCGGAGCTGTTTTAAGCTTCCTTCAAAGTTATTTTAACGTGAGAAAATTTGTAACAGTATTTACAGTATTGGGGCTGCTTTTCATGGTTTCGATATTGACCGGAGGCAACGCAACTGCACAGGATGTTTTGCCCGACAATGTTGAAAGCAGTAGTGCCCTTGTCAAAGGCCTGAAAACGTTCTGGCACTATACCGGTTTTTCTGGTGTTACCCTGGGAAACCTGATAATGATCGTGGTTGGACTTTTCTTTATTTTTCTGGCCATAAAATTTAATTATGAACCTCTTCTGCTGGTTCCCATCGGGACCGGTATTTTGCTCGGAAATATCCCGTTCGTTGAAGGATTCCAGATTGGGATATACGAAGAAGGTTCGGTTCTCAACTATTTATATTTTGGAGTGATGAAAGGAGTCTATCCGCCGCTAATATTTTTGGGGATAGGCGCAATGACAGACTTTTCATCCCTGATATCCAATCCTCGTCTGATGATTTTGGGAGCTGCTGCCCAAATTGGTATTTTTGCAACATTTATTGGAGCAATGGCACTCGGATTTGAAATTCATCAGGCAGGAGCAATTTCTATTATTGGTGGTGCCGACGGGCCGACTGCCATTTTTGCTTCTTCCAAACTGGCACCTCAACTGATCGGGAGTATCGCCATTGCTGCTTATTCATACATGGCACTGGTACCTGTTATTCAGCCGCCTATTATTCGGCTGATGACATCAAAAAAAAGAGAGGTTGATAAGGATGAAGCCGCCCCGGGCTGTGTCAAAAACAGAGAAAATACTCTTTCCGTTAATCGGGTTGTTGCTTACGCTTTTCATCTCACCAACGGCGCTTCCACTATTGGGAATGCTCTTCTTTGGAAACTTATTGAAAGAGTGTGGTGTTACCGAACGTTTGGCTGAAACTGCCCGAACCAAGATGATAGACATCGTTACTATATTGCTGGGGCTAACAGTTGGAGCATCAACTCAGGCTAATGTATTCCTTACAGGAGAATCCATAATGATATTTGGATTGGGAGCCGCCTCATTCGTCGTTGCAACAGCCGGTGGTCTTTTGTTTGCCAAAATAATGAACCTGTTTTTAAGGAAGGATAATAAGATCAATCCGATGATTGGCGCAGCAGGCGTATCAGCAGTCCCCGATAGTGCCCGCGTTGTCCAGCACGAAGGGCTTAAAAACGATCCGTCTAACCACCTGCTCATGCATGCCATGGCCCCCAATGTTTCGGGCGTAATCGGTTCCGCCGTTGCAGCAGGGATGATGTTGAGTTTTCTTATGTAATGATGAGTCCGTTTCTGAAAGTTTCTTATAGAAACAGACTCAACAATATAATCCTGCTAGTAATTGGTTGATTGAAAAGGGGTCTCCACTGTTAGTGGAGGCCCTTTTTAATTCTTTCCTAAGTGGTGTCTGTCCATAAATTGCCAAATTCTGTGTTACGCTTGCCGCCAATATTGAATTGTTGACACAATTAATAGCACAAACCACAACTCTCTCATAATAAAAACCTTGCGCCATTGCGTCACGGCGTTTAGACTTTATTAAACTGACTAATTTATTTTCTGAACAGGCTCTACTTAAGGTCCGATGAAAAAGTCAGCAGGCCCTAAGCTGAATATCCGGAAAAATCCCCCCGTCACTGTGCCAATATTACATGACACACCGAAGAGGAGGCAGCAGACAGAAAACCGGGAATATAATATTCGACCTGCCAGTTAATTATTCAGCAATAAACCCTTCGATACAAAAATCTTATCGAACAAATAATTGTTTTTATCAAGCGCCCAATTATCGGGATGTTGGCTTGACATAATCAACGTGGAATCTTTGTCAAATTCGGCTTCTATTACTGATATCAGTCCATTTCTGTCTTTTATGGTAAGTTTATGAGTAATATTTTCGGGTTTATTATTAGCAAACGATCTGACCTTCAGATTCCTGATATCTTTTAAATAGTCAGCCACAGCAGCAGAATCGGCCGGTACTTCACCAATCACCCATTGGCCGTCTGTTTGGGTAAGAACAAACGAGCTGTCACCGGGAACTTTGAATGAAAGTTCAACGGGATATTTGAAGTCGTTTTGCAACGAAAAAAGTGATTTATCTCTGAAATGATTTACATCAGCTCTAATCAGGGAAGAAAGAAAACCTTCAACAGCAAACACTTCATCTTCCCCCTTTCTGCGGATATAAGTACTCATGGTGCCGGGATTCTGACGCATATAAGGATTACGTTGTCTCATCTGTGCAGCCATGGGCGACTGAATATAGGTGAAACGACCGATAATCAGGTCTGCCAGAACGTTGTCGTCATTGTAAAATGCTACCTCCATGCCGGCTGAGTCGGTCACTTCAAATTGTTCCCATCTGTCTCTGCTTTGTGTGGCCATCCGCATGGGCTTGAGCTGACTCATTGTCTTCAGGGTGCGCTTAATAGTGCTTGAATCGGCCATAAATTCTTTTTCGGAATTCTCGGATTTTACTATCCATTTGCCATTGGCCTCCTTACTCATGACAATGGCCGGATCATCATTTCCCCGTTGAGATATCACAATCTTGTCACATTCCTCCGGCACAAAAGAAACCAGGTTTTCGGGCAAATTACCAACACGTTTGGGTTCGGTAATTTTATGAATGGTAAAAACGACTAACAGAACGAAAAAGACAATTGATAATGTCCTTATATTCATTTTACTTAGCATAGCTCTCCTCCCTTCTTTTATTTCTGATGTTTATATTTTTCTGATATCTGACTATCCCGATAATGATGACCAAAAGCAAGGGCAGCCCAAAATTCAGGATTTTAAGCCAGGTTTGTTTGCTTTCATTTATCTGGTCTAATGGACGATGTTTAACAGTTTTAGTTCTTAACTGCATCAAACCGGTATCATCATTCAAATAATCCACCGAATTGACAAACAATGAAATGTTATCGGGTTGTAATTGCCTTGCATTCTGACCTGTGCCATTGATGACGAAATCACCGTCGGTGAAAACAATAATGTTTCCGCCCTGCTTCCCGTTCTCAGGACTGACCAAAGCAGCTACAGGAATGCGGGAACGACTGAAATCCGACTCGCTCCATTCTTTTTCGAAATTGAAGAATACAGGAGCCGTCCTGACATCTGATTGTTTACCTGAATAGGCCAGAGGAACAAAATTAACTGTAGTATCAGCCGGCTCAAGGGAGCTGGCAAATTGAAGCATAACAGCACTCAATCCTTTCACAACCGGATGATCTGCAAATTCAGAAATAACGGGAAGAAAAGGAAAGGATACCGGGGTATTGATCATAAACGGACCTTGTTGTTGTCTGATGGTAACACTGCCGCAACTGGCATCAATAAGAAAGTCAGAGTTTATCTTTACACCCTTTTTTTCAAGCCAGTCACTCATCCCGGTATAAAGGTCTCTGCCCATTCCGGTTGAAAAATTGGCTTCAACCTTGTTTATTGCGACGACTACATTACCACCATTTTCAACGAACGTGTTAAGTTTTTCAAAATGAGCAGGAGGGATGGTATCGGCAGGACGAACCCAAATCAAAGTTTTGTATTTGTCGAGGTTTACTGAATCTTCCAGTGTTATGGGTTCCGGGGTATAAAGAACCTGTAATTCGCTGGTTACTTCACTCATTTCCTCCAATGTTGGCTCTCCATGACCGGCTATTACACCAACAGGCTGTTTCTCAGGAATTGTCATCTTTTTTATGGCCATGGTCAGGGCATATTCCATCTGAGAACCGGGCTCCAGAAAAGGGATTACTTCGGTAGCTTCGCCATAGTTGATAACAGCGCCCATATAAGCCCTTTTCTGCACAGACTGGTTCTTTTCCCGTGAAGAGATCACCAATGGCTGAATGCCATTTTGCCGGGCTTCATTTTCCAATTCATCACTTTCGTTTGGATTAATGAAGGTGAAAACCACTTTATTATCCGACCGTGTTGCATACTCTTCAAGAAGATTCATGAAATCCTGACGCATACGGTCGAATTGCGGTTGCAGGTCTTCCGAAAAATAGGCTGTAACCGTAACCGGGTCCTGTAAATCTCCAATAATATCAAGCGTGCTTTGGCTAAGAGTGTATCGCTGATCTTCTGTGAAATCAAGACGTACAAAGAAGTCTGTGCTAATCAGGTTAATTAAAACTACAATACCTGATAGCAGTACCAATGTATATTTTAGCTTTGTTTTTGTCATTTTTTCAATACTTTAATTAAGGTTCTTCTTCAACAATGAAGCTTCTGCACCGGTAAGCGCTAAAAATATAACAGACAGGAAATAAATCAAATCACGACTGTCAATAATGCCACGTGTTATATTGTCGTAATGGTTTCGAAGGTCGAGGTATCCGAAGATATCTCCGATAGTACCGTCAAAAACCGATGAGAGCATACTGAAAAGTATCTGGAAAAAGATTCCTGTTATCAATGCCAGCAAAAATGCTACAATCTGGTTTTGGGTGAGACTGCTGGTAAAGATGCCAATACTGATGTAAGCCCCGCTCATCAACAGGAGTCCCAGATACCCGGTAATGGCCGTACCATGATCAATCGGGCCTAAACTGGCGATGGTAACATACCAGGGTAATGTGAGAGCGAGACTAACCGCAACGAGCAACCATGTGGCAAGAAACTTCCCTGCAATAACCTGCCAGTAGGTGACAGGCTTGGTCAGAAGAAGTTCTATGGTACCTGTTTTCAGCTCTTCTGCAATATGTTTCATGGTAAGAGCCGGGATGAATAGGAACAGAGTCCAGTAGGCTGTCTGAAAAAATGGCCTCAGACTTGCAGTATTGATATAAAAAACATCCGTTCCGTAGAGCCATGTAAAGAAACCTGTAAGTCCAAGAAAAACAAAAAGCATAATATAGGCCATCAGAGAATCGAAATAGCTTCGGAACTCTTTTGAAGTAATTATTAATGTCTTGTTCATGGGGGATAAGTTTTAATGTTCTGTGGTTACTTCGCGGAAGATGTCTTCCAAATTCTTTTCAAAAGGAGTGAGTTCTGTCAGATACCAACCATTCTTCACGCATAAGTCGAAAATGTCTTTGGTCGAACTTTCACCGGCTTTGCTTTGGATTTCAAAACCGCCCTTTTTATCGTTACGGAAATCGACAACAGCTACCTGTGGAAGTTCCTGCAAAGCTTTAAATACTTTATTATCATCGCTTTCTCCTTCAATGGAAACATGCAATATTTCATTGCCACGAGCTTGTTGCCTCAATTCCTCCGGTGTACCGTCAGCAACAAGCTGTCCTTTGTTGATGATGAGCACACGATCGCAGGTAGCTTCAACCTCGGCAAGAATATGAGAACTTAGTAATACGGTTTTTTCTTTACCTATCTGACGGATAAGTTCGCGTATCTCTATTATCTGATTGGGATCAAGGCCGGTTGTGGGCTCATCCAGTATCAACACTTGCGGGTCGTGGACCAGTGCCTGTGCCAGCCCGACACGCTGACGAAATCCCTTTGAGAGTTCACCTATTTTCTTGTGTTTTTCCGAATCAATACCGCAAATCCGTATCATCTCCCTGACTCTTTCTCTTAGCTTTCTGCCATCGAGCCCCTGAAGTTTCCCGGCAAAAATAAGATAATCAATTACCGGCATATCGCCGTAAAGGGGATTGTTTTCGGGCAGATATCCAATGGTTTGTTTGGTTCTTTCCGGATTTTTAAATACACTGACGCCATCAATCAAAATATCTCCTTCCGAAGGCGTAAGGAAGCCTGTGATGGCCTTCATTGTAGTCGTTTTTCCGGCACCATTGGGTCCTAAAAAACCAAGAATTTCGCCCGTTCTCACTTTAAAAGTGAGGTGGTCGAGTGCTTTCTGAACACCGTAGAAATGACTCAATTCTTTTACTATGATTTCCATTTTGTTTGTTTTGTTTGTTGATTACTTGCAAAAAAGACATAAAAAAACCGGGTAATAGAATTCCTCTAATACCCGGGTGAAAATTTTATAGATATAGGTCTCTGTTAATATTGCAAACTACTGTAAAAAACTCAATCCCCGGGCAAAAAATCATTGCATCAACCATGGAATTGACCCTGCAGTTATATGAACATCAGAATGACTGGTCAGCTACTGACTAACCACTACTGATTTTGCTTTTTATACCGCACTCATCTCATATCAATAATTTCTACATCAGGGTGTTTGTCAGGATCGAAAGTGAACATGCCTGACTCAAACGGGACATCTGTTTCCATGTTTGTAATATCAATAATATAATTGGTACCGTCTTTACCGATTTGCGATATTTTTGTAATGTGATTGTTGGCCTTATTTACATAAACTTTAATTCTGGAATAAGGTTTGTCCCTGTCTTCGGGAAACATATCCACGATATTGATTTCCTCGCCATCGATGGTATCTTCGCCTGCAAAAATGTATCGAAATCCCTGCTTGTGGATGTTAAAGATACTGGAAGGACTTAACGTGGTTTCATCCATAGGATCGGGATTGGAGATATTAACTTCATCCACCTCTTTAAGGTAAGTCCAAAGCGTTGTTCCATCAAAATAACTATCCACATTCATGACCGACGCCTTATATTTTTCCCCGGCTATCAGGATGGTTCCTTTATGAGTGTCGGTAACATCGGCCTGCTTATTTTCCATGGAAAAGGTAAAATCGGCCCTGATGGATTGGTGTGACTGAATAATTTCACTGACTTTATCAAGAATATTTCCGGCTTTGATCACTTCCGGACTTTGAGCCGGCAAAATTACCGGAATGAGCATCAGAATGGGGATGAATAATTTTTTCATTTCTGGTCTGTTTTATTTTGAAAGTGCTTATTCAATTATCGTTCCAAAGTCATCTATGAGCCCGGTCTAAAAAGCATCTTTGTTGCCAGACTCGTTGTTGTTTTAAATTTTTGCATCCTCATTAACAACAAGTTAACTCCGGTACAAAAATTTAAAATGCCTTGATTTTGACAAAAATATGCTTTTTATACTGCACTCATCTATTCAGACCGCACTCATCTTATAGAATCAAAAATTTTTTCCAGTTCATATTCATCCTGAACCAGAACCTGTCTGGCTTTACTGCCTTCGAAGGGGCCTACAACTCCGGCGGCCTCCAGCTGATCAATAATACGGCCTGCCCTGTTGTAGCCAATGGAAAAACGACGCTGAATAAGCGAAGTAGACCCTGACTGGTTGGCGACAACAACCCGGGCTGCTTCCTCAAATATGGGATCCCGTTTTGAAAGATCAACTTCACCGGGCTCCGTTCCTTCACTCTCACTGCCGCTATATTCGGGCAACATCATGGCAGATGGATAACCCTGTTGTGCACCAATGTAATCATTGATTTTTTCAACTTCAGGGGTATCTACAAAAGCACATTGTACCCTTATCAGATCACTCCCTTGTGTGATAAGCATATCTCCCCGTCCAATAAGCTGGTTGGCGCCGGGAGAGTCGAGAATGGTACGGCTGTCAACCATTGACGCTACTTTGAATGCAACACGTGTCGGGAAGTTGGCTTTTATAACCCCGGTAATTATATTGGTCGATGGCCGTTGGGTGGCAATAATCATGTGGATACCAACAGCCCTTGCCAGCTGGGCAATACGTGCAATAGGCATTTCAACATCCTTTCCGGCGGTCATAATCAGATCAGCAAACTCGTCGATGATAACAACAATGTAAGGCATAAAACGATGGCCTTTTTCCGGATTGAGCTGTCGCTTCACAAACTTGTGATTATATTCCTTCACATTCCTGGTATGGGCCTTTTTCAAAAGTTCATAACGCTCATCCATTTCAATGGTAAGCGAATGAAGCGTATTAACAACCCGCTGTACATCGGTAATAATCGATTCTTCTTCATCGGGAAGCTTCGCCAGAAAGTGCTTTTCTATTTTGCTGTATATATTAAGCTCGACCTTTTTGGGATCGACCAGCACGAATTTTAATTGCGACGGATGTTTTTTGTATAGCAGAGAAGTAATAATTGCATTTAATCCTACCGATTTTCCCTGCCCTGTAGCTCCCGCCACCAGCATGTGTGGTGCCTTGGTCAAATCGAGCATAAAAGTTTCGTTGCTGATGGTTTTTCCGAAAGCAACAGGCAGTTCATATTTGCTGTTCTGGAATTTCTTTGATGTTATGATCGATCGCATCGAAACAACCTCGGGTTCTGAGTTTGGCACCTCAATGCCAATGGTTCCACGGCCAGGTATCGGGGCAATGATACGAATGCCGAGGGCGGCAAGCGATAATGCAATATCATCTTCAAGGTTCTTGATTTTCGAGATGCGAACCCCGGGTGCCGGAACAATCTCGTAAAGGGTTATGGTTGGTCCAACCGTGGCTTTTATACTCCTGATTTCGATTTTGTAATCTTCAAGTGTCTTTACAATGCGGTTTTTATTGGAGATAAGCTCTTCTTCACCAACTTGTCCCGAATCGGAACTATGATCATCGAGAAGATCAAAGGTGGGCAATTTATAGGATGGAAGATCAAGCGTGGGATCATAATCACCAAGGGGCTTCCCCTCGTTGTGATCCAGTATTTCTTCGCGGGCAGCCTTCTCAATTTTCAGCTCAAGGTCATCATCTCCGGTATATTCAAGTGATTTATCCGTGTTTTCGGGTTGGAATTCCTTTTCAACGGTTTCGTCCTGATGCAATGGCGGAGTTGCTTCTGCCATGTCAGGCCGGGATATATGAACTTCTTGTTTATGTTGTATTTCAGCGTCTTTTTCAGACTGACAGGTTTCATTGTTTTGGGGATGATGGCTTTTCTGAAAGGCCGTTCCCGGCTTCTCACTTTCCGGAACACGAGAAGAACTCTTTCTGAATGGCTTTGAAATTAAAGGAATAAACCAATCAAAACAAAAAGCGAGATAAGCCGTCAAAGATACCAGTATCAGAATTAAAGTTCCGGCCCACCCAATAGCGGCATTCAGCCATTTACTGAGGAAAAAACCATGAGCTCCTCCCAGGAGAAGATACTGGTCGTTGACAGAATCGATAAAAAAGAAACCCAGGGTAACCGACAGCCAAATAGTGATTAACGCTGCATGTACAAAAGCATGCGAAAGTTTTATAATTTTAGCCCCCAGGAGCTTTATACCCGTCATAAACAACAGAATTATGATCGAGACCGAAGCTACTCCAAACCAGTCGTTAATAAGTGTGTCGGCCATCCATGCACCCAATTTACCCGTCCAGTTTTCAACTGTTATTTCTGCACTTCTGATGAAATTCCAAAAATCGATATCGAATTTGCTTCTGTCTGCAAAACCGGTAAAGAAAAACGACAGAAATGCCAGTGCCAGATAGAAGGAGAAAGCTATCAGAGTAAGCCCTGAAATGAACCGGAATTTAAAATTTTTAAAGTTGGTCTCCCATTTCGAAAGTCCAGACCTGCGTCTCTTTTTTCCTGTTCTGTTATTATTTCCGGTACTCATGATAATTGTTGATTGTATTTCTGCAAGGCTTTAAATACCTCATGCTCTTTCGTTAAGCTCACTGTGATGTCAATGAATAAAGCTTCAGGATTTAACCTGACTGCAAAATTAATAATTTGCACCACCTATTCGCTTATTGCAGCGTGATAAAATTAACAGCCTTAGCGGATAATTTCTGCAATGGTTCGCTCTATTTCCTCAATGGTAGTATGGCGGTAACCATCGGGAACAGCGAAAACTGAATCGGAAAGATCACTTTTTTCGATCGAAGATGATTTGAGTGTGAAAAGAACATTATTATAATATATGGCAAACTCAAGCATAACGCCCGGAATTTTTGAGAAGGGAGTGTTTTTATTAATCGTAGCATTAGCTATTTGTGGTGTGTACCAAACTATAATCTCTGTGTTGATCGGGTTGTTGAGATGGATAGTAGCCTTTTTTGCTTCATAACCCAGAATAGTGCGGGTTGTATCGTTGTCGAAACTTAACGAGCCGTTTTTCAGTTCCTGAAAAATAAAAAGTTTACGACTCTCGGAAGCCGGGACAAACATTTTTTTTGTTGACAATCTTTAAGAGAGTAGAGCTACTATCGTTGGTATGGTTCGATATAAAATCAAGATAATAGATACCAAGATCACCCTTAAACGATATTCGTTCCTGCCCGGGTCTGAAATAATATTTCATCTCCCCGGGCAATAGAAACGAATACGACTTTTCCATTATGTCGGGGGTGTAAGAAATGGAATAATTTACAATGCCTTCGTCAATTACCGGATAGTCTTTTTTTTCTTTCCTGGAAACGCATCCGGCTATCAAAAATATCAAAACGGTAATGAGATAAAAACGAAAAGCTTCTGTAATTTCAATATTCAGGTATTTTTTCATAAACTCTGTTTATATAGAAGGGTACCAGTTACGGTCATTGTCAACCATGTTTATACTGATGAAACGAGCATGACAAAGATTGTCACAAAAGAACATGTATAATTAACCTTTAATCATCTAAGAAACCAAAAACAGGTAACAGATTCTTCGGCGTTACCCCCTCAGAATGACATTAGACAGTCTGTCATTCTGAGCGGAGCGAAGAATCTAATATCAATTAAAGTATGATAAATTCCATCAGGCCAATAACTTAGACTAATTTTATACTGATGAAATGACAATTCGAGCCCCCCTTTAAAGTCCTTTTTTACCAATTTCATTGTTCCCGGCACAATTTTATTCTATCAAAACTAACAGAAAAAAATGAAAAGAGGTAATTCCTCGTCCTGACTTTTCATCTACTCGTCAAAAAACAGGCCAAATAGTGACTCTCCATAAAGAACCATTTGCCGGGTTACGCTTGAGCCGGCACTTTCTGAACAGACATATTGTGAAAATTTTTGCGCATTTACAGACGTGTACTAAATGTACCGGCATTGAATTATATTTTACTTCTTCCAATGACAATGATCATAGGAAAAACAGCTTATTTTATCGATTATCGTGTCATTATTTAATGGATATGCAGAGCATAGCAGAAAGATATCTGAATTACTATCTTATGTCTGATCATCTATTCACTTATATCTAAACGTCTAATTATCTGTAAATATGAGTAAGCTTGCCGTAATAGCTCTTGGTGGAAATGCCTTGTTGCGCAACAATCAGGCCGGAACCATCGAAGAACAAGAGGCCAACACTACCGAAACCCTGGAAAATTTGATTTTTCTTGTAAAAGAGGGGTATAACCTTGTCTTTACCCATGGCAACGGTCCGCAGGTTGGAAATATTCTGATGCGTAACGATGCCGGCGAAAAACAATATGGTATCCCTCAAATGCCATTGGATATTTGTGTGGCCGACAGTCAGGGTGGTATCGGGTACATGATCGAACGATGTCTGATCAACGTGCTCCGCAGCCACAAACTGAACCGGAATGTGCTTACATTGATGACGCTTACCGAAGTTGATCCAAACGATGATGCGTTTCAAAATCCCACCAAACGCATCGGAAAAATCTTGTCAAAGGAGGAAGCCGACCGCTTGTCGGCCGAGAAAGGCTGGACATTTAAAGAAGACAAGAAAAGTCCAGGTGGATACAGGAGGGTGGTTGCATCTCCAGTGCCCAGGTCGGTTATGAATTGTGAAGTTGTTGAAAGTAATGCCAGGGCGGGAACTATTGTTATTGCCGCAGGGGGAGGAGGCATACCTGTTTATACCGACAAGGAAGGTATGGTCCGTCCATCGGAAGCAGTAGTAGATAAAGACCTTGCATCTTCGCTTCTGGCCACCCAGATCAAGGCAGATGATTTTTATGTCCTGACCGATGTTCCGTTTGTTTATGCTAATTTTGGAGAGCCCAATCAGGAAAAACTCGAGTTTCTGAACTATGCCGATACATTGAAATACCTGGAAGCCGGCACTTTCGGGGAGGGAAGCATGGCTCCGAAAATTAAAGCCGCTCTGTCTTTCATAGAAAATGGCGGAAGACAAAGTATTATTACCGAATCAAAAAAACTGGAAGATAAATCCTACGGAACCAAGATTACTATGCATTACGATGAGAAAGATTTACATAAATACGAGTGATAGATAGATTGTTAGATTGTTAGATTGTTAGATAGTTAGATTGTTAGTTGTTAGGTTGTTAGTTGTTAGGTTGTTAAATGTTACTAAAAACTATTGACTAAAAACTATTGACTAAAAACTATTGACTAAAAACTAAAAACACATGGCTTTTAATTTAAAAAACAGGTCATTCCTGAAACTGCTTGATTTTTCAACAAAAGAGATTGCATTTTTACTTGACCTTGCACGGGAACTCAAAGCTGCCAGGTATGCGGGGATTGAACAGCCAAGGCTTAAGGGTAAAAACATAGCCCTCATATTTGAAAAAACATCGACACGCACCCGTTGTGCCTTTGAGGTGGCCGCATACGACCAGGGGGCACATGTTACTTATCTGGGGCCGTCCGGTTCGCAGATAGGCCATAAGGAGTCGATGAAAGATACAGCCAGGGTGCTGGGACGGATGTACGACGGGATAGAATACCGGGGATTCGGTCAGGAAGTGGTCGAAGAGCTGGCCAGATATGCCGGTGTCCCGGTCGTGGAACGGTCGTTACAGATAAATTTACATCCGACGCAGATACTTGTCCGATTTTATGACAATGCAGGAGCATTCAACCGTACCGCTCAATCAGATTTCGTTTGCCTATTTGGGAGACGCACGTAACAATATGGCCAACTCATTACTGGCAGGAGGTGCCAAAATGGGTATGGATGTGAGAATAATAGGGCCGGCTTCTTTGCAGCCCGATCCTTCCCTTGTTGAGCAATGTCACAAAATCGCTGCCGAAACGGGGGCTGTCATTACCATATCAGACGATGTAGAAAAGGGCGTGGCCGGATGTGATTTCCTATATACCGATGTTTGGGTATCCATGGGCGAACCCGATGAAGTATGGAAAGAACGTATCAATCTGCTGAAACCTTTTCAAATTAATACCCGAACCATGGAGCTTACCGGTAATCCGGCCTGCAAATTTTTACACTGTCTGCCTGCTTTCCATAACAGGGAAACAAGAGTAGGAGAGGACATCTTCAATAAATTTGGTCTTGATGGCATGGAAGTAACCGAAGAGGTTTTCGAGTCGCCCGCTTCCATCGTTTTCGACCAGGCGGAAAACCGGATGCATACGATTAAGGCCGTGATGGTAGCTACTTTGGGGCAATGACCATATTTGTTTATCTTTAAACAAAGAAAAAGATAAAGCAATATATATTGCTGCAAATACATATAATCGCTGCTTAAGATGGTTTGTTTATAGAATTGTTGCAGCCTTTTCTACATCTTGGGTTGTTAATTTTTCACTTTGGTATCCGTGGAGTTATAGCGCTTCCCGGGCATGATCCTGATGTTCGTTGCAATAATCCTGAGTGGTATTTGCTGTATTTGGAATGCTGTCCGGTAAATATGTAGCCAGACATAGGGCTAAAGTGATGGATTTATTATCTGGTTCCACTTTGAATGAATGGTTGATGATTATTCCAAATTATCAAGAAATCATTAAATTTGAAGACAAAAACGAGACAAAATGCAAATCAAAACAGATATAATACACGGTGATTGTAGAGACGTTCTGAAAAAAATACCATCCGATTCTGTTGATTTGATTTTTACATCTCCTCCTTATGCCGATCAAAGAAAAACTACTTACGGGGGGATAAAACCTGAAGAATATGTAAACTGGTTCCTGCCTGTTTCGAAGGAGCTTTTAAGAGTATTGAAACCTTCAGGAACCTTCGTGCTTAATATCAAAGAAAAAGTTGTCAATGGAGAAAGAAGCACCTATGTAATGGAACTTATACTGGCTATGCGTAAACAAGGTTGGTTGTGGACAGAAGAATTTATTTGGCATAAAAAAAACAGTTATCCGGGTAAATGGCCCAATCGTTTTAGGGATTCGTGGGAGAGGCTTCTTCAGTTTAATAAAAGCAGGAAATTTGCGATGTATCAGGAAGCTGTCATGGTGCCTATGGGTGATTGGGCAAAAAACAGGTTAAGAAAATTAAGTGACACCGATAAACGCAGAGATGAATCAAAGGTAGGCAGTGGGTTTGGTAAAAATATTTCGAATTGGCTCGCTCGTGAAAAAGCTTATCCAACCAATGTATTGCATTTATCAACAGAATGCAGTAATAAAAAGCATAGTGCTGCTTTTCCCGAAGCACTGCCAGAATGGTTCATTAAACTATTTACCAAACCTGGCGACACGGTTCTCGATCCCTTTACAGGATCCGGAACGACTAACTTTGTAGCGCAGAGAATGAACCGTCACTCTATAGGGATTGAACTATATAAAGAATATTTCGATTATATCAAAGAAAGAATTGAACCCACAAAGTTAGTTCTGTTTGAACCCAATACCGACTATGAATCAACTGAAATTAAAAGACGTAACCAAATACGTTGAGGAAAATATCGGAACATTTCATCCGTATAAAATTTAATTATTAAGGTTGGATGGAACTCGCATGCAAGAGTTTTATACATGTTCTATTGTGACAAACTTTGTCATGCTCGTTTCATCAGAAAAGAATTGATGGATTAAAGAAATTGGAGTTAAAAAGCGTTCTAAAGAGAAAGAATCCATACCTCTTTAAAGCTAAACATCTCCTTACCGCAGAAGAAATTATCCGAAAGCTTACTGATGCATTTATTTCCTCAAATGAAGAAACTCTTTTTGGGGATTGGCTGGAAGGACTTGCCATTTTCATTAATCAAAAGGTTTATAATGGTTGGAAATCCGGAATACAAGGCATTGATCTGGAATTTGATAAAAATAATATTCGTTACATTGTTAATATTAAATCCGGACCAAATTGGGGAAACAGTAGTCAAATCGGGAAAATGAAAAGTGATTTCAATACTGCCAGGCGTACCCTCAGAACCAGCAATTCCGGCTTAATGGTAGTCGCTGTTAACGGATGCTGCTATGGAAGAGATAATAATCCTGATAAAGGAAGCTATTTCAAATATTGTGGTCAGGATTTCTGGAGTTTTATTTCCGGAGAGGAGAATCTATATAAAGACATTGTTGAGCCGATAGGTCATAAAGCAAAAGAAAAAAATGAAATGTTTTTGGCTTCTTATGCCAAAATGATCAACAAATTCACAAAAGAATTCGCAAATGATTTTTGTAATGACAACGGTGAGATTAACTGGGAAAAACTTGTAGAATTTAATTCAGGCAAGGTTTCCACATAGCATTAAACTTACATATCCTGCTTTTTTACTATCTCTTTTGCTCTGGATGCATTCACAAAGAGAATATTATCCAATTGGCTGTAGTCGTTAAAATAATTGGTTCCGTGTTTCTTTAATTTTTCAGTCTGTTTCATACTCAATCGATGAACCGGTGAAACAATGAGCAACCATCTCTTTCAGTGACTGGCCCTGTTAACTCTGCTGAAGTCATGAGAAATGAGTGAATGAATGGGAGAAGGCCGTCTACCATCCAACCTTTCCACCCTTCTTACTTATGGCCCTTTTGCCCCTTTGTACCTCACTTTGCCGTTTTCGCTTCATTCCAGATTTCATCCATTTGGGCCAAAGTAAGGTCTTTGAGGTTAATACCCTGTTTTATAGTTTTTTGCTCAAGATAATTAAAGCGTTTAATGAATTTATGATTGGTACGTTCAAGTGCATTTTCAGGGTTTACGCCATACAATCGAGCTGCATTGATTAGTGAAAAGAAAAGATCACCAAATTCATCTTCAATAGCGTCTTGTCTGCCTTTGAGCATTTCATCTTTCAACTCGGCCAATTCTTCCTGCACTTTTTCCCACACCTGGTCACGGTGTTCCCAGTCGAATCCGACACCACGTGCTTTATCCTGAATTCTATTGGCTTTTACCATGGCCGGCAATGATTTTGGGACTCCTGCCAAAACAGAACGATTTCCATTTTTTTCTTTCAATTTTAGTTGTTCCCAGTTTTGCTCTACCTCGGTGGCACTTTTTACTTTAGTTTCGCCAAAAATATGCGGATGACGATAGATGAGTTTCTCAATCAACGATTCAATAACATCCTCAATGGTAAAAGTCCCTTTTTCCTCACCTATTTTAGCATAAAAAACGATATGGAGTAGCAGATCGCCCAACTCTTTTTTTATGGCTTCATCCGAGTTTTCTATAATGGCATCGGCCAGTTCATAGGTTTCTTCTATTGTGAGTGTCCGTAATGATTCATTCGTTTGTTTACGATCCCACGGGCACTTTTCTCTTAGCTCATCCATTATTTTGAGCAATCGCCCGAATGCTTCTTTCTTTTCGTGCATTTTCATCAGTATATAATTTACTTAAGTTATTGGTCTGATGGAACTCGCATCAATGATTATATACATGTTCTTTTGTGACAAACCTTGTCATGCTCGTTTCATAAGAAAAATTAGCCTAAGTTATTGGAATGATGTAACTTATCATACTTTAGTTGATGTCAGATTTTTCGCTTCGCTCAGAATGACAGGCTGCTTTATGTCATTCTGAGGAGGTAACGACGAAGAATCTGTTCCCTGTTTTTGGTTTCTTTGATGATTAGCGGTTAAATGGTGTTTATACATATTCTTATTGTGACAACCGTTGCCATGCTCGATTCGATTCATCAGTATAAAATGGCTAAATGTTGTTTTGAGGTGCTGGTAAAATTTTTCACGCAAAAGCCGCAAAACATTATCACGCAAAGGACGCAAAAAAACGGCAGGGAGCAGTCAGATCAATTTAATCCTTTTTCTGAAAGCACCTTATCCAGTCGATTTCCATAACGGCTGGTAAATCAGAATCTTTAGGTTCTTCGGGTAAAGTAGTACAAAAAGTGAGATACATGGGTTCTTCAGGAATATTGTGTGTTTGCCTGTAAACTTCCACGCCATTTATTCGCCACACCATCTCTTTTCCACTCCAGTCAAGTGAATAAATATAGAAATCCCTGGTGAAACGAGCCCCTTTTATCCGTTTGGTCGACTCTTTAACAGTCTTTTTTGTGACGTCGGCTATTATTCCTGCTTCCAACAATCTCCCCCCGGGGTACATAGATTTGAAAACATCAACATGCGGCACCATTTTTTCACCAACCATCCAGAAAGCATTAATAAAAGGATAGGCTTTGTTGAAGCGTACTTTGGCCTCAAATCTGCCGTACTGTTGCCGGAAACTCTGGCCGGTACTAATCAAACCGGATGTATAATCAAATTTTTCTTTCCTGAAGCCCCATGTGGGGTTCCATACTTTTCCTTCAATTTGTTCCTTTTGGGTAATTATCCGAAGAACAGAATCTCTTATCTCAATGTTATCGGCCGTATAATATTGTTTTTCTCCTTCCAGAGAATAAGTGTCGTTCATTAGAGCTTTGCCCCAGTAATAACCGGTTATCCACTTATTGGTGTCAAGCGATGCACCGTTAAAATTATCTTCGAAAGTCAGTTCCCATTTTTTGATCTCTTCGAATGGCTTTTCTTCTTTTTTCCGAAGAAACCAGATAATATCTTTATGCTTTTTGAGATCAGCAAATTCTTTCAGAAGAGCAGCTTCATCCGATTTTTTAAAACGATGGCGATCTTCCATGTAAGTCTTAAAATCTTTAAATTCCTGAGATTCTACAATTGCCTTGAGTTCATAATACTCTGCAATACGGTCACTCTCTTCGAGTTTTTTGAAAGTCTTCCAGGCTTCAGATTTTTCAGTTTTTAACGCCCATCGGATGTCTTTATTCTTTTTGAGCTTCTTGAAAGCTTTGTATTTTTGATAAGCCTCCGACTTTTTAAAATCAGAACCCGATTTTTCTTTGTAAAATTCAGGAGAATTCAGGTATTTCTGCAGTTCTTTATATCTTTTAAAAGCATCCGATTCAAAAATCTCCTGCATTCTCTTGCCCTTACCGCTTCTGTAAAACTTCAGATACGTCTTAATTTCCTTGTTCTTGTTAAGCTCGTTAAAACGCTTCAGTTGCAGATATTCCTGTGTGTCTTTGAATTTCTTGTGCTTCAGATCGAGTACCTTTTTTTCAAAGTCACCGGAATGGATTTTCCTGTCTAACTCCTGGTATCTTTGATACAATGATGAATTCTCCAGTTCCTGAAACCGGGCATAATCATTTCTCAACCGGGTCTGTTGATCTTCGTACTTCTGAGTGTTTGGAAATCCTTTACCAAATAATATACCAGCCATGGCCAATGATAGTTTTATCAAGTTTTTACTTAGGGTGTATGTTATATATTGTTAATCAGTAGACTGTGTTTGGTGAAATTGAATAAACAGATGTTTTGATCCAGCCCGTGATTGTTGATAAAATTATTTTTTAAGCAAAACGAAGATAATATTTTGCTTTGTATTTTAAACGGTAAAGTGTGATTTTTATATCATTGAGCCAAGTCTAAAAAGCATCTTTGTTGCCAAACTCGTTGTTGTTTTAAATTTTACATCCTCATTAACAATGAGTTAACTCCGATGCAAAAATTTAAAACGCCTGGACTTCGACAAAAGTATGCTTTTTTATACTGCACTCATCATTTATTAAAATTTTGCCGGATGAGGATTTCTCCTGCGCCTGATTAAACAACGGGCAATTTCTGGCGAAATTATATTCAATCTTTAAAAACAACTTGTTTTACAATTATTTATACTGAAAATCTGACAGATGGTTTCAGGAGTTAATTGTTTAATCCTGGATCAGTCATTTTGGATCAGGGGAAAAAATTCAGGAAGGCTTTTTATGGAGGGACACTACGTTTTTTCAGGACAAGCCTGAAAAAAAGCCCCTGTGCGGGATTTAGTCGACTTAAACAACATGGTGGTTAGTTTTCTGCCCTAAGCGCCTAAGTAAATTAACTTTGGATAGAAACCTTGCCTGGCTTCGTTGAGGCAATTATGCCAAATGAAACGAGCATGGCAAAGATTACCACAAAAGAACATGTATAAGTTCTTGCATGCGAGTTCCATCAGACCAATAACTCAGGCTGATTTTATACTAATAAAAAACCGCAATTAATACCAAAAGGTAATTAATCGCGGTCTTTTTTGTGCCCAGAACAGGACTCGAACCTGCACGGCCTTTAACGGCCACCAGCCCCTCAAGCTGGCGTGTCTACCAATTCCACCATCTGGGCGTTATTCTTTTCTCAATTTTCCGGTAACCCTTGTATTTTGTTCATTACAAAAACCTAAAAACAGGATTTCCAGAATAATCGGGATTGACTTCCCGTTTCTTTTTCTATGAGCGGAAAACGGGACTCGAACCCGCGACCCCGACCTTGGCAAGGTCGTGCTCTACCAACTGAGCTATTTCCGCATTTAATAACTATCTTAAGAAATCTTTACTTAACTTTACTCATTCTCTAATCGCAAGTAACGCTGCATCCTTTGTTACAGCGAGTGCAAAGGTAAAAATTTTTCGTTTTCCCGAAATATTTTTTGAAAAAAAAGTATCCGGTGAACTCGCAAGCTTGTTTCTCAACAAAAAATGTTTTGTTTTTCTTCACTGGATTTGGCTGCAGCGATTCCAATCCCACCACATGGCACAGATATTCAAGACATTTGTCAATCCGGTCATAAATAAAATTTTTAGTTAGTGCCAGCAAGAAAACTAAGGTTTTTTTAGTCTTTGATAAGAAAGCGCCAACTACAAGGCTTTCGAAGTTTTTGAATCTAAGGAGTTTACTCTTCGTAAATAACTGATTCAAAAACGAGAATAACGCAGTAGTTGGTGTTTTCTTGCAAAGACTAGTTATTTTCTCCTGACGCCAATGGTTATAAAATACAAAAGGGTAGTTCTTTTCATAATTGAACTACCCTTCCTTTATTAGTGAGGAGCCGCACCAGTTGGATTATTTAAACTCCTGACGACAGGATTTGAGCACATCCGATAATCGGGGATCCTCCGTGTCCGAAGACAACCCGAAGGTTGAGGCCTGCCCTTTTAACGGATAGTTTCACTCGGTATGTTTGTAGTGTTGAGTTTAACAATCAATAATTCTGGTGCGGCATATCTTTATTCCATTATTTTATCATTATCAAGGCCTGATACCATTTGTATGAAGGAATTTATTCTTGTATCCTTCATGACAAACCCTACATCTTCCATATTCATTTCAATGATCTTTCTGTTACCCCAAATTCTTGCAAGCAAGCGACGGAGCCGAGCGATGTAATTTTCGCACACCACAAAAAAAAAATTAAAAGTGTAAGCTTTTTACCTCACCCCTTCGGTGAAAATCTACAATTTCCCAGTCGGGGTTATACCTGAATAAAGCGTTTTTTCATTTCGTTCAAACAACTCAATTCAGGTATTACAAAAGTAGCTTAAACATTCAATGTTTGCAAGCTTTAATTGCTATTTTCTCATTTAATATGAATGTTGCTGAATAACAGGGGACAAAGCCTTCCGAAATGTTCTATTATCCGGATTGAATAATTAAGAACCGGTCGCAACTTTGGATTTTGTGATTTTAGGGATAAGAATGATGAACGTTGAATAATTTGAATAATTTTGTAGTCATGATAAGAAAAGTGCCCAGGTATTCGGTTGTCGACATAGAAACTACAGGAGGTAAAGCCGGACAAGGACGAATTACCGAAATAGCCATTTTCATAATGGAAGGGGAAAAGATTGTCGATGAATTTATATCACTGGTTAATCCGGAATCCCCAATACCACCCTATATCAGCCGACTCACAGGTATAACAAATAAAATGGTGGAAGATGCACCCAAATTTTATGAAATTGCCCGGCGCATTGTTGAGATAACAGACGACACATTTTTCGTAGCCCACAATGCTTCATTTGATTACAATTTTATTAAAAAAGAATTTGAAAGTCTTGGATATGATTATGTCCGCGAGGTGATATGCACGCTGAAACTCGCCCGTAAAGTCATTCCGGGACATTCTTCTTACAGTCTCGGGCGACTGTGTGATGAATTGAATATCCCGCTTTCCAACCGGCACCGGGCGGGTGGTGATGCTCACGCCACAGCTCTCCTCCTGAAGCATCTGATAGTCAAAAACGGAAATTTTATTTATCCGAAGGAAGATTTTGATATTAAAGGTTTAAATCCGGCGCTCGATCTTAAAAAAATACATACACTTCCGGAGGAGCCCGGAGTTTATTATTTTCATAACGCTGAAAAACAGGTCATTTATATCGGTAAAAGTCGAAATATTAAGAAAAAGGTATATTCCCATCTCTCTGCCAGGAATAAGCGTGCATTGAGGCTAAAAGAGAATCTGACCGATGTCAGCTATGAACTGACCGGAAGCGAACTGGTAGCATGGCTGCGCGAATCGGATGAGATTAAGCAACAGCGTCCCCTTTTCAATAAGGCCGACCGACATTCTCATTTCAATTGGGGTATTTATCACTTTGTTGACCAGCGTGGGTATGAAAGGTTTTTTATTGACCGGATAAAACAAAATATCAGTCAACCGCTTGACGCATTTTCCACAAAAGAACAAGCAATTCAAACCCTCTCTTCGTGGGTCGAAGCGTATAATCTTTGCCGTCGGTTGGCAGGGCTCGAAGATAGCAACGGCCCCTGTTTTAATCATCATGTACACCAATGTAACGGCGCCTGCACAGGAAATGAAAAACCTGCTGACTATAACGCCCGGGTTTCAACAATGCTCAAAAAACTGAGCTTTTCATCATCAAACTTTATTGTTTTTGATAAAGGACGTCATTCCGGGGAAAAATCTTTTGTTTGGGTTGAAAAAAACGTTTTACAAGGTTATGGCTGGCTAAACCAGGAAGATACCATTACGCATCCTGCTCAACTCGAAGAATATATCTGTGGTGGGACAGACAACAGAGACACACGAAAGATCGTCCGTACATGGTTGAACAAAAAGAGTTCAAGTCAAATTAAAATACTGAAATACTGAACCAAGCTTATTTCCCCTTTCTCCATGGAAATTGATGAATGCCTCTGTCCGTACTTCGAACCGGGAAAACACCCTGATTGGCAAAGCGCACATCTTCAATGGTGTAAAAAGCTTTGGGGTTGTATTCTTTTATAAGGCTTGTGGCATGTTTGAAATCAGAACGCTTAATAACGCAATAGATCACCGTTACTTCACCACGGGAGCCGTTCGCTTCGTGCCAGGTTACCCCGAATCCCTGGTCAGCTAACTTTTTAGCAAGTGTAATTCCGGGTTTTTGTGTGATAATCTGTAAATTAACATATCCCAATGCAAGTTTTTCTTCAATGAAGAGCCCAATGAAATTACCCGTGGCAAAACCTGCTGAGTAAGCAATGAAATAGAACCAATTGTCAAGATTCTGAAAAATTTTCGTCATGGCCAGCAGCCAGATGAATATTTCAAAAAAGCCAAGTATCGGGGCAATTATTTTTAATCCTTTGGAAATAAATACGATACGAATAGTTCCAATGGTTACGTCTGCTACCCTGGCGAAAAATATCAATGCCGGAATAAGTACCCAACTGTACCAAAAACCTTCTGTAATCATCCTTCTTTAAAATTGAACGTTCTTAGTGTTGTCATTAGCTTACAGAAAAGAACGATGTTTTGTTTAAACAAAGTCGAACCCGGTCTAAAAAGCATCTTTGTTGCCAAACTCGTTGTTGTTTTAAATTTTGCATCCTCATTAACAACAAGTTAACTCCGGTACAAAAATTTAAAACGCCTTGATTTTGACAAAAATATGCTTTTTATACTGCACTCAAAGTTAGTCTTAACAGGAAAAACTCAAAATACCTGGTATTAAAATTCCGAAGTAAAATGAAATTTTATGTTTTTAAAATTTTCGCGGGCCATATCGAGCATATAGGCCGAATCGGCAAGAAAAACGTCACGACCAAATTTGTCTTTCGCCATATATTGGTTTTTCCTCTTTTTAAAATCTTCTAATTCTTCATCATCCTCAGATTCCAGCCAGCAGGCTTTGTACAAATTGATGGGTTCGTAACGGCATGAAGCACCGTATTCATGAAGCAACCGATACTGGATAACTTCAAACTGCAACGCTCCCACAGTTCCGATTATTTTTCGGCCATTGAACTGATTAACAAACAACTGAGCTACGCCTTCGTCCATCAGCTGGTCGATTCCTTTTGCCAGTTGTTTCGATTTCATGGGGTCGGCATTTTCTATGTAACGGAAAAGCTCCGGAGAAAAGCTGGGTAATCCTTTAAAAACCAAGTCATCTCCTTCACTCAGACTATCGCCGATCTTAAAATTTCCGGAGTCGGGAATTCCTATAATATCGCCGGGAAAAGCTTCATCAACAATGGATTTCTTTTCAGCCATAAAAGCGGTCGGGCTACTGAATTTCATCTGCTTTCCAAGGCGGACATGTTTATAGTTGGTATTTCTTTGAAAGTGTCCCGAGCAAATTTTTACGAAAGCAATACGGTTTCGGTGGTTCGGATCCATATTGGCATGGATTTTAAATACAAATCCGCTGAATTTTTCTTCATCCGGCTCTACTTTCCGTTGTTCGGCAACAGAGGGACGGGGAGGAGGCGCAATTTCCAGGAAACAATGCAACAACTCCCTGACACCAAAATTATTCAGTGCACTTCCGAAAAACACCGGGGCAAGTTTACCCTCTAAATAAGGTGTTTTGTCGAATTCGGGATAGACACCATTTACCAGCTCAAGCTCTTCACGCAAAATCACGGCCGAAGATTCACCTATTTCTTCTTCCAGTCCCTTATCGGAAATATTGAGGCTGATACCTTCTTCAACCGTTTGCTTATTGGGCCTGAACAGATACAGGCTTTCTTCGAAAAGATTATAAACGCCCTTAAAATCGGTACCGTTCCCTATGGGCCAGCTCAAAGGACGAACATCAATTTTCAGTTCTTCTTCTATTTCATCCAGTAATTCGAACGGGTCACGCGACGGCCGGTCCATTTTATTGACAAAAACAATGACGGGAGTGTGACGCATACGGCAGACTTCCATTAACTTACGGGTTTGAGCTTCCACGCCTTTAGCCGCGTCAATCACAATAATAACGCTGTCAACGGCTGTCAGCGTCCGGTAAGTATCTTCGGCAAAGTCCTGGTGACCTGGCGTATCAAGTATATTTACTTTGTACCCGTTGTATTCAAATCCCATAACCGAAGTCGCCACCGAAATGCCACGCTGCTTTTCAATCTCCATAAAATCAGATGTGGCACTCTTTTTTATTTTGTTGGATTTAACAGCACCTGCAACATGGATAGCACCTCCAAACAAAAGAAACTTCTCGGTAAGAGTTGTTTTTCCAGCATCGGGGTGACTCACAATTCCAAATGTTCTGCGCCGCTTAATCTCTTCTTTAAATGTCATGTTCTTTAAATTTTCAGCCTGCAAAATTAGTCATTGTAATTGAACCCCAAAGCTATTTTTCCTGTTTTCTCTTATTGTTTTACATCCCGGAATTGTTTCTGCGTTCAGGCCTTTTATCGAACTATAAATTTTATACAGACCCTAATTAATGATTTGTTAAAGAATCAGTAGATCGTCAGATTTTTAAAGGTAAGATGATTCTTATATCATTGAGCCCGGTCTAAAAAGCATCTTTATTGCCAAACTCGTTGTTGTTTTTAATTTTTGCATCCTCATTAACAACAAGTTAACTCCGGTACAAAATTTTAAAACGCCTTGATTTTGACAAAAATATGCTTTTTAGACTGCACTCATCATTAATATACACTATTGATAACAAACAATCCTATTTAGCTACAAACAATCGGTTTTCGGTGTATTGTAAAAGTTTAACGAAGTGTTGAGAACCAAACTTACGATTTAAAGGATTTTTTAGCAGATCGATAACATTTATCATGTTTTCACCTGTTTTTTTTCTACATTTGCTAATTTGAAATAATAAGCATTTAATTATTGGTCAATACTGCCTTAAATTTTTACAAATGACTTGTAATTAATTATTTATTGAATCGAAAAGGTCAATCATAACTCTCTGCCAATAAAACTTTACGTCTTTCAGAATCTATAGCATCAGAAAAGGATTGCTCTGTGTTTAGACTTTTTTTTAACGACTATTAATTGGTGATAGTTAAACCATATATTTTTATAAAATATTGATAAAGAAAATGGTAATCTTTGTCGTTTAAAGTTTTGAAATAAAAAAAGGAACAAAAAAAAGGAACAATTTTTTATGAGAATATTGAAATTCGGGGGTACATCCGTCGGCTCAGCCGATAATATAGCCAAAGTTAAGAAAATTGTTGATGCCACAGAAGGTCAGATTGTTGTTGTAGTATCTGCGATCGGAGGGGTTACCGATCGACTTATCAGTGCAGCACATAAGGCCGCCGAAGGTGACATTTCTTATGCCGCAGGAGTTGATAAGATAATCAACCAACATCAGCAAATCATCCATCAGCTTTTTCCTGACAGCAGATCGCGAGAGGCCATTCAGGAGAGTGTTGCTCCTGAGTATGATGAACTCAAGTCAATCAATAAAGGGGTATTTCTCATCCGCGAATTGAGCGAAAAGAGTCTTGCCGGTATTTCAGGAATAGGTGAGAGGCTGGCGTCCAAAATAATTGCGGCATATCTTGATGCCCGTTGGTTCGACAGCCGGTTATACATAAAATCCTATGTAGAATACGGACGTAACCAGGTCGATTTGCCGACTACCTATAAATTGCTACAGGAAGTACGTCCCCAACTTGGAAAACTTTCTCTTTTTCCGGGGTTCATAAGCAGCAATAAAAAAGGAGAAAATACAACGCTCGGGCGGGGTGGCTCAGATTATACCGCCTCTATTCTTGCTTCGGCATTTGACGCTGAAATGCTGGAGATTTGGACCGATGTGGATGGATTTATGACAGCTGATCCCAAAGTCATAAGCAGAGCCTATTGTATAAATCACCTTAGCTATGCCGAAGCTATGGAGCTGTCGCATTTTGGTGCTAAGGTCATCTATCCACCCACAATTCTGCCTGTCTATCAAAAAAATATACCCGTAACCATTAAAAACACTTTTAATCCGCAGGCCCCCGGAACTGTGATCGACAAGGTGAAAGAAACTCCGGGCCCCCGTCAGATCAAGGGTATTTCCTCGATTAAAGATGTTTCCCTACTCACCATTCAGGGAATTGGGATGGTGGGTGTCTCGGGCATTTCAATGCGCTTGTTCGCATCTCTGGCTGCCCGCGAAATTAATGTTATTCTTATTTCTCAGGCATCCTCCGAAAACAGCATCAGCATAGTGATAGATAGCCACCAAACCGAAAAAGCCAGGCAAGCTATCGAAAAAGAATTCAGCCGCGAACTTGCCGACCGTCATATCAATAATATTATTGTGGATGACGAAATGGCTGTTGTAGCTATCGTGGGCGAGAATATGAAGCATACCACGGGCATAGCCGGGTTGTTGTTCAACAGTGTTGGTAAGAACGGGGTCAATGTATATGCCATTGCTCAGGGAGCTTCAGAGCTCAATATTTCTTTTGTGATCAAAGAGAAAGACATCAAAAAAGCGCTGAATGTTATCCATGAGTCTTTCTTTCTTTCTGATTATTCGCGCCTTAACCTGTTTGTTGTCGGTAAAGGAACTGTTGGCAGCAAACTCATCCACAAAATAGCGACACAAACCACGAAACTGATGAATGAAAACAGTTTAAAAATAAGGTTGGTAGGACTTGCAGGACGGCAATCAATGATTTTCGACAATGAAGGACTGGATGCGGCATCGGTCGTTGAAAAGCTTGAAAAGGAAGGAATTCCGGGTAATGTCAAGGAGTTTCGCGACAGAATTATTGAAATGAATCTGGCCAACAGTGTTTTTGTGGATTGCACTGCAAGTGAAGAAGTTGCAGGGCTGTACCAGTCGTTACTGGAAGCCAATATTTCGGTGGTGACGGCCAATAAGATTGCCAGTTCTTCTTCGTTCGAAACTTATCACAAGCTTAAAGAAACCGCCCGTAAAAAAGGGGTTAAGTTTTTCTTTGAAACAAATGTGGGGGCGGGATTGCCAATTATAGCACCAATTAATGACCTGGTAAGAAGCGGAGAAAAAATTGTCAGGCTCGAAGCGGTTCTTTCCGGAACCCTTAATTTTATTGTTAATACGCTGTCCGAAGATAAGCCTTTGTCCGAAGTTATCGTGGAGGCTAAAGAAAAAGGCTTTAGCGAACCCGATCCCAGGGTTGATCTAAGCGGAACCGACGTTGTCCGAAAGTCCCTCATCCTTGCAAGAGAAGCCGGTTACCCGCTTGAGGAATCGGATGTAGAGGTGGAACCTTTTGTTCCTCAGGATTATCTTGATTTGCCGTCTCTGGAAGAATTTATGGCGAAAATCAAGGAATTGGACCCGGTCTTCGAAAACAGAAGACAAAGAGCCGTTTCGGAAGGGAAAAGATTGCGCTATGCTGCCCGGATGACCTCTGACGGAAAAGCAAAAGTGGGCTTGATGGAAGTTGATCAACATCATCCGTTTTATGATCTTGAAGGAAGCAATAATATTGTTTTAATCTGGTCGGAACACTATTTCGAGCATCCCATGCAAATCAAGGGGTATGGTGCCGGGGCCGATGTTACGGCAGCCGGGGTGTTTGCAGATATAATAAAAGTGGCTAATGTATAGTAGAGGAACATTTTCAATCGTGACACAGTAAAAACAGATACTAAAAAAGGCCCGGAATTTCCGGGCCTTTTTGTCTTTAATGAGCGGAAAACGGGAGTCGAACCCGCGACCCTCAGCTTGGGAAGCTGATGCTCTACCACTGAGCTATTTCCGCAGATGTTAGTTCTGACCTTTTAGAAACAGACCTTTTTTCTGCCACAAAAATAGAAAAAATATTATTTTCTTCTCACAATTTTTCTTCTCTTTTCGGTTTCTGAAAACCAATTGCTTTAGTTATTCTTTTTCTGCTTCAGAGGAATTTCAAATCCGAAGGTACTTCCTTTTCCGATAGTACTTTCTACAATGAGCCTGCCACCATGTTGCTCTACGAATTCTCTTGAGATGGTGAGGCCAAGACCGGAGCCTTTTTCTCCGTTTGTGCCTGGTTTGGGTGTTAAGAAACTTGAGCTTTTCAATTGTTCAACTTCTTCGGACGAAATACCGGCGCCAGTGTCAGATACTTTGAAAATGCAATACTCATTTTTTGTATAGGCGGAAAGAAAAATTTTTCCGTTCGGTGGTGTAAATTTTATTGCGTTGGACACCAAATTCCGGATGACTGTTTTGATCATATCTTTGTCTGCCACCATTTCAAGGGTTTCATCAACTTCTGAAGTGTTAATTTTAATACCTTTCTTTATTGCACTCTCGTTCAGTAACTTGATATTGTCGTCGATTATCTCTTTAAGACGAACGATCCCTGGATTAACAATGATCTCGTTGGTCTGGGACCTGGCCCAGTACAGCAAATTCTCGAGTAAAGCCAATACCTGGTTGGCCGATTCGTGGATATATCCGGCATATTCTATGATCATATCGGTTTCTTCCTCGGCAGCCATTTCCTGCAAAAGACTTGAAAACCCGATAATTGTATTAAATGGTGCCCTGACATCATGAGCGATGATAGAAAACAGCCGGTCTTTAGTGGTGTTCAGTTTTTGCAGGTTTTCGTTACTTTCTCTGAGCTTGTCGGCCTGCTTTTTAAGCTCATTTGCCTGAATTTCAATTGTTCTCTTCTGCTTTTCCAGTTTTTGGTTACTTTGATCCAGTTCCAAAGCCCTCTTTTTGAGCATTTGATTTTTTTCATCGATTTTCTTGGTACGTTCTTTAATAAGCTTGGTTAAAGCTGCTTTTTGTCTTCTGAGAACACGGGTCCTAAGCCAGAATCCATAATAAAGTAAAGTGAAAACTGTTATTACAGCCAGAATAACGAACCACGTTGTCCTATACCATGGAGGAAAAATTTCGATTTGAATGGAAGCGCCTTCCTGGTTCCATATTCCATCGTTATTGGCAGCTTTAACTCTGAAAGTATATGTTCCCGGATTAAGATTGGTATAGGTTGCTTCCCGTTTGTTACCTACATAATGCCACTTTTCTTCAAAACCCATGAGCTTGTAGGCATACCTGGTCTTTTCGGGTGCAATATAATTAATGGCAATGTATTCAATCGAGAACAATTTGTCTGAGTATGAAAGTCTTATTTTATCAGCACTGCTAATGTGCTTTTTAAGCGGCTGATCTTCCCCGTATTTTGTGACGGGTTCGTTGAAAATACTCAGATTGGTCAATATTACCATGGGAGGAGTGAGGTTGTAGTTAATTTCGTCAGGAGCGAAGGAATTTAATCCTGACGGACCTCCAAAAAATAAATACTTTTCGCCATCATAGTGAGAAGACCTTGGATTAAAGTCATTTGATTGCAAATTATCCGCCACATCAAAATTGAATACTTCTCCCGTTTCGGGATTATACCGGGTCAAACCACCGTGTGTGCTGACCCATAAATTTCCGTTTGCGTCGTGTTCAATGCTGCAGATATATTGATTGCTGAAATCCTGGGAATGATACGAAAAATCATCGCTCCCGGGATGATACCTGTGAAGTCCACTCGTAGTACCGATCCAGAGTTTGTTGTCGGGAGTTTCATGAAGACAAATAATTTCATTGCTGTATAAGGTTCGGGGGATTTTATCCTGATTATAAAATAAATAGCTCTTAAATTTGTCGTCTCCTCTTTTGAGTTTGTTTAGTCCGTTCGACGTACCAACCCACAATGTTTGCTGATGATCCAACAGGACATCCGTTGTCCATTCTCCTGAAAGATCGCTGTTACCGGGTGTAAAATGCTCAAATATTCCTTCTTTCTTTTTAAAATAGTCAACTCCAACACCATGTATGGCCAGCCAGAAATTTCCTTCCGTGTCTTCTTCAACAGCCCGTACATCATTACCACCAATGGATTGAATATCATCGGGATGGTGCACAAAACTGATGAAACAATTTTTTTGCGAGTCGTATTTCTGAAGGCCACCGAAATAACTGCCAACCCAGATATCATTCCGGTTGTCGGGATGAATATCAAAGATACTACCATCCGCGAGCGAACAAGTATCATCCTCTGAAAAGTGAAAAGTTTTTGTGGCGCCTTCATCCCAGTCAAATACCGTAATACCACCGTTATAGCCGCCACACCATAAATTGCCTTCATCATCTTCACAAATTGACATAACATTTATGTCGGACAGCGGCCAATAACTGTCAGTATCATCAGTAAACAATTGAAATCCTCTTTCAACCGATGACAGATCGAAGCCTTTTTCTGAGTAAATAACCCAATAATTGTCTTGATGATCCTGAAAAATACGTATCGGATTTCTTTTTATGGAGTATTCATTGGCAGAATCGGAATAATAACCAACAAATGAATCAGAAGAACGATTATAAAATTTTAACCCGATATAATCACACGACCAAATGTTTCCTTTATTATCCTTATAAAGATCGACAACAAATGATTCATAACGTCCTGTAAGGTATCCTTTTATCTCATTACTATGAAAGTTTAACTTAAAGACTCCGTTGCCAAGTGTGGACACCCACAACAGGCTGTCCTGAGCTATTATATCGGTTATGGTCATGTCGCTCAAGTCAACCAAGTCTGTTTCACCCGGCCAGGAGGGAAGAGGCTTCTTTTGATAACCATCTTCGGGTGAAATGTACTTCAAACCTCCGTCTTTTTCCTGTCCAAGCCAAAGACCACCTGCTTCATCAAAACAAAAGGTGGCTATGGGGCCACCCTCAACATCAATAATCTGTTCGAAATATTGCGTTGATTCATCGTACAAAAACAGACCATTACCGGCAGCAACAAAAATATTTCCTAAACTATCTTCATCTATTTGATAAACGAATGAGCTGGTTAATCCTGCCGTATTGGCGGAAGAAGACATGAGTTGAAATGAATCGTAATCAGAACGATAGAGCGAGAGGCCCCATATCGTACCTATCCAAAGACGATTTCGACTGTCGCAAAAGAGTGAACGGATATTGTTATTGGCAAGATTGGGATATTTGTCAAGATGATTGCGGTAAACTTTAATCTGGTACCCGTCATAACGGTTCAAACCGTCCACAGTACCAATCCATATATACCCGGTTTTGTCCTGGGTAATGCAGGTGGTAAATTGGCTGGACAATTTGTCTTCTCCAGGTAAATCTACAAACCTCAATTCGGGAATCTGCGATTTTGCAAACAATCCCGACAAAAATAAAACTAAAACAACCCCTGAAAACTTCATTTCTAAACCCCTAATGCTACAAACGTCAGAAAATGCAATAAAGGTCAGGGTTCTTAGTGCCGCAGCCAAACCTCTCAGGTGATTTCTGTTAATGGAAAATAAGTGCATAAAATCACGGACAGGCTGAACCTCAGCACAAGACGATTTTGATCAAATAAAAAGACTGCATAATCCTTTACTTGTACTTGTATACTCTTAAGAAACAAAAAAGTTGTATTAAATTCCCTGCCGGAATCATTCCCCAAAAACAATTTATGCATTTTCTCTAATTTTTATTCAAAATAAACAAGAATGCCAGGCTGATAAAAAATGACTTACATCATTTATTTTAAGAAATAAGCACTAATTTTGTGTTGTATTGTAATTAATTTCTTTAAAATTCTTTGAAATTAAAGACATTTTGAGCTGACGGTGTTAATCCGCATTATCCGGTTTTTATTTAAACGATGTAAATAAAAATAAACCGTTTATATTCAAGTATTTGGAAGGTTACTTCAAAAATTTAAAAATGCATAATTTTTCATTTTCAAATAATTTTCAAATACAATAAAAAATAATACACAAAATTCATGGAAACCCAACAAAGTCAAACCATCAATTTTTTCGGAGATGAGACCTTTCCGGTCGAAATGCACAAAGTCCGCATCGTTCAAAAATTATTTCTCCGTCCGGTAGAAGAACGCCTCAAGGCAATAAATGAGGCAGGATACAATACATTTTTACTAAACACCAGGGATGTTTTCATGGATATGCTAACCGACAGCGGTACCAATGCCATGAGCGACAATCAGGTCTCATCAATGTTGAAAGCCGATGATGCTTACGCGGGAAGCCAGAGTTTCTATAGAATGGAAAAAGCCATTCAGAAAGTATTCGGCAAAAAATATATATTACCGGTACACCAGGGTCGTGCAGCCGAAAATATTGTTTCTCAGGTGTTTATCAAGAAAGGGGATATCATTCCCATGAATTATCATTTCACCACCACCAAGGCACACATGGAGTTGAACGGAGGAAAGATTTTTGAAATCTATACCGATGAGGCACTGAAAATTAAAAGTGACAATCCGTTTAAAGGAAATATTGACATAGATAAGCTGAATTCCCTTATTGAAAAATACGGAGCAGATCGGATTCCTTTTATTCGGATGGAAGCTTCTACCAATCTGATAGGAGGTCAGCCCTTTTCTATTCAGAATATGCGTGATGTAAGAGCCGTAGCTGATAAATATGGTATAATGATGGTTCTGGATGCCAGTCTTATCGGAGAAAATGCGTGGTTTATCAAGCAGCGTGAACCTGAGTTTAAGAATACTTCGATCAGAGATATCTTACAATTGATGTGCGATTTCGCCGATATCGTTTACTTCTCTTCCCGAAAGGTTAGTTCAAGCCGGGGAGGGGGAATCTGCACAAATGATCATGATTTGTTTCTTAAAATGCGTGATCTTGTTCCGCTTTATGAAGGGTTTCTTACTTATGGCGGGATGTCTGTGCGCGAAATTGAAGCCATGGCTGTCGGACTGGAGGAAACCACTGATGAGACAGTTATTAATCAGTCCCCGTCTTTTATAGAATATGCAGTAAAAGAACTTGAGAAAAGAAATGTCCCGGTGGTAACGCCTGCCGGGGCACTGGGATGTCACATCGATGCCATGTCATTTCTGCCTCATGTGGCACAGAAGGAATATCCCGCCGGCGCTTTAGCTGCCGCACTTTATATTATCTCAGGTTGCCGTGGAATGGAAAGAGGAACCATCTCCAGCGTGCGGGATGAAAACGGTGATGATATTCTTTCTGATATGGAATTGTTGCGCCTTGCATTTCCACGCCGGGTTTTTACGCTGTCTCAAACTAAGTTTCTGATCGATCGTGTTCACTGGCTCTATAAGAATCGCCAACTCGTAGGTGGTTTGAAATTTATTGAAGAACCGGCTGTTTTGCGATTTTTTATGGGACGTCTCGCTCCTGTAAACGATTGGCCCGACAAACTGGTAGCAAAATTTAAAGAAGATTTTGGCAATAGTCTCTAATCCCGGAACAGATTAGATTTTAGGTTTGACCGGCATCGCCATAAGGTGATGCCGGTTTTTTATTTTACCATTGAGTACTCATGTTTTCAAAATGACCCCATTCGTTGAACAAAATTGACCGAACAGTGGTTTTCATGTAAAACAAATGAACAACTACTTATTTGGATTTGTTTTAAATAAATAAAAATATTAATTTTGCAACTTGCATATTACAAAAATTAAACCCAACTGATATGTCAACATTTGAAATAAAAATGCCCAAAATGGGCGAAAGTGTAGAAGAAGCGACCATCACTAAATGGTTTGTCAAGGTAGGTGATAAGATTGAAGAAGACGACCCGATACTTGAAATTGCTACTGATAAGGTCGATTCCGAAATACCATCACCGGTAGCCGGAACAGTTAAAGAAATCAAGTTTGATACCGACGAAGTGGTTGCCGTGGGGACACCTGTTGCAATTATCGACCTTGAAGGAGAAGGTGAAAGTGAAGTAGAAGACGCTGAAAATCAAGAAGAAGTTAAAAGCGACAAGCAACAAGAGACAAAGAAATCCACGCCTGAAAAAGAGCCGGAGTCGGCAGAACAACCGGTCAAGACAGAAGAAAAAGAATCTGCAGACAAGCAACAAAGTGATCGCTTTTATTCTCCTTTGGTTAAGAGTATTGCCAGGGAAGAAGGCATCTCAATCAAAGAATTGGATACCATAAGTGGCAGCGGAAAAGATGGAAGGGTCACGAAAAATGATATTCTGAAATATATCGAAACACGCGGATCAGAAAAAGCCCCGTCAACAGAACCTTCAGTATCTGCGTCATCACGACAAAAGCCACAACAACCGAAATCAACACAAACCATCCAGGCACCTAAAGTATCGGCCGGAGAGGGCGATGAAATCGTTGAGATGGACCGGCTCCGGAAGCTTATTGCCGACAATATGGTTATGTCGAAGCACGTTTCTCCGCATGTCACATCGGTTGTTGAGGCAGATGTCACCAATCTCGTGATCTGGCGCAATAAAGTGAAGGAAAAGTTTCAGGAAAAATATGGCGAAAAGCTCACTTTTATGCCTATGTTTACCGAGGCTGTTGCAAAAGCGCTTAGAGATTTTCCGGGTGTTAATGTTTCTGTCGATGGTTATAATATTATCAAGAGAAAAAACGTTAACATCGGAATTGCGGTTGCATTGCCCTCGGGAAACCTTATTGTTCCGGTAGTTAAACAGGCCGATCAGAAAAATATTGCAGGGCTTTCTACTGAAATAAACCGACTGGCGAATGCCGCCCGGAATAATAAATTGTCGAACGATGACATTCAGGGAGGAACCTTCACAATAACCAATTTTGGTTCATTCAGGAACACCATAGGAACACCCATCATTAATCAACCTCAGGTGGCTATTCTTGCTACCGGTACCATTGAGAAAAAACCGGCTGTAATAGAAACACCAACGGGCGATGTCATTGCAATCCGCCACAAGATGTTTCTCTCGCTCTCGTATGATCACCGCGTGGTTGACGGCGCGCTTGGTGGTATGTTTCTTCGGAAAATTGCCGATTATCTGGAAAACGCGGATATCAACAGAGATGTTTAATTGATACAAACAATCAAATTATATTATTATAGACCTTTAAATATAGGTATATTAAGGTATTCGTTTTTAAACGAGAAGGAATCAGATAAATATGAAATGAGCATCACATGCACTGCAACAGATTTTTGATATAAAAAAAATAAGCAGGCAAAGGTTGTCATCAAAGTGCGTGAATAAAACCCAATCATGTGAGTTCCATCAGATTTTAAAAATTAAATTATATGAAAAGTAATGTTCCAGAAAAATACTCTGTAAAAAAGACCGATAAGGAGACACTGCTCAAATGGTATTACCTTTTGTTTTTAGGCCGTACCCTCGATGAGCGCGCTCCCAATTATTTGAAGCAGGCCATCGGATGGTCGTATCATGCCCCTGCGGCCGGGCATGACGGAATTCAGCTGGCCATGGGGCAGAAATTCCGGAAAAAGAAAGATCATTTGTTTCCTTATTACAGAGATCTTCAGACCGTTGTCTCGGCAGGCTTGACTGCAGAGGAAATTATCTATAATGGTATTTCCAAAGATACCGATGTTGCAGGCGGAGGCCGTCACATGTCGAACCACTTTGCCAAACCGCCGTGGAATATTCACAATGTCAGCTCTGCAACCGGCAATCATACCCTCCATGCTGCCGGATTGGGAAGGGCACTTAAAACCTATAATGTTAAGGATGCCGTTGTGATCAGCTCTCAGGGGGAAAGTTCGGTTTCGGAAGGCTATGTATATGAAGCTATCAACGGAGCATCTCGTGAAATGCTGCCCGTGGTGTTTGTGTTTCAGGACAATGGTTACGGAATATCCGTACCAAAAGGGGATCAGACTGCAAACCGGAAAGCGGCCAGAAATTTCGAAGGCTTCAAAAATCTCAGAATTATTTATTGTAACGGAAAAGATGTCTTTGATTCCATGAATGCGATGGAAGAAGCAGTCAACTGGACAATGAAAGAGCAAAGTCCGGTGATTGTTCATGCCAATTGTGTCCGGATTGGTTCTCACTCAAATTCGGACAGACATGAGCTGTATCGTGATGAAAACGAGCTCAGCTATGTAAAAGAATATGATCCGCTGGCCAAATACAGACGGATGTTACTCCGGTACGAAAGAGCTACAGAGGAAGAACTAAAAGAAATAGAGGAAAAAGTTGCTGCAGAGGTTAAAGATGCCCATAAAAAGGCAATGAAAGCGCCCGATCCGAAACCCGGGTCCATTCATGATTTTGTTTATCCCGAACCGTATCAAAGCAAAAAATATCCCGACGGAACGCATAACCAGGAAGGCAAACCCATTAAATTGATCGAAGCGCTGAACGAAACACTTAAAGCCGAATTCCGGAACAATCCCGACACCTATATATGGGGTCAGGATATTGCCAACAAAGAAAAGGGTGGTGTTTTTAACGTCACGAAAGGGATGCAACAGGAATTCGGAAAGAAACGCGTCTTTAATGCGCCCATTGCCGAAGATTATATAATGGGAACGGCTAATGGCATGTCACGCTTCGATAAAAAAATCAGAATTGTCGTGGAAGGTGCAGAATTTGCCGATTATTTCTGGCCGGCTATGGAGCAGTACGTGGAAACCACTCATGAATATTGGCGAACCAAAGGACAGTTTTCACCGAATGTTACTGTTCGTCTGGCATCGGGTGGATATATAGGTGGCGGATTATATCACTCACAAACCACCGAAGGTGCTCTGGCCACATTTCCGGGTGTGCGTGTCGTTTATCCTTCGTTTGCCGATGATGCTGCCGGTTTGTTGCGCACTTCCATTCGCTCGGAAGGAATGACACTGTTTCTCGAACCAAAGGCTTTGTACAACTCTCAAAAGGCAGCAACAGCGGTACCCGATGATTTTGAAGTACCGTTCGGTAAAGCCCGTATACGACGCGAAGGAAAACACATGACCATGATCACTTATGGTAATACAACACACATGTGTCTTCAGGCGGCTGAAAAAATGAGCAAAGAAGACGGCCTTGAAGTGGAAGTTATTGATATCCGTTCACTCATTCCGCTCGATAAAGAGACGATCCTCCAATCGCTGGAGAAGACCTCACGTGCCTTGGTTGTGCACGAAGATAAAGTGTTTGGTGGCTTTGGTGGAGAATTAGCAGCCATCATTGCCGAAGAAGCCTTTACTTTGCTCGATGCCCCTGTAAAACGAGTTGGAGCTGAATTTACCCCAATTGGATTTAACCCGATTCTGGAAAAGGCAATTTTGCCAAATACCGACAAAATACTTAAAGCAGCACGTGAATTAGCTGACTTTTAGTTACTAAAATACAATTAATTGGATAAAATTTACATTTCATGAAAAAGATAGGCATATTTTATAGCTTCCGATCTCGCAAAACCAAACAGCAAGTGAAAAAGATTATCAAGCACCTGGGCGAAAAAAATGTTGAGGAAGTCAATATCGACGAGGCCGGCCATAAAGATTTTGAGAAGTTTGATAATTACATTTTTGCTGTACCTACGTGGTTTGACGGGGAACTTCCTTATTATTGGGATGAGTTTTTGCCCACCATCGAAGATGATAGTCTGGAAGGGAAAAAATTTGCATTGATTGGTGCCGGAGATCAAAAAAAATATTCCGAAAATTTTGTGGATGGTCTGGGTATTATGGCCGAATTCATTGAAAAGCGTGGTGGCAAAATTGTAGGCTTTACTTCAACCGAAGGATATACTTTTGAGTTTTCACGAGCTCAGCGGGGTGATCAATTTGTCGGCCTTGCTCTCGATATTGAAAACCAGGCATCGCTTACCGATCAGCGTATTGAAAAATGGATTACAGACATAAAAAAGGCATTTGAGGAAAAATAAGATTCGGCGAAATGCCCTTTTTCTATTTTCATTGGCGTCTGATTATGTCGTGTCTGTTCATATAGTACCATTTGCATGGCTTGCGTAACACAGCAAGTGGTAATATTTGAACAGACATTTTTTGTCTCGCTGTTAAAAAATTTATTATTGTGTGACAACCTCATGTCTACAATGACCCATCAGATTTGTTTCTTCGCTCCGCTACCAAGGACAGATTTTTGTAATAAGAAAAAATCAGATAATTAATAATTGGCGCCTTTCAGGAAACTCCAAGTTCTGTCATAAATGTATTATGCCACAAAATTTTTGGAGGCAGGTACTCAGAATGACAAAAAAACTACATGTCATTCTGCGGAGACACGACGAAGAATCTATTCAGTTATGAATTAACCAACACCTATCAACCATCTCTGTTATTCCCGTTTCTTTTCAAAATTCAATTGAGCCTCAGCTTCGAGGCTTTAATTTAACTTCTAACATCCAGTCTCTATCTTCTTCTTTCTGCCTGTCAAACTTCAGCTTTTGGAAAACCATCATAAAAATATTACACATGTAATTAATAAGACAAATACCTTTTCTTTTGTAAAAAGTCTATTCACTTTGAATTAGTATTCACTTTATCAGTTACTTACTAAAATTAATTAAACTGTTAATAGCATATCACCACCGTTTTTTGATGCATAATTATACAAATACTGTTTTTTTAGCAATGGTTAGGATACATTATTACCTGAAAACCAATTAAATTAGATAATTATCTAAAGTATCGATCAAATCAAAGGGTAATTGAATTGCTAAACCATTGATATCAACGACAAGTATTGAAATCCTCGTTTTTCATCCGTCTAAAATTTATTTATTAAGGTCGGATGGAACTCGCAGGTAAGAAAACAATAGTACGGTCACTTTTTTACTTGAGCCAAGTCATTTTTGATTATATAACAACAATTTACACGAAGTCATTTCAACCTTTACAGAGAATAATTACAGGAAAAGGCACCCCGGGACGATTTAAAAACAGTAATAGCATACAAATGTATACAAAACCAAATGACCCTGGTGTACAAATGTAAATTAAATTATTGCCGTTTGTTACTGAAAAATAATTACATTTGTAAATAATTTATTAAGGTAGTAACCTTGCAATTTCCTGAAAAATGAAACGAGTATGAAGCTTTAAATTCTCAAATCTGCCACCACTTGTCCCGGTCGCATCGGAATAATGACATGTATAAAAATAGCGAGTTCCACTAGGCCAATAACTTAAATAAATTTCATACTGATGAAACGAGCATGGCAACGTTTTGCCACAAAAGAACGTGTATAATTAACCTCTAATCATCTAAGAAACCAAAAACAGGTAACAGATTCTTCGTCGTTACCTCCTCAGAATGACGTTAGACAGTCTGTCATTCTGAGCGGAGCGAAGAATCTAAAATCAATTAAAGCATAATAAGTTCCATCCGACCAATAACTTAGATAAATTTTATACGAATGAAAGATCGTTTACAACAAATACTAACGAATGAAAGGCTGACTCCTGCCAGATTCGCAGAATTGGTTGGGGTACAGCGGTCCAGTGTCAGCCATATTTTATCGGGGCGCAATAAACCGAGTCTCGATTTTTTACAGAAAATACTGACAAGTTTTGAACATATCAATCCTGACTGGCTGATTACCGGTAACGGTGCATATAAACGGTCATCCATCGAAAACAAAAATAACGGTACAGATGAAGCATCCATTCGGGACGGTAAAATTGTTTTTCCGGAAAACGCACCTGTTAAGGAAGAAGAAAGAGCAGAATACAGCAAAAGACAAAACAGCGGTTCCCGTCCGTTCAAAGCCAATTTGCCACCAGATGACAACAGGGGCGGAGTTACGCCTTATTCTCCCAAAAATAAGGTTCCATCAACCGCTCATCCCGAAAAAACGATCATTAAAACCATTTTATTCTATGATGACAATACATTCGAAGTATTCTTTCCCGGATAAAAAGTTGCAAGCTTCAATACTGAGCCCAATCTAAAAAGCATCTTTGTTGCCAAACTCGTTGTTGTTTTAAATTTTTGCATCCTCATTAACAACAAGTTAACTTCGGTGCAAAAATTTAAAACGCCTTGATTTTGACAAAAATATGCTTTTTATGCCGCACTCAATATTTATTCCTGACATTTTATCATTCTTATAGTCAAACTGTTATTTCGAAATCCGTTATTTTCGAATCTATGGCAATTGATTTTATGGGCAAAAATCCTTTTGGTTTCATATATTTGTAGCACCTATAACGTGCACGTAAGAATAAAACATGTGTGTTTACAAATGTAAACAATTTATTTTTTGATTGACTGATGCCAAAAAAATACATTACTGATTTTGTAATCATCGAAAACAAAAGGCATACCCACGAGTTTGCAATACTAGTGCTTCAGCATCCCGGGATGCTTCCACCGATGTTTCCGGGGCAATTTGCCGAAGTAAGAGTGGATGGTTCTCCACAAACATATCTGCGTCGCCCTTTATCCATTCACGACGTAGACTACAAAAACAACACAATAAAACTGCTCATTCAGGAAGCAGGTGCCGGTACCCGCAGACTGGCATCAATGAAACCCGGGGAAAAGCTAAATCTTGTCTATCCCCTGGGTACCCGTTATTCGCTACCCGACAGCAAACGAGTATTATTGGTAGGCGGAGGTTGTGGCGTGGCTCCTTTGCTATTTTTAGGACGATATCTGAAAGAAAACGGAATTAATCCCCGCTTTCTGATTGGCGCCCGCTCCAGAAATGATTTGGTGGAACTGAATGCTTACCGGGAATTTGGCGAAGTTTATATTACCACCGAAGACGGTTCCATGGGAACCAGGGGATTTGTTATTCATCACCCCGTAATGAAAACTTTTGAGCCCGATTTTGACTGGCTGTATACATGTGGACCGCAGCCAATGATGAAAGTACTTGCCAAATACTCACGCGAAAGAAACATTAACTGTGAAGTATCGCTTGAAAACAAAATGGCTTGTGGTATCGGAGCTTGTCTTTGCTGTGTAACACCAACCATTGAAGGCAATAAATGCACATGCACGGAGGGGCCGGTTTTTAATGCAAATTATTTAAAATGGTAGATTTATCAGTAAATATTGGCAATTTACAGCTTAAAAATCCGGTAATGACCGCTTCAGGAACTTTTGGTTATGGCGAAGAATACCGCGATTTTGTTGATATTTCCGCGCTCGGGGGAATTATTGTAAAAGGGACAACCGGAAGCCATCGCGAAGGCAACCCTTATCCACGAATGGCTGAAACACCAATGGGAATGTTAAATGCCGTCGGGCTGCAGAACAAAGGTGTAGATGCCTTTATAAGTGAGACCTGGCCCAGAATAAGAACGTTTCAGACCAATATTCTGGTAAATGTTTCGGGATCTACGGTTGAAGAATACGTCGAAGTCGCTTCCAAAATAGCAGGGGTGAAAGATATTCCCGGCATTGAACTGAATATTTCCTGTCCCAATGTAAAGGAGGGAGGGATGGCTTTCGGAACCAGTTGTCCTTCTGCAATTGCTGTTACCCGTGCCGTACGCGAAGTTTTTCCACGACATTTGATGGTCAAATTATCACCCAATGTTACCGATATCGTAGAAATAGCCAAAGGCGTAGAAGGGGCAGGAGCCGATTCGGTTTCTCTCATAAATACGCTTCTCGGGATGGCCATCGATGCCGAAACCAGGCGACCGCTACTCTCTACCGTTACCGGCGGTCTTTCAGGCCCCTGCATCAAACCTGTTGCTTTACGGATGGTTTGGCAGGTGGCATCTGCTGTAAAAATTCCTGTTGTTGGCCTGGGTGGTATTTCATCTGCAACCGATGCTGTTGAGTTTCTTCTCGCGGGTGCATCTGCTATCCAGGTGGGAACAGCCAATTTTGTCGACCCTTCTGTATCGGGTCGAATGGTGGATGGTTTGTCAGCGTATATGCAACGTCATAATATAGAAAAAATCACAGATATCATAGGGGCCCTGGATATTTCTTGAAATATTACAGCAGCAAATTGTTCCTCTGACACGGCTGATTAAACTTCCGCAATGTGTGACTTTTATGATGTAAACTAAAAAATCAAAATAAACATGTTGGTTACATTTGTAAACTTATTATATTCGGGTTTCCGTAGAATAATTTTATCTGCCATATTGGTCATCACCAGCATTTTTTCTATTCAGGGACAGGAACTGTCGGAAAAGGCTTCCGTGTCGGTATTGACCTGTGCACCAGGAAATGAATTGTATTCAGTATTCGGTCACACGGCCATTCGTGTATCCGATCCGAAAAATGAAATTGATCTTGTTTTCAATTATGGCACTTTCGATTTTAATACGCCTTTTTTTTACTTGAAGTTTGGCCATGGCAACCTCGATTATCTCCTGTCTGTTACCTCGTTTAAGAATTTTCTAAGGGAATATTTTGTTACCGGACGTACAGTATGGCAACAGGAGCTCAACCTGACCAATACTCAAAAAAACAGGTTATTTCGTGCATTAATGGTCAATGCCCGCCCCGAAAACAGGGCTTACAGGTATGATTTTTTCTATGATAATTGTGCTACCCGGGTAGCAGATATCATTATTGAACAGTTGCCCGGAGCCATTTATTTTGAAAATGCGCCCGCTTCAACAACTACTTTAACCTTCAGGAAAGCGATTCACCCTTATCTCGAAAGAAAACCATGGACCAGGAGCGGCATTGATTTGGTACTGGGCGCAAAGGCTGATGCAGAAACCGATTCATTGACGGTTATGTTTCTTCCTGATTATTTAATGGAGCAATTTGCCGGAATAAAATATCAAAACACCGACGGTAATATTGTTGACTTAGTTAAATCTCACTCAGTTGTTCTTGATTTTACCGGTCAGGATATATCGTCAGAATCGCATTCCACCATATCGCCATCTTTGGTCTTTTGGGGTTTGTTCGTACTGATTTTGTTCCTTTCTTTTGCGGAAGTCTTTGGAACCGTTAACCTACGGCCTTTTGATGTTGTGCTTTATTTTATTGTAGGTGCAGCAGGAATAGTTATTTCGTACCTTGCATTTATTTCTAATCATTCGGTTACAAGTCCAAACTGGAATTTACTTTGGGCAAATCCTTTTTGGTTCATTTTTGTCACAAATGTAAAAAATCTATTGGTTACATTTGTAAAGAAGGCTTTGGTGGTTTTACTTTTTGTGTTTTTTGTTTCAGTAGCCTTTTTGCCTCAATACATCCCCGATGAATTTATTGCTGTTTCGCTGATCTTGTTTTTTCGTTCATCTCCTGCGGCTGTCAAATGGAGTCTTGCCCGAATGAAACGAGCATGACAACGATTGTCTCAAAAGAATATGTATAAAATCAATCAAGCGAGTTCCATCAGACCAATAACTTAAGTAAATTATATACGGATGAAACCAATTCCACCCCCAACTAATGGATCTACTCAGAAATAGAAGGCTTAGACAGCCTTAATTATGATAAACAAATAGTCTCTTTTTTGATACAATTTTCCAAAAACGAAACTTTTATGACTTATATACCTAAATAAAACGTTCTATAATTCTTTGCCTTTTAATAAAAACATTATTTTTGTCGCACAAATAGTCACAGGGTTTATAATGAATTTAATTCATTATATCCGAAAATGGTTGTTTTTGTAAAGATTTTTTGAAGTTGTTTTAACAACATTTTTTCGGTTATAATTGGGTATTATGAAAAGACACAAGATCGTCTTCTTAATATTGGCAGGCCTTTTATCGGGTCTTGCCACAAAATATATCACAGGTCCCTCAATTCAATCATTCGGTACGGATTTTACGCCACCCGAACCGGTTGCTTCTTCGTTGAGGATTTCGGGATTTTTTTCAGATGATCCAGCTTTTGATCAAATTGACTATTCCGTGAAACGGTTTCTTGATTATAATGAAATGGCCGGAGCATCTGTTGCTATTGCTAAAGATGGAGAAATGGTTTTCTCTAAGGGGTATGGATGGGCCGACAAAGAAAACAGAATTCGTACCGAACCCTACCATCTCTTTAGAATAGCCAGTGTTTCCAAATTGATAACTGCTGCCGGTATAATGAAATTAGTGGAGCAGGGTAAACTTAATCTCGATGATCATGTGTTCGGACCGGATGGAATCTTAAATGATTATCCTTTTGATGCTTATGCGGATAAAACTGTTGAAGAGATAAAAATTATTCATCTGCTTAATCATTCGGGCGGATGGACCAATCGCTGGGGTGATCCCATGTTTATTCCGCAGGTGGTGGCACGGGGCTTGAATAAGGAGTTGCCCGTGGATCGAAAGGATATTATCCGGTTTATGCTTGGAAAACGGTTACACTTTAAACCAGGAACGCGCTCGTCTTATTCCAATTTGGGATATGCTATTCTGGGAGAGGTTATTGAGAAGGTCAGTGGCGACGATTATGAATCGTTCATTAAAACAAACCTGTTGTATCCGCTTGGCATCTTTGACATGCGTATCGGCGGTAGTTATCTGGCCGACAGGGCCGAATTGGAAGTAAAATATTATGAGCCTTCCGATACTTATCTTGTCAAAGATCATAGCAGCAATGAAAAAATGGTTCCCCGGTGTTACGGAGGAAACGATATAAAAACATTAGGTCCGGCCGGCGGTTGGATCGCCTCATCAACCGATCTTCTTAGGTTTATGCTTGCCATTGACGGAATGAACATTCCGGAAGATATTCTTACCAAGGAATCTGTTGAAATTATGACTTCTCCGGAAAAACCGTATCTTGATCCTTTAGGATGGCGGGGCGTAAAGTCGCATTCATGGTATCGTACAGGTACCCTGGCAGGTACTTCTGCGCTGATGGTTCGACGTGATGACGGATTTTCTTATGTCATCCTGCTCAACGGCAGCACCTGGAAAGGCCCGATGCTGGCGACTGATATCCGGAGAATGATGGACAGGGCAATCAACAGAACGCCTGATTGGCCTCGATACAATCTGTTTGACCTTGCCAGCAACTGGAATGAGTAAGGATTTAATCCGGCTTTATCAAAAAAACCGCAAGAGAAGTAAAAATGCATTGCGGACAACACCCAATTATTTAATTTTCTCGTGCATAAGCGAGTTTTTGTATATTAACAACTCTTGCGGCAAGAACCGGATAAGTTGGGATAATTATTTATTGTCATGTTCGTTTCATAATCACTATTGTGCGGTAAATCAAAAGTATTTTGCTTTTGTGCTCAAGCCGCCATACTGCGAAAATTTTTACATCTCATGTACATCTCATGACAGGATGACTTTTGTAAAATTTCCAATACTTTCCAATACTTTCCAATACTTTAGTGCTATTCTGATGAAAACAATCTATATGTTTGTCTTATAATTGACATTATGTTTAATAACAAAAATTAAAGAAAGGCGCGAAATTTAGAACTTCGCACCTTCTATTTCTTATAAAACGATTTTAGGATTATTATTCCCCTTTCAAAGAATCAAGTTTAGCAGAAACTTCATCATATTTATCGTTCATTTCAAATCGATAGTATAAACTTTTCAAGCTTTCCATAACAGGAATTTCATCCGGTTTTTGCTCATAAGCTTTTTCCATATAAGGCAATGCCTCTTGGAACAGACTATCAGCTTTGGCCTTTTTTTCCTTAAATTTCTTGTGGTCTGTTTCTTCGTTGGCCACATTCATTTGCTCAATGGCCCTGTTGTAATATATAACCCCGAGATTATACAATGCATCAAAATAATCATCTTTCAGTTCGATCGCTTTTTTGTAATCGTCAATTGCTTCATCATACTGCCGGGTCTGATCGTGTAGCACACCACGGGCATAGAAATAAGTCGGATTTTCCGGATTTTTTCCAATGGCCTGGTTGAGATATTCCATAGCCTCGTCATTCTGCTGTGTCTCGAGGTAATAATTGATCAGTTGTGTCAGTATGCGATCGTCATCGGGATATTTTTCAAAACCTCTCTTCAGATTCGCTTCCATCTCTGTAGAATCCTGCATATTGGTATAGACCTGATGCAATAACAAAACAGCATCACCTCCTCCATAATTATATTGTATGGATTTGTTCAGGTATTCAGCTGCTTTGTCCCATTTTTTGGCATTGTAGGCTGCCAGTGCAGTATTATAGATAATGGCTGTATCAACTATTTCACCTTCTGTCTGGAACATATCCAGATTGTTGATTTTCAAAACATTTTCGAATGCAACCATTGCATTTTCATAATTTTGCTCATTAAAGCCTTCTATACCGGCATTGGTCAACTCATTCTGGAAAAAAGTCAATGCAATTTTAATTTCGTTTTCAAAACGTCCCTTCTCTGCCTTATCGAGTTCAATAGCCTTCATGTAATAGTCAACAGCATCCTTCAGGAGTTGAATATCTTTTTCCTTTTTGTATTTCGCTGTCGACAGCTTGGCCGCAACAATATATGTTTTAGGCCAATCTTTAGACCGTTTGTGTTCAAACGCATCTTGCATGCGCTCCTCGGCTGCTTCAATATCTCCATTTTCCAGATAAGCCTCGGCAGCATTTACTTTTCCTTTTTGTGCGTATACACCAGCAACTGTAAATAGTGCAATCGCAATAAATAATAACTTTTTCATATTTATCTTCTGTTTTTGAGTGGATTTTACAAATTAAATTCAAATATTTTATATTCTTGAGTTCACTCCTAAACGTCTCTTTTTAAAGAGCGGACTTATTCTTTATTTTCTTCATTTTCCTGAGCATCATCCGACTGTTTTTCAAGAATACCGGATTCAGTAATGTCTTCTTCAGCCATTTTGGCCTCAGATATAACCTTTGCAACAGAAGCTATCATATCCTGTTTTTTGTCCAGGTTGATCAATCTAACCCCCTGGGTAGCACGGCCGGTTACCCGAATATCGGAAACCGCCACTCTGATGGTCACTCCTGAGCGGTTGATAATCATCAGATCGTTATCATCGGTCACATTTTTTATGGTAATCAGGTCCCCGGTCTTTTTGGATATTTTCATCGTTTTAACTCCTTTACCACCACGGTTGGTGACCCGGTAATCTTCAAGGCTGGAACGTTTTCCATAACCTTTTTCCGAAACGACAAGAATATCGTCTGTCTTGTCTTTAACACAAATCATGCCAACGACTTCATCCCGGTCTGAATCAAGAGTTATTCCCCTCACGCCCTGACCGATGCGACTAATACATCTCACCTTGGATTCATTGAAACGAATGGCTCTTCCCGAACGTGTCGCCATCAATACTTCACTTTTGCCATTAGTAAGACGCGCCTGAATCAGTTCATCACCTTCTTTTATACCCATGGCGATAACCCCTGATTGACGCGGCCGTGAATAGTCGGCCAGCAAAGATTTCTTGATGATACCCTTGCGGGTGCCCATTAAGATATAGTGAGAATTTATATATTCTTCATCATTCAATTGTTTCACCCGTATAAATGCTTTCACAGTATCTTCGGGGTCTATCTGAAGAAGATTTTGAATGGCTCGTCCTTTTGAATTTTTGCTTCCTTCCGGAATTTCATAAACTTTGAGCCAGAAACAGCGCCCCATTTTTGTGAAAAAGAGCATTGTATTATGCATCGAAGCAGGATAAATATGCTCAATAAAATCTTCGTCCCTCGTGGTACTGCCTTTTGAACCAACCCCTCCCCGATTTTGCGTTCTAAATTCGGACAAGGGAGTCCTTTTTATATAACCAAGGTGCGAAATAGTAATGATCATTTCTTCATCGGCATAAAAATCTTCCGGATTAAATTCTTCCGATGAATAAACAATCTCGGTACGCCTGGGGTCATTATACTTTTGCTTAATTTCGAGCAATTCATTTTTTATGATCTCCATCCTCAAATGTTCATGCTCAAGAATATCTTTCAGGCGGTCTATCTCTTTCAACAGTGACTGGTATTCTTCTCTTAATTTGTCCTGTTCAAGTCCGGTCAGCTGACGCAAACGCATATCAACAATAGCCCGGGCCTGAACATCTGTCAGGTCGAAACGCTCAATCAATTTTTCGCGGGCTTCATCAGGACTTTGGGCGCCTCTGATTATCTTGATAACTTCATCAATATTGTCACTTGCAATAATAAGCCCCTGCAGAATATGGGCTCTCTTCTCAGCCTGATCGAGTTCAAATTTTGTACGTCTGGTAACAACATCATGGCGATGTTCGACAAAGTATTTAATAATCTCCTTCAGATTAAGCAATTGGGGTCTCCCGTGAACCAATGCAATATTGTTAACCCCGAAAGAAGACTGCAGTGCTGTATTTTTATAAAGGTGATTCAACACCACATTTGCAATGGCATCTCTTTTCAGGTCAATAACGATTCGCATTCCCTCCCGGTCCGATTCGTCATTGACATTTGCAATCCCCTCAATTCTCTTTTCATTGACAAGGTCGGCAATTCTCACAATAAGTTCTGCCTTATTGACCATATAGGGTATCTCGGTAATGATAATCCTTTCGCGACCGCTTTTATCAGTCTCGATTTCGGTTTTAGCCCGGATAACAATACGTCCTCGCCCGGTTTCATAGGCTTCTTTAACGCCCTGGTACCCGTAAATGATACCTCCGGTAGGAAAATCAGGCGCCTGAATAATGTTTATGAGTTCCTGAACATCAATATCGGGATTATCAATATATGCCACAATGGCATTTATTGCGTCCCCCAAATTGTGTGGTGGCATATTGGTTGCCATTCCTACGGCAATACCCGAAGTACCGTTAACCAACAATGCAGGTATCCTGCTTGGCAATACCGTTGGCTCTTTTAATGAATCGTCGAAGTTGAACTGAAAGTCAACAGTATTCTTCTCAATATCTGCCAGCATCTCTTCCGACAGACGGTTCATACGTGCCTCTGTGTAACGCATTGCAGCAGGACTGTCACCATCGACCGAACCCATGTTACCCTGACCATCGACAAGCATATAGCGCATCGACCAGGGCTGAGCCATACGAACCATCGCGTTGTACACAGATGAGTCGCCATGCGGGTGATATTTCCCTAAAACTTCGCCTACAATTCTGGCAGACTTCTTATAAGGCTTATTAGGCGACATCCCCAATTCATGCATCCCAAAAAGAACACGTCTGTGAACCGGCTTCAGCCCATCACGAACATCGGGTAAAGCACGTGAAACAATCACCGACATCGAATAATCGATGTACGCCGATTGCATTTCTTCTTCAATGTTGATTTTAATTATTCTTTCTCCATCAGCCATTTATACAATTTTTAGATGAGTCTCATAAAAAAAAGGCCGCTCTCAATAGGGGCCGTTTTTTTGCCGCCCTAAATTAATCATTTCCGCCCGAACCGGAAAGTAACGCGGGTTCTTTTTTCTTACGATTCTATCCTGGGAGTTTTGCTCTTTTTATAGTATTTTTGGAACATTATATTGCCTGTTATATTGACATTAATATAATTGTTGCATGGTTTTTGTTTAAATGAGATATAAAATTTTTAAAAATAAATATGGATTTAAATTTTTCACCAAAAATAAGAGAGGTATTGACGTTTAGTAAACAGGAAGCATCAAGGCTGGGAAATCCTTTCCTGGCCCCGGAACACCTTATGCTGGGTTTGCTTAACGACCCTGAAACCAAAGCAGGGAAAGTGCTCAGCAAATTTAGCGTGGATGTTGATCACCTACGCGACACCATTGAGCGTCGAATAAAAGAGAAAACACCATTGAACAAAAACGACCAGTTACCTCTTTTAAAATCAACAGAACAAATTTTAAAGATTGTTCATTTGGAAGCCAGGGCATTGAAAAGTACAAAAGTAAATACGCTGCATCTTTTACTGGCCCTGCTAAAAGACCGCAGCAGCACAATTTCGGAAATTATGAAGGATTACAATGTACAATACGATCAGCTTAGAGCAATAGCCGAAAAAGCATCTTTTCAGGGAAAAGCTCAAATGCCGGATGATGACGATGCCGAATCCCCGTTTTCTTCTCAAGGAGGCGGCGGAGGCGGGCATGAAGGCGGAAAACCAGGAGCCGGAAAGTCTGGTTCCGACACACCCGTGCTCGACAACTTCGGCATTGATATTACAAGAGCCGCCGAAGAAGGACGACTTGACCCCATTGTTGGTCGTGAAAGAGAGATTGAACGGCTGGCACAGATATTAAGCCGCAGAAAGAAAAACAACCCGGTGCTGATTGGTGAACCAGGAGTTGGAAAATCGGCCATTGCTGAAGGACTGGCCCTCAGGATCATCAACAAAAAAGTTTCGAGGGTTTTATTTGATAAACGGGTTGTCACCCTTGACCTTGCCTCAATTGTTGCCGGCACAAAATACAGGGGACAATTTGAGGAACGTATTAAGGCCATATTAAATGAATTGTCAAAAAATCCTAACATCATATTGTTTATTGATGAGATTCACACCATCGTGGGGGCCGGAGGTGCTACCGGATCACTGGATGCTGCCAACATGTTGAAACCGGCTCTTGCCCGTGGTGAAATTCAATGTATCGGGGCAACAACGCTGGATGAATACCGTCAGCACATTGAAAAAGATGGTGCACTGGAACGTCGGTTCCAGAAAGTCATGATAGAACCTACTTCGGTTGATGAGACCATAGAAATTCTCAACAACATTAAAGAAAAATATGAAGATCACCACAACGTCTATTACACCCCTGAGGCAATAGAAGCTTGTGTAAAACTGACAGAAAGATACATTTCCGACCGGCATCTGCCCGACAAAGCCATTGATGCTCTCGACGAAGCCGGCTCAAGGGTGCACATCAGCAATATTGTTGTGCCGGAAACCATTCTTGAACTGGAGCAAAAAATTGAAGAAACCAAAGAAAACAAAATAAAAGCTGTCAAAGCCCAAAATTTTGAACTGGCCGCCAGCTTCCGTGATAAAGAAAAATCGTTGCTCGATGAACTGGAGCTGTCTAAAGCCAAGTGGGAAGAGGAACTCCAGAAACATCGTGAAACTGTAGATGCGGAAAAAGTAGCCGAAGTGGTAGCCATGATGACGGGCATCCCTGTTCAGAGGGTTGCGCAGGCCGAGGGCGCACGACTGATGCAGATGGGACAACAGCTAAAAGGGAAAGTTGTGGGTCAGGATGATGCCATTGCGAAGATTGTGAAAGCCATTCAGCGTAACAGAGCAGGACTTAAAGACCCAAACCGTCCTATTGGCTCCTTCGTATTCCTGGGACCTACTGGTGTTGGGAAAACGCATCTGGCAAAAGTTCTTGCACAATATCTTTTTGATTCGACCGATGCTCTTATACGCATCGACATGAGCGAATATATGGAGAAATTCAGTGTATCCCGACTCGTTGGTGCACCTCCCGGATATATCGGATACGAAGAGGGCGGACAGCTGACCGAAAAAGTTCGTCGTCGCCCCTACTCTGTCGTATTGCTCGATGAAATTGAGAAAGCCCACCCCGATGTCTTTAACATCCTCCTTCAGGTCTTGGACGAAGGTAGATTAACCGATAGTCTGGGGCGCAGGGTAGATTTCAAAAATACCATTATTATAATGACGTCAAATATCGGAACAAGGGAGTTGAAAGATTTTGGCCGTGGTATAGGCTTTTCGACCGGAAGTCAGAAGAGCGACGCCGAATATACCAAGAGCGTCATTGAAAAAGCGCTTAAGAAAACTTTTGCTCCTGAATTTCTGAACCGTATAGATGATGTTATTATTTTCAACAATCTTGAAAAAGATGATATCAGAAAGATTATTGACATTGAAATGAAAGGTCTTTACCAACGTGTTGAATCACTTGGCTATAAACTCGAATTATCTGAACAGGCCAAAGATTTCATTGCTTCGAAAGGATTTGATGTGCAGTATGGTGCAAGACCACTGAAACGGGCTATTCAGAAATACCTTGAGGATGAGATGGCAGAGGTTATCATTCAGGCTTCTATCAGCGAAGGAGATGTCATAAAAGTAGAATATGACGAATCCAATCAGAAACTGACCACTTCAATTCTAAAGGAAAGAGATGGTTCTTCTACAGACAAAAAAGTAGAGAATAAGCCAGAGGCAGAATGGGAAACAAAAGTGGAGAAAGAAAATAAACAGGCGAAGAATTCCAAAAACTGATTTTTATGATTTAATTAAAAAAAAACCCGCGAAAATTTTCGTCGGGTTTTTTTTTTAAGTAGTTTCTCTCTATTCACTCAGGCGATTATTGATCTCTTCAAGCGTAGCTTTTGCACTTTCGTTGTCAGGATCGTATTGCAGCGCCTTTTCAAACCATGGTTTGGCTTTCGCAAAAGCTTCATTAGCACGGGCATTAATCTCGTCGTACTGAGAAGGGTCAGCATTTTGAGCCGAAGCCAAAATTTGGGAGGCTTCATTATATGGTTCTGAGCCTTTTTTCAGATAATAGGTTACAAGCATTTTTTTCATGTGTCCCAAATACTTGCTGGAACCATACTTTTCAATGGCATTTACCAAGGTCTTCTCCATTTCTTCTTCTTTGTCCTGTTTGTTCAAACAGTAAGCGATATAATAAGAAGAAATGTCTTCGCGAAATCCTTGTTGCTCACTCATCTTATAATACTTTATGGCCTTATCATAATCTTCGATTCTGCGTGCACAGGTGGCCATATTGTATACCATTGCCTCATCAACAGGCTCTTCTTCGCTCCAGTTTTCAAGCGCTTTTTCGTACAACTCAAGGGCTGCCTTGTAGTCTTTATTCCGCAGTGCATCATTCCCTTCATTTTTTAACTCTGCAGCCGTTTTTTCCTGGGCAAAAACACTTCCAGCGAGCGCAAACAACACAAAACTAACTGTCAATAAATACTTCATAACGCGTTCAATTTTTAATAATGTTATAATTTTTGTTTCGTTTCTTTTTGAGGGCATAAAAATAGCCCTTTTCTTAAAATTAAGAAACAAAAAACAGGCCAAACCTTAAAATTCTTTAAAAAGAAATGATTTTTACAATTTCATCAATCTATCTTTCAGTAATTTATATGACACAGGCATATTCTCAGTGTCACCTTGTAAAACGGTATCCGCCCCAAACTCCTTTTTTAACCGTTCTGCTTCAGCGGGCAAAACTTTTTCAATGATTTCAACAAACTTCACGGGATGTGCTGTAGAAACAAAGAAACCGGCTTCATCGCTCTTTATATCGCGTGTCAATCCTAAATATCCTGTTGCCGAATGTGGGTCCAAAAGATAATTATGTTGTTGAAAAACAGATTGAATGGTTTCCAGAATTTCCTTATTCGTAATTATATCTGCTGAGAAAATACGTCTGAGTTGTTCCAGGTTATTTTCAAACAAATAATAGAGTCGTGGAAAATTACTCGGGTCACCTACATCCATGGCATTGGCATAAGTAACAATTGTATCGCGGGGATTGTAATCTCCCGTTTTCAAAAACCTTGGAACCACGTCATTGACATTGGTAGCCGCGATAAAACGTTTCACCGGAAGCCCCATTCGATAAGCCATAACAGCAGCTGTAATGTTACCAAAATTGCCACTTGGAACACAAATTACCGGTTTGGCGCCCGGTAGTCTTCGCTGAATGTCGGCTACACCATGAAAATAATAAACCATCTGAGGAAGAAGCCGTCCCAGGTTAATGGAGTTGGCCGAAGTAACCGCAACATCCTTCCGCAGTTCCCGATCATTAAAAGCCTGTTTAACCAGGCGCTGACAGTCGTCAAAAGTACCCTCTACGGCTATGGTATGAATGTTATAGCCAAGACTGGTCATCTGGTTCTCCTGATAAGGGCTTATCTTTCCTCTGGGATAAAGCACAACAACCTCTATCCCCGGTACTTTGTAAAAACCATGGGCAACAGCGCCACCTGTATCGCCCGAGGTAGCGGTTAATACCACCATTTTTTTATCCTTTACAGGATGGAGCCGGCTCATCAGGCGTGAAAGAAATCTTGCACCTACATCCTTAAAAGCTTGCGTAGGACCATGAAACAATTCCAGAACATTTATATTGTCGTGAATATTCACCAACGGAATGGGAAAAGAAAAGGTTTCTTCCACCATTTGCCGAAGCGTTGCATCATCTGCTTCTTCTTCTACAAATGGCCGAAGTACCGAAAAAGCAATTTCGTTCAAAGAAAAACCTGATAGTGAGGCATAAAAGTCATTGCCTAAATAGGGTATCTGCTCGGGCATAAAAAGACTGCCATCATCGGAAAGGCCTTTAAATATGCCTTCTGATAAAGATACCGATTGTTGCTTTGAGCCTATGCTTATGTACTTCATTCGTATAAAATTAAATTGACTCAGGAGAATAGTTTTTGAAGAACCTCTCCGTCTTTCAGCAATCCGAGGGAACCGTTCTTAACAGAAAACTCATCAAAGACGGAAACACTATCTGGTTTTTCGCCTGGTTTTATCAGAAGAAAAGGAACCGGATCGGAAGTGTGAGTGCGCAGAGCACAAGGGGTAGGATGATCGGGCAACAAAGCAAGCGAAACCTCTCCTTCCATGTTTTTGATCCCTTCCCATAACGGTTTCAGAAGTCTGTGGTCGAAGTCCTCCACGACCCGTTTCTTAAGCTCTTTGTCACCTTCGTGTCCGGCCTCATCAGCGGCTTCCACATGCAAAAATACAAAATCGACTTTTTTAAGAGCGCTGACAGCAGCAGCTGCTTTGCCTTCATAATTGGTATCAAACAATCCCGTAGCGCCTTCGACATAAATATTATCAAGTCCGGCAAGACTTCCGATGCCACGAATTAAATCGACTGCAGAGATAACTGCACCGGAATGTATCCCCCATCGTTCTTTGAAAGTCGGAAATCCTCCGGGTTTTCCGGGCGACCATGGCCATATAGCATTGGCAGGTGGAAGTCCCTTCTTTTTCCTTGCCACGTTTACGGGGTGCTTATCTAAAAGTTTAATAGAACGTTTTATCAAAGAAATAAGTGTTTCAGCTGTTTGATTGCCAACTTTTGTCCCTTCAGGTAACAGTCTGGCCATTTCCTCGCCCGGATGGTCGTGTGGCGGACGACAGATGACATCACCTTCACCACCCTGAAGCATCATAAGATTCCGGTAGCTTACGCCCTGATAAAAACGAGCTCCGTCTTTAATAAACTCATCATTTAGGGACTGTATGAGTTCTTCAGCTTCTTCGTTGGAAATATGACCGGCCGAGTGATTCATCAATTTTCCGTTTTCAACGGTCACCAAATTGCATCTGAACACAAGTTCGTCGGGGCGAACAGGTATTTTAAGAGCAGCAGCTTCAAGGACGCCCCTGCCCGGAAAATATTTCCGGGGATCAAATCCCAAAATACTCATATTGGCAATTTCGCTTCCCGGATGCATTCCTTCCGGAACCGATTGCAATAAGCCTGTTTGGGCTATTGAACAAAGATGATCCATAACCGGCTTTCGGGCCATCATCAGGGGTGTCTTGTTATTCCATTCCGGTATGGGCAAATCAGCCATACCATCAGCCAAAACAACAATATATTTCATCCGTATAAAATTTAATTATTAAGGTCGGATGGAACTCGCATGCAAGCGTTTTATACATGTTCTATTGTGACAAACTTTGTCATGCTCGTTTCACCCGTACAAAATAAGTTATTTTATTGGTCTGATGCAACCTCGTCCCGGCTTATCTGTATTCATCTTATCATACTTTAATTGATGTCAGATTCTTCGCTCCGCTCAGGATGACAAACAGCTAAGGTTAAGGTTGAGGTTGAGGTTGAGGTTGAGGTTGAGGTTGAGGTTGAGGTTAAGGTTGAGGTCGAGGTTGAGAGTTCACCACAGTTGACACAGATGAACACAGATTATTTTTATTAACATCAATAAAAATCACATTTTAGTCTGTTTGCTTTTTTAAAATTCTCCCCCTTCGTCAGAATGACAAAGGGCCTCTTGTCATTCTGAGGAGGTAACGACGAAGGATCTGCCACCTGTTTTTGGTTTCTTTGATGATTACTGGTTAGCGAGTATTTACATATATTCTTGTTGTGGGAATAAATGAGCCCAATCTAAAAAGCATCTTTGTTGCCAAACTCGTTGTTGTTTTAAATATTTGAATCCTCATTAACAACAAGTTAACTCCTATACAAAAATTTAAAATGCCTGGATTTTGACAAAAATATGCTTTTTATCCTGCACTCATAAATGTTACTACACCATGCCCTTGACAAAATCCATCTGTTTTGACCGGGCTCACGTTTAGCTAACGGACAAAAATAGACCTTTTTAAATGAAGAAAGAAATGAAACGGGAATTGTTATTGCATCGGCATATCCATTTATCCCTGAATGACCGGAATTTTGTTCTTACGCATACCCTTTGCCCCTACCCTTTCTCAGCTCTAAACCAGTGGTATATTATGTTCACTGCAAATCTGCCTCATTTCATCAGACCAAATGCTGGCCTGTATTTCACCAATATGCGCTTTACGCAGGAAATACATGCACAGGCGCGACTGACCAATACCGCCGCCAATGCTTAAAGGGAAATCGCCGTTCAGCAGACGCCGGTGAAAAAGAAAATCTTTTCGGTAAAGTACAATCTTTGATCTCCAACTGTCGCTGTAATGCTTCGGCATCAACACGAATACCCATGGATGAAATTTCAAACGCTCTCTCAAGAACAGGATTCCAGAGTAAAATATCACCATTTAATCCCGGATATCCCTCTTCGCCCATTGTACTCCAGTCATCATAGTCAGGGGCTCTGCCGTCATGAGGCTCTCCATTGGATAAGTTCCCGCCAATTCCGATTAAGAAAACAGCACCGTAATTCTTACAAATGGCATCTTCCCGCTCTTTGGGAGAAAGATTCGGATATTGTTGAAGCAACTCTTCACTATGTATAAAATGAATTTTTGATGGCAAAAGCGGAGTCAGTTGCGGATATTTTTCGTAAAGAATAAATTCGGTTCTTTTCAGCACTTCATAAATGCTCTTCACTATTTTCTTTAAAAACCGGACGCTGCGGTCGGTTTTATTAATAGAACGTTCCCAGTCCCATTGATCGACATAAATTGAATGCGTATTATCAAGTACCTCGTCGGGACGAATGGCATTCATGTCGGTATAAATTCCAAATCCAGGCTCAATATCATAGTCGGTGAGCACCATTCTTTTCCATTTTGCCAGACTGTGAACAATCTCGGCTTCTTTGTCGCCAAGGTCTTTTACCGGAAATGTGACGGGACGTTCCGTTCCGTTTAAATCATCATTAATGCCTGTGCCCTTCAGAACAAATAACGGGGCTGTTACTCTTCTTAATCGCAATTCGGAAGACAACCCCGACTGAAATGCATCTTTAATGACCGTTATGGCGTGTTCGGTTTGCTTCAAATCCAACAAAGGCCGGTACCCTTTGGGAATGAATAGTTTATCTATCATAATTGTTGAAATACGAAATATACTTTTATTTTCTTCACAAAATTACGCACCTAAATTACAATTAAAAAATTTTTGGACACATTTTTTATCATTTTATCATATAATAGCCCTGTTTTTTTAATTAATTGAAACGAGTATGACAAAAATAGTTCTTTCAGGATCAGACTCATTTATTGTTTTAACCAAAAAATTGAAATACCCAAAGGAGGCATCGCCGAATTTTTATTATCTATCTTTGCGGCAAAAATAAAGAGATGGAACAGCATTACAGCAGGAATATAATAAGGCTGTACATTATAAAAACAGCGAAATGGTTCATGCTGACCATGCCCATCATTATGCTGTTCTATAAGGATATGGGTCTGAGCCATGAACAATCCTTTCAGCTTAAAGCCATATACAGTATCAGCGTTGTTATCTTTGAAGTACCATCGGGTTACCTGGCAGACATACTTGGGCGAAGAATAACCCTCATTTTGGGTGCAATATTGGGTACGCTGGGCTTCCTGTTTTACTCAATTGGCGGGGGATTTTGGATGTTTCTGGCAGCGGAAATGACCTTAGGTATCGGGCAGAGTTTTGTTTCGGGCGCCGATTCAGCAATGTTGTTTGACTCGCTGAAATCGGATGGTCGCAGTCATCAATATCTCAAATACGAGGGGATAAACTATTCGATAGGGAATTACTCGGAGGCTTTGGCGGGATTGGCTGGCGGTGCCCTTGCGGAGATCAGTCTGCATCTTCCCTTCTACTTTCAGACCGGCATTGCTTTTCTGGCAGTACCCGCCGCGTTTACATTGCTTGAGCCACCATCAAAGCAAAAGCCTGGGAGACCAGGATTCAGAGACATATTAAAAGTAGTACATTATGCACTTGTGAAAAACATCCGACTCAGATGGAATCTGATCTATTCGTCTATCATTGGTACGAGTACACTCACCATGGCATGGGTGTACCAGCTGCGGCTCGATGAGTTTGGTTTTAAGGAGATTTTCATCGGGGGCACCGCCACAGCTCTGAACATTTTGGTAGGAACGGTAACTCTATTCTCGTCGAGGCTGGAAAGGAAAATGGGGAAAAAGATTACCGTAATGACCACCAGCCTGTTAATTACCGGAGGTTTTGTGGCAGGGGGACTCACGCATCAGGCTTTTTTCTTTTTGCTACTTCTGGGAATCTTTTACATGGCACGAGGTGTGGCAACACCTGTCCTGAAGGATTACATCAACCAAATTACACCGTCAGAAATAAGAGCTACCGTTTTATCGGTTCGAAATTTGCTGATACGGGCTCTTTTTGCTGTTATAGCACCCCTTTTCGGGTGGCTCAGTGATAAACTGTCGCTTGCTCAGGCGCTGTTAATCGTCGGGCTTGTCTTTATGGCATTAGCTCTCTCTACGGTTTCTTTATTTCTGAACACTTTGAAAAATTACTAATTAGTGCCGGGTACTGATCTCAAACTTCAATCTCCAATCCGTCATAAGCCAGTGCAATATTTCCCGGGAGTTGTTTAGATATTTCCGCATGTAAGCCCATGTGATGACTGATATGGGTAATAAAAGCCTGCCGTGGTTCAAGTTCTTTTATTATAGCTATGGCCTGCTCAAGATTAAAATGTGAGATGTGCTCTTTTATCCTCAGTCCGTTAATAACAAATACTTCACTGTTTTTAAGTTTTGACATGCTCTCATCAGGAATACGGCTGGCATCGGTAATATAGCTGAAATTACCGATACGGAATCCCAGAACAGGCATCAGATGGTGATACACCCGAACAGGAACAACCGGAATACCGAAAACTTTAAACGAAGCATGATCGTTTATTTCGTTCAGTATCAAATCAGGTACGCCGGGATATTTTTCATCTTCATCTTTAAAAGCATAAGCGTATTCCTTCTTTAACGCGCTAAGCGTTCGTTCTTCGGCATAAAGCTGTGTGGGTTGTTTGTTTATCCAATTGAATGCCCTGACATCGTCGAGTCCGGCAGTATGGTCTTTATGCTCGTGGGTATATAAAATGGCATCCAGTCGTTTTGTATCGGAGGCCAGCATTTGCTGACGAAAATCCGGGCCCGAGTCAATGACCACAACACGGTCATCGGTTTCTATTTTTACAGAAGAACGCATTCGCTTATCTTTTGTATCTGACGAATGACAAACTTCGCAATCACATGCAATCATGGGAATTCCCATGGAAGTTCCGGTTCCTAAAAATGTAACTTTCAAAGTATATTGTTTTATGTTTAATTATCAATTCCTTCCGATTCTGAAAATATGCCTAAACGCAAAGGTGCGAAGACCCTCAGTTTTTTATGCTGATGAATCCTCGTCAACAACAAGTTAATTCGGGTACAAAAATTTAAAACGCTTTGATTTTGACAAAAATATGCTTTTTATACTGCACTCAATAACTTAAAGCCCCAATTTTAATTAATTTTCGGGTATTTAAAAACACATTTTTCATAGCCCAAACAACAGTTAATCGTGGAGATAAGTAGTTAGTCTTTGCAAGAAAACACCAACTACTGCGTTATTCTCGTTTTTGAATCAGTTATTTACGAAGAATAAACTCCTTGGATTCAAAAACTTCGAAAGCCTTGTATTTGGCGCTTTCTTATCAAAGACTAAAAAAAACTTAGTGTTCTTGCTGGCACTAGTTATCTGTAAACATTCGACTTCTATCACGGTATCCAGGCCTCTACGCCCGGGAATAAACCATCACACAGATTAATTGTTTATCATTGACCAAACTATTACATACAATAGATTGTTAGTTTTATAAATGATTCGTATTATCTTGATATGTTGTATTTTAACAGACAAAATCAAATAATCACAAATAGCTGATTGACAATCCGCTACAGGATTAATCAAGTACTATACTTTTTTTTTTTAAGACAAAGACATTTTTAAAATCTTAAACTTATGAAGATAAAATCATTATTAACTGCAGTATTTTTGTTCACGGGAGTATCCATTATTGCGGGACAAACCGGTTTTTACGATTTCAAAGTAAAAACCCTGGATGGAGAGACATTCGACTTTGCCAGTTTGAAAGGGAAAAAAGTGATGATTGTAAATACTGCCAGCAAATGTGGGTTCACTCCGCAATATGAGCAACTTCAGGATATTTATGAGAAGTATGGCAAAGACCATTTTGTCATTATCGGTTTTCCGGCCAACAACTTTATGAATCAGGAACCGGGGACGGCCGAGGAAATCCGTGAGTTTTGTGATGTCAACTATGGCGTTACCTTTCCGATGATGGCAAAAATCAGTGTAAAAGGAGATGACCAGCATCCTTTGTACCAATGGTTAACCAATAAAGAAAAGAATGGCGTCAGTGACAGTGAGGTCAAGTGGAATTTCCAGAAATATCTGATCAGTGCCGACGGGAAACTTGAAAAAGTAATTCCGTCAAAAACGAGGCCTGATGACCCTGAAATTATCGCCTGGATTAAAGACTAAGCAGAGATTCCCCGGCTTTAGCTTATTGACGACACCACTTTCAGATTATTTTACATTAGTTTTTGCCTTTAACCGTCTGGCCAGATTCGAAGTTATTTTCTATTTTTACATCCGAAACGAGCAGCATGACAAAGATTGTTATAAAAGAACATGTATAAACACCATCTAACCTCTAATCATAAAGAAACCAAAAACAGGGAACAGATTCTTCGTCGTTACCTCCTCAGAATGACGTTAGACAGTCTGTCATTCTGAGCGGAGCGAAGAATCTAAAAAAAGCAAACAGAGTAAAATGTGATTTTTATTGATGTTAATAAAAATAATCTGTGTTCATCAGCGTCATCAGTGGTGAACTCTCATCCTCATCCTCATCCTCAACCTCAACCTAATCAGATGAAACGAGCATGGCAACGTTTTGCCACAATCAGAATATGTATAAGTTCTTGCATGCGAGTTCCATCCGAACTTAATAAATAACTTTTATACGGATGAAAATAACTTCGATTTTTTATGTCCCGACTGAAAATATACCGTGCATCAGCAGGTTCTGGTAAAACATTTACCCTGACCCGTGAATTCATCCGCTTGCTGTTTAACGATCCTTTCGCTTATCGTCATATTCTGGCCGTTACCTTTACCAACAAAGCTACAGCCGAAATGCGTCAGCGCATTTTGCAGAAGATTTATGAACTTGGATATCTCACCGGCAGCAAACCCGACTACATGGATGAGCTGATAGATGAGACGGGGATGACAGAACTTCAGGTACGTGAAAGAGCCCGGTTAATATTGAGACTTTTGTTGCATGATTTTTCAAGGTTTTCTGTTAATACCATCGACAGTTTTTTCCAGCAGATTATCCGGGCTTTTGCAAGGGATGCCGGACTTCAATTGGGTTTCAGAACCGAATTGGACCATCAGTCCATACTCACCCAGGCCATTGATCGCGTTGTGCTCGAAATAGACATGAAAGGCCATGAGGCCATAAAAAGATGGCTTCTTGACTTTGCAGAGAAAAAAAATCTCAGAGGGAAAAAGCTGGAACATCAACAGAGAGATCAGTTCCTTTTCTGAAGAAATATTCAAAGAAGCCTATCAATCGGTTGCCGGCATTCTTTCTGAAAAACTGGCCAACCGCCACTTTATGAATTCCTACCTTTCCCGGCTTCATCAAATAATTCGAAGCTATGAATCTGAACTTCAAAAATATGGAGAAAAAGGCCTCGCTCTGATTAACCGGTACAATCTTGAAATAAGCAAAGATTTCAACAACGGGAGCCGTGGCAAAATGATGGTCTTCCTCAAACTCGCCAATGAAGAAAAATACAACGAAGCACATATTTTTTCTTTATATAATAATCTCGATTCGTGGCAAAAGAAAAGTAATCCGGCCCATATCAATAATACCATCGAAAAAGTCTATACAGGAGGATTAAATGATCTTCTCGGACAAATGACAGGTTTCATCCACGAACGTAAAAGAGAGTATCTGACGGCAAAAGCCATTATAAAAAATTTTTATACCCTGGGAATTATTAATGATGTCAATCAAAAGATATTGGAAATATCGAGGGAACAAAATGTATTCCTGCTTGCCGGAACCAATCATTTGTTGTCGCGCATTATACACGAGGATGAAGCGCCATTTATCTATGAGCGCACAGGAACCAGGTATGAGCATTACATGATTGATGAGTTCCAGGATACCTCATCGCTTCAATATGCCAACTTCCGGCCGCTCATTTGGAACAGCCTGGCTCAGGATCAGTTTGCTATGCTTGTGGGTGATGTAAAACAATCCATCTATCGTTGGCGGAATTCGGACTGGACGTTACTGGCCGAACAGGTGGAAAAAGATTTTAACACTTTTGGAACCCAGGTAAAAACACTTGACACCAACTGGCGAAGCAGCCGCAATGTTATTGCATTTAACAATGGCTTTTTCAAACATGCTGCCAGGGCTTTACAGGCAAATTTAAACAACAAAGCCCCCAACGATATTCCTGATGAAGACCTGCCCGAAGGATTCGATTTTCAAATCATGGAAGCCTACCAGGATGTTGTGCAGAAAATGCCTTCGGGAAAAACAGCAGAAGAAGGACACGTTTCTTTTTCATTTCTGGAAGCTGACAGAAAAGAAGATTTTCAAAATTCAGCCATCGAAGCTGCTGTAAATCATATTCACGAGTTGATCAACAATGGATTTGCCATTTCAGACATTTGTGTTTTGGTACGGAAAAGAAATGAAGGAACGGCCATTACCAATGCCCTGCTGTCAGGAGATTATCATCCGGAGAATAAGACGCTTCCTGTTATCAGTAATGAAACACTTCAACTAAGCAGCTCTCCTGCAGTATTATTCATCATCAATCATCTGAAATTCATTCAAAATCCTGATGACAAAGTACTCGAATCTTTCATCCGGCTTCACTGGGAAAGGCATCAGCGTGAAAACAGCGAATCACAATTTAACGCTTCTGATGTTTTTCATGATCCATCACGGATCAGAACATGGGAAGAACATCTGGCATTTTTATCGGAAAAACAAACGTTTCCCCTGTACGATTTAGCCGATGAACTGGTACGTCTGCTTCCCCCTGCAATACGAAAAGAACAAGGCATTTATATCCAGACTCTTCTCAACAGCATTAATCATTTTTCTTCACGCGAAACAGCGGATCTGGCATTGTTCCTCGACGAATGGGATAAAAGCATTCGCTACGACTCGGTTATGGTTCCCGAAAACCAGAATGCCATACGCGTGATGACCATACACAAGGCCAAAGGACTGGAATTTAAAGCTGTCGTTATACCGTTTTGTAACTGGGAACTGGATGCTTCACGGCAACAAAACCTTTTATGGTGTAAACCTCAAAAAGCACCATTTAACCAATTGGAACTTGTTCCGGTAGATTATGAAAAATCACTGGCAGACACCTGTTTTGCCAAAGAATATTTGCAGGAGCTCATGCATCAATACATCGATAATCTGAACCTGATGTACGTGGCATTTACCCGTGCCAGGCATTCGTTAACTGTTTTTTGTCAAAGAAAGAAAAAAGCACCAACAGACCTGGTCACCGTATCAGACCTTTTATGGTTTCATTTTACCTCGCGCGAAACCGATCAGGAAGCGTTGCCCGGAAGCTGGGATGAAGGGAGCTTCAAATACCTGTCGGGACAGCCAATTCCGGAAAAGAGAAAAGAAGAGAACAAAGAAAAAAATCGAAACGAACGCAGACCCTTTAAAACGCATCGCCTGGAAACCATTGAGACTTTCTCATTCAGGGAACGCATCTCGATTCATTCAGAAAGCACCGAATATTTCGACGACGAAGCTGTTGAGAAAGGCGCTTCGTACGGTAAAATTATGCATCGCCTGTTTGAAATGATCGAAGTGCGTAGCGACCTCAATAATGCTTTGAAAACATTGTGGTTTGAAGGTAAAATTAATGAATTTGAAATGGCGCAAATCCGTAAAAGCATGGAAAAATGGCTTTCGAAACCAGAAGTTCAAAGCTGGTTCGACGGCTCCTGTAAAGTCCTGTCAGAGGTGCCGATTCTGGACAAAAACATTCACCGTCCCGACCGCGTAATGCTCAGAAAAGACGAAACCATTGTTGTGGACTATAAATTCGGTAAAGAAGATACCATCCAACATCAGGCTCAGGTTAAAGGATATATGAAAAGCATAAAAAACATGGGACATCCAAATGTAAAAGGATACATCTGGTATGTCCCGCATGATGAAATTGTAAAAGTTGATTATGAGGCGATTCAGGGTAAATTGTTTTAGCCCGGGACCTGTGCCCGACTAAAACAAATCTCTCAGTTTATTCTTAACTTCATCTACTTTCTTTTTCACATCTTCATCTTCCATCAGCTTTTCCACGCCTTTTTCCACTTCGTCCTTAAGCTTTTCTTTTGCCTGATCTTTAAATTCATCATCAAGTTTAAATTTAAGTTGCGGGTCTTTCACCGTTCCCTGCACCAGTACATCAACCATTACATTATCAACTGATGAAGGAACAGTAGCGCCCAAAAGACCGGCAACATTATTCAACTCGCTCCTGCTTACGGGCATTTTTATGGTGTAATCAAGACGCTGATCCAATCCCTGGGTACCTGAAATCGTCAACTTTTTCCCGAACAAATTGGTTGTGAAAGGCTTAACAATCACATTCCCGTTTTCCAGTACAAAATTAACCGACAAATCCTCTGCCCGGGCTTTTCTGTATTTATCGTTTTTAAGCATAGTAGCCAGGGCATTTTGCACTTTCGCTTCCGAAATTTCCACGCCTTTTGATTTAAGCAGCCCCCCGCCGTTAATTGAACTTAGGATGGGCGACATATCGTTCCCTATCAGACTATTGAATTTGAGATTGGTGGAAACCGTACCTGAGGCCTTTTTAGCAATGGGCATAATGGAATCTACTATACTGAAAGAATTTACAGCCTGATGGATATCGATGGTTTGGAGTGCCATATCAAAATTGACAAACGGTCGCAAAGTATCTGCCGTGTTGTACTCGCCCGATATAACCATGGAACCGCTCAACATATTGGATTTCAACCCGTCCAGAATAACTCTGCCGTCAACAATACGTATTTCGCCTTTCACATTGGTTATGGTCAGCTTATCATATATCAGCTTATTGATATTGCTGTTAAGTGTGAAATTCAGATTTTTGGGAACAACAATCAACTCCATCGCGGTGGTATCTTCTTCTACCTGAGTAGTATCTTCACCGGATAGTTGCATTAGTTCGTTGACATCTATAAGTCCGGAACCATGGTCGAGTCTTCCCTGTAACACACCGTCTTTAAGAGCATAAGAAAGATAATTTTCCACTTTGCCATTAAGATTAAAGTCGCTGCTTCCCAATGAGCTTTGGAATGTAATCAGTTCCATAGTTCGGGGGGTGATTTGTAAATCGGCAGTAGTAATTTTGAAACCTTGCGGCCAATCTGTCGTCTTAAAGAAGAAATCTTTCATGTTGAATTTCCCGTTGGCCTTAATATCTTCATATTGCTCTTTTTCTACCATGTTGTAATCACCGTCTACCGTGAGGTTTAAAGTGATTAGGCCGCGCAATTCCATACTGTCCACAGGAATGGCACTGGTCAGTGATGCCAGGTCAATGGTCCCCTTCATATTGCCTTTATAGGTAGCATTAGAGACCGGTGTTTCAACATGAAGAAAAGCATCGAACGGATTGTTACCCAGATTAAAATGAAATTTATTAATATCGATAACGGTGTTGTCCGCCGTTCCTCCGGGATTATCCACTATAACGTCAATCTGTATGTCATCAACGGATTCAGGCAAATCGGGGTATTGAATGCTTCCGTCATTTACGTTAAGAACAAGGTTGAAAGCCGGAAGATGATCAGAATCGATGTATCTGCCTTTGGCTATAGCTTCCAGGGTCAGATTGCCATTGGTCTGAAGGTTTTCAAAGTCTTTTAGATAATTCTCCGGAACCATGGACAGAAGTGTTTTGAAGCTGGTTTCTTTGGCACCGAGCTTCAAATCCATATCATAACCTTCTTCAACCAGTCCAAAAGTCCCGTCAAAGCCCAGTACCAGCTCATTAAAACGAAATTCGTTCTCTTTGAAGGTAAATGCCATATTCCCGAGATCGGCACCAATGACGGCATCCAGAGATACAAAAGCATCCTTCACAAATTTTGTTCCTTCCATCTGAAGGTTGAAACGCTGAACAGAAGTGTTGAGGTCAAGATTGGTGGCTTTCTGGGAAAGGTCACCCTCCATAACTGCGTCAAGATCATCAATGGAAGTAGCTAAAGCCATTGTTTGATCTTCATAAGAAAACGATGCATCACGAATCTCAAACATTTTAAGCTGCACTGCAAAATCAGAAGCGGCGGTCGTATCTTCTTCAACCTCCTCCACCTCTTCGCTAACAGGCACAATATTCCAGTTTGCCACAGAATCGCGGTTGACTTTCAGCCATGCTTTCGGACTGTCAAGGAATATCGAATTGATTTGAATAGCATCACCGCTGATGACACTCCATAAATCAACACTAGCGGTAAAAGAACCAACATGGAGCAATGTATCTCCTGCAAAAGGTTCTTTATTGACAATGGTGAGCCCATCCAATCCCATTGCAAGATTAGGAAAATGCCTGAACATCGATAAACTGAACTTATCGAAGGACACTGTGGCGGTAATATTTTCATTGATTACCTCAGTGACTTTTTGCTCTATCTTCCCTTTAAAAAGTGAAGGAATGATCAGCAAGAGCAACAGAATAAGGACAATTAAGCCCGCTAAAATTTGCAGAAATCGCTTCATTGGTATAAAATTTATCTAAGTTATTGGTCTGATGCATCTCATTAACGCAGAGATACCATGACGCAAAGTTTTTATTATTAGAGAGTTGCGATTTGTGATATTAATTGTGTAAACAATTCGGCTTATCGGGACTCATCTATAAATCTAACAATCTATTATTCGCAATCAAATTTAAAAAAAAGGAAAGAGATTTATTTGAAATAAATCATTAAAGTTTTCTAATCAATCTTTCGGTCCGTAGATCAAATGCGTCCGTAGAGGTCATAATCATCAGCGGCAGTAATCCGGACATTATAGAATTGTCCGGTTTTCAGGTTTTCCGAATCCGGAATTAACACTTCAGGGTCCACCTCGGGTGAGTCAAATTCGGTACGTCCAATGTAAAAACCATCTTCTTTGCGGTCGATTATAACTTTAAGCGTCTGACCAACTTTTTGTTCATTGAGTTCTCTGCTGATGTTTCTCTGAAGTTCCATTATCCGGTCGGCTCTCTCCTGCTTCAAAGAAGATGGAATATTGTCTTCGTAATTTTTCCAGGCAAAGGTATCTTCCTCGTGCGAATAGGGGAATACTCCAAGTCGTTCAAATCTCGTAGCACTAATAAATTCAAGAAGTTCCTCAAAATCTTTGGCAGTTTCTCCGGGGTGACCGGTTATCATTGTTGTCCGGAGATGAATGCCCGGTACCTTTTCCCTCATTTCCCGAATGAGCTGAATGCTTTCCTTTTTAGTAATACCCCGACGCATTAATTTCAACATATTATCTGAAATGTGTTGCAAAGCGATATCCATATAAGTACATACTTTCGGATTTTGTGCCATAACATCAAGTATATCCTTTGGAAAACCGGCCGGATAGGCATAATGAAGACGAACCCATTCAATCCCGTCAATTTCAGTAAGTTTTTCGACCAGTGTGGCAAGCCTTCTTTTTTTGTACAAGTCTGTTCCGTAGTAAGATAAATCCTGGGCAACAACCTGTAATTCTTTCACCCCTTTTGACGCGAGAAAAGAAGCTTCATCCAGTAAATCTTCAATGGTTTTCGATCTGTGCTTGCCGGTAATAATGGGGATGGCACAATATGAACAAGTCCTGTTACAACCTTCGGATATTTTCAGATAGGCAAAATGACCAGGCGTAGTAAGCGACCTCTCATTGGTGAGATCGGGTCGGAAAGAGCTCCCCAGGTCGGAAATCAGTTCTTTCCAGTTAAACTTACCGTAAAATTTGTCAACTTCGGGAATTTCCTGTCCCATCTGATCGAAATAACGTTCGGACAGGCACCCCATGACAAACAATTTCCTGATTTTTCCTCGTTTCTTAGCTTCAACAAAATCCAGGATAGTATCGATGCTCTCTTCCTTGGCATCCCCAATAAAGCCACAGGTGTTGATAACTACAATTTCCCCACGAGGAGTGTCAGGGTCGTGTTCAACAGTAAAGCCTCCGGCCTCGAACTGTCTGATCAGGAACTCTGAGTCAACAAGATTTTTGGAACATCCAAGTGTAATTACATCAACTCTCTTCATCGGGTACCGGCTTTTGTAATGATGCTATTCGTATGATAATCAGCCAAAAAGGGAATCAACAAAAGCCTGACGGTTAAACACCTGCAAATCGTCAACGCCCTCTCCTATGCCGATATATTTGACAGGAATCTTAAATTGGTCGGATACCCCGATGACAACCCCTCCCTTGGCGGTACCGTCAAGTTTGGTAATAGCCAGAGCCGTTACTTCTGTTGCTTTGGTAAACTGCCTGGCCTGTTCGAAAGCATTCTGACCGGTGGAACCATCCAAAACAAGTAATATTTCGTGAGGTGCATCTGGAACTATTTTCTGCATGACCGTCTTCACCTTGGTCAGCTCATTCATCAGGTTTACCTTGTTGTGCAGCCGTCCTGCGGTATCGATAATTACAACATCGGCATCTTTCGCCTTTGCAGAAGAGAGTGTATCATAGGCAACAGAAGCAGGATCGGAACCCATTTTTTGTTTCACCAACGGTACGTCTACCCGGTCTGCCCATATTTCGAGCTGCTCGATGGCTGCAGCGCGAAAAGTATCGGCTGCACCAAGAACCACTTTTTTCCCGGCCGATTTGAATTTATGGGCCAATTTGCCAATAGTAGTGGTCTTTCCTACACCGTTTACCCCCACTACCATTATTACATAAGGCTTTTTATCAGGGGGAAGGTCAAAATCACCTGCGTCGCTATTTTCATTTTCAGCAAGAAGGGCTGCAATTTCTTCACGCAATATTTTATTAAGTTCTCCTGTATTGACATATCTGTCGCGAGCTACACGCTCTTCAATCCGCTCAATAATCCGGATGGTGGTATCTACTCCAACGTCGGAAGAAATCAACACCTCTTCCAGGCTGTCCAAAACATCATCATCGACCTTTGTTTTGCCAACAACGGCCCTGGACATTTTTTTAAAAACACTCTCCTTTGTTTTTGCCAGTCCTTTGTCCAGATTTTCTTTTTTGGTTTTATTAAAACCGCCGAATATTCCCATAATTAAACCAACTTTAAACAGCAGCCACCTGCCTCACTAAGTGTCTCTGCATGAAGCACCAATTACCACGTCAGGAAAGCTTTTCAGCCGGCACTTTCCATGCAGACATACAACTTATATAATTTTTTTGCGAATCAAAAGCCACAACAACCCGCCAAACTATTTCAGACAAGTGGTAATTAATCGATTAGATAAACATGCAAGAAAATTACAATCCACTCATAATATTACCTTCGCCTCAATGCATTCATGCTTTTTTAACGGCCGGCTATGACCAGGCTCAACTTAACCTGATTTATGCATAAATTTTCTATTGCGAAAACTTATGAACAAAGCGGGTCGGGTTAAAATTTGAAGAGGCAAAGATAATCAATCCTGCTGAATAAAGTAAAAGTAAATCAGTAAACAGGGACAAGTCACCAGGGTCCGGGCATTATCCGAGTATGGATATCAAGACACCGGCAGCAACAGCCGATCCGATAACCCCTGAAATATTGGAGGCCATGCAATATTGAAGCAAATGATTACTGCTGTCATGTTTCAGTCCCATTTCATTGGCAACTCTGGAAGCCATCGGAACTGCGCTCAAACCGGTAGCACCCACCAGAGGATTGATCTTTTTCTTCGACAGCAAATTATAAACCTTAACCGCCAGAATCCCTCCTGCAATAGAGACAGCAAAAGCCAGAAAGCCGCCAACAATGATGCCAAGCGTTTTTAAATCAAGAAAAACATCGGCTGTCATTGTCGCACCGACAGCAAGGCCAAGAAATATTGTTGCCGTATTCATAATAGGACCTGTCGCAGCATCCGACAGTCTTTGTGTAATGGTGCCTATCTCCTTTATCAGGTTTCCAAACAACAACATTCCAAGCAAGGGAACAGATGAAGGGACCAGAAAAGCAACTATCACGCCCAATACCACAGGGAAAATAATTTTTACCGCTTTAATATTTTTAATCTGATGTTTTGGCGGATACAGTTTGTCCTGCTTTTTCATATTGATCTTAAATTCCTTTTTTGTCATCAGCCGGTTGGCAACAAGAGGAATAATAACAGGTACAAGCGCCATATAAGAGTAAGCGGCAATGGCTATAGGCCCAAGTAAATGGGGAGCCAGCAATATGGTGGTATAAATGGCCGTCGGTCCGTCGGCACCGCCAATAATCCCCAGAGCTCCTGCTTCTTTTGGGGTAAATCCGAGTGCAATGGCACCGAAAAAAACACCAAAAATACCTATCTGAGCCGCAGCGCCAAAAAAGGCTAACCGCAGATTTCTAAGCATTGGACCAAAATCGGTCAATGCCCCCACTCCCATAAAAATGATAGGTGGCAAAAAGCCGGTTTTTATCAGAGAATAATAAATGTAGTTCATGATACCGTACTCACTGGCAATCTCAAAAAGATTCATATACCTGTGATCGGGAAGCGCTACCATATCGGCAGGCACCACTCCCATATTGCCACCCGGCAGGTTGGCCAGGATAATTCCAAAACCTATCGGTACCAATAACAAGGGCTCATACTTTTTTACAATTCCAAGGTAAAGTAAAACCGCTCCTATAACTATCATTAACAAAACACCGGGGCTTTCGATGATTTGCCCCAGTGCTGTCATTTCGTATAATTGATTAATAACTTCCATACAATTTCTTCGGATCAATAAAAGATCGATTTTGTTGAAAACTCAATAATCCCGAATACTCATTTCGATGTCAGCCAAGCACAACGAGTTCATCGTCTTCCTCAACATCGCTACCGTTTTCTTTGAGTATTTGTTTTATCTCACCACTTTTATCGAAACGGATGGCGTTGTATGTTTTCATTGCTTCAACATACCCGAGGATATCTCCTTCCTTGACCTTATCTCCTACTTTAACAGGGGTTTCGCTTGAATCTTTGGTGAAATAGAACTTTCCTTCGAGTGGAGAAACAACAACTTCACCGTTGACCGAAGTCTGTTGTGATTTCTCACCATTGCCGGATGCTTTCCCGGAAGAATCGGATATCTGAGTGTTGCCTTCGTAAGAAACCGTTACTTCAAAATCCTCTCCATTTACATTAATGTTCATTTTGGAAGGAGCAAATCCGGTTACCGGCGTTGTGCCTGCTTTTTCTCCTTTATTGGCTGCTGAAGCTTCAGCCGTTCTTTTTCTTTCAGATCGGCTTCAAATGCTTCTTTGGCCTTACCCGACTTATAGTTGCGGTATTGTTCGGGATGCATAGCCAATTCCATAAGCTCTTCATCATCCTGGCCATAATCCCAGCCGTTTTCATCCATTTCTTTCCTGAAATCATCAAGTGCATCCGGATAAAGCTCCTGGGGATGACCGGTAAAAAATTCTTTTCCTTCGTTTTCGGCAAGTTCAATAATTTCCGGAGCCAGTTTGCCCGGTAGCCGTCCGCTTTTACCAAGGATCATGTCCCAGATGTTATCCGCGATCATGCTCCAGCGTTTTCCACCCTTCTCGAGTTGGATCACATTCATAAGAGCCAGATTTTTCACATACTGGCTGAATGGTGTTACCAGAGGCGGATAACCAAGTTTCGGCCAAATGAACTCCACTTCTTCAAAAAGCTTGATCAACAATTCATCCTGGGTAAGCTCCGGCTTGTTATGCTTTTTCTTCCATTTATTGATAGTGGCCAGGTTGTTTTCCAGATCGGCCATCAGACTGCCCATCATTCCTCCCGGCAATCCGGGTCCGATAAGCAAGGAATTCATCAGGCGGTTCCTCGGATTAATATAATACCCCAGAAAGTCGTCAATGAATTCCTGTGTCAGCTTCCTTACTTCCATGTAAGCTTTCATATTTACCTCCGGTACCTCAAATCCGTCATCCTTAAGCATGGCCTGAATGGTAAGCAAGTCAGCATGTCCTGTTCCCCATGAGAGCGGTTCCATGGCCACATCCACATAATCGACGCCGGCACGGGCTACTTCAAGAACAGTGGCAACTGAAAAACCGGGTCCCGAATGCCCGTGATACTCAATGGGAACATCCTTATATTTATTCCGTATTCCTTTAACAATTTTACCGAGCCAGGCAGGACGGGCAATACCGGCCATGTCTTTGAGACAAATCTCATCGGCTCCGGCTTTAATGAGCTGGTCGGCTAAGTCGATATAATAATCGACGGTGTGAACCTCCGAATAGGTAAGACTCATTGAAGCCTGGGATATCATCCCTCCTGCTTTGGCATAGTTTATTGAGTCGATTATATTTCTCGGATCATTCAACCCGTCAAAAGACCGGGCAATATCTGTACCCTGCTTCTTTTTTACTTTGAACATCAACTTACGAACATCGGCGGGAACCGGAGACATGCGGATGCCGTTCAATGCTCTTTCAAGCATGTGTGTCTGTATTCCGGCCTCATTGAAAGGTTTAGTCCAGGCTCTGACAGCCTGATTGGGATTTTCACCAAAAAGCAGGTTGATTTGTTCAAACCCGCCTCCATTGGTCTCGATTCGGTCGAAACATCCCATATCAATGATAGGTGGAGCAACTCTTTCGAGTTGATCTTTGCGTGGCACATATTTCCCTGATGATTGCCACATGTCACGATATAAAAGAGAAAAACCAATTTTTTTACGCATAACTTATATTTTCAATTATTTATTGCAGAGTCAGCTCAAGAGATAATTTAAGGGGCAGATTTATCAGTATAAAATTTATTTATTAAGGTCGGATGGAACTCGCATGCAAGAACTTATACATGTTCTGTAGTGACAAACCTTGTCATGCTCGTTTCATTATTCTTTTTTCCTGATTTCGACTACAGTACCACGACCGCCCGTAACGTGCGTAACTGCAGCAACAATGGCAGCAACTTTCGATGCATTCAACCCTCCAGTCGATGTACCTCGGTTTTCCTGCACACCTGAATAGGGAAAAAACCGGTTTACAAAGAGAATTATGCCATTGCCGATTAGAACTACAAATAATAACACGGCAAAAACCGTTAACATTCCTACACCCAGTAATACCCAGGCCTGATCAAAATAGGCTTCCATATTATAGTTTCGTTTTCAATTTGAAACAATAACTTGTTTGTTTCATCAAAAATGTTGCAATTATAGTTGATTTTTGTACATTTATTCTCAAAATCGACTTTTTTGAAGCGTGATTTTCTATAATTCACTCTCTAAAAAATTAATTATCTGGGTAATATAATTTTGATAAAAATGGTAACAAATTAGAGTTTTTTTTCTTTAATTAGTATCCGTACTGAAAGCACCGTTCGCGGCATGACGATTGCCGTCAAAATCTCATCCCAATATGGCGGGACTTCGTTTTTGGCGGCTTGTGTTACAGAAAAAGCTTTATCCAGCAGGTGTATGCAATCCTTGGAACCGGCACTTTCTGAACAGGCACACAATTCGTAAAAATTTTTGCGAGTTTATAGACTGACACTAATCAAGGTTGAGTGCAGTATAAAAAGCCTTCAAACTGCTGATTTTTACCATTTTTACCCCTGACCCCTAAAGGGGAACTTCTAAAAATCAGCAGTTTGAAAAAGTCCCCTTTAGGGGATTTAGGGGTCAAAAGGCTTTTTAGACTGCACTCAAGGTTAAAGATAAAGCAGAAGAACGATACGAAGTCTTCAGAGTTGAATCGGGTATTGTCCTTTTTATTAATAAACAGTAAAACAACATGGAACCAACAAGAGAATATGCACTAACCCTGCTAAAAAAGTACAATCAGAGTGAAAGTTTGCTAAAGCACGCTTTGGCTGTTGAAGCAGTGATGAAACACTTTTCTGAAAAATACGGTGAGGATAAGGAGAAATGGGGTATTATTGGATTGGTTCATGATCTGGACTATGAAAAATACCCGGAACAGCACTGCCTCATGACCAGAAAAATTCTGGAGGAAGAAGCTTGGCCTGAAGACTACATACGTGCCATCGAAAGCCATGGCTGGGGCATTTGCACCGATACCAGACCAGAACACATTATGGAGAAGGTGCTTTACGCAACTGATGAACTGACAGGACTCATTGTAACCTCTACGCTTGTTCGTCCCGATAAAAACCTGCATGAACTAAAAGTGAAGTCTGTCATGAAGAAATGGAAAGACAAACGCTTTGCCGCAGGCGTTGACAGGAATATCATTCAAAAAGGGGCTGATATGCTGAATATTGAATTACGCGATCTGATATCGGAATGCATAGAGGCTATGAAAAGTGTTGCTAACGAATTGGAGCTGGACGGAAATAATTAAAAAATTATCCTCCGTATTCTTTGACAGCTTCATACATTGCTACCACATTTTCAACCGGTGTTTCCACCTTTAATTTATGCGAAGGTCCGAGGATAAAGCCTCCGCCCGGGGACATAACATCCAAAAGTTCCTTCACGCCCTCTTTCACTCGGTGAGGTGTTCCCTTGCGTAAAAGCAATTCTTCATCCAATCCGCCGGAGAAAGTAATCATCTGCCCAAAATCTTTCTTCAACCCTTCAGGAGCCATACCAGCTGCCCTGGTCTGAATGGGATCGAGAACATCCGCACCCAGCGAAATAAACTCGGGAACAAGTTTCCGAACGCCGCCGCAGCTGTGCATATAAAACTTAACCCCCAGCTTGCGCGGGACATCCATAAACTTTTCAATGGCAGGCCGGCAATAGTTGTTCCATGCATCGTAACTGATGATTAATCCGCTTTCGGCACCGAAATCATCTGCAATCCTGATAAGGTCTACTCTATTACCCGTTGCTTCAAAAAATTTATCTATAAAATCAATATAAAATCCAGTGACCTTTTCAACCAGAACATTGAAAAAACGTGGGTTATACATCATCACATCCAGAAAAGTATCTCTTCCCACCAGACGCTGAATAATACGAAAAAGCCCCGGAGAAGAATATCCGGGAGCTGTCATAATGGCATAATCTTTATATTTTTCACATTGTGCCGGTAATGTAGAAAAATCGAATAAAGCGGTTGTTGGCCAGGGATAATCCTCCAGGAAAGCAGGATCGGTAATGCCCTGCAGTGGAAATTTAACAGCTTCCCAATAACGCAAATCGCCTCTTCCAACCAGATCATATTCAACGCCCCAGATGTCCTGTTTATGGCCATTTTCTTTATCGACCAAAGACTTCCCGACGTAATCGGGTTCTACCCACCGAAAGTCAATACCCAGCTGCTCCAGCATCTCGTCTTTATCAGAAAACCCCATCCGGGCAATCATTTTCTCCGTAAATTCGGGAACTGCCCAGTAAAATACCGGTACACGGTCGGGCTCTTCATGATTCAAAGCTGATAATACGCGTTCTTTATGGTTCATAGTGTGAAATTTTATAGTGAAGAATCACGGCCCTTCAGTGGTTTCATTACAAATTTATAGGTATACTCTGCTTCGGTTAGCCTGTATTGTTTGTGTGTCCATGCTCCCCAGCTGTTATCTCCCCCCACGCCCATCTGCATGAGGTCAATATCGACAGCCGTTAAGTCTCCTGGAACAATATCGGTGGTATGGCGCTGAACATCAGGATGGTAAAGCAACCGACCATCTTCATTAAAAGGAGATTCAAAATCCTGCAAAAGATTATGATGTGCCGACACCTCCAATAACTGCTCTCCTTCAAACAGAATTCCTTGTCCGGATGCATTGGTAATGCTAAGCCATCTGACATCCGTTTTGTTGCCATTCTCCTGAGGCCGGACATAAGGCCAGTACTGATCGGCTACCGAGCCGGAATAAATATCCACAAATGCCGAGGTTTTACGGTCCTGGTAGGATTCATGGGGCCCGCGACCAAACCACTTCATCTGATCAAACTCCCGGGGCATAATGAGGGTCATACCCATACGCGGAATTTCGGGCAACCCCTCATCATCCTTGACGAAATGGTGGGTAACACTTATTTCTCCGTTTCCGAAAATTTCATATAATACTTCGGATTGTCCGATATTATCACCTATACTATCCTGATATTGATAAACAAAAGAAATCGATTTGGGATTGGTTCTTTGGTTGATCTCGTATGAGTCAACGGTCATGTATTTGGCCACATCACGCCATATACCGGCGCGGACAGGAAGCCCATTGCCGTAATCATTGTCAACAGGTGCTCTCCAGAAAGCAGGCTCGGGTCCACTCGTTAACAATGCTTTCTGATTAAAAGAATATCCGGTCATCAAACCCTGAGTAACATCAAAACTTATACTGAAACCATTTCCGGAAAAAATGACTGCTGTATCGGGTTTCTCCCATTTCATATCCACCCGTCCGCCGGGAATATTGCGCGATGCTTCTGCTTTAAAATGAGGAAGTTTAAATTGCTCTTTTGCCAGTATAGTTGCGGCAGGCAAAATACCCATATCCTCTTTCAGACGGGCATAAAGATTCAGAAAATATTCAGTGCCTCTGCGAACCGGAAAATCAACATTTATCGAATATACCTTTTCATCATAAGGCGATAAGGCCACATTCTCAATTTCTCCGGATTTTATCATTTCTCCGTTTCCTTTTATTTCCCATTCAAAACGGAACAGGTCGGTTGAAAGAAAAGCATATTTATTTCTGATTTCTATTTTGCCGTTTTGCAGGTCAACCGGTTTGAATCCGATATATTGATAAACTTTCTTCACCTCTTCCAACTCGGGCTGAGGGACACGGTCAGGGTCTACAACACCGTTAATGCAAAAATTTCCGTCGGAAGGAACGGTGTCGGGCCCAAAATCGCCTCCGTAAGCCCAAAACTCTTCTCCTTTTTCATTGGTCTTGATGAGCCCCTGGTCAACCCAGTCCCAAATAAAGCCACCCTGCATCACATCATACGATTCAATAACATCCCAGTAATCCTGCAGGTTACCCACGCTATTCCCCATGGCATGCGCGTATTCGCATTGAATGAGTGGCTTTTGTCCGTTATTCTCCGCATAATATTTCATTTGCTCAATCAATGCATACATAGGCATAAAAAGATCGGTATTGCGACCCCCGTGCGCCTGTTCATACTGCACGGGGCGGCTACTGTCAACCGATTTCAGATAATCGTGAGTGGCATCAAAGTTGACACCATCACCGGCTTCATTTCCAAGTGACCATATTATTACTGAGGGTTGATTTTTGTCCCTTTCAAACATATTTTGTGTTCTGAACAAGTGTGCCTCTTTCCAGAGTGTATCCTTGGCCAGCGATTCTTTTCCATAGCCCATGCCGTGAGATTCAATATTGGCTTCATTGATCACATAAAGACCGTATCGGTTGCATAATTCATAAAATCTTTCGGGCTGCGGATAATGAGATGTTCTTACTGCATTAATATTATGACTCTTCATGAGTTCTATATCTTTCATCATGGTGGCTTCATCCACAACATGACCCGTTAGAGGATGATGCTCATGAAGATTGACGCCCTTGAGATAGACATACTGTCCGTTGATGAATAATTTACGGTCGAGTATCTCGATCCGCCGAAATCCGACATCCTGCTGTATAACCTCAAGAACACTGCTGTCCTCATCTTTCAGAATAATTTCCAGTCGATACAGATTTGGAATTTCAGCCGACCAGCGTTTAACAGATGATATTTCGGAACTCCATTCCACCTGCTTGTCCACCACAGCATCAATAAAACTCTCAACTCTTTCATCGCCATAATACAGATTGGCTTCAACAACCACAGGATCGTCAACAGATACATTATTAAACCATAACTTTAAGGCAAAAAGACCCGTTCTGAAATCATCTGACAAATCGGAAGTAACCCTGAAATCTTTTATGTGTTGTTGGCTTCTTGCCATCAGAAACACATCGCGGGTGATACCTCCCAATCGCCAGAAATCCTGGTCTTCGAGATAACTGCCATCACTCCACTTGAATACCTGTACCGATACCGTATTTTCTTCCGGTTTGAGATATTCAGTAATTTCAAACTCGGCAGGTGTTTTACTGTCCTGGCTGTAACCGATAAGGTTTTCGTTAACCCAGACATACATGGCAGAGCTTACCGCACCAAAATGAAGAAAGACATTTTTGTCTTTCCAGTTGTCAGGAACTGTAAATGTTCGCTTATAAGAGCCAACAGGATTGTAATGATCCTGAATTTTGGGTGGTGTTTTGGCATGAGGGTATCTGATATTGGTATATATGGGATAGTCGAATCCTTGCATCTCCCAGTTCGAAGGCACCGGGATTGTTTCCCAATCGCGGGTGTCAAAATCGTTTTTATAAAAATAATAGGGCCGCTCCGAAGGATTTTGCGCCAAATGAAACATCCAATCCCCGTTAAGAGATTTGATCAGCGACGAGGCCCAAATATTATCCGGATCAACCTCGCCGGTATTGGCAAATGGCACAAACCATGACCTCGGATTTTCTCTGTTTATCTGGTTAACTTTTGGATTTTCCCAGTCGCGCGGTTCTTTTTCATCAAAAGGAACGTCGGAATAATCTTTATAATTGGTACAGGAAGTAAAAAGTACCATTGCCATCAAAAAAAAGAAACAGGAATACTTCATCAGTATAAAATTAGTCTAAGTTATTGATCTGAAGCAACTCATCCCGACTTTTCGGAACTCATCTTATCATATTTTAATTGAGATTAGATTCTTCGGATTCTTCGCTCCGCTCAGAATGACAAGACTGTCTAATCTCATTCTGAGAAAACACGACGAAGAATCTCACAGAGTTGAAAACATCACATCTTTTTTGATTCTTCACTCCGTTCAGAATGGCAGGGACTGCATTGCATTCTGGGTCGAAAGGGAAAATCTCTCTCGTTAAAGCATCGCATTAATAGCAGATTCTTCGCTCCGCTCAGAATGACAAAGCACCTCATGTCATTCTGTGGAAGTACGATGAAGAATCTGTTCCCACTATGTAAATAACTTTCTTTTTGATATCATGAGTGCAGTATAAAAAAGCCTTCAAACTGCTGATTTTTACCATTTTTACCCCTGATCCCTAAAGGGGAACTGCTAAAAATCAGCAGTTTGAAAAAGTCCCCTTGAGGGGATTTAGGGGTCAAAAGGCTTTTTATACTACACTCAATCTTAAATTTTTCAATGGTTCAATCAGATAATCCGGACAACAAATTTATTATTTTTTTGAGAAATGCATGATTGTCGTAAAACAAAATAAGGTGCAAATTTGCAGTCGTACAAAGTAAAACAAATCCATAGTGGTTAGTATCTGTCTGAACTACATATCAATAAATGAGCCTGCTCTGAAAAAGCATTTTTGTTGCTAAACCGGAAACATAGCCGTTGAAGAGGTGGGTTTTAAATGCGGTGTGAAAAAGCATCTTTGTTGCTAAACTCATTTTTTAGATATTAAGAAATAAGACGAATTCTATGATGCCCCATTTTATAAAAATAAATAACTTCACTCCTCATCGTCAAGGCTGGCGGCAATATTCCAATATGTTTGGGCCTTATCCATTTCTCCCAGGCGGGCACAAACATCACCCAGGTTTTTGTATACATCGGGATCGGTTTGCTGAAGATTGGAAGCTTCGAGGAAATCCTGATACGCACCGGAAAAATGACGCAATTGAAAACGAACTTTTCCACGTCCGTAAAGAGCTGCGAAATGCCTTTGTTTTATTTTCAAAATAGCAGAAAAGTCTCTTTCAGCACTTTCCAGGTCACCTGTTTTAGTAAGAAGATTACCCCGTCGAACCAGAGCATCCACAAATTTGGGATTCAGACTTAACGCTTTATTCAGATTAGCCAGGGCGCTTCGCTGGTCGTTAAATTTCACCTCACATTCATTGGCCATCAGGAAATATTCACGGGCAAACTCCTCTACATTCTTTTGCTGCCTGGCCAGTTCATTCTCCAACTCAGTAATTTTGGCTTGCAGGCGGGTAGCAAAGGTCATTTGTGATGCCATAAATCGCTGTACTTCAGGCCTTAAAAGATCGTCCTTTCGATAACCTACTGCTTTTCCGAGATGCCGTGCGGCCTCCAGCCAATTTCCCTGACGGAAACTTTTCAAAGCCGAAACATACGACATATCCGCCTTTGCTTTAGCCAGTTCTTCGCGGATTAGTTGCTGGTCGTTAGCAGACCGGGCAAACTCCTGAACCTGTGGATTAATGATAATATCCCGTGAAGTGACAGGTGTTTTCAGTACAATACCGCTCAACGAGCGGCACCGGCTTAGCGCCACATAAAGCTGACCTCCTGCAAAAGCACCACCACTGAAATCGATAACCACTTTATCGAATGTTAAACCCTGACTTTTATGTACTGTAATTGCCCAGGCAAGCCGCAACGGATATTGGGTAAAAGAGCCTATCTCCTCTTCGATAATGCGATTATTCTTTTCATCGTAGCGATACCTCAAATTGAGCCATTTCTCTCTTGTAACCAGATGAATCTGGTCGTCCCCGGTTCGGACATAGATGCCATCTTCATCGATATCCTCTACAAGGCCAAGCGTTCCGTTGTACCATCTGTGTTGGGGATCGTTTTTTACAAACATCACCTGGGCATTCTCCTTTAAAACAAGTTCACGGAGTGTAGGCAAGGCCGAATCCTGAAATTCACCCTGAATTTCACCGGTAAGAGTAAACATATCTCCCGGTAATTCATCAAGTTTCTGGTCGTTTATATAATTTACGGTATCGCGCCGTGTAGCCAGTGTAATAAACAGCTCATGGGCAGGGGGATCAAAATGGCGGTCAAGACGCTCATTAATGCGCGAAATATCTTCGGGGGTAGCCGAATTTACTCTTATTTTATCCAGCATTCGAACAAAGCCTTCATCATTTTGGCGGTAAACCTTTTTTAATTCAATTTGAACCAACGGGATGCGAGAGAACACGCGTGCTGAAAAGAAAAAAGGCGACTTATAAAACCGGCTGAGTATTTTCCAATCGTCCGATTTAACAACCGGTTCAAGCTGAAATACATCTCCCACCATCAGTACCTGTTTGCCACCAAAAGGTAAGGTTTTATTTTTCGTGTAAACACGCAGTACCTGGTCAATAAAGTCGAGAATATCGACCCTTACCATTGATACTTCGTCGATAATAAGTAAATCGGTTTCCCTGATAAGCCTGATCTTTTCCTTGTTGTATTTGAGGAAATCAAAAATACGGCCGTCTTTGGTCGAAAGATCGGGATCATCGGGCAGAATAGGCCGAAAAGGTATTTTAAAAAAAGAATGCATTGTAACACCACCGGCATTAATAGCCGCAATGCCTGTTGGCGCCACCACAATATGCTTTTTATGCGTATTTTCACAGATATAGCGCAAAAACGTAGATTTTCCCGTGCCGGCACGTCCTGTCAGAAATACCGACGAATTGGTATATTGGATCAGTTGAAGTGCATTTTGAAATTCAACATTATCCAGATCCATATTTACTGGCAATTCGTTCATCGCTGCTCTTCTTTTTCTTCAGTGTTTTGTTCAACTTCATAAGAGCCGTAACGTTTAATCACACTGTAGGCCTCGTAAACTCCTAACTCGCCGGCCTTACTCAGGTCGAGCGTACCTTCGGATGTCTTACCGAGGAAAATTCTTACCAACCCTCTGTTAAAATAGGCTTCGGCAAAATCGCTGTTTTTTTCAATGGCTTTGGAATAGAACTCAACAGCCTCTTCAAAGTTACGAAGAACACTGCTCATATACCCAAGATTGAACCATGCAAATTCGAAATCAGGTTCAATTTCTACGACTTTTTCAAGATCATCAATAATCATGTTATAGTCAAGAATGGCCTGCTGACTGAGTTCATCTCCGGCCCCGGAAACAGCCAACGGATCTTCATCCGGAATTTTTCCGGTGTTCATCTCCTTCACTGATTGTACCATCTTGTAACGGGTGAAAGCTCTGGCAAAGCGGGCAATATAATAATCGGGGTTAATGCGAATGACCTGGTTGAAATTGTCGAGGGCATTGTTCAGGTTTAAAACATCCATATAAAGAAGTCCACGTTCCATCAGGAAGGGTATTTTGTCGGTATCGGATGATGCAGCTTCAATTTTTTGGTCCAGTTTTGATATGGTTTCAAATATAGCCGCTGATATTTCCCTGTCGGGCTCCTTTGTTACGTTGGTTATTTCTATAGAACGCTCAAAAAGGAAATATCCGGTCAACTGTTCAACGTCTCTCTCGAAATAGCGTACCCTGTGTACCAGTGTATCACCGGGGAAGAAAGAAATACCATAGGGCGGTTGCAAGTCGACCATTATGTTCCGGTTTTGAATTTTGCCGCGCAAAGAATGTGGTGTAAGTTGTTCCGGCTGGTCGGTACCAAAATCGTCTAACACCACAATTTTGTCATAGTTCCGGATGTTCCTGTCGTCTTCTTTGCGGGTTTCTTTACGTTTGCGCGGCGTGTCCTTATCTTCTTCGTTATCTCTGGCCGCCATTTGCTGAGAGGTCGATTCGCCAATCTTTTCTCTTCTGTCCATTTCGATCTTCATGGCGGTATTATAGTCGAGCTGTGCTGCCTTGGTTTGACCAAGGGCCTGTTTCACCTCTGCCCTGTTGTAATAGACCGGAGCAAAGTCAGGATAGGCATCTGCAACGATATTAAAATCAGACAGCGCTTTTCTGAATTCACCCTTTTCTTTATAAAGCATGCCCCTGTAATAGAGAGTTGGAAGGTCTTCTCCCCGTAAGGCCAAAACACGGGAAAAATCATCTATGGCTCCGTCAAGGTCACCTATCTCGGCACGCAAAATGCCACGGTTGTTATATCCCATAGCATTCCGTGGTTCCATCTCCACAAATTTATCGAAATCTTCCATTGTACCCCGCAAATCGTCCAACTGGTAGCGAATAATTCCCCTGTTCATGTAAAAAGAAGACTCATCGGGACGTAGCTTTATCGCTTCATTGATATCGGCCAGAGCATCATCAAAATTTCCCCGATAATACTCTATCATGGAACGATTGACATAACCATCAGGAATATAAGGATTAACTTCGATAGCTTTGGAAAAATCTTTCAAGGCCCCGGTAGTGTCACTGGCCGAAAACTTCGCAAGTCCGCGGTTTAAATAAGCTCTGACAAGCTTAGGCGAGGTATCCAGTATTTCGGTATAGGTCGCTATGGCCTTATCGAACTGGCCGGTCAGGATATATGCAATACCCAGATTGATCATCAGGTTGATATTCCGCGGATCAATATCAAGCCCGCGTTTAAAATCGGCGATAGAAGCTTCCGGATTTTTCATGTTCTGATATAGAATCCCGCGAAGATTGTAGGCATCAACCAGATAAGGATTCCTCTCCAAAGCCTCATTGCAATCGTTCAGGGCACCAATGTAATCTTCGAGATAATATTTGCCAAGTGCTCTGTAAAAATATGGCTCAGCAAGATAGGGTTTAGCCCTGATTATCTGATTAAAATATTGAATGGCAAGGACATAATCCTCAAAATAGAGCGCATTCCGGCCAATTATGGTCATCCGGTCAGTATCTATCTGGGATTGAACATTCCCGACGCCAAGTACAAAAAATAATGAAATAATATATAATGTTTTGCGCATATCTCTAATCAATACCTGAATCTGGTTTCAATTTTTCCGGGATTTCCTGCACCATCTGTAATTGCAATTACCAGCCGGTGCGTTCCTTTTTCAAGAAACGGAACTTTTTTCAAATTACAAATTATACGGTCGTTTTTCGCATCATATTCAAAAAGACTCCATCTGCCGTCAATGGTTGCGTCGTACGAAGCAATACCGGAAAATTCATCTTTTATTTTGACAACTATTTCATTTCGGCTACTGTAATCCATACTCTGCGGCGGATTTATAACGGATATTTCGGGGGGAACCGTATCCCTTGTTAAAAGATATTCCCCACATTCCCGGGCCGATATTACAAAATGTGCATCTTCAATTCGGCCACCTGCATACTCCAGCCGGTGATTGTTTCCGAATTTTGCACCACAAAGGCCGGTTTTGTTATTAATTGAATCCAAAGGAATTTTTATTTCAAACGTTTTGTGTACGGGAATGGTTTTATCTAATACTGTAATTACGGCTCCCGTAAGCGACACAAAAGACTTTCTGATGTTGATGTCTCCCCTGACATCCCGATAAAAACTCTCTTTGTCGAACCCGACAACATATCCGTTCTGCCTGAAGGTAAAAGGTTGCGAAGCATCTATGTAAATATTGCCATTTTTATCCAAAGAACCGGAAGTTGTCAAAGCTTTTTCCGCGTGAATTTTGAAATTCAGCAATGATTCATTCCCCGAAATATCTTTTACCACATAAGATAAATGCTTTGTGTCACCTGGTATCATTTGAATTTCACCGCGACTTTCATCGGTTACGTAAACATCATTGTGATTATAGGGGTCGACAAAACTCTTCTGAATGGTACGGCCTGAAGTCACCTTTTCTGCGTAATCGATATGGCTGTTCACAAAGCGGGTATTATGAAAAAAGAATCCATCAATTACAAATGAATAAACCTCTCTGTCGTCAACCTTCAAATCAATTCTGTGGACGCCGCATTCGCGCCAGGAACCGGTATAATAATCAACAACATCGATTCCGATTCCAATGGTACCCGATGCCGGGATGTCCGGATTGTGTTTCAAATGAAAAGCACCATCATAAAAAACCGCCGGAAAATATCTTGCTTCGTGTTTACCGTTAATGGCAGCATCAGCGGATAGTGGATAAATTTTAACTCCCGCGATATGGGGTCTGATATCGTCTTTCACAGGATTGGGAAACATCAGGGGATCCACAGGACGCTGACCAGCTGTTTCTCTCACCTCGAAATGCAAATGAGGGCCACCGGAACTGCCTGAATTTCCGGAAAAACCAATGATTTCACCTTTCGAAACGTCAATTTGTTCAGAAGTGAAATACTCATTGATTGAGAAGGATTCCCTCTCATATTGAAGAGCAGTTACTAACGAATCTATGGGCTCGGAAAAAGCATCAAGATGTCCATAAACGGTTGTAAGACCATTAGGATGAGAAATATAAAGTGCTTTGCCAAATCCACCGGGAGAAACCGCAATACGTGACAAATAACCGTTGTCGGCAGCATAAACAGGCCAGCCGGTTTTGCCTTTAGTTGTAAAATCAACACCCGAATGAAAGTGATTACTTCGTATTTCTCCAAAACTCCCGCTCACGTTGGTCACTTCATCCAGCGGAAAATGATAATGCCACTGAGATGGCGCCTTCTGAGCAGCCAGGTTGAAAAATTGTATGACCGATAATACCGATGACAATATTAAATAATGAATTCTATGCATCAACTGTTTTTTTACTTAAACCCGATTACCGATAAAATGTTACATCCAAAAATTAAACCAAAAGCAGATACTTTATTTCCCCTGAAGGTTTCATGTCGGGTCTTAACAAAATATTGGCTGGTCTCATATTTTATGGGCCTAAAATTAGAAAAAAAATATAGGCTGACACGGGAATGCCTAAACTTACTCCAATAAAAAAGGACTTAAACGCGGAGACACAAAGACGCAAAGTTTTTATTATGTTATGGATAGATTACTCGCAAAGCTCAGAATGACACTGAGTAGAATGTCATCCTATAGAGTATGACAAAGTATTTAACCCCAATTGGTTCATATCCAACTGCAATAGATTTTTCGAATGGCTCAGAATGAAACGAGCATGTCAAATTTCAAATTCCTGACTTACAAATTATTAAAATACTTTAACAGAAAAATTGTGAACTATTTTGTATATTTAACGATTACGATTTGAATGATTGATCGTTAAATTTTATCGAATATTCTGTATCTGTGCGTTTAAGCCATTTTTATGCACAATTGTTATAATCACAAAAAATAAAAACTAAAAGTTATGGAAAACAAAGATGCTTATCTTGAAAAGTTCAATGCAAAAATAAAGGAACTCCAGGCTGATCTGGATAAACTTGATGCAAAAGCACGTCAGGCCGAAGCCGATCTGAAAATCAAATACCAAAAGGAAATTGAAGATTTAAAAAAGAAGAAAACAAAATTTGAATCCAAACTCGATGAGATCAGAAACACTTCCGGTGAGGCCTGGAAAGAGCTAAGAACCGGGACAGATAAAGCTTTTGAAGATTTAAAAACCAGCTGGGAAACAGCATGGGATAAATTTAAACGCGCCAATAATTAACTCTCTTTATTCAGTCTGAAGCAGATATCCTTTTTCAAGGAAAATTCCCTTTTCGGGAGGCTAAGTCCCCTGGAAAGGGAATTTTGGTAAAAGCCATGGAACCGGAAAAGGCATCTGGCAGACTTTTAATGTTTATCGTGGTGACTTAAGCACACTCTCTTGTAAGAATTTGTGAATCTTAAAATTGCTTTTGTAACGTTGCCCCCCGGTGGAAGAAACCAACATTTTTTAAGGACTCGCTTTGCAGAACAAACAATATTTTACCTATATTTGCACCGCATTTGAGAAAACTGTCAAAAGCAACGATCCCGTAGCTTAATTGGATAGAGCACCTGGTTACGGCCCAGGAGGTTGGGGGTTCGAGTCCCTTCGGGATCACAACGCAAAACCGCAATTCTTTAGTTTTTAAAGGGTTGCGGTTTTTTTTGAACCACGATGCACCGTTTTATGTACTCGGTCCTCTCACCACAGATTCGGCCCCCGGATACGACCATATTGTAAGTGCTATTGGCGGGACAGTTGCCGCCATTCACGGAGCAAACTTCCTTTGCTACGTCACTCCCGCCGAGCACCTTTGCCTGCCCGATGCCGACGATGTAAAAAACGGCGTTATTGCCAGCCGTATCGCTGCCCATAGTGCCGATGTGGTTAACAATATTCATGGAGCCCGCGAAAGAGATTTCATCATGTCAAAAGCCCGACGCGGTCTCGACTGGAAAACCATGTACCGCCAGGCACTCGATCCGGAAATGGCACGAAAACGCTAAACAAACCATGAAAAAAACAGCATTTATTTTTTTTGTCATCATTTCGATTGGCAATATGACAAACGCACAACCCCACTCGGGATTCAAGCTTTCCGCCACATTCAATGACACCAAACTGAAATCGGACGGTGAGCAGAAATTGATCCATTTCAGCGAAGGCTCCGGCTGGGAATTTGGCTATTCTTTACATTCTAATAATTGAATTAGATGTAACACTATCACTGTAAAAACTTCGGTTATTCAGGACTAATATCCATTAAAGTCTGGTCCTTCATCACCGGTTCGCCCGTCCGGACGTTGACACCTTTAATGGTTCCGTTGACAGGACTCTGTATTTCGTTTTGCATTTTCATGGCTTCCAGAATCAGCACTGCTTCGCCTTTTTTAACCTTTTGTCCCTTTTCAGCAATTATCTCAACTATCTTTCCGGGAAGAGGGGCAGCCAGTTTGAGGGATGCATTTGCAGACTCTTCTTTTATCTTTTTTGTTCGGCGATGGGATGATTCTGTTGTGATCTCAAAGCTGTAGGTATTCCCGTTTACCGACACGATACATTTATTTTGCCTGATCCGGATCATCTCACCCGTGTGCTTTTTGCCATCGACTTCAATGATGTATTCATCGTTATCGAGCTTGCTGACAGACGTCTCATGTTTTTGATTTCCAATCTTCTGAATAACGCCCTTATTCACTTCAACCGGAATTTTTTTGTCATCGGCCAGGATTATGTATTTCGTACTTTTTGTTCTCATTGGAAATAATTTTTACCGGGTTTCTATATTTTACTCCCACCGCACGTTGCTTCTGTTACCGCTTTTGCTCCTTCCTATTTTTTCAAAAACCTGCTGAAGAGCCATGGACTCACATTCTTTTCCCTGATTTCTGCATGGTCGATACTTTCAATCTCTTTTAAATACTCTGTCATGCCCAGCAGAATTGCAGCCACCATCTCGTTGTCTTCCTGGTAAAAGTTTTGTTCAAGTTCCTTTTCAATAAAAGAGGTTGAATAGATGCCTTCTCTGAACGAGTCGTTGTTAAGTACCATTTTAAAAAAAGGCAAGGTCGTCTTCACGCCTTTAATCTGAATACCATTAATAGCGCTTATAGCTGTCTTCAAAGCCGATTTCCGGTCACTTCCTTTTACAATCAGCTTGGCAATCAGTGAATCGTAACACGAGGGGATGATATCACCGTCAACATAGCCGGCGTCGACACGAACGTGGCGTTTGGACGGGAACTTAATTTTTTCCAGTATCCCGTTCTCGGGTGAAAAATCGGATTGTACATTCTCCGCATTGATCCGAAACTCAATGGCGCATCCCTTTAGTTTTATATCTTTTTGCGCCAGGGAAAGTTTCTCACCATCGGCAACCCTGATTTGTTGTTCAATAAGGTCAATACCGGTAATTTCCTCAGTCACCGGGTGTTCCACCTGAATCCGGGTGTTCATCTCCATAAAATAGTGATTAAGATGTTCATCCACCAGAAATTCGACCGTACCCACGCTGTAGTATCCGGTTGCTCTACACAATTTTATGGCATCACGGCCCATTCTTTCCCTGTTGGCCTCATCAAGCGCAGGCGAAGGAGCCTCTTCTAAGAGTTTCTGATGTTTTCGTTGAATAGAACACTCTCTCTCGAAAAGATGCACCACATCGCCATGCTGATCGGCCAGTACCTGAAACTCGATATGACGTGGATTTTCCACATATTTTTCGATGAAAACGGCAGCGTTTCCAAAAATGGACATGGCCTCTTTGGAGGCGGCATTGAACATGCGCGGAAGTTCATCTTTGTTACGGGCAACGCGCATACCCTTACCTCCACCTCCGGCCACAGCTTTAATAATGACCGGATAACCAATAGAAGCTGCTGTTTTTTCTGCTTCTGCCTGTGAAGTAATAATTCCGGTACTACCGGGTAAGACCGGCACATTGTTTTTTATAGCAATGTCGCGGGCCACTCCTTTATTTCCCATTTGGTCAATATGCTTGTCGGAAGGCCCGATAAAAACAATGTTGTTATGTTTACATTCCCTGGCCAGAGCAGGATTTTCAGACAAAAACCCATAACCGGGGTGTATGGCATCGATGTTGAACTTAAGTGCAGATTCTATAATTTTATCAATGTTGGTGAAAATATTATAGAAGGTTTCTTCAGAAACATCTATAATTTCATCGGCATGCTTCAAATAATGGGCATTGGGTTCCTCATGGGTCAGAAACATGAATGTTTTAATGCCCATTTTGCGTGCTGTGCGTGCTATTCGTATGGCAATTTCACCCCGGTTGGCTATTAATATCGATTTTATTTTCATCCGTATAAAATTAGTCTAAGTTATTGGTCTGATGGAACTCGCATGAATGAGTTTTATACATGTTCTTTTGTGACAAACTTTGCCATGCTCGTTTCATCCGTATAAAATTAGTCTAAATTATTGGCCTGATGGAACTCGCAATTCATAAAATACCAATTGCTGAGTTATGCATGTCGCCAAACATACCGGTTAAAATATTTTCCCTTTACAATGGAATATTCCCATGCTTCCGTGGAACTTTCTCTTCGTATTTATTTTCGAGAAGGCCAAAAGCCGAGATCAGAACCCGGCGGGTATCAACAGGATCGATCACTTCATCAATAAATCCCTTCTCTTCAGCAATAAAAGGATTGGCGATTTGCTCTTTGTAATCCTGCACCAGTTTATTCTTCAGGGCTTCGGGGTCATCGGCATCAGCCAATTCTCTGCGGTTCAGAATTTTCACTGCACCCTCCGGTCCCATTACAGCCATTTCGGCCGTCGGCCAGGCAAAATTAAAATCACCTCCCATGCTTTTGCTGTTCATAACGATATACGCTCCGCCATAAGCTTTACGCAGAATCACGGTAATTTTAGGTACGGTTGCTTCCGAAAATGCATAAAGTAATTTGGCACCATGCATTATAATTGCATTGTGTTCCTGATCTGTCCCGGGCATAAAACCCGGAACATCTTCCAGTACCAGAATGGGAATATTGTAGGCATCACAAAACCTGACAAAACGGGCTGCCTTGCGCGAAGCATTAATATCAAGAGTTCCGGCCATTACTTTGGGTTGACTGGCAATGATACCTACTACCTGATTATCGAGGCGACCAAAACCCGTCACGATATTTTGGGCAAAATTTTCAGCCACTTCAAAAAAACTGTTTCTGTCGACGATGCGAATAATAATATCTGTTACATCGTAAGGTTTGCCTGAATCTTCGGGAAGCACCAGCGAAATATTATTCATTTTAAGCGGCTCTATCTCTTCCACACTGCTCACAGGCGGATGTTCCATGTTGTTGGAAGGCAGATAGGTAAGCAATTTCTTTACGCCCAACAGGCAATGCTCCTCATCGGAGTAAACAAAATCGGCCACTCCCGAGGTGGCAGAATGCACATCGGCACCACCAAGCTCTTCAAATGAGACCTCTTCATTAAGTACTTCTTTCACAATTTGAGGACCGGTAACAAACATGTGAGAAGTATTTTTAACCATAAAACGGAAATCTGTCAGAGCAGGTGAATAAACAGCTCCCCCGGCTGCCGGCCCCAAAATCACAGAAATTTGAGGGACTACACCTGAAGATGCTACATTGCGTTTAAATATGCCTGCATAGCCTGCCAGACTGGCGATACCTTCCTGTATGCGGGCACCTCCCGAATCGATCAACCCGATGATGGGATGTCCCATTTTCAGTGCCAAATCCTGTACCTTCTGAATCTTTGTTGCATGCACATACCCCAATGAACCACCCATAAAATTAAAATCCTGTACATAAATAAGCACTTTACGTCCGCTGATAGTACCATAGCCGCAGATCACACCATCTCCAAAAATATCCTGACTCTGATCCAACGGCTTAACAAAAGCATCGATTTCATGAAAGCTGTCTTCGTCCAAAAGTAACTCAATTCGTTCCCTGGCCGTCAGCTTGCCTTTGGAATGCTGTTTGGTCGAATAATCACCCCCATATTGTTGTTCCAGTTTTTCCTTTCTGGAATAAAACTTCCTGTAAGGCAATCTGTTATCCTGCATAATTTCCATAATTTTAATTTATGAGTCCACTCCTAAAAGCTTCTGTCAGTATCATAATTTATCATATCCATCATGTAAAGTTGCATAATGAGCATAACGAAAACAAATTCTTAATTCTTATGGTACCTGCTTTCTAATAACCAATTTAGCGGTTTAATGTTTATTTGCAAAATCCAAACAAAAATTCCACACCCATCTGAAACCATAGTTGAAAAATTCCTGCAAATACTGTTTAACCAGGCAATACTCAAGATAATCGTATCGGATAAACGGAGCCGGATAAGTGTCAAAATTCGAAAATGCCTGATCCCCTGCAGATTCGCCCTGCACAGTATAGTTTAAAATTGTGATGTATTTCTTGCCGATTCGATGAAGTAAATCATCTCATTTGGTCTCATACTTCACCTAAATGAGTGATTTCCTAAATCGCTTCCGCAAAGGATATCATCAATGCTTGAGCGCTAAAAAGGAAATATATTTTTTGGCCGGACAATAGTATATATTATTATAGCGAATTATGCTTGCATGTGCAGTTTTTTAGTTATTTTCAACGTCATAAAACAATTATTTTTAAATCCAATTCAAAAACCAATGAAACGAGCATGGCAAAGATTGTCACAAAAGAACATGTATAATTAACCTTTAATCATCTAAGAAACCAAAAACAGGGAACAGATTTTTCGTCGTTACTCCTAAGAATGACATTAGACAGCCTGTCATTCTGAGCGGAGCGAAGAATCTAAAATCAATTAAAGCATAATAAGTTCCATAAGACCAATAACTTAGACTAATTTTATACTGATGAAAACAAAACACATTCTTTACACACTGCTACTTACCCTGGTTATTTTTTCCTGTGGAACAAATAACCAGGAGAACAGCAAAAAATCAGGAGAAACCGGTACAAACGAATTGAAATCCGTCAAACTCAACGATGCCAAAACTGTGGTAGAATTATTAGAAATAGCCGATGAAAAGGTTGATAAAGAAGTTGTTGTAACCGGACTGGTTACACACGTTTGTCGACACAGCGGGAAACGATGTTTTCTGATGGATGATAACGGAAAAACATCAATCAGACTTGAAGCCGGAGGTAACATCAACGGCTTTAATCAGGAATTGTCGGGTAGTAAACTGGTGGCCAAAGGAATTTTGAGAGAAAACCGGCTCTCATCGTCATACATCGACGAATGGGAAGAAAAAACACTCGAAAAAAAAGAAAAGGCTGAAATCGATGAAAATGCCTGCAGTTCAGAACTCAACAATATAAAAGAGATGCGAAAATGGATGAAAGAAAATAACAAAGACTATTACGCTGTCTATTATATTGAAGGAATTGATTATGAAGAGATAGAATAACCGATGAGGTTAACTTTAAAAAATGCAATCTTTCGTACAAATAGCCCGTCAAAAAGGCCTAAACGCAAAGCTTTTAATATGAGAGGGTTGCTGTTTATTTCCCGGGTTTTACAAACAATTAATTACCAGTTATTTGTAAAAGTTTAACGGAGTATTGTCAGTTAGTAGATTGAGGGTGAGGGTGAACAAGCAGAACCCAACTCAGAACTCCAAAGTCTACCTTGACGAATTTAGGAAACCAAAAATACGAGACTCAGAACCCGGAACACAGAACACAGAACACAGAACACAAAACTCAGAACACGAAACCCAGAACCCAGAACACGAAACAATCACCCCTGCCGACAAACTACCTCCATCAATAATTGGGATTTTCAACGAATAAATTTAATATTGTGTAAGCGAATAATGAGTGTGGTAGAAAAAGCATATTTTTGTCAAAATCGAGGCATTTTAAATTTTTGTACCGGAGTTAACTCATTGTTAATGAGGATGCAAAAATTTAAAACAACACTGAGTTTGGCAATAAAGATGCTTTTTAAACCGGGCTCAATAATGCTAACGATATTTATCAGATTATGCCCGTAAAAATACTTGCAACCGGTGACATTCATATTGGAAAAAAATCTGCCGGTCTGCCGGCCGAAACTGAAGAAATTGCCACCAAACACACGTGGATGCGCCTGGTCGATTTGGCCATCGAAAACCAATTTGATGTCCTGTTGCTGACCGGTGACATCGTAGACCGGGACAACCGTTATTTTGAAGCCATAGGTCCGCTGCAAACAGGTTTCAGCAAACTAAAAACGGCAGGAATTGCTGTCTTCATCATTGCAGGTAACCACGACTTCGATGTTCTGAAACAGGTTGTAAACACATCGGAATATGACAACATCCATATTTTAGGAGCTAACGGAAACTGGGAAATCAAATCATTCAGCGCAAACGAAGAGGAAGTAAGGTTTGTCGGCTGGTCGTTTCCCGAGCGTTACATGCATACCGATCCGCTTGAACAACTGAATATCAAAGACTCCGAACTTCCTACCTTCGGACTTCTTCATGCCGAATTAGATACACCGGACAGCCGTTATGCCCCGGTAAAAACAGAAAATTTGCTAAGTCATCCGGTAGATGCCTGGATACTGGGACACATCCATAAACCTTCGACCATTCCGGAACATCAGCCTTTCGTGCTTTATCCCGGCTCGCCACATGCCCTGAGCGCCAAGGAACAGGGAAAACACGGACCACTGCAAATAACCGTGGAATCGAAGAACAACATCCGCATTGAGCAAATTCCCCTGTCGCCCGTTCGTTACGAGACACTCAACATCGATATTTCTGATGCCCGCGATGAAGAAATACTCAGAAAAGTGGTAACGGACAACATCAATCGGTGCAGAGAGCAAAACAAAACCGAATTGGGCGAAGTCCGCCACCTGGTTTTTGACATCATGCTTTATGGCGAACATCCGGCCAGCAAAGATATTGAAAAGTGGATGGCAACAATCCGCGATGACTTTTCCAGGTCTGATGATGAATTAAACCTGTCGGTTCGAAAAGTGGCGTTTGACATCAGGCCCGGCGTGGAAAATATGGAAGAGCTGGCCAAAGAATCTTCACCTGCAGGTTTGCTGGCAGAAACCATCCTGGCCATACAGAACGGGCAATCCACTCCCCTGCTGAACGAGCTATTGAAAAAATGGAAGGCTGGTGCTGAACGCATCAACAATTCACCCGTCTATCAAAATTTAAAATGGAACGACAGAACCATTAATGTTAATGACCAGACCGGCAAAAAAGAGATACTGAATCAGTGTAAACGACTGCTTGGAGAACTATTAAACCAAAAGTCCTGAAAATGAACAAACTCCCATATATTATCAAGCGACTCGATATCCGTAAAATGCCGGGATTTCCCGGTGGATTACGACCATTTGATGATCTGTCATCTGACATAAATATTGTATCAGGCCCCAATGCATCGGGCAAGAGTTCCACAGCCCGGCTCATACAACAACTCATCTGGCATAAGCATACCATAGGACTGGAGGCCAATGCTTCCATACTTCTGGACAATCAGGAATGGGACATAAAAATTGATCACGGAAAAATACAGGTTCTGCACGAGGGCCGCGAAGAATCAATAACAGGACTCCCCGCAGCAGAAGGAAGTCACCGCTATTTTCTGGCTCTGCAGGACATGGTGGCCGAAGAAGACCAAAATGCCGCCGAAACCATCGCCCGCGAGTCCATCGGGGGCTACAATCTCGACCTGGCAAAAGAAGAGCTTGGTTATTCCGATGCTATTTTCACCAAAAACATCGGCGAATTTAAGGCACTTGACAAAGCCATTCAGAAATATCATGCAACACTCAGCAACCAGGAAAGGATAAAACGCGAAGAGAACAGCCTGGATAAACTATACAAGGAAAAAGAAGAAGCTGAACTTGACAGGCAAAGAAGCAGTTTTTTTAAAACATTAGCCGAATTTCTGAATGCCCGAAATGCTTACAACCAAATTAACACCAAACTGGAACAGTTTTATCCTTCAATGGACAAGCTGACAGGTAACGAGCCGGAACAAATTGAAAAGTTGGAGCAACAGATTCGCCACTCGAAAAACATTATCGAACAGTCCAACGCAGATATAGAAGAAAAAACCAGAAAACTCGGACAACTCACCATCCCAAAAAGCGGAGTAGCTTCTGCCGTTATTGAAGAACTGGAAAATCGCACAGAAAATATCAAAGAACTGACGCGAACAATAAACGATAACGAAGAAAAAATTGAAACACTGAAAATTCAGTCGCAGGAAGCTTTAAAAAATATTGACGTAAACATTAATCCCTCAGAATGGGAAGGACTTGACCTGAACGATGTTGGACAACTCGACCGTTTTCTGCAAAGAGCCCACAACTTACTGGGTCGGAAGGCATTTCTGAACAACCAGATGGAGCTTCTGACGCAGGAACTCACTAATCTGGGGGAATTGGAATCCGATGGTGAAAAAATCAGCTCAGGTATTAACATTCTTAACAACTGGCTCACCGGGCAACAAGCGGGTAAAGAAACACCCAACTGGCTTGTACCGCTGCTTATTGTGCTGGGCGCAGTTACCGCCATTGCTACGTTCTTTTTTGGATGGCCGGGACTTTCAGGCATTATTCTGATGGCAGGAGCATGGATTTTTTCCAACCTTAAAACAACGAAACAGGACACTTTGCAGATCAGGGAACAGGATTACCGTAAAACCGGACTGAAACAGCCCGGTCAATGGCACCCCGACGATGTTGTTGAACTTCTGAATGATCTGGTTAAAGACCTTCAAAAAGCTCACCACAGGGATGACATCATCAGAAAACAAAAAGATATTGAAAAACAACTCCGCGATACCAATAGCGAATTAAAACAGTTGGAAGAAACAAGAAACCAACTGATAGAAAAAATAAAAACTGCTCCGCACATCCCGGAAATTTCCGAAAACGATTACACCAGCCTGGTCTGGTTCATCGAAAACCTTAAAAAATGGCAAAAATCCCATCTGGAATTATTATCACTACAAACAAAAACACGACATCTAAAGTCGGAACTTCAAACAGAACTGGCAAAATGCAATCAAATTTTTTCGGAGACCGGTTCTTCTTCAGCCAATGATATTTCACAAATCAAAGCCACATTATCGGAATTAAAAAGGCAGGAAAACGATCGGCGCGAACTTGTGCGGCAAATACAACAGTCCGAAAAAGAGATTGATAATCAGGATAAACTATTGAAAGAGGCCCGACAGGAACTGTCAGAGATATATTCTCGTCTCGATATTGACGAAGGCAAAAAGGGCATCATCCGCCAAATGACAGAACAGCTGAAAAATTACAAAAGCCTGAAAGACAATTTGATAGGTGCAAAAGCCGGCTATCAGGAAAAAGAGCGTCTTTTAAAAAACCATCCATTATATTCTGATTATAAACAAGAAACAGAACATTTAACCGCTGAAGAAGCTCTTGACAAATCTGAAGAGTATGCGCGCCATGCAGGAAACTGGGAAACCATCATTGAGCAGATTAAAGAGATAGAAAATGCCGTCAGACAAATAAAAAACGGACACGAACTGGAAGATGTTCTGACCCGAAAAGAAAATGCTCTAACCGACCTTGAAGATGTTTACCACAACAACATTTCCGGCTTTACAGGACATCTCATCGTTGAAGAGCTGAAAGCACAAACCCGCGACCAGAACCGCCCGCAGGTTTTCAAAGCTGCCGGTGAACTATTTAACCGGATTACCACGGGCCGTTATGAACTGCGTCTCGACAATAAAGAACAGGCCGTATTTACCGCTTACGATACGGTTTTGAAGCTGGAACAACCCTTATCACAGCTGTCGACAGGAACCAGAGTACAGCTCTTGCTGGCAGTGCGCCTGGCATTTATCGAAAAACAGGAAGAAACAATAAAACTTCCCTTGCTGGCTGATGAGCTTCTGGCAAATAGCGACGATGAAAGGGCAAGTGCCATCATTCAGGCCCTGATTGAAATCAGTCGCGAAGGCCGGCAAATCTTCTATTTCACTGCTCAGGACGACGAAGTAAAAAAGTGGTTTTCGTTCCTGAAATCAGAAAACGATATACATTTCACCCACGTAGCCCTGACGGGAGATTCAGGCATATCTTACTCAGACAACATCAGCCAGATATCGCCGGAGGACATTAAATTTTCATATTCTGCTCCCCGCCCCGAAGAGAAAAATCACGCAAAATATGGCGAAGCGTTGGCAGTATCCCCCTTCTCCCTGCTCACCGACGACATTACTTCACTTCATCTGTGGTATCTGATCGACGATGTCAACCTGCTTTACCGGTGCCTGCAAAAAGGCATCCGCCAATGGGGACAGTTGCAGAGTTTCGTTCAAAACAACGGTCGTATCTCCGGTTTGGATGATGATACCTGGCAAATCATCTGCAACAAAGCAGAACTGCTGGAGCGATTTAAAGAACTCTATACCATTGGTCGTCCAAAACCAGTTGGCCGTGATGTTTTGATGCAATCCGGACTTATCTCCGATACATTTATCGATGCCGTGACAGAAAAAGCAGTCGAACTCAACGGCAATCCCGAACAATTGCTACTGGCACTAAAAAATGGTGAAGTCCCAAGATTCTATAAAACCAAAACCGAAGAACTGGCGGACTATTTTACGGCAAACAATTACATCGACGAAAATGAACCGATGCCCATGGATGATATCCTGCTAAAACTACAGGCTTTTATCTCAGAGTCGGGTATAGATGCTAAAGATGCAGAGGAATTTTTGCGGATGATTATTGACAATAGATCGTAAGATGGTTAGATTTTTAGGTGAAACGAGCATGGCATTGTTTTTCCACAATCAAAACATGTATAAGTTCTTGCATGCGAGTTCCATCCGACCCTAAAAATAAATTTTATATGGATGAAACTATTATTTTTGATTACTTTTAAAGTGCATCCGACTTTTCGGAGTTAACTCAACAATGAGTTTGGCAACAAATATGCTTTTTTAGACCGCACTCATCTATTGTTTAGAAAGTTTATATAAAAATCACAACTATCTCTATATAAAAACTTTACGTCTTTGTGTCTCCGCGTTTTAGCTATTTTCAACGAACTATTATTATATAATCTGAACAATACTACTGGCACCCATCCATTTTCACCTTCAGGTTTTCAGCCAGCGCTTCCATAAAGGCTTCGGTATTGAGGTAGTGTTCTTCTTTCATGTCTTTGCCGTGAATGGTAAGTGCAAGGTCTTTGGTCATTTTACCGCTTTCTACTGTATCGACACAAACCTGTTCGAGTGTAAGGGCAAATTTAATGAGTTCTTCGTTACTGTCGAGTTTTCCACGAAATTCAAGTCCGCGTGTCCAGGCAAAAATGGATGCAATGGGATTGGTTGATGTGGGTTTGCCTTGCTGATGCAAACGAAAGTGGCGGGTAACGGTTCCATGGGCAGCTTCAGCTTCCATCGTTTGGCCATCGGGTGTCACCAGAGTTGATGTCATCAGTCCAAGAGAACCAAATCCCTGTGCAAGGGTATCCGACTGGACATCGCCATCGTAGTTTTTACAGGCCCACACAAAACGACCATTCCATTTCAGGGCAGCTGCCACCATATCGTCAATCAGGCGGTGCTCGTAAGTAATGCCAAGTTCTTCAAATTTTTCTTTGTAATCGCTCTCATAAATCTCCTGGAAGATGTCTTTGAAGCGACCGTCGTATTTTTTGAGAATTGTATTCTTGGTAGAAAGATAGAGCGGCCATTTTTTCATAATAGCCTGGTTAAAGCAACTGTGAGCAAAACCGCGGATACTCTCATCGGTATTGTACATGGCCATAGCAACGCCATCGCCTTCAAAGTCATAAACGTTATATTCCTGAGGCTCTGAACCATCTTCAGGGGTAAAAGAAATGGTCAGTTTACCTTTTCCTTTGGTTACAAAGTCGGTGGCACGATATTGGTCGCCAAATGCATGACGGCCTATACAAATCGGATGTTCCCAGCCCGGAACAAGGCGTGGTATATTTTTTATCAGAATAGGTTCACGAAAAACGGTTCCGCCAATAATATTACGGATGGTACCATTGGGTGACTTCCACATCTTTTTGAGGCCAAACTCCTCTACCCTTTTTTCGTCAGGCGTAATTGTAGCACATTTAATTCCCACATGATACTTTTGAATAGCTTTTGCAGCTTCCACGGTGATTTGGTCATCGGTAGCATCCCTGTTCTGAATGCTCAGATCATAATACTTAATATCCAGATCGAGATAAGGTAGAATAAGCTGTTCTTTAATCATTTTCCAGATGACTCTGGTCATCTCATCACCATCCAGTTCAACAACCGGATTCTGTACTTTAATTTTCGTCATAGGTCAATTTTATTTGTATATCAACTAGGTCAAATAAACAACACATCAAAAAGCGACAAAGTTCAGCTTAACCACAATATTTGAATACTTTATCAGTAAAACCAACTTACATTTTTTACATCACAGCAGCAGATATCTTTGTAAACAAAACGGCGGAGCCGGCGGGAGAAATTAAAGCTCCATGCTTGATTCTTTCTACGGCTTCTGCCTTCTGCATGTACTTACATCCACCTATTCCAGATCAAGATTCAGAGCATCTTTAAGTTTGTTAAGCACAGGATTTTTCTCTGCCAGTAGTTTATATTTATCCGCAACGGTAAAAGCCTTCTGTGGCCCTGTTCCCTCCCGAACATATTCTATCTCCAACCGGAGTCCTGCATTTTTCAGTTCCCTCCTCAAATAGTTAAACAAAGGAGTTTTCTCCTTCAATAATTCCACTTCCTGAGTTTCATTCTGAAGGGGGAAAACCACCACCTGCGTTCCCTTAAGACGAGGTGAATGAGCCGTCAGCATGCTGAAGAGTCTTGGATTCTTTGATTCTATAGAGCGCGCATAGGCATTCCACACTTTCTGCAACTCTTCGGCAGTAAATTCATTGTTCCATGAAGGGTCTATTTCCTCCCCGTCAGAAGGTTCTCTGACAACATTCTGTTGTTGGCTTTGTACCCGGGAAGTTCCTTTTGCATTGGTGAACTCCTTTATAGAAAAACTCTTTAAAGTTTTGCCACCCGACTTAGCGGTACCACCTTTACTTCCTTGTGCATGGGAAATAGTTCCGGGTTTGGAAAGGGGTGTCTTTTCCTCAACTCTGGTTGAGAGAGAAGAACTTTCTTCAACTTTGGTTTCTACTTTTTTTTTTCGGTAAGAAGGCGCGACAATTTTATAAGCGCAAATTCGGTATGCAATCTTTTATTCCTGGCTGACCGAAACTGAAGGTCGCATTGAGTTGCAATTTCTAAAGCTTTAACCAGAAAATCTACCTGACACTTACGCGCTTGTTCAAGATATTTTTCGCGAATAGAAGCACCTACCTCCAGCAGTCCAAGTGTTGCCTCGTCTTTACACATCAGCAGATCGCGAAGATGACTGCAGAGACCGGCCACAAAATGTCCCTCCTCAAATCCGTTGTCCAATATTTCATCAAGTATGAGTAATGAAGATTTCGTATCTTCATTCAGGAATGCATCCATCAGTTTAAAATAATAATCATAATCCAGAACATTAAGATTATCAATCACCTGCTGATAAGAGACATTTTTCCCCGAAAAAGCCACAATCTGATCGAAAATGGATAATGCATCACGCATAGCCCCGTCGGCTTTCTGAGCTATAACATTGAGGCCTTCTTCCTCGACCACCACACCTTCCAGTCGGGCCACTTTTTTAAGGTGTTCTACAGCATCCTCGACCTTGATACGTTTAAAATCAAAAGTCTGACAACGCGAAAGAATAGTGGGCAATATTTTGTGTTTTTCGGTGGTGGCAAGAATAAAAATCGCATGCCTGGGAGGTTCTTCAAGGGTTTTCAGGAAAGCATTAAACGCCTGTTGCGAGAGCATGTGCACCTCATCGATGATATACACGCTGTAATTCCCCATTTGGGGTGGTATCCGCACCTTATCTATCAGCGACCGGATATCTTCTACAGAATTATTACTGGCAGCATCAAGTTCGTGGATATTGTAAGACCCGTTCTCATTAAAGGCACGGCAGGAATCACATTCGTTGCACGCTTCAAAATCAGAAGTTATATTTTTGCAGTTGATTGTTTTTGCGAAAATTCTGGCACAGGTTGTTTTACCTACCCCGCGAGGGCCACAAAACAGGTAAGCATGCGCCAGTTGCTGATTTTTTATGGCATTTTTCAGCGTAGTAGTAATGTTCTTCTGTCCTACTACCGAATCAAACGTATCAGGTCTGTATTTTCGTGCGGAAACGATGTATTCCATAATTTTTATCTAAAACAAGATATCGAAAGATTTTTAGATATCAGATTCAAGGATTCATAAAACATTGACATAAAACTTTAACACCTAATCCGGACAACCCAGAGCCAAAATCACTAAAAAGCTTAATTCATAATTTGTTGGATTAGCTAATTGCTACGCAATTATTTTTTGCCGTCAACGAAACGACTGGAATGAGTTCGATAACTCCTTAAAAAATCAATTATGATATTGTCAATGACACGAATGACTGTCGCATCAAGGATGCGACTAAATTCGTGTTAATTCGCGAAAATTCGGTGATCCAAACAATAAATGGCGCAGCCATTTTATAAATATTTTACCAAAAAATGAGTGCGGTATAAAAAGCATTTTTTTGTCAAAATCGAGGCGTTTTAAATTTTTGTACCAGAATTAACTTGTTGTTAATAAGGATGCAAAAATTTAAAACAACAACGAGTTTGGCAACAAAGATGCTATTGGTACCAGGCTCATTGATAAAAACGGAACAAATATAATCAAAAGCACCGGGTCATCCAACATTCGTTTTATCCCTATGGCGGAGAACTTCATAAATGAGGATTCCTGCGGCCACAGAAACATTAAGGGACCCTATTTCTCCCCTGACGGGAATTGACACATGAGCATCCGCCATTTTTAGCAGCTGCGATGATATTCCTTTGTCTTCGGCCCCCAGGATAAGCGCTACCGGTCCCTTGTATTCAGCTTTCCGGTAGTCTGTATCGCCTTTCTCAGAAGCTGCTGCAATGGTAAAACCACGATTTTTCAAATGTTTTAAAACAAAATAAAGATTCTTTTCGCGGCATACCGGAATACGAAATAACGCGCCTGCCGATGTTTTTATGGCATCAGGCGTTACCGACACGCTTCCTTTTTCGGGTAATACGATGGCATCTACTCCGGCACATTCAGCTGTACGGGCAATAGCTCCGAAATTCCTCACATCGGTAATCCCGTCAAGGAGAAGAACAAAAGGAGACCTGCCTTCTTCAAGAGATTTTCCGACAATCTGTTCTATATTCTGATATTCAACGGGTGGAAGATAAGCTATAACCCCCTGATGATTTTTCCGGGTAACCCAGTCGATTCGTTCGGGTTTCACCTGTTTAAAATTGATTCCTTTTTCCTGAATAAGCTCTGTCAGTTCTTTGGCCAATGGCCCTTTAAGATTCTGACTGATCAGTATCCTGTCAATGTCACGCCCACCCTGGATGGCCTCCATGACAGGTCGAATACCGAATATGATGTTCTTTTCCATGCAGATAAATTTAATTCGTGTCTGTCCTTTAAGTGCGATTTACTTGTGTTATGCTCGTCCGAAAATTACTCATTCACGAAACAGGCATGGCAAAGTTTGCCGCAATAAGAAAGTCAGTACGGGTTTCAGGCATCCATTGCGGATCTTTTCTTCTCCAGTTGTTTCAGTTCAGCATGCGCGGATTCCCACTGGTTCATCTTTTTCTCCATTTTGTCATTCAATTCCACAAATTCTTCAAAAAGAGAAGTATCTATAGCATTCTCCGAATCTCTATTCATTTTTGACATTACCCTGTCAATTTCCGCTTCAATCTGCGTAATGGCCTTTTCCAAGGCATTCACTTCATTTTCTGCCTTTTTTATGCTTTTATTGAGTTCTTTACGCTCAGCAAAGGCAGCTTTTCCACTTTTATTTTTCCGCGTCATAGCACTTCCGGAAAAGTTCTTATTCTCCTTTATCCCGGCCGGCTGTTTTTCCAGTTCCTGAAGGTTAGCCATTCGTTTTTTCTCAAGGAACTCATAAATGCCACCGAGATGTTCTTTAATTGTTTTGTCTGAAAACTCAAAGATTCTGGTCACCAATCCATCCAAAAATTCACGGTCGTGCGATACAACAAGTACCGTGCCTTCGAAGTCGTTCAGTGCCTGTTTCAAAATATCCTTCGATCGCATATCCAGGTGGTTGGTGGGCTCGTCCAGTATCAGGAAATTTACCGGTTCAAGTAACAATAATACCATGGCCAGGCGGGTACGCTCACCTCCTGATAATACAGAAACTTTCTTGTCAACTTCTTCGCCGCTAAACATGAAAGCGCCAAGTAAATCGCGAATCCTGGTGCGCACCTCCCCGGTTGCCACATTATCGACTGTTTCCAGGACGGTTAGGTTTTCTTTTAATTGTTCAGCCTGATTCTGAGCAAAATATCCTATTTTTACCTGATGCCCGATACGAATAGTGCCCTGATGATCAAGCTCCTGCATAATAATGCGTGCAAGGGTTGTTTTCCCTTCACCGTTTCGTCCCACAAAAGCCACCTTTTCACCTCTTTCGATGGTGAAATTTATATCTTCAAGTACTTTCAGGTTACCGTACGACTTACCAATGTGTTTTCCTTCAACGACAATTTTACCAGAGTGGGGAGCCGGCGGAAATTTAATATTCAGCTTACTGTTATCCACCTCATCCACCTCAATACGGTCGAGTTTTTCCAGTTGTTTTATGCGCGACTGTACCTGTACCGCCTTTGTTGCTTTGTACCGAAACCGTTCAATAAATTGTTCGGCATCTTCTATCATTTTTTGCTGATTACGATAAGCTGCCAGTTGCTGCTCACGACGTTCTTTCCTCAACTCGACAAAGCGTGAATAAGGTGCCTTATAATCGTAAATCTTTCCAAGAGAAATTTCTATGGTACGGGTGGTCACATTGTCAAGAAAAGCTTTATCGTGGGAAATAAGCACCAATGCGCCACTGTAATTTCCGAGAAACTCTTCAAGCCATGTAATAGATTCAATATCAAGATGATTGGTAGGCTCATCGAGTAGAAGAAGATCGGGTTTGCGCAGTAATATCTTAGCCAGTTCGATTCGCATGCGCCAGCCACCACTGAACTCTGATGTGGGTCGTGAAAAATCGCCGGGGCGAAATCCCAACCCTTTCAGGGTTACTTCTATGCGCGACTTATAATCCTGACCTCCAAACATATTGAATCGTTCTGTTGCTTCGCTAAGCTTTTCTATCAATCCCATGTAGTCATCGGAATGATAATCATCGCGTTGATGAATCGCCTGGTTCAGGCGGTCAATTTCCCTCTCAAGTTCCTTCAATTCCCAAAAAGCCTGTTCGGTTTCTTCTACAACAGAATAGCGGTCATCGTGTTTCATCACCTGTGGAAGGTATCCAATGGTAAAATCTTTGGGTTTGGTTATTTCACCGGATGTAGGTTTTTGTAAACCGTAAATCACTTTCAGAAGAGTGGATTTACCGGCACCGTTTTTCCCGACCAACCCAACACGATCGCGGGGATTAATTAAGAATGAGATATCCTCGAAAAGAACAAACGTACCAAAATCAAGTGTCAAGTGATTGACCGAAAGCATATTGTTTCAGATATTTTATTAGTGACTGTCCGGAAAGTGCCTGCTGCAATGCCTGCCCCGATATCATCGGGGGCGCTTGCGAATACCCAAAAACGGAGTCCCGAAGGTGCTTTTTGTTGGTTTTTTAATAAACCTTACAAATGCTACTTCGGGATGAATATTTTGTCAGCAATCGTAAAGCAGCAAATTTCACTTTATGAACAGACACGAATTAATGAATCGTATTTTATTGTTTAAAACGGTTGAAATGACTCTTCTGCTGTTACCGGTAAAACAGAGGGGAATGTTAATAACGGGACCCTTTTAACCTCATAGCCCGGCAAAAATTTCAGCAGAAAAATACCTTCATTATAAAAACCGCCCCAATTGGATATTCGTTTGAATGAAAAATTAAATTGAACGGGCTGAACATTGAGTGGATCCGGGCAATACTCAAAATGTAACCCTCGTTGTGCCAGCGCCGAAATAAAATAATAAGTGACGTCATATCCCCACGCTCCATAACGGGAATATCCTGAAGAGGATGAAGAATTCTGAAAGTACGGGGATACGGCATGAGGTTCGGTATAATACCAATCGCGATACTTCTCAATGAATCGTTTTGTTTGAGTGTTATCGTAATCGAACGCGAAAAAAGTAAAAATACTGGCATTCAGACGAAACATATCTTCAGGCTCAATAGATTGGGCACGCAGCCATTCGGTCATTCCAAACAGATGAACAGGCACGCCGTGCGTTTCTGCAATTCCGGCCAGGGTAGGAACAATTTTAGAAATTGTGGCTTCCTGATTGGTTGGTACCACCACATAATTTCTTTTCAGGGGATCGAGTAAAGCTTCCAGATTGGTCATATCCTCATTACCTCCCATACGGTACTCCAGATAATTGATATTTTTATTAAGGGCAAATTCGTTAAAAAATACCTTCTGCCTCAACTGTTCAAGGAAACGTGTAGCATACTCATCTTCCTCCTCGGGAAGTATGGCCAGGAGATTGTAGTTTTCGGACTGACGAACAATTTCCGTGGCCATTTTATCAAAAACCAGAGTATCGGGTGTATTTATTTGAAAGAGATAGGGATTTCGCTCCAATTCGTGGTTGACGTTGGAAAGGGGATAAACCAACTTAATCTGATGATTCAAGGCAAAGTCGGACACCGGTTTAAGATTTTCCGATCGTGCCGGCCCAATAATCATATCCACCTTGCTGAGTTCACTTCCATTGACATCCAAAAAGTCTTTAATTGATAAGTTATCAGATGCTATATCAAAGACAGACAATTCCACGTTTATATTTTCTTGCTTCAATTTATCCAGAGCCAGAAGTACTCCTTCATAAAACTCGGCAAAAACAACAGAACGACGTGGCAGTACAGGATTTTGCCGCACCGTTCTTATGGTATCGCCATTCTGTTTCTTTTCAACAATATTGGCTTTTTCTGTTGCATCCAGATCAAAGGGCAAAAGCAGTGCAATCCTGACCGGTCGCAAAATACTACCTACATTATTTTTGTTAATGCAAAGACTGTCAGAAGGAACCAGTCCTGAATATTTCACGGAGTCGATACCGGACTCGACCATTTCCCGGCCACCTTCAGGCGTTCCCGGATAATTCAAAACAAACCACTGATTGGTGGGAATCTTCAATTCGGTACCTCTTCGAAGATTAGAAAAGTCTACCCCCGGATTTACCTTACGGATGATATCCATATCTACGTCGTATTGTCTTGAAATGGAAAAAAGCGTTTCATGACGTCTCACTTTATGCGTTTCAAACATATCTTTGTCCTTCACCTCCTGTTTTTCAGCATATTGATTTTCAACCGGACGTGGTATCCGAAGCATATACCCCGGTTTTAAATCGTCGGGGTCTATATCCGGATTGACTCTTCTAAGCTCATCAACTTCTATCTGGTAAAGACGGCTTATTGAATAAAGTGTTTGTCCGAGTTTGATTTCATGATAATTATACCTCTCACCTTCCATGTAACCCGGTTCATCTCCGGCTGCTAAATCCTGTCTCTTACCGGGTTCTTGCCGGGCAGGGATTCTGATAACCGATCCCACAACCAGAACACCACTACGGAGACCGGGATTAAGCTGAAGAATATCGTTCACAGTAGTACCCAGCCTTCTGGAAAGCGAGTAAAGTGTATCCCCGGCTTTTATTTCATATAACTTAAAATTATCATCCGCATATTGCCGGGTCTGTTCATGTTCCACATCAACAGGAACTTTTATAATACTTCCTACCGTTAATCTTTGCCTGGAACCAGGATTATATTTATAAATATCTTCAATATCAACATCGTATTTCCTCGAAATAAACCATACAGTTTGACCTTTTTCAACAGTATGCAGTATAAAGTTACCGGAGCTTTCAACCTCTTCGGAACTCGCATTACGACCTTCAATGACAGGAATCCGGAGAATTTGCCCCTTAAGAAGTCCTCCACCCTCCAATTGAGGGTTGGCATCAAGTATCTCCTGTTGCGAAACATTGTACTGACGAGCAATGGAATAAAAACCTTCACCGGCCTGAACGACATGAAGAAAAAATTCTTCCCCGTCGATAATAATGCGTTTACGGGTAGTTTCTTCTTGTGCATGAACGAAAAACACTGAGGAAAAAAATAGTCCTACGGTCAATAAAAAAACTAAAGCCGGTTTTGAAAAGTTTTTTAGCATGGTAAAAAATTCAAAATCTACATTTTACAGACAACTCGTTGTGGATTATATCTGTTTGTTTTTCAATTTTATCTGTATACAATTAATTTTATAAGGCCGGCAGAACCCGCATGAAAAAACTTATGCATACCCTGATCGTAACTCACCTCGCCATGTGTTTAATCCTGTCCCTGTAGACGGGCACTATTTATTCAAAGAAAGTACCAAAGATATGTTTTTTAAAAAAAATATCCCTGCGATAAGGTAAAAAACTAAAATCCCCGGAAATTCAAAAAAATTACCGGGGATTTTTGTATTAACAAACTGAAACGAGCATGGCAAAGATTGTTATAAAATTGTTAGGATTGTTAGCTAATCCAATAAAACTTATAACATTCTAACAACTAACATATTAAGAATATTAAGAATATTAACAACTTTAACAATTCTAACAATTCTAACAGTTGTAACAGTTGTAACAATTTATTAAATGTAAGATAAAACAGATAACCATACCCAGTTCATCAGGCAGTTTCTGCAAGCAATTCTCTGAAGAATCCGGACCTGGCAGGGAAAGATAAATAAACTTCCCGATGAGCAGTTTTTGTTATTGTCTGATAAGTCCCTCAATCTCTTTCAGTTGATGCTTAAATTCGGTATTGGTTTCTTTCAGGTTTTTCACGGTTTTACAGGCATGCAAAACAGTCGCATGGTCACGGTGTCCAATAACTGCACCGATGGCAGAAAGAGAAGAATTGGTCAAATTTTTGGAAAAATACATTGCCACCTGCCGCGCCTGAACAATTTCACGTTTTCGGGTTTTAGACTGAAGTGCATCAGGTTTCAGACCATAGAAATCGCAAACTTTTTTCTGTATCTGGTCTACCGTAATTTCTTTATGCGGTTTCCTTACCAGCCTGTCAACTACACTGCGTGCAATATCAAATGTAATCTCGGCCTTATTAAGCGTGGACATCGCCAATAACGAAATAAGAGCGCCTTCCAGTTCGCGCACATTGTCTGTAATATGCGAAGCTATGTAATGAATGATTTCATCGGAAACGTTAATGCCATCCTTATAGATTTTGCTTTTTAGTATCTCAACCCTTGTTTCGTAGTCGGGAGACTGCAAATCGGCCGGTAACCCCCACTTAAAACGCGTCAACAAGCGCTCTTTCATGCCTTTTAAGTCAACCGGTGCTTTATCTGATGTAAGCACTAACTGTTTCCCCGACTGGTGCAGGTGGTTGAAAATATGAAAAAAGGTATTTTGAGTGCCTTCTTTACCGGCAAGTTCATGTATATCATCAATGATCAATACATCTATCATCTGATAGAAATGCATAAAATCATTGGCAGAATTTCGGGCAACAGAGTCGGTATATTGTGTAGTAAACTTATTGGCGCTGACATAGAGAACCGTTTTTTCGGGATATAGTCTTTTAACCTCAATCCCGATAGCCTGACCCAGATGTGTTTTACCCAGGCCACTGTTACCATAAAGGAAAAGCGGATTAAAAGCTGTTTTGCCGGGATTTTTAGCAACAGCTTCACTGGCGGAACGTGCCAAACGATTGCAATCCCCTTCCACAAAATTTTCAAAGTTATACTCAGGGTTAAGCTGCGGATCGATATTTAATTTCTTAACCCCCGGTATTATAAAAGGATTTCGTATGTGTGGCTGTTCCTGATGACCATATTTTTTGTCAACTGCCCTGTTGCGCAAATCATGCTTGCCCGATGCAGGATAATTTACTGTATAGGCGGGTGAAGCAGAAGGTGACGGTGACCGCTCCATTACCACGCTATATTCCAGCTTGGCACCTGAACCAATCACTTCGCGAAGTGCCGTACTCACCAGTTTAATATATTGCTCTTCAATAAATTCATAAAAGTAGTAGGTTGGCACCTGAATAGTAAGCACTTTGTTCTCCAGTTTCAATGGTACAATGGGCTCGAACCATGTACGGAAATCATTCCCCGGGATAGAAGCCTGAATGTAATTCAGACACTCAGACCAGACTTGCTTATGATCCAGTTTTGTTTCTATGCCTTCCATTTTACGATATGTTAAATATAAATGTTTTCATTCAGGACAAAATTTGCTAAAAAAAACTGGAAAAAAAAATGCCTGAAGGGTTGATTTTTTAGGATTTACTTTATACTGTTAGTATTCAAAGCACTAAAACTAACGCTGCTTAAATAGTTGATAATCAGGTGGCAAATCAAAAAAATTAACTTTCAGTTAACAGTTACAAAACATTGAAGGAAAGTAAATTGAATAAAAATTCAAAAAAAAAATCTTCATTCGTCAAATAATTTTCCGGGCTGTTTTTTCATCAATTCTACTAAACAAAATATTTAATCATTCGTGTCGGAAAGTTTAAGTGCTTTAATGATTTTCACAGGTTTACCTTCTTTGAAGGCAATAATTTTTGCTTCGGGATACTCATGAATAATTTCATCACGAATGCTTTTAATATCGGCATACGAAGAAGAGGCACCCACTGTGTAAGTGTATTTCTCACCATCTGTATCTTCAAAAATACGGTATTTATCCCTTATCATAGTATTCCTGATATCCAATGGTTTATCCGATACTGCCACTCTGACTTTATACACAATGCCCTGCTCTTCGGCTTTTTTGTCGTCAACGTTAATTTCAACCGTTCTTCCAAAATCAATGGCTGAAATGCTCAAATAACGCTTCGGATTGAGGCGTATATCGGCCAATAATCTGTCAAGATTGGCCGAGGCATCCATCAAATTGTAATAAAGTGCTTCATCAGAAAGTAATAGTCCAAGGCTTCCCTCCCCTTCCTGAGCCTGTTTCAGCAGAGAATTCAGAATAAAAAGGCTCGAATCAAGTTTCCCGGCCAATGACTCAAGTTCAAGTCTTGCAAGTTGTTCACTAAAGTCTTCCACATTTTTTATGGTTGCTGAAACAGAAAGACGTTGCCGGCTAAGTTCCCCGGAGATAGTATCTATATTGGCCAAAGAATTACGCAACGCGCCGCCTTTAGACATAACAGTATTAAATTCGGCAGTCGTTTTCTCCAGGTTTTGCATCATTTGCCGGAAACTTTTCAGTCCTTCTTCAAAGCTTTGATTGTTGGTATCGGATAAGATACCGGACAAGCCGGATAAAGTGGAATCAATTCTTACAATGAGTGCTTCTACCTTATCTTTAATGGGCATAACCTGGGTGGCTAGCTGGTCCATTATTGCCGGCTTTATGCTTGTTTGCAATGTATCGCCAGGTTCAAGAAGCTCATCCGGTTGACCGTCCAGAAATTGCACTGCCATGCTTCCCATGAGGTCGAAGCTATAAATTTGAGCTACCGTACTTCTGTATACCGGTAACTCTCTATTCAGTGAGAATGTTACAATAAATTTTTTCTCTCTTTCCGGATAGAATTTTATTTCTCTGACACTGCCCACCTTGTATCCATTGTAATAAACGGGATTGGCTTCGGTAAGTCCCTCCAGCCTGGGATAAATGCCGTAATAAACAGTTCCTGTATCAAAAATATCCTTACCTTTCAAGAAATTAACGCCCCACAGCAAAACAACCAGGGCTGTAATAACGGTCAAAGCAATTTTATACTCCTTTTTTAGATTTATCATGAATACATCATTTAGTTTAGTGTCTGTACATATCAATGTCATTTACTACTTTCGCTTGTAAATGACACCTTCAGAACAGTCAGATGATTAGTAATATGCTTTCCCGACCTTATAGCCACGTACAATTTATGGTCATGGACGATGCATTTTTATTGATTGTTGAATAAATGCGCTATTTTTCGTTAAGTTTTTCATAAACATTGTAAATCAGCTGTTTGTAATAACCACAGGAATTTGTAAAGGCACTGAATATTAACTTTATACATTCCTCATTACCCGATAGAAGACCGGGCAGAAAGGTTTCTAAAAAACCAACCGGTTTATTTTATCCTGTCAGGGGATAACCCTTTCTCCGTTGCGAAAACCTACGATGAAGCAATCAGGAACTTTTTCCCTTATTTCAGGAAGAATTTTTTCTATTTCCTCATGACTGTAAGCAAGTCCTGTCGTATATTTATAATAGTCTCCTTCTTTGTACTCCCACACATTGTCGAAATATTTATAGGGTCCTTCATCTTCTTTTATTGGCTTTTGCGAACTGGCCACCTGAATTCGGTACTGAATACCTGTAGTATCGTCAGATGAGGGTTCTTTGCCGAATTCGGTAACCATATTTTCGATAGTCTTTGGTTTTTGCTTAACCAAATTGGAGTTCATGGCATCATACCTTTCTTTAAAATCTCTTATCGCCCTGAAGATAGCTGAAGCAAGATAAACCTTTCCATTTTCAGATGCCATAAACCGTTCTTCATAGCGATTGCTGAGAAAACCAACTTCTACCAGTACCCCGGGCATCGAAGTTTCTCTTAAAACCAGAAATCCTGCCTGCTTAACGCCTCTATCGTGGCGTCCCACCCTGCTTTTAAACTGATTCTGAACAGCAGAAGCAAACCCGATACTTTGGTCAAGATACACATTTTGCATCAACTCAAAAATAATATAAGACTCGGTTGAATTGGGATCAAAACCTTCATATTTCGTTTCATAATTGTCCTCCAACACAATTACTGAATTTTCTTTTTTAGCTACTTCAAGGTTCTCTTCAGAGCGGTGAAGTCCCAAAACGAAAGTCTCTGCACCGTAAATACGGGGATTTGTGATTGAATTGGCATGAATCGATACAAAAAGGTCCGCATCATTTTCATTGGCGATACGAGTACGCTCATCAAGAGGTACAAACTTATCCTCCTCGCGCGTCATAACAACATTTAGTTCCGGTAAAAACTTCTTCAAATAATCCCGCACTTTCAAGGCTATATCCAGAACAATATCCTTTTCTTTGCTTTCTCTGCCAATGGCACCTGTATCTTTTCCGCCATGACCGGGGTCGATGACTACCGTTTTCAAAACAATGCTCTCCTCACTTATTGATTGACCGGCCAGTATTGCCGTGAAAAAGCAAAAGAAAAAAAACATCAGCCCTCTAAATACAATATGTAGCTTCATATCTGTTCTCAAAAGTATGCTTATCAAATCCGACGAAACAAAACCAATCCGATACGATTTGATAAATTTATTTCTTTACTGATCTACAAAATTTTGTACAAATTTGAGAGTTTTTGCAACAAATTCCATCCCAAAATTAAAAAATCTTAGTCTTTGTTTTTGTTAAAATGGCCTCAATTTTGCGGTAAAATGCTCTTTAAAGACCTTTTTTTAGCTTATTTTTGTGCTTGATTTTGGAGAGAAAAAATGAAAAATCACCAAGCTTAGAAGCATATACATCTTGATACCAACACTTTGTAAACATACTTCGCTACGATTGACGGTCGGTTTCATATTGACAGTTCTTACCGTTTCTCCTGTATCCACATTGGCACAAGATTCGCCTCTCACAATTAATCAGACCGACACCCTTCAAATCGTCGGAGACACAACATTACAAGAGACCGACACCCTCCAGACAAAAACCAGACCTCCCGTTATAGAAGCCGAAGTAAAATACTCAGCCTCCGATTCGGTTAAATTTACCGGAGGGAAAGTATTTCTTTACGGGGATGCCAGTGTCAGTTATCAGGATGTTTTACTTACCGCCTATAAAATAGAATTGGACCTCGACAGCAGTCTGGCTTATGCAACAGGACGGATCGATTCCACGGGAAATGAAATTGGATTGCCCGTTTTTAAAGATCCCAGCGGAGAATATACCATGCGGTCTATCAAATATAATTTTGAAACGGAAAAAGCCATTATTGAGCATGTTGTAACAGAACAGGGTGAGGGTTACGTTGTCAGCAACAAGGCAAAGAAATTACAGGATAATATATATTACCTGCGAAATGGGAAATACACTACCTGCACCAATCATGATCACCCTCACTTTTATCTTAACCTGACAAAAGCCAAAATCGATCCGGGTAAAAAGATTATCACCGGACCAGCCTATCTGGTTATTGAAGATGTGATAATGCCTGTAGCTGTTCCTTTCGCGTTTGTTCCCAGTTCATCCACATACAGTTCGGGATTCCTACTTCCTTCTTACGGCGAAGAAAGCAACCGTGGGTTTTTCCTTAGAAACGGGGGTTATTACTGGGCAGCCAACGACTATTTCGATCTGTCTGTGACCGGTGATATTTATTCCAATATGTCGTGGGGTACAAGAGTAGCTTCGCGATACAAAGTACGATACAAATTTTCGGGTAATTTCAATTTTCAATACATCACCAATGTTACAAGCGAAAAAGAATTGCCAGACTATAGTAAAAGTAAGGATTTATCCTTAAGCTGGTCGCACAGTCAGGATGCCAAAGCCAATCCTTACAGTCGTTTTTCAGCCAGTGTAAACTTTTCTACAAGCTCATTCGACCGTAATAATGTAGGCAGCATTATTAACCCGAGACAACTTGCAACCAACACCAAGCGTTCCAGCATTTCCTATTCCAAACAATGGCCCGATAGTCCTTTTAGTCTGTCAGCCAACCTTCAGCATTCACAAAACAGCAGGGATACTACTATTGATCTGACTTTACCAAACCTGACACTGACGATGAACCGTATTTATCCTTTTAAAGACAAAGACAGAATAGGTTCGCAAGAGAAATGGTACGAAAAAATCAGTATGAGTTATACCGGAAATGCCAGTAACAGAATTTCAACCAAAGAAAGTGAACTGTTTGATTCCAGTCTTGCCCAGGATTGGAAAAACGGTATTCAGCATACTATCCCCGTAAGCATGAATTTCAAACTTTTCAGGCATTTTACTCTTTCTCCAAGCTTCAATTACAAAGAGCGCTGGTACTTTAAATCCATCGAGAAATCATACGACCAGGAAAAACACCAGGTGGTGGTATCAGACACCATACAGGGATTTAACAGGGTTTATGATTACAGTTTCTCAGTAGGCACACAAACCAAGATATATACTTTCTTTCGTCCCAGCCGCTGGTTGTTTGGCGATGGCATTCAGGCCATCAGGCACATGATGACGCCTTCTGTGAGTATGTCTTATCGTCCCGATTTTGGTGATCCAAAATACGGTTATTACGACTGGTTTGAATATTACGACCCAAATCGTGATGAAATAGTAAGGCATGATTATTCGATATATGAAGGTGCCATGTACGGAGTACCCGGACGCGGTAAATCCGGCTCTATGAGCATTGGGCTGAATAATAATATTGAAATGAAAGTAAAAAGCCGGAAAGACAGTACCGGGTTCAAAAAAATACCACTTCTGGAATCACTGAACTTTAGTACTTCATACAATTTTCTGGCCGACTCGCTGAAATGGTCCAGGATCAACATGAGCGGACGAACAAAAGTCTTAGGTACTTCCATCAATTTCAATGCTGTTTTTGACCCCTACACCATTCAATTGAACGAATATGGAAATCCGGTAAGAGTTGACCGGCTGCTGTGGAAAGATAAAAGAAAAATTGCCCGGCTGGAAAATGCCAGCCTGAGTTTCGGGCTTAACTTCGGAGCTGAAACTTTTAAGAAAAAAGACAAGCAGAAAAAGGGCCAGAACACCGATAGCCAGTTCCCTGACCAGGATAATAACCTTGAAAACCGAACCGAAGGGCCTCCTAAGCCTCAAACTTCCGCGGTAACACCCCGGTACGCCGATTTTTCTATGCCCTGGAATATGTCACTCAACTATAATATGCGCATCGTTCAGGATAAATTTAACAAGGAAAAAATGGCGTACGATAAAAAATTTACTGCCGATATTAGCCTGAACGGGAATCTTGAATTGACAAAAAAATGGTCCATTAATTTTTCTACCGGTTACAATGTAGACAGAAATGAAATATCTCATACCAACATCCGCATCAATCGCGACCTGCACTGCTGGAACATGAGTTTTAATCTCGTTCCCGTCGGAGCCTATAAATCGTATTTCTTCACCATTGCCGTCAACAGCAGTATGCTTCGCGACCTAAAATACGAAAAACGCAGCCATCCAAGAGATAACCCGGGTTTTGGAAGTTTTTAATTAGGGCCTGCTGAATTAGTTTTCTTGCATTTTCGTTGTGCTTCCTAAAAACACATAGAATCGTGCGCCTTTGCTCTTTCTTTACTTGGAATTTCCCCGGTAAAAGCCGGGCGGTGACTTCTTCCTCTTCGTAGGATAGGTAATCCATAACGTAGGCTATGCGTTTTTTGAAATGGTCCAAAGCTGCGTTGATGACTTCCGCTTCAAGAGCATTCTTTTTGGTCTTTTGCGGAGAGTGAGAGATTATTCGCTCCCACAGGCTACAATCACAATCCCGCTCATGATTACAAAGTAATTCGAACCCCCGCCATCCTTTCGTTCGAATCCACTCACTCTCTAACGCAAAAAGCCATCCTTAAAAGGGATGGCTTTTTGCGGAGAGTGAGGGATTCGAACCCTCGATACGCTTTTGGCGTATACACACTTTCCAGGCGTGCGCCTTCGACCACTCGGCCAACTCTCCTTAAATTGAGCACACACACGAGAGAAGAAACTATAACTACCGACACCTGGTTTTGGAGACCAGTGCTCTGGCAACCGAGCTACACCCGTGTGTCGTTCTGTTTACGCGTTGCAAAAATATAATTTTTAAGGCATTTTCTACAATCTTTACAGCGATTTTATTTTTCAAAAACCAGTTTTAGGCACTTGTTTTGCTGTTATGACTATATTATTTTTGTAATTTCTATTCGAAGGGTGTCAATTGTCTCTAAGCAATTGACACCTTTCGGCCGGATACAAACTTAATATGCAGATGCTGCATAAAAAACCGCAAACATGAAAATAAAAAAATTAACGACCTCGTTTCTGCTTCTCGCTCTTTTAGCGGGATGTAATCCCCTAAAACAATTGCAAACCCATCAGGCATCCATTAAGAATGCTTTTGAAGCGGGAAACTACTCAGAAGTCCTTGTTAATTATGAAAAATTAAAAGATTATCATTCTTCAAAGGGCAGCGAAGTTAAAACGGAATATCTCAAAATGGCTGCCGAATCAGCTGTAAAGCTGGAAAGATATCCGATGGCTGAAGAACTTCTTCAGGAATGGCTTGACAGGGACGAAGATTTCGAAGCTGTTAAAATGCTCGCAAGTGTTTACGATCAAACCGGAAAAACCGATAAAGAATATCAATTATGGAATCGGTACTGGGATAAGATAGAATCACCCGAGCTGAAAAAAGAGGTAGGTCAGAAACTTTTTGCCATCGAAATGGATCAAAAAGAGTATGAAAAAGCGCTTGAAAGAGCCAGGCAAATGCCGCCAATGAATGATCCGAGAATTGTATTTCTTCGTGTCAAAGCACTTGAAGCGACAGGCAAAAAGGAAGAAGCCCGCAGCGTATGTAATGCCCTGCTGGAAAAAAACTCTGATTTTAAGCCCGCCCTCGAATGGAAAGCCAAAGATTTATATGAACGAGCCGAAAACTGGTATAAAGCAGAAATGAGTGAATACAATAAAGACCCCAATTATACAGCTTATGTGTACCTAAAGCGGGAATTAAAGAAAATATCCGCTATGTACCGACAAAGCCGGGATATCTTTGAAAAACTTCATCAGGAAGATCCAGACAATCAATTATACATCAAGTATCTGAAAAACATTTACCTGCGACTTGAAATGAATGAAGAAGCAGCAAAGATGGATATGCTTTTGGAAAATCAGAGATAAAGTTGAGGTTAAGGTTAAGGTTGAGGATGAGGTTAAGGTTGAGGATGTTTCCTTAACCTTTTTTTGTGACTTTTTATTTCCGATAGTCCGTTAAAGAAACCTGAACGCAGAGATGTTATATATAATCCTTTGCTAAAAAGATGTGTTTAGAAAAAAACCAGATCATTTATGAGGAAATTATAGCTCACAACTCCCATTCCATAAATCATCCGGCAAAAGTCAATACTCCGTTAAACTTTTACAGTTGCTTGGTAATTAATTGTTTACACAATTAATGGCGCTAATCACAACACCTCATAATAAAAACTTTGCGTCATGGCGTCTCTGCGTTTAGACTTTTTTAACTGACCATTGAAAAAACGAACTGTATTAAAAAGTTGCTTCCGGCAGTACTACCGTAAAACAAGAGCCTTTTCCGGGTTCGCTCTCAACCGCTATCCTGCCATTATTCATTTCCACCATTTCGCGCGAAAGCATAAGTCCCAGTCCTGTACCGGCTTCTTCACTGGTTCCTTTTGTTGACAAATTGCCTGACAAAGAAAATATGCCCTTTTGTTTGGCCGGTTGAATCCCTATTCCGGTATCTTTTACCCGTATCCTGATGTAGCCGTCTTCCCGTTCTGTAAAACACCGTACCTCTCCTCCCGGAGTAGTGAATTTAACGCCGTTATGAACCAGGTTACGAACGATAAACTCGACCATATCTTTGTCGGCTTTAGCTACATCCGCTTCAGAAATATCATTTATTAAACTGATATTCTTTTTATCGGCCTGTTGGCGTAGATGGCAAAAAACTTTTTCCACAATTTCTTTCAGGTTCACTTTAACCGGAACCGGCGACAATTGTCCCAACTGGGACTTCGACCAGGTTAACAGGTCTTCAAGCAACTTGTAGGTTTGTTCGGAAACATCCGATATCTGAGCGGCCATTTTTTTCAACTCCGTTGATGAACAACTGTCCATTCCGTCGCTTAGCAGGGAAGCAAAGCCAATAATTGTTTGGAAAGGACTTCTCAAGTCATGGGCAATAATACTGAATATCTTGTCTTTTGTCTCATTCAATTCACGAAGACGGGCTTCACTCTCTTTTAGTCGCGATTCCATCTTTACTTTTGGACTAATGTCTGTCACCAGTAGGCATTTCTTATTCCTACCCAGCCCGAAAAGTTTGAATTCCAAGACCTTCCCTTTACACATATCTTCCCACTCGTAAACCTCTTCACCATGTTGTACTGTTTTATGTTCCTTCATCAATCCGGCAATATTCTTATTACACATCACCGATGATAACCTTTGATCGATAAAAGAGAGCCGGTTAAAAATAACGGAAGCTTTAAGGTTTGCACGTTCAACAGTAAAATCAATAATTTCACCTTCAGACTTTATGTCATCAAGAATAAGAATGCCTACCGGAGAATTTTCGAAAAGCTTTTCGAACAACTGCTCTCTTATCTCGAGTTGTTCTTTCAGCTTTTTCCTTTCGGAAATGTTAAATTTAACTGCTATATATCCGGTGATAGTAGAATCATCGTCTGAAAAAACAGGTGATATGAAGGTTTTTTCAGAAACTATTTCGCCGCTTTTTGTCCGGTTTACCATGTCACCACTCCAGCTTTTCCCGGCTGAAATGGTTTGCCACAATTCATCATAAAACTGCCTGGAATGAAATCCACTCTTAAGAATAGAAGGCTTCTTTCCTCTTACTTCATCCCTGTTATATCCATAAACCTTTTCAAAGGTTTTATTTACAAAAACGATGGTCCCGTCTGCTTCAGTTATAAAAACAACCCCTTCGGAATTATCAAGCGCATTGACCAGTTGTTGTCCTTTGATCATAAATCATTTTTTTGGTGTTCACCAGACTATACGGCAAGATGCAAAATAAGATTGCTCAATGTAAGCCTATTTTGACGTCAGGTGCAATGTATTCCATAACCGTCAGGAAAAGGATGATGTACGTTCAAACATTGTTTTGTCTGAAATTACCGCAGATTTATCCATCCTTGTTATTTCGCGTTTTTGTTTGTGATTCACACGTTTTCCAAAGCTTATCTGAGTGTGGTATAAAAATACACTACTGTCCGACAAAAAAAAGCATTTAACTTTTTGCGCTCAGGCCGCGCAGGCTTTTACTTTTTTTCCACGAGATAAAAAATTATAAGGCGTTCACGATTTACGCTTCGCTCCAATTCTACAGCAAAAAAAAGTAAACAAATTTTGCGTTAAGTGAGAGCAGTGACCAAACTTGTTTGTGTCAATGCCGAACGCAGCAAAATTCAGCTATGCTAAAAAACGTCGTCGCGCAAAGAAATTCCTATAAATCGGATTGTTTTTCTAAAATCCGAAAACTCGCTTCGCTCAGACAATTCGGATTTACCTCATTATCGTGGTTGCTTTCAAAGGCATTCGGTGAACTCGCAAGCTCGTTTCTTTACGAAAAACAATCCGATTTTCTTAACGAAATTTCTTTGATGCGAACCTGCCTCTGAACTGTGTAAAAGTATTCAGAACGCACATAAATACACGACTTCATTATATCCATTTTATTTTACTCGGTCAGTAGTGATAAAAATAATAATTCCTTTATTTACATAAACTTTAAACAAACAAAAACTTGATATGGTCAGGTAATTACCGTAGGAGGCGTTAATTCTTAACAAGCTAAATTTCAACTTTTTATGGAAAAACATCGGACATGGCATAAGCCATGGCTTGTGCCATGAAAATAGCGCGAAAAATATTTTTTAGCAAATTTTATTTTAGCTTGCAGCAATTCAGCAATTAGATTTTTTTCACTTTCTGGTAAAATTAGTTCAAGTTTGGGACAAAACATTGGCTTTCCCGGTATAATTAAGTTACCCGTGGAAGAAGACTCCCGCAATATGTGCTTTTTTATAGGCAAAAAGTTTTAGCAAAAGTTTTTCCCTGATTCACGGAGCAGGGCATCCCCATTTGTTTTTCATTCCAATCTGATTTGGAATTTTCCTGATTAAGGTTCATCAGCTCTGGTTCAATAATGGCTACCTCTGTCATGAAACTTTACACATATCCATGATGCTTTTGTTAAAATACAAGCGTTCTTATCAAATTTAATTTTAGAATAGTTCACTATTTCCTGCCTTAATTCTGTCTGCGGTTGCTTGTATTATTTGCTATTTGAGCATCTTATGACGAAAACTTATTAATAACGCAGTTTAAGTTTCATTTCGGGCCATGTAAAATTTCCCTTCTCCTTGCTTTTTCCTAACTTTAGCCCTGAAATATATTTTGCTGTATTGCGCCCGGGAAAATAATTTAATATCCGATAATGAGAAACATTTTTATATCTGTTATTCTGACCATTAGTGTACTAATCAACCAAGACACAACAGGTCAGGAAAATAAATTAAACCAGTATTCGGATGAAAAAGAGTGGATATTTTCGTCCGATGAATATGATGGTGTTGAAATATACAACCGCCACGGGGATATTATTATCTCTCCAAGCCAGGGAGACACACTTGCCGTAAAGGTCATCATAAATGTTGAATCCGACAGTCGGAATTCAGCCGATGAAGTTCTTAAGAAAATTGATATTGAAGATTCTCAAAATGAAGGAAGGGCTTATTTCAGGACTTCTTTTAGCGAGGATTTCTATTCAAATTATGCTTTTAAAATCACATACGAGGTATTGGTTCCGGTCAAAAACACATTGAAACTGAACAATCAGTTTGGAGATATAAGACTTGCCTCGCCCACAACTTCTCTGGATATAACGTTGAAATACGGAAATCTGAGTCATGAAAGTGCCGTACCCATTGATACCGTACGGGGAAGCCTCTCCTTTGTTAAGGCCGGTTTTAACAAGACAAAAGTATGTGAACTTGATCTCAATAATACAGATATTGCGATACAGGAAGTTGATAAAGGCACCTTTACCGGGCAGTATTACCAGCTTGATATCGCCGATGCCGGTTTAGCCGAAATTAAAGGCAAAACCACAAGGCTGAATATCTCAAATATCAACAAAATTAACATTAATGGTGATTTTTGTTTCGCCTCGGTCGAAAAAATTGAAGAAGCCGGCCAAATAGAAATAACAAACGGATTGCTGATTATTGGTAGTGTCGGAAATCATCTGAAAGAACTGTCGATTGCCAATTCCAATGCCCCTGTAAATCTTACCCTGCCGGAATCCCTTACTTATAATCTTCATGGTGAAGTTTCCAACGGACAGTTTATACATTACAACCGGAAAATGTTCCGTATCGTCAGCGACCATGAAAAAACATCATTTTCGGGCAGTAATTCGGATGACAATGAAGGCGCATCAATAGTGCTTTTCAATGAAAATGCCGGCATAAACATAAAAAAATAATAATTCAATATGTCAGACTATTCAGAGAGAATTCAGGAACTGCGATCAAAGATGGCAGCCAAAGGCGTAGATGTATGTATTATTCCGGGTAGTGATGCCCACATCAGCGAATATTTATCAGACCACTGGAAGATAAGGGATTATTTATGCGGTTTTACCGGTTCGGCGGGTACCCTCGTGGTTGGGAACGATTTTGCCTTCCTGTGGACCGATTCCCGGTATTATCTTCAGGCCGAAGAACAACTGGCCGGAACAGGTGTAAAGCTTGTAAAAGAAGGACTTCCCGACGTACCCGGTTACATCGACTGGATAGCCGACAACTTGTCGGCAGGCAGCAAGGTAGCCGTCAATGGCACTTGCTTTTCGGTTGAAAAAATAAGGGAAATGAGCCAAGTTTTTCATAAAAAGCAGATACAACTTGAAACCCGCTACACACTTGCGGAAGATGTTTGGACCACCCGACCCGCCATTCCCGATAATCCCGTAACCGAACATCCCGAAAAACTGGCCGGCCTTTCACGAACCCAAAAAATTGAAATGGTTCGCAGTGAGTTGAAAGAAAAAGGTGCTACTCACTATGTTACCGGATCACTTGATGAAATTGCATGGGTCATGAATCTCAGAGGCTCCGATGTCTCCTTCAATCCCGTTTTCCATGCTTTCCTGATTATTTGTCAGGACTATGTTTCACTTTATATCAACCCGAACAAACTAACCTCGGCCATTGGTAAGAAACTCTCCAACGATAAAATACGCATTAGTTTATATGGAGATATCTATACCCATCTCAAAGAATTACCCGATCATGCCGTTGTTTTTATTGATCCTCAACGAAATAATTTTACAATGTTTTCCTCAATACCGGCTTCCATACCAAAAATTGAAGGAACAGGTATAATAACGGCTCTGAAATCTGTAAAAAACGACGTGGAGATAGAAAACATCAGGAAAACCATGATTGAGGATGGCGTTGCCATGGTCAGATTTCTGAAATGGCTCGAAGAAACCGTGCCATCGGGTTCTGTCAGTGAACTCTCCGCTGCCAGACAGTTACTTGAATTCAGAAAACAATCCCCGGATTTCCAGGGAGAATCGTTTAATACCATTTCAGGATACGGCCCTCATGGTGCCATTGTGCACTACGATGTTTCTCCAGAGTCGGATGCAAAACTCGAAAACAAAGGAGTATACCTGCTCGATTCGGGAGGGCAATATCCTTCAGGAACCACCGATCTTACCCGTACTATTGGTCTCGGCCCGGTTGATGATCAAGTTAAAAGAGACTATACACTTGTACTGAAAGGACACATTGCTTTGGCGCGTGCAGTCTTCCCCACCGGAACCAGGGGAGTGCATCTTGATATTCTGGCCAGGCAGCCCCTATGGAAAAACAAATTGAATTACGGACACGGAACCGGACATGGAGTAGGCTATTTTCTCAACGTTCATGAAGGCCCTCAAAGCATAAGACTGCAGGATAATGGTATTGAACTAAAGCCTGGAATGATAACATCCAATGAACCAGGAATATACCGTACGATGGAATATGGCATTCGCATTGAAAACATAGTGCTTTCGCGCAAAGCAGGCGACTCTGACTTCGGCACATTTTTTGAATTTGAAACGCTGACTTTATGCCCGATAGATAAATCTTTAATTATTAAAGACATGTTGACCGATGAGGAAAAAAACTGGCTTGACAGCTATCACAAAAAGGTTTTTGAACAACTTTCTCCAAAACTGAATGAAAAGGAAAAAGAGTGGCTGAAAGAAAAGACAAAAGCCATTGACTGTTGAACGATAATATAAAACCAACAATCTCCTATGAAACTGTTAAAAGACTGTTTATTTTTCTTTTTGATAGCCTTTATTCCTGCTATCGGTAATGCTCGGAATCCGGAAGAACCTGGCCATGAAATAGAGGTCACCCTCAACGGATTTCGTGATACCACGCTAATTCTGGGACATTATTTCAACCAGCGCATGTATGTCGATGATACCACGCGCATCGATTCGAATGGTAAAGCTGTTTTCGCCGGACAAAAGCCGCTGCCTGGAGGAATTTATGTCGTTTACCTTCCAAATCAAAGATATTTTGATCTCCTGATTGATGAAGACCAGCATTTTGAAGTGAAAGTAGATACTGCAGATATGGTCTCTTCCATGCAGGTAACAGGCTCGGAACAAACAGCCGAATTCAACAAATACCAACGCTTTATAATAGAAAGACAGAATAAAGCCAAGGCATTACAGCAGAAGTTGCAGGATACAGACCCCGACAGTGATGATGGTGAAAAAATCAAAGAACAACTGGAAAATCTTAACCAGGAAGTTAAAAACAAATGGAAGGAACTAACAGAAGAAAATCCGGGAACACTGTTGGCTCTTTTCATCAAAGGAATTCAGGAAATTGAAATTCCCGGGTTCGATATTCCTGAGGGAACAACTAATCCGGATTCTATCCTTCGAATAAAGCGATATCAATATTACAAAAATCATTATTTTGACAACATAGACCTTACTGATGAAAGAATATTGCGAACCCCCTTCTTTGGCCGGAAAGTTGAAAATTATTTCTCCTCTGTTTTACCACAAATACCTGATACTCTTTTAAAAGAGGCCATCAGAATCATTGAGATTTCAAGACCTGCTCCCGAGGTTTTCCGTTTTCTGGTCAGCGATCTGTTTAATTATGCCAACGACAGTCAAATTATGGGAATGGACAAAATGCTCGTTGGCCTGGCGGAAAAGTATTACCTTTCAGGCGACGCTACATGGGCGGATGAAGAGTTTCTTAACAAACTGGAAATAAGGGTGAAAGAAATAAAACCAACCCTGATAGGCAACAAAGCCCACGACCTCAAAATGCAGTCGTACAATGGTCAGTATTTCAGGTTACATGAGCTCACTTCGCCGGTTACCATACTGGTTTTCTGGGATACCGATTGTGGTCACTGTAAAAAGGCTATTCCAAAGCTCAACGAAATTTACCAGGAAGAACTAATGGACAAAGGCGTCGAGGTTTTTGCCGTCTATACCCAGGGCGACCAGCCCGAATGGACCAAATTTATTGAGGAACACGGGCTGTATGATTTCATCAATGTCTGGGATCCATACCGTCATACCGGATTCAGGGATTATTATGATATTAAAAGTACACCTACCATTTATGTTTTAGGTGAAGATAAAAAGATCATTGGCAAAAGAATTGCAGTAGAAGATTTGCCCGGATTTATCGATCATTACCTTAGTACAGAAGGTCGTTAAATTTTTAGATTTTTGGTTTTATGAAACGAGCATGGCAAGGTTTGTCACAAAAGAACATGTATAATTAACCTCTAATCATCTAAGAAACCAAAAACAGGGAACAGATTCTTCGTCGTTACCTCCTCAGAATGACATTAGACAGTCTGTCATTCTGAGCGGAGCGAAGAATCTACCATCAATTAAAGTATGATAAATTGCATCAGACCAATAACTTAGACTAATTTTATACGGATGAAACGAGCATGGCAAGGTTTGTCACAACAAGAATATGTATAAGTTCTTGCATGCGAGTTCCATCCGACCTTAATAAATAAATTTTATACTGATGAAACTATCAACTTCATCATTCATACCTGTTTTCCGAAAAAGACAAAAAGTGTGTCCAAGGAATACCGGAGAAATCGTGGAAGGCAAAAGAAGACCAGGGAAGAGACGGGTAAGTTGTGGCCGGTTTTCAAAACCAAAACTTCAGGCTTGTTTCATTTTCCTCTCATTATTGTCGTTTTCATGGCTGTTTTTTTGCCTGCACAGAGGAAGAGAAGACCATCCCTCCCCCCGAGATATTTTTGGCCAACAGCGGGCGGGAAATAGAAGTAAATCTTGGAGATACCATATCCTTACAACCCAAAATTACTTACAACTTTGACGCCAGCTACGAATGGAGGAAAAACAATGTCGCATTGGATCACACCGGACAGTTCTTACTTGATACCGCTAACAACCTTGGTAGCATTGAATATTTTTTCAAAGTAACAACCCCCTATGGCAGTGATTCAATGGTCATTCCGGTGGATGTAATTATTCTTGCAGATTTTAATAGCCTGGCCCTCTCAACCAAAGTGGATACTTTCTGGATCGGATCGGACGCCAAAGAAGGTTTCACTCATAAAGAACTGTTTTTTCCAAACCAGTACACCAATGATACTATCTGGGAAGGATTTGGCTACAGTAACATGGGTAGTAAATCTACAGTGATAGAAAATATTGAACCCTTCAGTGTTTACAATATCCAGAATAAAGAAGATTATTTTGTACTGGTACGTGTACCAAAAAAAACGGATCGGCCTGCTCCAACCATTCATTTTAATGATGACCGGGAACATAATCTGAAATCAATAGATGTTAATAATACCACACTCGGTCACTATTTGATGGATTTCGGTACAGATGAGTTTGAGAGAATGGGAGGGCAGGGAAGTGAAAAACCTGACTGGTGTAAATTAACCATTACCGGCATCAATGCAAAAGGAGAAATTACTTCGTCGATAGACTTCTTTCTCGCCGACTATCGCTTCGATAACAACAAAAGAGATTATATTATCGAGGAATGGACAACAATAAAACTCAGTGAACTTGGTACTGTCAACAAAATTCAATTCTCTCTTTCGAGCAGCAAAACCAACGATGACGGTGATATGATAACGCCTGAAATGTTTTGCATCGACAACCTGAAAATACTGAACTGATTGTTAACGGGATTCCGTATTAGCGAACAATCAGTTTAGAAACAGAAGTTTTTCCGTTGACTCTGAGCTGAAGAAAATAAACTCCTGACTTCAAACGCTTTGAAAAGATAAACTGATAACGATTTTGGTATATGACTATGTTTTGGGTCAATACCAATTTCCCGTTCAGGTCAAAAACAGAAATTTCTCCTGTCCCGTCTTCGGTGTAATAAATATAGGTATAACTTGCAGCAGGATTAGGAGCAATGGTGAAGTGTTCGGGCACCAACACATCGCTGGAGTCGGTAAAAACAGCATTACCGACAAGTGCATCGATCCAAACCATCGAAGGAAGATCACCACTCAAATCAGGATAGGGTTGCCATCCTAAGTCCGGAGATTTCAGATATAAAGAATTGCTGGTTTTACTAAGATATGCCTGATAGACAGCAAACGAATCAACCGGCGCAATGTAATCATTGGAATAACCGACAAAAAAAGGCCCCGAAAAAGAAACCGGCTGATCAAACAACACCAGTATCTCTTTGTCGGCTTCCCCATTTATTTTCACATTATTTTTACCCCCTAAAAGCAACTCCGGTTTGTTCAATCCCGACCAGATTTTTATATCAACTTCTCCGTCATCTGCCACGTAATTTTTCCCGGGTACTAAAAAAACTCCATATATCTGACCCGAAATAAATTCATCAAATTTTTCGGCCACATCGGTAATATTAAGACTGTTGGGGCCTGTCCATAACCCGCCTTCACCTGTAATTTCCTGAACCTGAGGAGTCCCGTTATCAGGAAAATGAGATACCCTCAGCATACCAGTTCCTACCGGATCATAGCCGGGAAGGCTGGTCAAAGCTTCACCGGAAGGGTTAAGCCAGACATCAACACGTGCCGTATCTTCGGGTAAATGATCCCATATCTTGTTTAACCGGATAAAATAATCATTCACCGGATTACTACACGTAGCAGCTCCTCCCGAAAGAGACCCGATAAATGCACCGTTGTCAAGAAATAAACCTGCTCCCGAGGAACCGGGTTCGGTAGTTCCATCGGCCCATTCGGCCACTTTCCAGTGAGAATCATTCAAAAAAGTATTTCCAAAACGGGACGTCGCTGAATATGATGCCACAACCGGAACTCCTGAAGAAACAGCCACTTTTTTAACGTCCCCGTACGGATGATGAACCGAATGCACCACGCCCGAGGGTAATGTGGTCAAATCCCAACCGGAATAGTAAGTTCGAAAATAATCAGGGGGATATTCCGACATTTCGAGCAGGGCAAAATCCAGCTGGTCGGCAAAAGCACGCAAATCGGAACCGGAAATACTTTGAATTTTACTTCCATCAATAAATGTCTGACATTGAGGAACTTCATAATTAAAGATGACAACTACCGACTCCGGAGAAATCTCTGAACCAAGACAATGCCCGGCTGTCAAAACATAAGGGGTACCGTCGTTATTGGTATTATTGAGTAAAGTACCACTGCAATATTCCGTACCATTGACAATTACCTCACAAGCAGACCTTCCGTTTTGTAAAAAAGTATCATTATCGAAACAGGTAAGATCGGTATGACAAGAACCGCTGTCACCAAAATTTCCTGTTTTCGATGAAAAAACATCAAAAACATTAAGAAAATCATGATTGACCGCACCAATTTTCAATTTTGTTGCATCCTCCCCTATTTTATTTCCCCTCCATTCGATGATTATTTCATCGCCCGGAACGGGTGCGGTGGCCAATCCACCCCAGTTTTTGTTATTTTCTGTGGTTAATGCACCTAAAACATAACTACCGGAAGGATTGTAAATGAAAAGAGAATCGCCCGGCTGAAGTTGAAACCGGTCAAAAACAACATTAAGAGAATAAGCACCGGACGATTTTATCCTTAATTGCCAATAGAGACGACCATCATCAAGAACGGTCGTTATTCCCGAATTGTCAGGCGTCAGTTCCACAAAATTCGGATAAGCAAATCGCAAGGGACGACCTTTCCTATTGTTCATCAGTTCGTTTTGAACATATTCCCTGGAAGGCGGTTGAAAGCTGACAACAGATTCCCGGTCGCGAAATACGGATGTACCAACTCCTTTCAATGTCTTGCCGGCATCCATCATCAAAGGTCTTCCGCCATGACTGATTTGTCCGGAAATTAACGATGTAAGAATAAATAATACCGTAAAAACAAAAATGCGTAACATCCCTTGATTTTTTGTTTGAAACGTGTCAAAACCAAAAAAGTTTCTGAAACAGGCAAAAACAAAGTTTCAGAAACTCTTGCAGAATTTATCTATCTACCGGAAGTTCTGGTTAATACTCTTTGCATTCCATTTCTCCTTTCAGAACTTCAAGCGCATTCATAGCCAGTGCAGACATCTCATCTTCACCGGGATAAATTTTTATATTTCCTATCCAGTCGATATATTTACGGATGTAGCCTACCACAGTATTGTTCTGTGCCATACCGCCGGTAATTAAAACTGCATCTACTTCACCTTGTAATACAGAAACACATGCTCCGATATTTTTCGCAACCTGATACGACATGGCATGAAGCAGCAATTCGGCCTTTTTATCTCCGTTAAGGGCTCTCTCTTCTGCTTCATGAGCCTGATTGGTTCCCAGATGTGCCATCAACCCGCCTTTGCCGGTCACTTTTTTTCGCATTTCATCGTGACTGTATTTTCCGCTGAAACACATATCAACAAGCCCTCCGGATGGCAATGTGCCGGCTCTTTCGGGCGAAAACGGCCCGTATCCGTCAAGTGCATTATTGACATCAATAACCCGTCCTTTATAGTGGGCGCCAATTGATATCCCACCACCCAGGTGAGCCACGATCAGATTCAGTTCTTCATAATTCTTTTCCACCGAACGTGCATAGTTTCGTGCCACCGCCTTCTGATTAAGTGCATGAAATATGGATTGTCGCGGTAACTCCGGAAGACCGGTGATCCGGGCAACGTCATGCAACTCGTCAACAACTATAGGGTCTGCAATAAAAGCTCTTGCATTTGGAAGACTTCCGGCAATGTCGTCGGCGATCAATCCGCCCAGATTACTGGCATGTTGCTGTTTCCCGCTACGACTTTTCAGATCGTTTTTCATCTTTTCATTCACCTCATAAACACCCGACGGAATAGGGCGAAGCAATCCGCCACGCCCCACCACGGCATTAATACTTTCCACCTCAATACCGGCATGTTTCAATTCGTTAAGCACCGCTTCTTTACGAAACTCATACTGGCTGGGGATATCGTCGTACTTTGCCAGCTCTTCGGGCGAATGCCGTAATGTTTTCAACAATACTGATTTGATGTTTTCGTAAACAGCAATCTTTGTAGATGTAGATCCCGGGTTAATAACAAGAATTTTAAATTTTTCCATAATGGTGATTACAAATTATTTTAATAGCTTATGTAGCCTGATTAAGAACACATGTACAAGATTTGCGGGTGGTCCGAAAATCAAAAAAGCTTTCAGTAAAAGATATCAAGCCAAAACAGCAAGCAGGATGCTGTAAAATTTACTCTCCTCAGTATCACTTCTTGATGTCAGCACTATAGGCGCAGAAGCACCTAAAATAACGGAAGCAACTTTAGCATTGGCAAAAAAGACCAGGCTTTTATATAAAACATTACCAACTTCAATATCGGGCATTAAAAGAAGGTCCGTATCACCAGCCACTTCACTTTTTATGTTCTTATGATGCGCACTTTCAAAACTAACGGCATTATCGAAAGCAAGGGGGCCGTCAATGATACAATTTTTTATCTGGTCGCGCTGATTCATTTTACTCAATAAAGCAGCGTCGGTAGTAGCCTGCATACTTTCATTCACCATTTCTATAGCACCCAGAACAGCTACTTTCGGTCTTTTAATACCAAGCGTATTCAGGTATTGTACCGAATTCTCCACTATGCAGATTTTATCGCGCAATGTGGGAGCTATATTCATGGCAACATCAGTAACCGCAATAAGCTTATGATAGGTGGCCACCTCAAAAAAGGCCAAATGGGATAATAATCTTCCGGTTCGAAGCCCCCAATCTTTGTTAAGAACACCCCGCAAAAGCACCGGCGTGGAGACTTTACCTTTCATCAGCACATCGGCTTTTCCGTCATGTACCATTCGAACAGCAATTTCTACACACTTTTCAGGATCAGATTCCCCGATGAAAGTAGAATTACCAAAATCATATCCCCTCTCTTCAATAATGTGGTACGTCTCTTCCCTGTCGCCAATCAAAACAGGAGAAATAAAGCCAGCTTTATAAGCTTTGTAAAGGGCATTCAATGAAAAATTATCCTGCGAAACAGCCAGAGCAAGCTTCTTTGCCGGCTTTGAAGGATCAATCTGATTTTGTAAATCCGACAGATGTTTAAACATACTCAATCCTTAATGTGAATAGAACATATATACTTCTCAACCTATTAACATCTCAACCTACCTGTTCGCAAGTCCCTCAACAATATTTTTGGTATCCTGGGCAATTACCAACTCTTCATTGGTTGGTACAACCATAACTCTGACCTGACTTCCTGAACTACTGATGTCCATCTCCTTGCCACGTAGCCCTTTGTTTTTTGACTCATTAATCTTAACACCCAAAAACGACAATCCTTCGCAGGCTTTACTTCTGACTAAGTCTCCATTTTCGCCGATTCCCCCCGTAAACACAAGAATATCAACACCTCCCATAGCAGCAGCATAGGCACCTATATACTTTTTAATGCGATATCCGTACATTTCTATACCTAACCTGGAATTTTCGTCACCTTTCCCGGCAGAATCTTCAATTTCTCTCATATCGGACGATATACCAGTAACACCAAGCATTCCACTATGCTTGTTAAACAAAGTAGAAGCAGACCGGGTACCTATATTTTCTTTATCCATGATGAATGTTACAGCACCAACGTCAAGATCGCCACAACGGGTCCCCATCATCAGTCCCTCAATTGGTGTAAATCCCATGGAAGTGTCCACAGATTCTCCGTTTTTTATTGCTGCAACGGAAGCTCCGTTTCCAAGATGACAGGAAATTATTTTCTGAGTGTTGAAATCTCTGTCGAGCAGTTCACAGGCACGCCGACTGACATAACGATGGCTGGTTCCGTGAAATCCGTACCGTCGGATACCATACTTCTTATAAAGGGCCTGAGGAATTGCATACATATATGCATATTTGGGCATAGTTTGGTGAAAAGCCGTATCAAAAACCCCTACCTGGGGAACATCGGGAAGCAAAGATGATATGGCATTAATCCCTTTAAGATTGGGGGGATTATGTAAAGGAGCAAGCTCAATACACTCTTCCATCTTTTTTATTACCTCGTCTGTAATAAAAACACTGGAGTTAAACATCTCTCCACCATGAACAACCCTGTGGCCTACTGCATCAATTTCATTCAGATCATCAATACAGCCGTGCCTTTCACTTATCAAGACACCAAGAATATAATCGATGCCTGTCTGATGGTCGAGAATTTCACCCTCAAGCAGTACTTTCTCTCCCGAAGATTTTTCATGTTTAAGGAAAGACCCCTTGAGTCCCACTTTTTCAACTCCTCCTTTTGCCATCACTTCCCGGGTGGAATCGACCATGTTAAACAACTGATATTTAATTGATGAGCTTCCGCAATTAAGAACTAATACCTTCATTTCTAATATCTTTACTCTTCTATTTTATTTCCGTTGGCATCATATTTAAAAAACCCGTGTCCTGTTCGAACGCCAAGACGCTTGGCCCGGACAAGCCGCTTGATCAAAGGTGAAGCCTTGTATTTTGGTCCTCCAAACTCTTCGTAGAGATTTTCCATCCATTTTTCCACCTTATTAAGTCCAATGATATCAGCCATCTGGAACGCACCATATCGCATCCCCATTCCAATTATCATCGTTTTATCGATATTCTCAGCGGTAGCAACACCTTCCATCAATGCTTCACAAGCCTCGTTCAGAAGGGTTACAAACAGACGGATACTAATCAGTCCGGCCGACTCTTCCACAGGAATTACTTCCCTGTTGATAAGCTTAACAAAGGTGCAAACCTTTTTATATACCTCATCGGTGGTATAAAGTCCCTTCACCACCTCGATAATACGAGCCTCGGGAGAAGTAACAAAGAAATGAAGACTAACACAGCGATCGGGGTATTCCAGTTCACTGGCCAGCTCGGTAATTATGATTGTGGTTGAATTGGTTGCAATAATGGCATCGCGGTCAACCACCTGCTCTATTTTGTGAAAAACATCTTTTCGAACATCGATACTGCGTAGGCCGGTTTTCTCATCAGCCCGGATGGCTTCAATCACAAAATCGGAACCGGCAAGATCCTGAAAATCAAGAGACCCTTTAATCCGGCCCATAATGGCTCGTTTTTCACCAGAGGTCAACCCCCAGCTCTCTATTCGGTTGTCAAGTTCCCTGCTGATGTTGTCCAGCGAATTCTGAATTTTTTCTTCGCTCAACTCAATAAAAACGACCTCAATCCCATGCCATGCTGCAATACGAACTATATTCTGACCTTCCTTCCCGCAGCCTACAACACCAATTTTAGAAAACAGGGTCTTGACACGCCGTTTGGCACTTAGTGCATACCTTTCAATGGGTTCAACAACAATTTCTGCCATTTCTACATTCTTCTTTTTTGTTTTTCGGAAAAAGACTATATAATAGATCGTTAGATCGTTAGATCGTTAGATCGTTAGATCGTTAGATTATCAGATATAAAATAAATCTTACAGGCCTTATAACATGCATAAGTGCAGTATAAAAAGCCTTCAAACTGCTGATTTTTACCATTTTTACCCCTGACCCCTAAAGGGGAACTGCTAAAAATCAGCAGTTTGAAAAAGTCCCCGTTAGGGGATTTAGAGGTCAAAAGGCTTTTTAGACTGCGCTCATGCATTTTTGTTGCAAAAAATTTATTGTCATAAACATATTACTATCAAATGCTTGTAATGGTTTAACGAAATATGCTGTAATAGCAAATAAAAAAGACCGGGGAATTTCCGGCCGGGAACGATAAAATTATTTACCTATTGCCTGGTTGGCAGTAATTGCTACCAAACTAACAATATCGCTAACCGAACAACCTCTGGATAAATCATTAATAGGTGCTGCCATACCCTGCAAAACAGGCCCGATGGCTTCTGCATGAGCAAGCCTCTGAACTAGTTTGTAAGCAATGTTACCGGATTCAAGCGAGGGGAAAATAAAGACATTGGCTTTTCCGGCAATTTCACTGCCCGGGGCCTTTTTATGTCCAATTTCGGGAATCAATGCGGCATCAACCTGCAGCTCGCCATCAATTTTAAGAGAGTGGTCTTTTTGTTTGGCCAGTTCAGTAGCCTTTACTACTTTATCCACCATTTCATGTTTGGCACTTCCTTTTGTAGAAAAGCTCAACATGGCGATCCGGGGTTCAAAGCCAAGAAGATTTCTGGTGGTTTGCCCGGTAGAAACTGCAATCTCAGCAAGTTCCTCAGCCGTTGGATCCGGATGAACCGCACCATCTGCAAAAATAATAATGCCATCCTCCCCGAATTCTTTATCCTTGAGAATCATTATAAATGCACCCGAAACAACGCTAATGCCCGGTTGAGTTTTAACAATCTGAAAAGCAGGACGCAAAACATCGCCTGTAGCATTATCAGCGCCGGCAACTTCACCATCGGCATCACCATTCTTGATCATCAGAACCGAAAGATAAAGGGGATCCTCCACAAGATTCGACGCTTCTTCATGCGTCATTCCTTTATTTTTTCTTACCTCAACAAGCAAATCAATGTATTCACGCTTTTTGGGATGGTCTGCAGGATCAATAATTTTAGCCCTGTTAATATTTTTCAAAACCAGGCGACGACTTTCCTTTTCAATGTCTTTCGGGTTGCCGATAAGAATAATGTCAGCAAAACCTTCTTCCAGAACCTCATCGGCAGCTCTTAAAGTTCTTTCTTCGGTTCCTTCGGGAAGAACGATTCTTTTCTTGTTTTCAGCAGCACGTACTTTTATTTTGTTCAGAATATCCATAATTTGAAATCTATTTTATTTTTTCCGCAAAATTAGCAGAATTGCCATGATTTTACCTGCTTTTTATCATCATTTAATATGTTCCTCAGCAGACTTAAAAAACTTAAACCAAATATTATTTTTTGTCACATTGTTTTGAATTTACGGTACTTTTTTCAATTTTCCAAACATTTTGTTTAGAAGAAATTCAGAAAAAAAAAGTTCTCCCGGAAAGTGCCGGTTGCAATGCCTGCCCTGATATTATCGGAGACTTGCGAAGCCGCCAAAACGGAGTCCCGAATGTGCTTTTTGTTGGTTTTTTTGAAAAAATATTACAAAAGCTACTTCTGAATGAGTATTTTAGCGACAAGCGTAACACTAACAAATGGGACTTTATAGACAGATACTATTTAGCCACTTCATATTTTCTTAACTTTGTCAACAAATAATGAGTACGGTCCAAAAAGCATCTTTGTTGCCAAACCCGTTGTTGTTTTAAATTTTTGCATCCTCATTAACAAAAAGTTAACTCCGGTACAAAAATTTAAAACGCCTTGATTTTGACAAAAATATGCTTTTTATACCGCATTCATTAATAAAAAAACTCCCTTTTTATGAATGGATACCCCCCTCTTGCAGAACGGATGCGACCACGAACACTTGATCAATACATTGGTCAGAAACATCTGGTTGGTGAAGGATCAATATTGTATCAGATGGTTACATCAGGAAGGGTTTCTTCTATTATTTTATGGGGACCTCCCGGTGTTGGAAAAACAACGCTGGCAAGGATAATTGCTCATCAGCTTGAACGACCATTCTTTGTTCTCTCCGCTGTAAGCTCAGGAGTAAAAGATGTACGTGAAGCGATTGAAAAAGCCAAAAAATCAAGATTTTTCAACTCGGCATCTCCCATCTTATTCATTGATGAGATACACCGGTTTAGTAAATCACAACAAGACAGTCTGTTAGGCGCTGTGGAAGAAGGCACTGTTACGCTGATCGGTGCCACCACAGAAAACCCTTCATTCGAAGTTATTTCTCCCCTTCTTTCGCGTTGTCAGGTTTATGTACTGAAACCCCTCGAAAAGGAGGACTTAATGGTACTGTTCGATCGTATATGTACGGAAGACCCGGTATTAAAAAACAGGAAAATAGAATTGAAGGAAGATGATGCTCTTTTTAGATTTTCCGGAGGCGATGCAAGGAAATTCCTTAACATCATTGAGCTGATCAGCAACTCTTTCACCGACGAAGAAACCATTGTGATAACCAATGAGAACGTAACCAGAAACCTTCAGCAAAACCCGGCTCAGTACGACAAAAACGGCGAAATTCATTACGACATCATTTCGGCATTTATCAAGTCGATTCGCGGCAGTGATCCCGATGCGGCTGTTTACTGGCTGGCCAGAATGGTTGAAGGTGGCGAAGACCCCAAATTTATAGCCCGGCGATTAATCATTTCGGCCTCTGAAGATATCGGATTGGCAAATCCTAATGCGTTATTGCTGGCCACTAATGCATTTGAAGCTATAAATATGATAGGATGGCCCGAAGCAAGAATCATTTTGAGTGAAGTAACCATTTACCTGGCTACAAGTCCTAAAAGCAACTCTGCCTATATGGCCATCAACAATGCTCAGGAAGTAGTACGAAAAACCGGAAATCTTCCCGTACCTTTGCATCTGCGCAATGCTCCGACTAAATTGATGAAGCAACTCGACTATGGCAAAGAATACAAATATGCACATGACTTTAAAGATAATTTTGTAATTCAGGATTATTTACCTGACCAAATTAAAGACACGAAACTATTTTTTCCTCAGGATAACCAGCAGGAAGCAAAAATTGCAGAACGAATGAATAAACTTTGGAAAAGTAAAAAATAAGAAGGCTATTATGATTATAATTGAAGGCAATTATCAATGACCAATACCTATCCGTCAGGAAAAGATTAATGAGCAAAGCAGGTTAAGATTGAGGTTGAGGTTTAGGTTGAGAATTCACCACGAATGACACAGATGAGCACAGATTATTTCAGGAACCAATTATTACTGATCAATAGAGGTTAATTAAGGTGGAGGTGGAGGGTTCACCACAGAGGACACAGATTTGATATGGATTATTGTCCAATTAACCATTATGCCGGATGAGATTCTTCGCTTTGCTCAGAATGACAAGAAGACCACTCTTGTTATTCTGAGGAGGTACAACGAAGACTCTTTCAGGTTATCAAGTACAAATAAAAAAATGAGGCGAGTCTCAAGTAATCGGGACGACTTCCATTCGACCAATAACTTAGACTAAATTTTATACTGATGCAACGAGCATGGCAAAGATTACCACAAAAGAACATGTATTAATTCTTGCATGCGAGTTCCATCCGACCTTAATAAATAAATTTTATACTGATGAATATCAACAGCATTCCGAAAATAAAAAACGCCGGCAGCGAGCAGTTTTTTCTTCTTGCCGGACCATGTGCCATAGAGGGAGAAGAGATGGCGCTTAGAATTGCAGAAAAAGTTACAGAAGTAACCAATGATCTGAAAATTCCTTATGTATTTAAAGGTTCATATCGTAAAGCCAATCGTTCACGCATTGATTCGTTTACCGGAATAGGTGATGAAAAAGCACTTAAAATTCTCAGAAAAGTATCCGAAACATTTAATATTCCAACCATAACCGATATTCATTCTGCTACCGAAGCAGCAATGGCGGCTGAGTACGTGGATATATTGCAAATTCCGGCTTTCCTGTGTCGCCAAACGGATATTCTGGTGGCGGCAGCAAAAACAGAAAAAGTTGTCAATATTAAGAAAGGACAGTTCCTGGCGCCGGAAGCAATGATATTTGCCATTAATAAAGTGCGCGACAGCGGCAACAATCAGGTAATGGTGACAGACAGGGGAACTACTTTTGGCTATCAGGACCTGATTGTAGATTACCGCGGTATTCCCGTCATGCAAAAGATGAATGTTCCTGTAGTATTGGACATCACGCACTCATTACAACAACCCAATCAGCCGGCCGGCGTAACCGGCGGAAAACCGGAACTAATTGAAACCATAGCAAAAGCAGGGATTGCTGTAGGTTGTAACGGCATCTTTCTGGAGACCCATTTCGATCCTGCAAATGCTAAAAGTGATGGTGCCAATATGCTACATCTGGATCATCTGAAAAGTCTGCTCACAAAGCTGTCCATGCTGAGGAAAACCGTTCTCAATCTCCATTCGGATTATAATATGTCATCGCCTCAGGCATAAACTTTTTTAAATTGTTTATCCTGGTTTCGTCGGTCGGGTGCGTGCTCAAAAATTCGGGTGGTTTTTCTCCCCCGAGCTCTGACATACGCTGCCAGAAGTCAACAGCTTCCTGTGGATTGTAACCGGCCATTGCCATGAAGATCAGCCCCATCTGGTCGGCCTCTGTTTCATGAGTACGTGAATAAGGTAATACATAAGCCAATTGACTACCAAGGCCATAAGCAGCCATAAACAGGTTTTTCGTTTGCTCGGGTTTTTCATCAATGGCGATGGCAAGAGCAGTTCCAAGTCCCTGAACAGTCAATTGCTGACTCATTCTTTCGTTACCGTGTCGGGCGACAGCATGAGCAATTTCGTGTCCCATTACTACGGCAAGCCCGGTTTCATTCTCAGTTATTGGTAAAATACCGGTATAAACAACCACTTTGCCGCCAGGCATACACCAAGCGTTAGGGGTATCTTCTTCTACCAGGTTAAATTCCCATTCAAAGTTATTCAAACGGTCACTCATCCCGTGCTCTGTAAAATATTTTTCTACAGCCTGGGCAATCCTGTTCCCTACCCGGTGAACCATTTCAACGTTTTCCTTATCCTCTGACAATTTGTTCTGACTTAAAAAATCGCTATATTGACTCAAACTCATTGCCATTATTTCCGATTCAGGCAAAAGATTCATTTGTTTTCGTCCGGTTATCGGAACTGTTGAACAAGACATCAAAAATGCACTAAAAACCAGCAAACTCCACAAAAATAATTTATTCATCTTTTTCATCAGTATAAAATTAATCTAAGTTATTGGTCTGATGGAACTTATTATGCTTTAATTGATTTTAGATTCTTCGCTCCGCTCAGAATGACAGAGCGCTCAGTGTCATTCTGAGGAGGTAACAACGAAGAAAATCTGTTCCCTCATTTGATTTCTTTTATGATTAGAGGTTAGATGGTGTTTATACATGTTCTTTTATGACAAACCTTGTCATCGCTTCATAATTACTATGCGCAAAATATCATTGGTTAACATCATTCTTTTGTGAAACCAATATAAGCATTTCTTTAAATATTCTCTATCTCTGAGTTGAAATTTGATAAATTTTCACCATGCTGAAGCTTTGCTTCTAATCCCATTTTACGGCATCTTGTACAAAGCTTTCATCCGTATAAAATAAATCTAAGTTATTGGTCGAATGGAACTCGCATGATTGATTATATACATGTTCTTTTGTGACAATTTTTGTCATGCTCGTTTCATCCAACTCAAACTACAAAAAGCTCTATCTCAATTATTTATTATGAAGAGCTAAATGATTACTTACCAGGCCAATCTTCCGAACAAACTGAAAATTCTTTTCTACAAAATTTATTACTTCAGCCTGCTGGCCGCTAAATTTCTACCAGTCGGTTATTTTTAAATATCTTTCAGGAGACAGTTTCCCGGCGATTCATAAACAATACGTTCAAAACCGTCAAATTTTGTTCTGATCAGTTCGGCAGCATTGGTTCTCTCAAGAATGGTTTCGGAATAACCAGTATGTTCAATTTGATGAAGAATATCGGATATGGTCATTTTATTAATATCATACGCGGGCATAACGACCATATCGTCTTTACTGTCGGTTTCAAGTTCAGCCAAAACACCGGCATCAAAAAGCTTATAAACAAGATCGGTAACCAGTCTGATGGGCAGTTTCAATTTTTCGGCCAGTTCAGAAACTGAAAGCGGCTTTTCTTTTTTCGCAAAAGCTTTGACAACTTCTCTGACAATTAAAATGCTCACCAGCTTTTGAGCATATATACTCATATTACGGGTATCAACTTCGAATTCAAAACTTCTTTCATTTTGATGGGCAAAAGTCAGCTCGGCGCCAAAAAGAACAATATTCCAACTGGCCTGCATCCAGATGAGGAAGAGCGGTAAGGCCGCGAAACTACCATAAATGGCATTATATCGTGAAACACCAACCTGAAAATAGATGTATCCGTATTGTACGGCCAAAAACAACGTCCCTGCAATCACTCCTCCGAAAACAGCAGAAAGCGGTTTTACTTTGGTGTTTGGCATAATCATGAAAAACAAGGAAAAAACAAGCCAGACCAGGAGATATGGAGCCACCCAGACCAGAAAACCGCTGGCATAACCAACTACCCACAAATCGCGCATCTGGTTGGCTATAAAAACAACGATACTCCCCGAGGTAACCAATAAAAGAATACCTACCAATACCAGAGAAACGTAATCACTAAATTTTCTAAGAAGTGAACGGGATTTCTTAACGTCCCAAATATCATTAAATGATACTTCAATGCTATTCATCAGCCGCATTATCAAAAACAGCAAAATACCAAATCCTATGCCGGCAATCATCCCCCCTTTGGTGTTGTCCAGATAGTCGAGCGCAAACTCCTGCACCCATTTGACGACCTCTTCATGACCGACAAGACGTTGTTGAAGCTCCTGTTCCAGCGCTTCACGAAAGCCAAATCCCTTAGCAATTCCGAAAGCCATGGCAACAACAGGAACAACAGAGAGGAGGGAAAAAAAAGTGAGTGCCGATGCCTTTATCTGACATTGGTCGATAATAAACCGACGAATAGCGAGTGAAAAAATACGAAGAAAACGGATTAACCAGAATTGCCGTTTACTGGTTTCATCCCTGCTAATTCTCCAAATGTCTTCTAACAGAAATATTCGTATTTTGTTAAAAAGCTCCTTCATGAAATAAAAATAAAACAGCAAACCTGTAAGCCGGATTCTGTACCCTGTTACCAGGATGCCTGTCATTGATCTGCGAAAGCAGTCACCTGCTTTCTTTAGCGACCTACCCTTCCCGGCTTCCAAAAAACGGAACCGGAGCGAGCAACCCCGTACCTGAAAGGAACCGGGATATACATGGTCTTGCAACCCGCGGGGTGTACGGCTTCCGGTGTCACCACCGAAACCGGTGGGCTCTTACCCCACCTTTTCACCCTTACCCGAAGGCGGTTATTTTCTGTTACACCTGCATGGCCTCACGGCCATCTTCCCGTTAGGAAGCGCGGCGCTCTGTGTTGTCCGGACTTTCCTCCCTTATCGGGCGACAGGCCGGCTTGCTGTTCATGCAAACATACAAAAAATACTATTCAATTCGGTAAGGTTTGTATTTCTCATAAGGAACCAAATGTGCCTGCGGGTATCCCATGGACTTTATTCTTTCCAATGCCCTCTTTGCTTCGGCGCCTGAATAGCGGCCTACTGTGTATCGGTAAATTCTGTCATCCAAATAAAACTCCATAACATCATCAAATTCTTCAAATTCAGATGTATAAACAGGATATCGGAATGCAGCAATCTGCACAGTATAATCCGTGTTTTCATCTGGTTCATATCCAGACGAGACCGTTGACGAAGCACCTCTTGCCAGGTTATAGCCCCTGATATCAACCACAAAACATTCAGTATATCCCATAGATTTTACGATGGAAATATTTTGCCTGGCCTCCTCTTTTGATTCAAACTCTCCAACCGTATAACGCACATAACCATCGGCACAAACATATTCTTTCGCTTTATCAATGTTTTTAAAAAATGACGGATTTTGCGGCGGCCTTTTCAAAGCAAGAATCTGAATTGCAAAGTAGGGAGCAGAAATTTCATGAACTGCAACAATTTTTTTTGCAGAACGCAAATGAGCCAGCTTATCAGCCAATGCATCACCACAAAGTGATTGTAATAACAAAACAGCTCCAAAAAAAGAATATTTGAATATTTTTATCATTGCTTACGATCTATATTTTTATTCTTGTTTTGTTTATTCCAGCATTTTCCATACAACTACTTCAATTCTACGGTTTTCGAGATGTTCACTTTCTTCGCAAACTTTCCCCCGATGACATTTATTAACCAAATATCTCTCACCATATCCTCGTGGAATTACATTTTCGTCATCAATCCCTCTTTCCATCAAATAGTTTTCAGCTTTCTCAGCAACTTTTTGTGATACGAGTAAGTTGTTGTATTTATTTCCTCTGGCATCGGTATGGGCATTCAGCTTAACCACAACATTCGGATTATTTTGCAAATATGCTGCCAGTTTATTGAGTACTTCTCTTCCTTCAGCAGTAATACTTTCTCCCCGATAAGGAATAATCATTGTTCCGATATCATCCAGGACAGCATCATCAAAAACAGGCGTGAGAGCGATACCATTTCTGGCAATGTCTTCCAGTTCCATGATATCAACAATCATATTTATTTCTTTATACTCGTCACCCTTAGAAACCATAATTTCAAACGATTGATCCTCCTTCCGGTATTCATCCGGCAAAACCAAATGCACCCTGCCGTTTTTATCCGTACTTCCTTCTACCACTGTTTCATTTGTGGAATTGTCTTTCACAAGTACCGCGGCATTTTCTACAGGAGTCCCGTTAAATGTGCTGGTTACACGAGTGGATAAGGCATCCGGAAATACCGACAAATCGGGCTCGGGCTCGGGTTCGGGCTCAGCTTCAGGTTGAACCTCGAGTCCTCCCATAGGCATTTCTTCTTCAACACTTACATCTTCATCATATAAGATACCTCCCATAGGTAACATCTCTTCTGACTCTTCCTCTTCTTCAGGATTTCTGGGCTCAACATAGAAAATTACATCTTCCCCGCTACTAATGCGGTTTGAAGACAAAAACCCCCTGGTAGGATCGTTTGGATCGATCACGTAACCAAAATCATCCTTATTGGAATTAAATGGTCGCTTCATATTCATCGGATTACCCCACGAAGCTTCTCCGGTCTTTTCCGCCTTGAAAATATCCAATCCTCCAAATCCTTCCAGCCCGTCGCTGCTGTAATATAATACATAGTCTTTACTAACAAACGGGAAACGTTCGTTACCAAACGTATTGATTTGCGATCCGAGATTTCGCGGTTGACCGAACCGCCCGTCTTCATACCGTTCAGCCACATAAAGATCGGTGCCTCCGTATCCTCCCTTCATATTTGAGGCAAATACCAGGTACCGGTCATCAGGCGTTACTGCAGGATAGGCACAGTCGTAGTCATTACTGTTAATTGGAAGAACCTTTTCGTTGACCCAATGCTCACCATCAAACTCAACAGAATAAATCTTTATCCGGCTTTCTCCTCCGGGAATTCTTACCGACCGTGTATAGTACATGGTTTTTTGATCGGAAGTAAAAGAAATGGCTCCTACGTGATAATCAAAAACCATATTTTCGTCAAAAAGACGTTTACTCAATATTTCGCCGTTCTCCCCAAGTTCGGAATAATAAAGATTCAGGAATTCCTTACCATACCTGTCGACATCCCTGCTTCCGCCTTCATCTCCGGAGGATGAAGAATAAACAACACCGTCTTTGTAATACTGAATACCAAACGATTGTCCGAATGTCAAAAAGTCAGACGGGTTAACATAGTAGTTTGGATTGTACTCATTATGCTCAAGGGCCCAAATGCATGATTCCATCAATTTCTTGATCTGAGCCTGATTACCAACATTATACTGCCGTGTTTTACGGTACAAATCGATGGCTTCCTGATAAAACCCGTTTTTATGAGCAGATAATGCATAATTGACGAGGTCTTCGGGCTTTAGCTTCCCTTTCAGGTCATCAAAAGCATTATATGCCCGGTCAATTTCGTTCAAATAATAATAGCAATGCGCTATTCGTCTCTGAACATCAACAGATAACTCTTCACCCTGGCTTTTTGCTTCATTATAATACTGAAGGGCCTTAAAGTATTCTTCATTTTCAAAAAACTTATCTCCCCTCCTGATGGTTCGGCTCTGACCCAGTACCATTGATACAGAGAGTATGAAGAGCATAATAAGTGAAAATATCTTTTTTAGCTTCATATTGCAAAAATTTCGAAATGGAAGAACACATCAAAAATATCTAATGGAACGCATTCCAGGTCTTCTGTTGAACGTAAAATCAAATTGCAGACTGATTTCATGTGTTCCGTAATTATCAAACTGGTTTAATTCGCTTATCGGATAATCGAAAGAATACCGGACAGTAAACCGATCATTAATAATATATTCCCCCAGAAAAACAACATCGGAAATGGTCCTGTAAGACAGTCCTAACCAAAGCTTGTCCATAAACATAACGTTACCCGTAATATCTAATTGTAATGGTGCCCCATAAACATACTTCACCAGCATGGTTGGTTTAATTTTTACCTCCTCAAGCTCAAAAACATATCCCCCGTAAAGATATGAATGCATGTTCTTCAAATCCAATGTATTTTTAAAGTCATTAACATTGGGGTCTTCATCAAACTGATTGGTAAATATCTTTGGAACAGAAAAGCCTGCAAAATAGGTGTCTGAATAAAAATAAACACCAAAACCAACATTAAAAATCATTTTTGATTCCTTGCTGTCGAAGACGGGGTCACTGGGATCATTAACTTCAGCTTTGGTTCCGTCCCAAACCAGAGAACTAACACCGGCCTGCAAACCAAACGAAAGAAAACGATTGTTCCGGTCGATTTGTAATTTATAGGAAGCAGCGGCAAAGGCATCAAAAGTATTGCTAAACCCGATGTGATCGTTCACAAGAACCAGACCAACACCTAAATTTGTATCTTCAATAGGGGAATGTATATTTAACGCCTCATTCATTGGCGCACCTTCCATTCCCAGCCATTGACTCCGATGTATCAAAAGTCCGCTTATAATGTCCCTTGTTCCATTATATGCAGGATTTAATAATCCCTGGTTGGCGATATAGTGATTGAACTGGTATTGGTCCTGGGCCTTTAAAGAGGCCCCAAGAACCAACATCAGCACCAATCCTGTTATATAAAACCTTTCCTTCATAATCACGGGTTTAGAATTATTCTTTATCCATTAGCGACGAAGTTCGACGAAACCATTAAATTTCTTAATAACCGTTTCTCCATCAACATTTGCCTTGACCGTATATACATAGAAATATACCCCGTTTGGTAAATCATCGCCAATAGCTATCATATTATTGATATTCGATTTTCCATCCCAATCGTTCTGATAGACCTTACCCTGGGAACGATAGACTAACGTTCCCCACCTGTTAAACACTTCAAACGTGCTTTCTTCTGTCCTTGACCTGTTTGAAGATATTACAAAATAATCATTTATGCCATCACCATTTGGAGAAAAAGCATTGGGAATAAAAATGGATCTATCTTCTGTCATATTTTTATTACCTACATAAATAAATATTGTGTCCTGATCCCACCTTGACGGTTCTAAAAGATTCTCTACCCGATAAAGAATGGTGTCTACACCAAAAAATGAAGGCGCTTTCGTATACTCAACAAACCCTGTTGTTTGATCCTTAAATTGTATAATACCAAAATCACCCTCATATAAATATGGGTTAGTTTCTGATTCGGGAAAAAAGAAATTCAGGTTATCAATATCAATATCTGTTTTGGTAACATTGACAGTCACGCTATCACTAACCTCATTTTCATTAAGATATATGAATGCAGGATGTGCTTCTAACATATCTTCAAATACATACAAAACGCCATTGTATGGAACAGGCTCACATGATACATCAGAGTACTGGACAAATAACTGATATTCTCCCGGCTCATTAATATCAATGGTACCACCAATGCTATTATCAAATTCTACTGTGTCTTCCTCTTCATTAATGAGATAATAATTCAAATCACTTTCCAAATTATCTACATCAATTGATAACCCATTGTCGCCAAGATAAAGTGTGTCAGTAACATTAATCCCCAGTAAAATGTCGCTGATATACCTGTCAATATATGCGGGAGAAGAATAAGGAGACACCAAAACTGTATCAAACTCACTTTCACAACCTGACGTCAAATCAATGGCACTGATAACATATTCTGCACTATCAAGATATTCAAAACCAATATCATTTCCATCCTCTCCAAATAATCTTCTAAAATATGTTGAAGTATCGTCCGAACGATACAGGTAATAAGCATAATCAGACGATGAATTTTCAACAATTACAGTTCCTTTATTGAAGGCTTCAGGACAATAGAAAATTGTATCTGAAGCAATAACAGGAGGATTAACAGCTTGAGCAACTGAGACACTAATTTCACTACTATATTCCTCTCCACAGAAACCGGAGCCATCAGCAACACGAACATAGTACTTTTGAGAAACCTCAGTACTGTCGAACGTCCATGTAATGCTATTATCAGCCCCAACACTGCCGTAAATGTGACTTAATACACTTTGATTTTCATCTGCCAATTCATAAGTCCAGTGGTCTGAATCTATAAAAGCGGTAATTGAGATGGGTTCTCCATAACAATAATTCATGCTGTAATCCTCTACCTGAGCAGGCAGAACAATCTCTCCAGTCTCTATGTCGATTTGTTCTGAAATTACATCACAGGAACCTCCCCACGAGGCTTTTACATAGTAGCTTCCACTGGCAACTGGTGAAATAACAAAATCACCATTAATAGTTGCCTTTCTGGCAATTATAACAGAATCAACATTCGAAATATTAACCAATTCATAATCTACACCAGACACCGCATTATCGATTTCTATTTCAGTATATTCCTGACCACACGAAATAACAGGATTTGTAACGAAATTCGGTTGGGGTGGTGTATCCTCATAAATCACTCTTACAGTATCTTTCATACTTGAGGTACAACCTGTCGTTTGATTTTTAGCAAAAACAGTATATGTACCATTAGGAACTAGTACATTAAAAGTAAGAGGGCCTCCGTCATATCTACCTTCTTCAACATCAGCTTGTCCGGTATTTTCTTCAAGCAGGAAATAATCAACACCAAATTCGGATCCATTCAGTCCAACTTGCGCACCCCCAACAGACATATCGCAATAAACACCTGATCCGGTCATTTCAAAGGCCTTTGGTAAAGGATTAAATTTTACACGAAGACTGTCCATCACCATTTTACAACCTGAACCATTATCTGCTTCCAGATAGAAGTAACTATTGGAAGAGACATCGGGAACAAAATCTATTGGATAACCATTCCCGGGTTGAGTATCATAAACATGGCCATTAGAAACGTATATTAATGAATAGGTTACGCTCGTTTCACTGCCGGTAGTACTAACAGTTGTAGCACCATCTCCCTGGCATAAATTTGCACCTCCATTCAAACCAAAGACAGAAATTGCCCCCTCGATGTGAATATCCTCTTCGTCAAGTAATCTTACTTCACAACCAGAATTTCCGATTGCAGTAATATAATAGTGACCGTTCCTGTCGATTATGGCATCCGGAAACTCGACTTCAGACAAACCAGCTTGTGTCACTTCAACAAAACTACTATAAGAGCTATTCCCCTCACGCCAGAGGTAATATGTAACTCCTTCTTCAGGATTCTCGATAGAAACAATAGCTTCTTTCGGTGCACAAGGATTCCCTGAAATCACTACACTATCAACAACCATACTCAACGTAGCATCAGGTACATCATACTCTACAACTTTAACTGTATCTTCAAAGTTTCTGGCGCATCCGGTGGAAGTATTAGTTGCCAAAATCGTGTATGACGAGCTATCTGTGACAGCAAAACTTAATGTTGAGCCATTGCCACTTACAGCACTCCCATAAGAGACATCATCAACAACATCAAACAATTGATATTCAACGTCGTTTTGGGAATCTTCAATATACAAATTAGTCCCACCACCAGGGCAAAAACCCAATTCTCCAAGTATTGGTCTATCCTCTGGCAATGGGTCTGTCTCAACAGTTACTGAGTTACTTTCAGATGAAACACATCCCAGATCATTAGTTTCTGATATAACATAATAATCGCCTTCAGAGGTGAACCATTCTGTTCCGTCCGTATCATTTACAAAATTAACATTTCCCCCGCCACTCACTCCGTGATGTACAGCAACGGTATTATTGCTTTCATAAATAAGATAATAGGTTAATCCTTCTTCCTGATTTTCCAAAGTAAGATGTACACCTTGACCTCCTTCACAATAATGACCGCCATTTGAAACTGCTAAATTACCGGCATCCGGTAAGGTAACTTCTTCAACATCAATACTATTATTCATCAGATAAGGACAACCTCCCGAAGAGTAAGCAACAACCGAATAAGTAGTAGCCTCGGAACCAACCTGTTGATAATTACCTAAAACCAGCGCATTTCCGTTTCCGGTTATGGTATCAACAGGACTGCCATCCTGAAGAACAATATATTCTACCCCACTTTCCGAACCGGAAAGAGAAAGCTCTACACCATCCGGATCATCTTCACAGTAACGACCATCGTTTTCAGTCTGCAAATCAAATAATTGTAGCTCATCACCCTCGATGGTAAAACTGCCTTCCATCATGGCACTACAACCAAAACCGGCAATTGCCCTGATGGTATAAGTTCCAACATAACTGTAACTGTTATCGAAAACAAATGGAATAACACCGCCCGGCTTAGTTTCAAGTACCTGTGAACCATTAAATACCAACTCGTACGTATCTGCTCCCCATGAATTTTCAAGACCAATAACATAACCAGTGCCGGCATTACAATCAGATGCAGTGTCGCCATCGGGTAAAGAAACCGGGCTACCATCTACTGTCATTGTATATACATCGGGTCTTGGATGTTCTGTGATCTCGAACGACTCACTCAACTCATACTCCGAAGGCACAGCCGCACGGTAAGCTTTAACCCTGTAATTGGTGCCGTTCGGAGGATCAGCATCCAGAACATTATTCCATATAACCTGATTAGTTCCATCATAAATAATTGAAGAATAAGCGGTGGCACTTTCATCCTCCAAAACAATTTCATAAGTAATATCCAATTGCGGATTGGTTACTTCAACCGTAGCACCTCCTGTTCCTTCACAGTATTCTTTATTAACTCCAACTACAATTGGTAAATCAACCCCTTCATAGACACTCATTATCAAATAGTCATCGGTGCGACATTCAAAACTACTGAATACCTGAACACTGACAGAATCACCATCTGCTAATGCATTGGTTGTAAATGTATTACTTGTTCCGTATTGTTTTTCATCATCGTTAATAAAGAATTTGAAAGTATCGCCACCACTACCATTTGCTGTGAAGGTAACTTCCGTCCCCTCCAGTGCAGAAGGTGGATCAGCTACGAGATCAACTGCCGGCAATGGGTGTACAACGACATCTTCATCAATGGCATTACTCGGACAGCCATTTCCGTTATCATCAATGGCAATAACCTCGTAATTGCCTGCATTGAAAAGGGAAGCATTATTAATAGTATATGAGTGGGTGCTTACCCCCGGAATAAGCGTTCCATCCTGATACCATTCGTATGTATAGTTTCCATCACCGCCACTGGCCTGAACCATAATAACAATTTGTTCTTCTTCGCAGACTTCTGTTAAATTCCCAGGATTAAAACTGATGGTCGGATTTTCTCTTACAGTAATATCAATTGTATCAGAAATATCGTCACAGCCACTTCCAAATACATGAACATAAACCTGATCACCGTCATTAAGCTGATCGGTTACATACACATCATTGGCATCGGGCCCCTGAACAGAGCTCCACGTACCCGCATTACTGTCGTACCGGAAGAATTCGTACTGCTCTCCACCGCCGGCAGTAAATGTAATCTCCTTGTTGTTTTCACAAACGGCGGTTGTCGAAGCAGAAAAGGTAGCAGTAAGTTCTATGACATGAACATCTATTTGTGCTGTTCCTGAACAGGAAACACCATCGGTAACAGTTACCGTATAAACACCATCGTCGTTTGAGACGGTAACAGCCGGAATTGTAATTTGCTGACCGGTCATAGTTGACCCGTCGGGCAATTCCCAAAGATATGAATATGAGCCACTACCTCCCGTTGCATTTGCATCAAGCACAAGGTCATTTCCGGCACAAATATTCATTTCCGGATCGCCGGGATAGATTATAACAATCGGGTTTTCATTGACGGTCAGTATCATATCGTCAGGTGCACTGATACAGCCATTGTTATCTTCAACAGTTACACTATAAGCAGCACCATCATTTGTAAGTTCAACGTCAGTTCCTGTAAGTGTCAATTGATTGGATGCACCACTGGCAATAACATTACCAACTCCGTTGTACCACACATAATTAACATAATTACCGCTTCCTCCCGACGATGAAGCTATTAAAGTTATATCCTGTCCGTCACAAGTGGAAGCATCGTCGAGAGTAACTGTTGGGAGTTCGTTAATCACAACGTTAGTTGTTCCGGTAACTGGACAACCGTTATCATCGGTAACAACCACATCATAATCGCCGGCATTAGCCAGCGTGACATTGGTTACCGACGGATTCTGAGCCGTGCTGCTGAAACCATCAGGGCCGCTCCACAAATAAGAATAAGGAGAAGTGCCACCTGAGACTGTAACAGATAAGTTTACAGTCCCTCCTGCACATACAGGGCCGTCGTTTTCAATATTATCTATTACAGGATTTTCGTTCACTACAACAGTGGTACTACCTGTCGCTGAACCACAGCCATTGGCATCGGTGACGACAACATCATAGCTTCCGGCATCGGCAAGAGTTATATCAGACAGAACAGGGTCTTCATCAGTACTGGTAAATCCATTGGGGCCTGTCCATGAATAGGTATATGGGCCTGAACCACCTATGATAGTGACAGATAAATTAACCGTACCGCTTTCACAAACCGGGCCATCATTGGAAATAGCGTCTATTACCGGATTTTCGTTTACTGTAACTGTAGTGCTGCCATTAACAATACACCCATTGGCATCGGTCACTGTAACATCATAAGCACCCCCATTGGCCAGCGTGACATTCGGGATGGTCGGATTCTGAGCCGTGCTGCTGAAACCGTCAGGGCCGCTCCATAAGTAGCTGTAGGGCGTAATCCCTCCCGAAACACTAACACTCAATGTAACATCCGAACCTTCACATACAGTACCGCTGTTATCTATATTATCAATGACAGGATCACTCACAACAACATTGGTTGTTCCGGTAACTGAACAACCGTTAGCATCGGTAACAACCACATCATAATCGCCGGCATTAGCCAGCGTGACATTGGTTACCGACGGATTCTGAGCCGTGCTGCTGAAACCATCAGGGCCGCTCCACAAATAAGAATAAGGAGAAGTGCCACCTGAGACTGTAACAGATAAGTTTACAGTCCCTCCTGCACATACAGGGCCGTCGTTTTCAATATTATCTATTACAGGATTTTCATTCACTACAACAGTGGTACTACCTGTCGCTGAACCACAGCCATTGGCATCGGTGACGACAACATCATAGCTTCCGGCATCGGCAAGAGTTATATCAGACAGAACAGGGTCTTCATCAGTACTGGTAAATCCATTGGGGCCTGTCCATGAATAGGTATATGGGCCTGAACCACCTATGATAGTGACAGATAAATTAACCGTACCGCTTTCACAAACCGGGCCATCATTGGAAATAGCGTCTATTACCGGATTTTCGTTTACTGTAACTGTAGTGCTGCCATTAACAATACACCCATTGGCATCGGTCACTGTAACATCATAAGCACCCCCATTGGCCAGCGTGACATTCGGGATGGTCGGATTCTGAGCCGTGCTGCTGAAACCGTCAGGGCCGCTCCATAAGTAGCTATAGGGCGTAATCCCTCCCGAAACACTAACACTCAATGTAACATCTGAACCTTCACATACAGTACCGCTGTTATCTATATTATCAATGACAGGATCACTCACAACAACATTGGTTGTTCCGGTAACTGAACAACCGTTAG